>NZ_JAWLIK010000003.1:0-421069 GCF_033042555.1 Flavobacterium sp. DG1-102-2
AAAGATGGTGCTGTAACTACAGACAAGATAGGACCCGATGCAGTAACCAATGCAAAATTGGCTGATAACGCAGTGCAAACAGAAAACATCGCTGCTGGTGCAGTTGAGACTTCTGACATAAAAGACCATGCAGTAACGGCTATAAAGCTTGACGCTACAGGTGCTACTCCTGGCAATGTGGCTACTGTAGGTACAGGCGGGGTAGTAACTTATGAGCCGCTAAATGCAGATAACCTTGCTAACGGAAAAGCACTTTTATCTGACGATCTTAGTGTAAGTGCTCCTGAAGGGGCAACAGCTTTACTTAAGGAAGTGACTGTAAACATTAAACCGGAAGCAGTAACAGATGCCAAATTAGCACCAAACGCTGTGATAACGTCTAAAATTGCAGATGATGCGGTAACAGCGGCTAAAATTAATGCAGATGTTGCCGGAGCAGGCCTTTCTCAGGCAGCTTCAGGCGCTTTAGAAATTGCTACTGATGGTGTAACAGCTGCAATGATAAACCCTAATGTTGCGGGAACAGGCTTAACACAGGATGCATCTGGAGCGTTGCAGGTTGATACTGCTGCTATCGCGACAGGCGATATTACAGGAGGTACAGAGATTACTGTAGGTAATGGTGTAGACTCGGTATTTAAGAATGTAACCCTTGGTATAGAAGACAATGCTATTACTAATGCTAAAATGGCAGATAATGCTATTGGTTCGGCTGAAATAATTAACGAATCAATAACTTCTGCTGATGTTAAGGACGGCGAAATTAAAACGGCAGATATTGCTGATAAAAATGTAACGGCAGATAAACTTACTGGAGGAACAGCACCTGCTAACAGTGTTGCCACAACAGATGGTAATGGAGTTGTAACATTCCAGCCAGTAAGCACAGCTAACCTTGCTGATAAAAAAGACTTAACAGCATATACTAATACAACTACCGATGTTGTTCCTTCTATTGAAGTTCCAACAGGTGGTGCAAATTCTGTTCTTGTGGCAACAAGCCTTAAAGTCGCTGAAGGCGGTATTACTACAGGAAAACTTGCAAACGGTGCAGTGACTACAGCAAAACTTGCTGATGACGCAGTAACGAACGCAAAACTTGCTGATAACGCAGTTCAGACGGAAAACATAGCTGCTGGTGCAGTTGAAACATCTGATATAAAAGATGGTGCTGTAACTACAGACAAGATAGGATCTGATGCAGTAACCAATGCAAAACTTGCTGATAACGCAGTTCAGACAGAGAATATAGCTAACGGAACAATTATAGCCGAAGATTTAGCTACAGGTTCTGTTCCTGCGACAAAATTAACTGCTGATGCCACCGATGTAGGTAAAGTGGCAACAGTTACTTCTACAGGAACTGTAACGTATCAAACGCCGAGTGCTAGTGCTGCAAATGTTACAAACGGACAACCGCTAACATCAACAGACCTTTCTATAAGCCCAAATGGTGCTACAGCGCTATTGAAAAATGTTATAATAGATATTAATGCAGGTGCAGTTACAAATACTAAACTTGGTGCAAATGCGGTAGATTCATCAAAAATTGCAAATGAGTCAATACTTTCAGAAGATATTAAAGACGGCGAAGTTAAAACAGCGGACCTTGCAGATAAAAATGTAACAGCTGTTAAACTTGATGCCGGTACGGGTGCAGCGGATAGGATTGCTGTTGCAGATATTAACGGTAACGTTACATATAGCAATGCTATACCATCAGGAAGCATAGCAGGAGCTAACATGAGTGCAGGAGATACTTCTGTTACAATTGGCGGTGCAACAAATGGAGTAGGAACGGTATTAAAACCGGTTTCTGTTGCAGTTGCGGCTGACGGAATTACATCTGACAAAATTAAAAACGGCGAAGTAAAACTTGCCGATCTTGATACAAACTCAGTTGACTCTTCAAAAATTGTAAACGAGTCAATCTTATCGGAAGACATAAAAGACGGAGAGGTTAAAACTGCTGATATTGCAGATAAGAATGTAACAGCAATTAAACTGAATTCAACAGGAGCAACCAATGGTAAAGTTGCGACAGCAGACGGAAATGGAAATGTTACATATGAAAATGTAAGCACAGCTAACCTTGCTGACAAAAAAGACTTAACAGCATATACAAATACGACTACAGATGCTGTTCCTTCTATAGAAGTTACTTCAGGTGGTACAAATTCGGTTCTTGTTGCGACAAGCCTTAAGGTTGCTGACGGTGGTATCACTACTGGGAAACTTGCAAACGGTGCAGTGACTACAGCAAAACTTGCTGATGACGCAGTAACAAATGCAAAATTGGCAGACAACGCAGTTCAGACGGAAAACATAGTGAACGGAACAATTATAGCCGAAGATTTGGCTGCGGGTTCTGTTACTGCAATTAAACTAGCTGCTAATGGCACGACTGATGCCAACAAAGTTGCAACAGCGCACGCTAATGGTACAGTAACCTATGAAACAGTAAAGGCATCTGACGTTAGTTACGTAAATACGACATCGGGTCTTACAGCTACGACAGTTCAGGGAGCAATAGACCAAATTGTTAATTTTGGCAACACACAGCTAAATAATATTACCTTAATAGATGAGGCTGATGGCAAAGTAACCCTAGTCAGGCCAAACGGTGTGAAGGTAAAAGTTAACAAATCAGATATCACTTATAATTCTACAACAGGAGTATACACATTTACAAACGGTGATACTACAGATGTAAACTTCGGTGGTGGAGATGTTACAGGAGG
This sequence comes from Flavobacterium sp. DG1-102-2, assembly GCF_033042555.1. Taxonomy (NCBI): domain Bacteria; kingdom Pseudomonadati; phylum Bacteroidota; class Flavobacteriia; order Flavobacteriales; family Flavobacteriaceae; genus Flavobacterium; species Flavobacterium sp. DG1-102-2. The sequence continues at coordinate 2,742 of NZ_JAWLIK010000003.1, forward strand.
TACGGAGATAACTGTAAGCGGTGGTACTGATGCAGCGTTTAAAGACGTAACCCTAGGTATTGCTAATAATGCTGTTACAACGGCAAAAATAGCCAACGGAACAATTATAGCAGAAGATTTAGCTACAGGTTCTGTTCCTGCGACAAAGTTAACTGCTGATGCCACCGATGTAGGTAAAGTAGCAACCGTTACTTCTACGGGGACTGTAACGTATCAGTCTGTAAGCACAGCAAACCTTGCTGATAAAGGAACACTTTCTTCTCCAACAGGAGAAACACCGATATCAATATTGGTAGCGAGCGGAGATAGTGCTTTATTAAAAAATGCACAGATAAGTGTTGCAGACAATGGAATAACCTCAGTTAAAATCGCAAACGAATCGATTTTATCTGAAGATATAAAAAATGGCGAAGTAAAACTTGCTGATCTTGATGCAAACTCTGTAAACTCTTCTAAAATTGTAAATGAGTCAATACTTTCAGAAGATATAAAAGATGGTGAGGTTAAGACAGCAGACCTTGCAGATAAAAATGTAACAGCAACTAAGCTTGATGCCGGTACTGGTGCAGCAGACAGGATTGCAGTTGCAGATATTAATGGTAACGTTACATATAGCAATGCTATACCATCAGGAAGCATAGTCGGAGCTACCATGAGCGCAGGAGACACTTCGGTTACAATTGGCGGTGCAACAAATGGAGTAGGAACGGTATTAAAACCGGTTTCTGTTGCAGTTGCGGCAGATGGAATTACATCTGACAAAATTAAAAATGGCGAAGTAAAACTTGCAGATCTTGATGCAAACTCTGTAAACTCGTCTAAAATTGTAAATGAGTCAATTTTATCAGAAGATATTAAAGATGGTGAGGTTAAGACGGTTGACATTGCAGATAAAAATGTAACGGCGGCTAAACTTGATGCATCAGGATTTGCAGTTGGTTTTGTAGCTACCGTTAACTCACTTACAGGAGGTGTAACATACGCTGCTCCTACTGCAACTGCGGCTAATGTGACCAATGGCCAGCCATTAACATCAACAGACCTTTCTATCAGTGGAAACGGAGCTACAGCACTTTTAAAAGATGTAGTGGTTGATATCAAAGCGGGAGCTGTAACAAATTCAAAAATTAATTCAAATGTTGCCGGTGTCGGATTAATAAAAAACACATCTACAGGAGCACTTGATGTAAATGTTGACGGTATAACATCTGGTAAAACCCTTTCTGCAGGAGATACATCTATAGCGATAGGCGGTACAGGCGCAGGTGCATTATTAAAAGATGCCAATGTAAGCGTTGCTACCGGTGGTATTACAGCGACTAAAATAAATGCAGATGTAGCCGGTGTCGGCCTTGTAAAAAATACATCTACAGGTAAGCTTGACATAGCAGATGGCGGTGTTACTACAGTAAAACTTGCAGACAACTCAGTGAACTCTTCTAAAATAGTTAACGAGTCAATTTTATCAGAAGATATTAAAGATGGTACTATAGCTGCCATAGATATGGCAACTCCGGGTAACGATAAAGTACTTACAAGCGGAAGCACAGGAACTGTAACATGGGCAGATAAATCTACCTTGGCTATAGAACCTTGGCAGGTGCAGGGAGGTACTACCCAGGCAAATGCTAATACACAAAATATTTACCAGGCAGGTAATGTAGGTATTGGTTTAGTGGCTGGAGATGTTCCTAATACTACCGATAAACTGGATGTTAAAGGCGGTAATGTTAGGGTAAGGAGTTTACCAACTACTGCCGGTGCAGCAAAAGATAAGGTTGTTGTGGCAGATTCTCAGGGAGTTCTTAAGACTGTTAATGCATCAATGTCTAAGGTATTCTATATGCCATCTGTAGTTTTTGATACATCTGTAAACGGTACATTTACAAAGAACCTGTATCAGGAATACGTAAACCAATTTACAGGTGCAGGTAACCCAACGCTTGTATCAAGCCCTGGTGCTGCAGCAATCCCTTACTATCAAAATGCAAATGAGCTTGAGTATCACATCCTTTATTATGATACTACTGTTTTTTCTGGCGTTTCGCTTAGTGCATCGGGTGTGCTTACATATACTATAATAGGCCCTGGAACTGAAGCCTCTTTCATGAATATCCTTTTTGTGGTAAAATAATTTAATTGGTTATTTATAAGGGTATCTTTGCGATACCCTGTAATACCGATTTACAAATTTATTATGGTAAAAAATATACTTACATATAATATGAATTTTCTGTACAGAGCACTTTTACTGCTTGGCTTATTTTTGGCTCTTGGCAATACGACTGCTTTTGCACAGTTTGCTATTACCGAAAATTTTAGGGGCAGTGGTAATCCCGATATTATTATCGGAGGTGGCGGAGGTACAGAAGGAACAGCTTACCTTACATCAGGGGTTAATGACCCTGTAAATGCGGGGTGGTTACGATTGACAAATTCTACATCGAATCAAAAAGGCTATGCTTATGTTAATAAGTCGTTTCCATCTACACTTGGTGTTTTGGTTGACTTTGAATATAAAATGTGGAGGAACACTAATGATTCTTACAACGGTGCCGATGGTATTGGTGTGTTTTTATACGATGCATCTTCTACATTTGCTCTTGGCGGTTATGGAGGATCTTTAGGTTATGCTCCAATTGGGGGGTCGGGTCTTGCCGGTGGTTATGTAGGTGTTGGCCTTGATGCTTACGGTAACTTTTCAAATCCTACCGAGGGCAGGATAGGTGGTCCCGGTTACAGACCTAATGCTGTTGCTCTTAGAGGGCCTACAACAGCAAGTACAAGTACTACAAACAGGTTTTTGGCAGGTAAAACTATAACTACAGCAGATTCAGGAGTAACTTTTTCTTATGGAGATGTTACTACTACAACAGGGGTGGCAACGCAAAATGCGCTCGATTATAATACGGTAACAACAACGAGACCTACCGACGCTCAGTTTTACAGAAGGGTTCAGTTAGAGATAACACGTCTTGACGCAGCAGGTATATACTATAATGTTATCGTTAGATGGAAAACAAGCCCAACAGGTGCTTTTGTTTATGTTACAGATTATACTACAACAGATGTACCTCCCGGCTTATTAAAGCTTGGCTTTGCGGCATCTACCGGTGGTGGTGTTAACTATCATGAAATAAGGAACCTTCTTGTTACAACACCGGGTAACCTTCGTATTGTTAAAAGAGCAGATAAAGATATATTAAGAACAAATAATGCGGCAAACAGTACTATTACCTATACTATTGAGGTAACTAATGATACTAATTTTGAGATACCTCAAATTGAATTTACAGACAGGATAACTGATTCGTATGGAAATCTTATACCTGAAGGAACATCTGGATTTGATATAACATCCATTACTACATCTGGATTTGTAACTGCTGCAATGCCTAACGTCGCATCGCTAACCACTAATGAAATTAGCGGTACATTGGTATTGGCTGCAAACACAACTGCCTATATTACAATTGTGGGAAGGCTATATACACTTCCTGATGGCAGTATACTTCAAAATACGGCTTCTGCAATACCACCATTAGATGAAGACTTAAATAATAATACATCTATAGTAAGGACACCGGTAACTGCCGAAAATGTTGACCTTTTGCTTACAAAGATGGTAACTGAGCAATGTATTACTTCACCTGCTATACCTAAATTTACAGTATACGTTTCTAATAATGGTGCTGTAGCAACTTCTTACAGAAGATTAGGAATAAACGGTACCAGGGTCGCTTTTTATAATGTGGTACCTCCCGGGTATACTTATGATGACAGTTCTACACCGGGTGGTTTTGCAGGTTCACAGGCTGATCCTGTAAATAGTGATGTTACTGCACGATGGTCTAAGATCATACTGAATAATACACCTTCTAATGGGTATACAACAATTGGATATATTGCGCGTGGAACAGCGGCAGATGGTTCAGCACAAACATTAGGTTCAGGAAGTACCTATCCATATCCGGTAACGTATACTGTACAACCATCTACGGGTACAACAAGCTATGTTGATACTACCACAGCACTGTTATTTACCGATTATAACTATGGCCAGTCTATAGAGACAACGGATAACCAGGCTAACAATAACGCCAGCATTAATATGTATATTAAACCTGCTGCACCTACAGTTCCTCCTGGTACATTGAACTATTGTGTTGATGAAGATGCACCGTTACTTACTGCAACAGCTACAGGTTCTAATACCCTTAGATGGTATATGACGGCTAATGGATTTTCTTCTGAATTTCCAATTAAACCTTACACAGGTGCTTCAGGAACCTATACGTATTATGTTAGCCAGGTAAATGGAGATTGTGAAGGTCCGAAAACACCAATTACAGTAATTGTTGGACCATCATCTACAGGCTCAATATCTGTAGTATCTCCAGCTACATGTCCTGGAAGCACCGTCTTGGTAAGTGGTACAGCTGTAACCGGAGCAACGTATGCGTGGCAAAGTGCAACCGAAGGAGGTACGTTTACAACAATATCAGGAGCTACAGGTCAAAATTATATATCTGTTGCACTAACAGAAACAACATATTTCAGGAGACTTGTTACACTAACTGCAAACGGTAAGACATGTACAGGTCCGGGTAATTTTGTAAAAGTATTTATTCCTACACCGGGTCTTATAGGGAATTCACAATCGGGTTGTACTACTTTTGACCCTAATGCATTTACCAATATTACTGGTGGCACTACAGGTACAATTGATGGTATTGCCTATACTTATAAATGGCAGATATCTAATGATGGAACAACTAACTGGACAGATATATCTGGAGGTGGTACTACTAGTGCTACATACGATAGCCCAAGTTTATCGGCAACACGTTATTTTCGCCGTGTTATAAGATATACGGTTTCTGGAAATACATGTAGTAATCCCAGTAATGTTGTGGTGGCTTATGTAGGTCCTAATAATACAAATAATACACCTGATCGTGGTAATTTTACTACTACGCCTACTACAGTATGTAGTAATACAGTTCCCGGTACGCTTTCTAATACAGATGCCGGAGATCCAGGATATTATATTTGGGAATATTCAACAGACGGAGGTGCTACATATACCTTGATTCAGGATGCAAATCCGGCTAGCAGCTCATATACACCTACTACTCCTTTAACAGTAACAACTAGATTTAGCCGTAGGATAAGCAATGGCTGTAATACGTCAAACAGAAGAACAAGAGATGTAACTGTACTTACCCCAACACCGGGTACTATAGGTACAACGCAGACAATTTGTTACAATACTGCGCCGGCTCAATTAACTGCTAGTGCAAACGGTAATGGTATACAATATCGTTGGGAAGTAGCTGAAGGTACATCTGGAGGTTCATGGAGTACTGCGCCGGGAACATCTAATGGTGCAAACTACTCACCAGGGCCCTTAACTACTTCAAAACGTTACAGGCGTATAAATATTAGTACAAGTATTACTCCGTTATTGACTTGTGAATCTGACCCTTCTAACGTTGTTACTATAATTGTTAAACCGCAAACCGATGCGGGCACAATTACGGGCGCGCAAAATATATGTAACGGTGGCGCTGCATCGCCTATTACGGGTACAGCCGCATCGAGTGTAGATGCATTTACATATCAGTGGGAGGTATCGGCTACAGGCGCTAATCCAACAACTGCTACAGGTTGGTCTAATGCTGTGGGTAATGCCGCTGCGACCAGCCAGCAGAATTACACCCCAACTGTTACAGGCTACTATCGCCGTAGAACGACTACAACAGCGTGTGGTTCTCTATACAGTAATGTAGTATATGTCTCTTTTCAGCCTGCTATAAGTGCAGGTACAATGACACCGCCTGCTGCAACGACAATATGTTATAACACTGCACCGGGACAAATAGTGGGTTCTGCAGTTACACCTGCTACAGGCACTACGATTACCTATCGTTGGGAATCTTCGGCAAATGCAGCAGGGCCTTTTACAACAGCAGCAGGAACATCTAACGGGGTAAGTTATACGTCGCCGGCGCTTACTGCAACAAGATATTTCCGTCGTATTGTTATCTCTACGATAAATGGTAACGCATGCGAATCGCCTGCCCCTACACCAATCATGATAACAGTGCAGGATAATGTAGGAGTGGGCTCTATATCGGGACCAGCTATCGGTTGTCCGGGAACCAGTGTTACTATTGCATCAGACGTTTCAGGTACAGGCTCAGGATCTATCACGTATCGTTGGGAAACTGCTGGTAATCCCGGAGGAACATATACTGTTATAACTGGAGAAACGGGACCTACACTTACTATAAATCCTTTTACAACAAATGCGAGTTATCGTCGCTATACTATTTCTACACAAAATGGTGTTGATTGTACTGCGGGGCCTTCAAACATTGTAACGGTTTCATTACCTCCTTTTCTAACTGCAGGTACTATTAGTGCCAGTGCCTCAAGAGCATGTTCTGGCACAACTGTTCTTCTTAACAATAATTTAAGTGGAGGAAATTTCACCAGCTATCAATGGCAGTACTCTACGACCGGCAGCCCTTTTAACTGGGTTGATATTCCTGGAGCCAATTCTGCCACTTACACGACTTTTCCGTTAACGGCTACAACCTATTTTCAGCGTTTAGCTTTTAACCAGTGTGGTTCTAAGAGTTCTGGAGATATTCATGTTGATGTTACCACTATTAATCCGGGAACTATTGGCCCTGATACAACAATTTGTAATAATACATCTCCGGGAACTTTAGGTGGGACGTCAAATGGTTCTTCTAACGCAGGAGGTGTAACATACAGATGGGAATCTGCTGCGGGAGCTACAGGAGGAAGTTTTTCGCCTATTGGACAGACCACAGCTAGTTATACTCCGGGTAATCTTACATCAACAATTCGTTACCGTCGTTATACAATAAATACTGCAAACAGTGTAACGTGTGAGGCTTTTGCAGAAGTGCTAATAACAGTTTTACCTGCGGCAACACCAGGTACTATTGGTGTAAGCCAAACTATTTGTTACAATACCGCACCCCAAACCATTACAACTGTTTCGGGCAGCCCTGCAACAGGTACAGGTACTATTACATATTTATGGGAGTCAGCTTCTAATACAGGCGGCCCATGGTCTTCTACAGGGGTAACTACCGAGAGTTATACTCCGGGAGCACTTACAGCAACGACGTATTACAGGCGTGTTGCTACAGCTACCAGCGGTACATTAATTTGTTCAGCCGGGGCTTCAAATACGGTTACCATAAGTGTACAGGGACAGATTAATCCGGGTACATTAACACCGGCCAGTAATCAGTCGATATGTGCTGGCGCTACGCCAAGTCCGTTGACCAATGCTTCAGATGCATCTGTAAGTAACGCACTTCCCACGACTGCAATGGCTTACAGATGGGAATATTCTGCCGGCGGTAATACCGGATGGGCTGTAATACCTACTGGAACTACAAATGGTGCAAGCTATACATTTACAACTGGTGTAAGTACAACTACTTATTACCGCAGGGTTGCCGTGACAACCCGCACGCCTGGGAATACTGTGTGTGAAATGCCTTCGGCAACTGTTGTGGTTACTGTATCTGCACCACAGCCGGGTAGTATCGCTGCAAACCAAACTATTTGTTTTGGCACTCAACCGGCATTGCTAACATCAGCAACGGGTGGAGCAGGTACAGGTCCGGGTACTATGACATACCAATGGTATATGTCTACAGATAACACTAATTTTAATCCTATTGGGGGAGCCACGGCAGAGACATATCAGGAACCGAGCACCCTTACAGGTACAAGATATTATAAGAGGCTGACAAATTCTAACAGTAACGGTACAAACTGCCAGTCAGGATTTACAAATACTATTTCGGTTACGGTTGCCGGACAGGTTAACAGCCCGGGAAGCCTTTCGTCAAGTAACCAGTATATATGTTATGGAGCAACGGCCGATCCTATAACTTCTCAGGATGCAGGTTCGGTTCCTGCTCCCGGTACAATAAGTTATGTATGGCAGTCTTCTACAGATAATGGAGCAAACTGGAGTGCTGATATAGCTGGCGCTACAGGCGCTAACTATACCCCAACAGGGGCTATGACGCAAAACATCTTATACAGAAGGCTTATCGTAGGAAATTATGGTACTACAGCATGTCGTTCAGGTTGGGGTCCACAAATAGCTATAAATGTTGCAACTGTTGCAACGGGTGGTACTATAGGTAACGACCAGACAGTTTGTAGCGGCAATGTGCCTCCGCAAACCATCAATATTACGAATGGTACAAATGCCAACCGTTATTTATGGCAGGTTTCTACAGATAATATGACGTGGACAGATATTGCAGGAGCACAAAATAGTGTTTATCAGCCTACTGCTCCTATAACTGTAACAACATATTACCGCAGATTTGGTGTGTCAAATTTAGCAAGTACATACTGTACAGGTACAGTACCTTCTAACGTAATTACTATGACGGTACCGGCAATACCTACTCCGGGTAGTATTGGTTCAAACCAAAATGTTTGTGGAAATGCTGTTCCTGCGTTATTAACATCTGTAACACCAGGCGCGGGAGGCACAAGTTACCAATGGCAGGAATCGTATGATAACAGCTATTGGGCAAACTTAACAGGTGCAACTTCTGCAACCTATCAGCCGGGTGCACTTGGATCTTCCAGGTATTACAGGAGGCTTAATATGAATGGATCATGCCCTTCAGCGCCATCTAATGTTGTGTTTATAAGTGTTAATGTATATCCTAACCCGGGAGGTATTTCTGCAGACCAGTCGATATGCGCGGGCAGTATTCCCGCTACTATAACCGGCGATTCTGGCTGGGCTGGCGGAGGAACAGGAACATTCCGTTGGTATAGTTCTACTGATGGAACGACCTGGACTTATACAGGTGTTACCACACAGAATTTTACATTCTCTGCTGCTTTAGCTGCAACAACATATTATAGACGAGGCTTAACATCAAGTCCATGTTATGGTGAAGTGTACAGCAATACTGTAACAATTACAGTTTCTGCTGCGCCAACCGGCGGTACTATTGCAGCTGATCAAACTGTTTGTAGCGGATCAACAGCGGCGACTTTAACATCATCTGTTGCCGGATCGTCTACAAATTACCGTTGGGAGACAGCCTCAAATGCATCAGGTCCGTGGGCTACTGCTATAGGAACAAATAACGGAGCAACTTATTCTCCTGGTGTTTTACCTGCAACAACCTATTTCAGGAGAGTAACTATATCTGCATCTTGTTCTGGGGAAGCTTATTCTAATACAATAACGATAACAGTAACGCCACTGCCTTCGGCTGGCACGATTAGTGCAGATCAAACTGTATGTAGCGGAAACACTCCTGCAACGCTTACGGGTACAGCAGGTGCTACTACTAACTATAGATGGGATACGTCAACTAACGGGGGAACTACATGGAATGCTACGACGGTAACGACGGCAAATTATACATTCTCTGGTGCATTAGCAATGACGACATCATACAGGCGTGCAACGATATCAGGCAGCTGTGAGGGATATTCTAATACAATAACCGTTGCAGTGGTTACAGCACCAACAGGTGGATCTGTCATGGCTAACCAGACGATTTGTTACAATACAACCCCTGCTGCGTTAAATAACTCTACAGCAGGAACCGGCTCTGGTGGTTTTACGTATAGATGGGAGGCAGCTACTAATACAGCAGGCCCATGGGCAACAGCTTCGGGAACATCAAACGGAGCGGGCTATACACCAACGAGCGCATTAACTGTAACTACATATTACAGAAGGGTAACAATACCTACGGCAGGTTCTTGTGTGGCATATTCTAACACAATAACAATTTCTGTGGCTGCACAAACAACTGCAGGAAGCATAGGAGCTGCACAAAATATTTGTATGGATACAACACCGGCAGTTTTAGGCTCTGCAACAACAGGTGCGGGAACAGGATCTGGAACGATAACATACAGATGGGAAGTTTCATTAAACGGCTCTACAGGATGGGCAGTTATACCGGGTGAAACAGGCGTTACTTATCAGCCGCCTGTACTGCACAGTGCAAGATATTACAGACGTACAACGCTGGATGCTTACACGGCAAACGGAAATACGGCAAACTGCGAATCTGGCACGACACCAGTAGTGGCGGTAACAACAAAAAATTGTAAGGTGATCACAAACCCAATGATCTACCAGAGAGTTAAAAACTAATAATGCGGTTTGAGGCCTTATTTAAAAAGAATAAAATGAAAAGGAGTATAACAATTATGGTGTTTGCAATGTTTTCGGCAGCTATGTTTGCCCAGAACACAGGCAATGCCGGCCAGACGGTAAACCAGGGAGAGCTTCATGTTACGCCGGGTACGCTAATGACCATTATGTCTGACTTTGACAATCAGGATACCGGAGAATATAAAAACAACGGGGAAGTAATATTTCGAGGTAATTTTAATAATGACGGAATAACAACATTTGATGCAGGAAACGGGTACAGCCGTTTTGAAGGTAAAACGCAGCAGAATATTACCGGCAGCATACCTGCAGATTTTTATAATGTACTGTTCAATAATCCAAACAACACAGCTACAGAAGCTGCTATCCGTTTATTTGGGGATATTTCGGTTAGCGGTAATGCAGATTTCGTTAAAGGAGTAGTCAAGGATGATGTATTCGGGGGAATCATTGTATTTGAAAATAGTGCAACCCACAGCAATGTGGACAATGAAAGTCACGTAGACGGATTTGTGGTTAAAAATGGAAGTACTGATTTTATCTATCCTTTAGGTGATCAGGATACTATTACCAAAGCCCGTTACTATAGGTATGCTGCTATTTCTGCTACGCAGGAAGCCGGAAGTGCATTTAAGGGCAAATATTATCTGAAAAATTCTAACGAGGATTATCCTCACGCAAGCAGGACTGGTGTTATTGATGTTATTGATAACAAAGAGTACTGGAAGATTGAGAAAGAAGGGGGAGAGGCTAATGCCATGCTTACACTGAGTTGGGATGCTGCTACAACGCCGCCTGAGATATTTGCTGAGCCTTTGGGGGAAATTCATATAGTACGATGGGATGAGACGCAAAACTTATGGGTAGATGAAGGCGGTATCGCTGCACCTGTAACTTCAGGTACAGGAACAGTAACAACTGTTGCACCGGTAAAAGGTTATGGTATCTTTACGCTGGCAAGAATTAAAGACGATCTTTTGCTGCCGGGAGATATTGTTATCTATAATGGTGTAACGCCGGATGGGGACGGTAAGAATGATTACTTTGTAATTGACCACCTTAAAGACTTTCCTAACAACACGGTTCAGATTTATAACCGATGGGGAGTCAAGGTGTATGAAACCGCTCATTATGACACGGTAGGAAATGTCTTTAAAGGTTTTTCTGATGGTCGTGCAACGGTAACCGATACTAAAATTTTGCCAACGGGGACTTATTTCTACATCATTGAGTACGTATATGAAAAACCCGGTATACCTGCCAGAGAAATTAAAAAAGCAGGATACCTATACCTGGGATCAGACTAATATTAAAAAAAATAATGAGAATACAACATTTAAAGTGTATAGCTTTACTAAGCCTTTTATTTAGCCAAAGTGCGCTATGGGCTCAGCAGGACCCCCAATATACGCAGTATATGTACAACCCCGTTAATATAAACCCCGCCTATGCAGGATCCAGGGGTGTAACAACTATTTTTGGACTTCACCGTGCACAATGGGTAGGACTGGATGGTGCCCCGGTAACAAATGCAGCTTCGGTAAATGCTCCTGTGGGCAGAAACGTAGGCCTTGGTTTTACATTTGTTAACGACAAGATTGGCCCTACAGATACAAACCTTATCTCCGGAGATTTCTCGTATACCATAAAAGTAAACGACGACTATAAACTGGCATTAGGCCTTAAGGGATCTCTGCAATTATTCAATGTAGATTTTACAAAGCTTAACATTTACGATCCTAACGATCCGCGATTCCAGAATAATATAGTAAACAAGCTTACTCCAAATGTAGGTGCAGGTGCCTATATGTATTCTGATAAAACGTATTTGGGGCTATCGGTTCCTAATATACTTGAAACACAGCATTACCAGGATAATGATATTTCTGTTGCCAGAGAAAGTTTTCACGTTTATGCTATGGCGGGTCATGTCTTTGACCTCGCCTACAACTGGAAGTTAAAACCGGCTGCCCTTGCAAAAATTGTAGAAGGAGCGCCTGTACAATTAGACCTTACGGCAAACGTTTTATACAACGACAGGTTTACCCTTGGTATAGCTTACCGCTGGGATGCAGCTGTGAGTGCGCTTGCGGGGTTTCAGGTTACGGATGGCCTATTCATAGGATATACTTATGATACAGAAACAACAAAACTGGCAAACTACAACTCTGGTTCGCACGAGATATTCCTCCGTTTTGAGCTGTTCAGAAAATATGAAAAGGTTATGAATCCGCGATTCTTCTAAGAGGCATTATGAAAAAAATATACTACATCGCATTTTTCATATTTATGTTTGCTATGCCTTCTGAAATGACGGCACAGAAATTAAGTAAGAAAGAAAAAGCAAAACAGGAAAAGGTTAAGAATGGCGAGGCTAAAATGGAAAAAGCCGAAAACCTGACTGACAGATACAATTATGATGAGGCCATAAAAGTATACCTTAAACTTGAAGAGAGGGGATACAGGACGGCTTCTCTGTATAAAAAACTTGGCGATGCTTATTATGCAAAAAATGAAGCAGACCAGGCAGTACGATGGTACAGGGAACTTTTTAAGCTTAAAAAAGAAATAATTGAGCCTGACTATTATTATAAATTGGCCCAATCGTTAAAAACAGTGGGTAAGTATGATGATGCCAATCAGCTTTTAGAGCAATATGCTCAGATAAAAGGGGATGACCAAAGAGCAGAGTTATTCGAAAAAAATAAAAACTACCTTAATGCCATCGAAAGTAATTCGGGAAGGTATAAAGTGAAAAATACGGGTGCAAGCACAACCGTGTCAGATTATGGCCCTGCTTTTTATGGCGATAACATGGTTGTATTTGCATCTAACAGGGACAGCCTTGGAGTAACCGAGCGTAAAGACCGCTGGACTAAGAAATCGTTTACAGCGCTATATGTCTCTGAAATTACATCAAAGGGCGATCTTGTAAAACCGGTTAAATTTTCGCAAAGGGTACAGTCTAAGTTCCATGAGTCTACGCCTGCCTTTACTAAAGATAAGCAGGTAATGTATTTTACCCGAAATAATTTTAGCGACGGTAAGACTCAAAAAGATGATAAAGACCATATACTTTTAAAAATATACAGGGCGGAGGCCGATGGCGATAAATGGAAGAATATAAAAGAACTGCCGTTTACAAGCAATAGCTATAATACTGCCCATCCATGCCTGAGCCCCGACGGACAGACTTTATATTTTGCATCTGACATGCCGGGTGGTTACGGTCTGTCTGACATTTACAGCGTAAGCATTAATGAAGATGGTACCTATGGAGCTCCCGAAAATCTAGGTCCGGGTATAAATACAGAATCAAGGGAAACTTTTCCGTTTGTAACTGTAGATAAATTATACTTCGCTTCAGACGGGCATCCCGGTCTTGGCGGCCTTGATGTTTTTGTAGCAAAGCTGCAACCCGACGGTACGTTTGTAAAGGCGATAAATGTAGGCCAGCCAATAAACAGCCACTTTGATGATTTTGCATTTATCATAAACGAAGAAACCCGTACAGGCTTTTTTACCTCAAACAGGACAAGTGGAATTGGATATGATGATATATACAGCCTTACAGAATACATTGCATTAGATTTTACATGCAGGCAGTTTATCTCAGGTATAGTTTCAGATAAGGCCACTAAAAAAGTACTTGAAGGTGTAAAAGTTTCACTGTATGATTCTGATGAGAACCTTATGGAGGAACTTACTACAGACAATTCCGGAGTATATTATTTTGGTGTTGACTGCGAAAGGGCATATACCGTTAAGGTCGCATTTGCCGATTACATACCGCAGGATTTACCAGTAGCCATTACACAAGCCGAAGGCGATGTGGTATTGCCTGTACTATTAGCAAAACCAGAGAAACCGGTTGAAGTTGAACCTGAGAATTTATATGCAAATGCAGTACCTGTAATAGGGCTTGACCTAGCGAAAAAATTCAGGATAGAACATATTTATTTTGATACAGGAAGATATAATATACGCCCCGATGCAGCAAAACAGCTTGATAAGGTCGTTATCTTTATGAAAGATCACACCTCTGTAAGGATTGATATCAGGTCGCATACTGATTCGAGAGGGCCGGAAAGACAAAATCAGCTGTTGTCTGAAAACAGGGCAAGGGCAATCATGGCGTACCTGATTAAAAAAGGTGTCGACTCTAAACGCCTTACGGCAAAAGGATATGGTGAAAGCCAGCTCTTGAATAAATGTGCCGACTGGGTTAAATGTACTGAGAAAGAGCATCAGCAGAATAGGAGAAGTGAATTTATAATCACAGATCTTTAAGATAACGGCAAAGCCATCTGTATAAGATGGCTTTGTTTGTTTATAAAGTCAGCTCTTTTAGCCGTAATGCGTTGATGATACCTTCCTTGCCGGCTGTATTATTAAAATAGATGTAAGCATCTTTAATAGACGTGTCTTCAGTAATAGCTTTAAACATTACCTCTAATTCTTCATCGCTGTATGCCGAATAGAATAATTTTGGCACACCGTGCAGCCTGACATACACCGAATGTGTCGTGTTTACAATATCCGATGAAAGCTTAGGGTAACTTACGCTGCAAAATATGATGCCTTGTATGGTAAAAGCTTCAAAAACTTCGGGTATCCACCAGCTTTCGTTTCTAAATTCCACAACGTTTTTAAAGTTCATGTCCAGGCTTTCAATAATCAGGGTAAGCCGTTCAGGGGTGTAGTTAAAACTTGGCGGCAGCTGAAAGAGTACAAATCCAAGTTTTTCTCTTAGGTTATCACTACAAATTTTATAGAATTCATTAATTTCAGATTGTGCATCAATAAATTTCTTTAGGTGCGTTATGGTCTTTGGTGTTTTTACCGAAAAGAGAAAGCCATCCGGACTTTTGTCGTACCATGCCTTCATGCTTTTATCTGTTGGGAATTTATAAAAAGTAGCGTTGATCTCATAGGTAGAAAAGTGTTGGCAATAGTAGTCGAAACGTTTTGAGGCGGGGAGGTCTTCCGGATAGAAAATGCCCTTCCAATAGCTGTTATTAAAAGCCGATAGCCCTATGTGTATTTTATTTTTCATGAGTGAAGCACCTGGCAGTTTGTACAGTAAAAGCTCCTGCGTTTTTTTACACCTGTATATTCTTTAATGATAGGCAGGTCGCATCTTTTGCATATTTTTTTGGTGTGCGCCAGCCAGTTCTTTTTCAGTACGCCAGCTTTTTTCCATTTCAGGAAATCAAAGCTGTAATTGCGCGCTTCTTCAATCAGCTCATGGGTTTTTGCATTAGACAGTTTGCCTACCTTAGATTCGGGATGTATACGTACACGGTATAGAACTTCATTTTTAATAATGTTGCCAACTCCGGCAAAAATATCCTGTTCCAGTAAAGCATCGCATACTAGCTTATCGGGAACTTTTTTAATTTTATCGACTGCTTTTTCAGCATCCCATGCATCGTTCATGATGTCTTCATCCCATGCATAGTGGGTGTCAATATCTCCTTCTAATAACTTTACAGAACTGGTATGAAAATTAAGCTCACTATCGTCAAAGGTTAGGCGTAGGCTGGGATTGGTGTTTGTAGCTTTGCGTTCGTTAATCAGGTAACTGCCAAACAGCATAAAGTGAATACGAATAGTAAAATCATCAAAGCAGATAAGCAGGTGTTTGCCCCATGACCTGATATCGGTAATCACTTTATTTTCCAGCCTGTCAAAATCAATTTTTGCGAGGCCTGAGGCATCAATTACCTTTTTGCCGGCAAACCCGGCGATATCTTCTTTTGCAATAATTATAGATGGTCCTTCGGGCATGGGTTATATTTTACCTAAAGTTACGATGTAATTTACAGAACCCATTTTTGGTTTGGAGAAGTTTAACGAAGTTGTGCTTTAGGTAAAAAAATAACCCGCTAAAATTTTTTAGCGGGTTGTCTTTTATTGTTTGTATCCTATTGTGTAGATCTGAACGAAATCTTTCATGATCCCTACAAAGTCTATATTAAGATCTTTCAGGGTACCGGTGCTTATATCAAATATCCATCCGTGTACGGTAAGCTGCCTTTCGGAAATAGCACGCTGTACTTCGGCTGTCTTAATAGTGTTGATACACTGCTCCTGTACGTTAAGTTCCGCAAGACGCTGGTAGCGTTGGTGCTCATCAGTTATAGCATCAAGTTCGGCACGGTGTATACGGTATACATCACGTATGTTACGCAGCCAGGGGTTAAGTATACCAAGGTCAGACGATTCCATAGCAGCCTTTATACCACCACATCCATAGTGGCCGCAAACTACCACATGGTCAACTTTCAGTACGCTAACCGCATAATTAATAACCGACATGGCACTCAAATCTGTATTAGGAACCAGGTTAGCAATGTTACGGTGTACAAAAACATCACCAGGCTGAAGGCCCATAATTTCTTCTGCGGTAACACGGCTGTCTGAACATCCTATGTAAAGTATTGAAGGAGCCTGGCCTTCTGATAATTTTTCAAAATAATGATCGTTAGATTCCCTGTGTTTTGAAATCCATGCTTCGTTGTTTTTAAAGATCTGTTTAATATCCATAGTAGTGAGTTTTGTAACTCAAAAATAAGAATTAATCCTTAAAATAACTCTAAATAAAGTTTAAGGCTTGCTGTAAATAGATTTTGATGCAGGAGAATTGCTTATTAAAATGGCATAATCTACAAAATCGGTAGTAGCATTAACACTATAATCTACCTTTCTTTTCTGCGGAGTTTCAATAACTTCAATAAGGTCACTGCCCATTAGACTGTACGGACTGCTTTTTGCATTTAGGCGGAAAATGGTAAGGTCGGCTACCTTGGTTTTTTTCAGCTTGTCGATGCCTCTAAAATATTCATTTGGGCTGTCGCCTATGCCTTCATCGCCCATATTTATAGATGATATATATTCACCATCCTTGTATTTATCTTCCCAAATAACTTCCGACTTAGTAAGATAACCGATAACCGAAATGATCTTATCTTTCGAATATACATTGGCAGACAGCATAGAAAAGAAGCTTTCATAACTTCCTTCTTTTGATTTTAGCAGATGTCCAAAACCTAGCCTGAAAAACTGGACTTTATCTTTCAGACTGTACATCTTAGCGAGAGCAGCATAATTGTTGAACATCTCTTTTTCACGTTTATAATCTCCAAAACTTACTTTTATCGTTGCAATTAGATGATCAAACAGGACGGTATCTTCAAGTAATGGGAGGTAGATTTTTTTGTTGGCCTCATAATCGGCAACAAACTTTTTCAACTGTCCTTTTGCGTAACTGTCATAGTAAGGGGAGAAGTCGGTGGTGTCTTTTTCAACTGTATTTTGAAGTTCTTTTAGTATTGTCCGTTTACTGCTGTTTTTTATGAGCGAAAGCAGGTGCCTGTATGTAAAATGGTAAGTAACGATGGGATCGGCGCCTAAAACGGTTATCTTTTTATTTTTAGGCAGCTTGTCATTTATTGCTTTCAGCTTTTTCCATTTAGTAAAAACTTCAATAGTCCTTTCCTGCGGAACACGGGCTCCATAGGTTTCTACCAGGCTTCTGAGCAATTCTTCGTCGCCTGATTTTAGGTATTCATCAAAATAATGGGCAATGCTGATATCTGTTTCAGGGAAATAATACGCAGTCTGATTATTCTTTATGACCGATTGCAAAAGCAGTAATTCGGCATCTTCGGTTTTTGCACTGCCGTGGTAGGCACCAAAGCCAATTATATTAAAACTTTGCTGTGGAAAAGTATAGGATGAATTTAAAACTGACGAATTATTTTTGAGGTATTCCTCTTTATTGTCTTGTGAATGAGATAGAAGCGGAATTAAAACTGACAGAAGAAAAACGCGTAAAAGTGTATTGGCATTCATGGTTATAGCTTTTCTCCAAATTTCTATAGTTTTAGAATGATAGGATTGTAAAATTGGGACACTTTATTATGGCCGTGGATTTTTATATTTATTCCAGAGTTTTTCAGCATAGCCCCTAAACTGTTTGGGACCTTCGTTAAAGACTTTGTCAAATTTGTATTCGCCTCCCATATAAAAATTCTCTCCCGCCTGAATCCTGTTCTCGCCGCGCATGGCATATTTTTTACCATTCTCATACATGATGACCTTCATATCGCACGGACTTACATCGCCATGGCATGCAAGCAGATAGGTAAGCCATACTTCTGCAGTCTTATCGTTATCAATATCTGTTATCGTAATAGCATTTTTAATGTATTGCGCAACAACATTAACGGGGCATTCCTTCACAAAGTCGTATATCTTCCAGTTTAGTGTCCATGTGCCGTTTTTTAGGGTATAGTGATATGCAAACAGTTCTGCACTGTCGGTGTTCTGTCCGTCTTGCTGGTAGGGGTCATCTTTAACACCGGTTTCTGTAGTTATAAGCAGGTTATCGCCAAGCTTATCAGTATAACGCAATGCCTTAATGATATTCCCAGTATATGATATTGATCTAGGGATATCTCCGGCTTTTACAGCAATTGTCTTTATCTGAGAAAAGCATTGGATAGATAACAAAAAGAAGAAAAGTGATTTTTTCATACTTAAATATAAGAAGAAACACCTGATAAACATTATCAGGTGTTTCTTTTATTCTTCAAATCCTTCTATAAGTACCTCAAGTATTTTGATCGCGGCTTCGCTTATTTTCGTGCCGGGGCCAAAGACAGCTACTGCACCACTATCAAAAAGGTATTGATAATCCTGTGCCGGTATAACGCCGCCTACGATAACCATAATATCTTCTCGGCCGTATTTTTTCAGTTCTTTAATAACCTGCGGCACAAGCGTTTTATGCCCTGCGGCTAAAGAAGATACGCCCAGGATGTGAACGTCGTTCTCAACAGCTTGTTTTGCAGCCTCAGCCGGTGTTTGGAATAACGGGCCGATGTCTACATCAAAACCTACGTCGGCATAACCTGTAGCCACCACTTTAGCGCCGCGGTCGTGCCCGTCCTGGCCCATCTTGGCAATCATTATCCTTGGTCGGCGGCCTTCCAGCTTAGCAAACCGGTCTGCCAGCTGTTTTGCTTTTTCAAAGCTCTCGTCGTTTTTAATCTCTTTGCTGTACACTCCGCTAAATGATTTAATTTGTGCTTTATATCGTCCGAATATGGATTCAAGTGCATCGCTTATCTCGCCCAGTGTAGCCCTGTTGCGTGCCGCGTCTACAGCCAGTTCCAGTAAATTCCCTTCGCCTGTTGTAGCCGATTGGGTAAGCTTTGCAAGGCAATCTGCCACTTTTTGGCTATCGCGTGTGGCTTTAATGCGATCAAGGCGTTCAATCTGCTGACGTCGCACCATCTGGTTGTCTACATCCAGGATGTGCAGCGGATCTTCTTTCTCTAAACGGTATTTGTTTACGCCCACAATGATATCCTGGCTGCTGTCTATACGCGCCTGTTTGCGTGCTGCGGCTTCTTCAATGCGAAGTTTAGGTATGCCGGCTTCAATAGCCTTTGTCATACCGCCAAGTTCTTCTACCTCTTCAATAAGCGCCCATGCTTTCTTGGCGATCTCGTCGGTAAGGCTTTCTACATAATAGCTTCCTGCCCATGGGTCTACTGTTTTAGTAATCTTTGTTTCTTCCTGAAGGAATATTTGTGTGTTACGGGCTATACGTGCCGAGAAATCGGTTGGCAGCGCAATAGCCTCGTCTAATGCGTTAGTGTGTAATGACTGTGTTCCGCCAAAGGCAGCTGCGGCAGCTTCAATAGCGGTACGCGCCACATTGTTAAACGGATCCTGCTCAGTAAGGCTCCACCCGCTGGTCTGGCAATGGGTACGCAGTGCAAGGGACTTATCGTCTTTAGGCTCAAACTGTTTCAATAGTTTAGCCCATAGCATACGGCCTGCGCGCATCTTGGCGATTTCCATGAAATGGTTCATGCCAATAGCCCAGAAGAACGAAAGGCGCGGTGCAAATTCATCTATTTTCATGCCGGCGGCAAGTCCGGTACGGATGTATTCCAAACCATCGGCAAGGGTATAAGCAAGTTCAATATCGGCAGTGGCTCCGGCTTCCTGCATGTGGTAGCCCGATATACTGATAGAGTTGAACTTTGGCATCTTGCGGCTTGTGTATTCAAAGATATCGGCAATGATCTTCATCGATGGGGCGGGAGGGTAGATGTACGTGTTGCGTACCATAAATTCCTTAAGGATATCATTTTGTATCGTACCCGAAAGCAGTTCAGGCGCAACGCCCTGTTCTTCCGCTGCCACGATGTAGAAGGCCATAATAGGCAGTACTGCACCATTCATGGTCATTGATACCGACATTTCATTTAACGGAATCTGGTCAAACAGCACCTTCATGTCCTCAACGCTGTCTATGGCAACACCGGCTTTACCCACATCGCCCACTACACGTTCGTGGTCACTGTCGTAACCGCGGTGTGTGGCAAGATCAAACGCCACCGAAAGCCCTTTTTGGCCGGCAGCAAGATTGCGTCGGTAAAAGGCGTTACTTTCCTCGGCTGTAGAGAATCCCGCATACTGGCGCACTGTCCATGGACGGCGCACATACATGGTAGCGTAGGGTCCGCGTAGGTTAGGTGCAAACCCCGCGCCAAATTCAACATGCTCCAGGTTTTCGATATCCTTTTCGGTATAGTTTTCTTTAACTTCAATACCTTCGGCGGTTACAAAGCTGCTTTGCTGTGTGTTTACCGCTTCAGCATCGGCCAAAGGTTTCAGTTTTATATGTTGGATGTTTTTTCTCATTGTTTAACTTCTAATCCTGTTGACTACCGGCTTT
Source organism: Flavobacterium sp. DG1-102-2 (assembly GCF_033042555.1). Lineage (NCBI taxonomy): Bacteria > Pseudomonadati > Bacteroidota > Flavobacteriia > Flavobacteriales > Flavobacteriaceae > Flavobacterium > Flavobacterium sp. DG1-102-2. The sequence continues at coordinate 23,726 of NZ_JAWLIK010000003.1, forward strand.
TTCACTCTCCAGGCGTTCCTGTTCTATCTTTTCGGCCAGCCTTTTTTCAATAATTGCCGAAACGAGCGTTTTTCTTGGGTTGATCTTTACAAAAGGATACAATTCCAGGTCATGGCTCATGCGGTCATTCTTATTAGGGTATTTATTAGTGCCCAATAGTATTTCTTTTCCGGTATCAAACAGTTCCTGCTCTTTAGCGGCGCTTTCGTTTATCTTCCTTTGGATAGTTCCTTCCTTTAATTGCGTAACAAAACCACCGTTAGCTTCAATGTCTTTAAAAAGCTCCAGGGCTTTTTCGGCGAGCTGATGGGTAAGCTCTTCGATATAATATGCACCGTCTGCGGGATTGTTAACCTTGTCGAAGTAACTTTCGTGTTTTAATACTAACAGCTGGTTACGGGCAATTCGGTCACCAAACTCATTGTCTTTATGGTATAAGGCATCATAGGCAAGGTTGGCAACAGTATTTGCCCCGCCTAATATGGCACTCATGCATTCGGTAGTGGTACGCAGCATATTTACATTATAGTCGTATAATGTTTTGTTGCGCTTTGTAGGTGTTGCAATAATATGGCAGTCAAAAGTATGGTCGTATTCTGTTGCGATGAGGTTAAAAAGTGTTCTCATTGCACGCAGCTTGGCAATTTCAAAAAAGTAATTAGTGCCTACAGCCACCTGAAGCACCACAGGCTTATTGATCGTGGCTACACGGTTAAAATATTCGTTGGCATGCGCTAGGGTGTAAGCAATCTGCTGTACAATATTTGCCCCTGCATTTTGGTACAGGCTGCCATCTACACTTAAAAAATGAAGATTAGGGCAGGCAATGGCAATCGTATTTAAATTTTCAATGTCGGTTTCAAGATTGGTGTGCCAGTTACCATCTTTGGCCAGCTGTCCGATAGGGTCAAGCTGAACATAAAAGCTGGCATTTCGTTCTTTGGCAATAGCATCCAGCTGTTTTACGAAATCGATTGATAAGAACGTGAAATAAAAATACACTGACGTAGCATTCGGCACTTTTGATAGTAAGGCTGCAACATCTGTCTTATCGCTTTCAATGGTAAATCTAAGGCTTTCGGCACCACGCTTAAGGGTAGATATAGCCCTTCCCGCCGATTTCTCTACATCGTGCACAAAAATATTCTGGCAAATGGTAAACTCGGCAGCTTTACCGCCGGCGGCAAGCCCTTTTTTAAATTCGTCTATATGATAAAAAGGCTTCACTTTTATACCCTCAGGGCTTTCCCAAACAAGGGTTTCATTATAGTCTGCGCCTTTAAGCTCATATTGTATCTGCTGTTTCCATTGCTTGGAAGATACAGGATCAAATTCATTAAATAAGTTGTCGCTCATGCAGGGATATATTAAAGAGATTTTGTGCCTTCTTCGTCTTTAGGCACGCTGTCTTCAAATTCTATGATATAAATATCTTCATTTTCGCGTTTCATGTAGTACTTCTCACGCGCATATTTTTCCGTCTGGTCAGGATTGCTCAACTGCCTTATACTTGTGCTGTCTTTGTGTATTTCCTGTAGGTAATAACGTTTGTTGGCCTCCAGTTCCTCTATTTTTTTATCGAGTATGCGGTTTTCAAAATAAGAGTAGTTGTCAAGAAATGTAAGCCATACCGCCACAAAAATAATGACCAATACATACCTGTTTCCTAATATCTTAAGGATAGGGTAGCGGGAGGTTATTTTTTTGAAAAAATTCATGCCGCTAAATTACATCAAAATACCAAATAACAAATCCCAAAATACAAACTTTAAACCCCAAATGACAAATCGCAAAACACAAACGATAAATTCCAAAATAAATCGTAAAATTCAATCTGCAAATTCTATAACTTTAGCTTTCAGAGACAATATCTATTTTAAAAAATGGCAGAGAAGTTATATGATTTAGAAAAGCGAACATTTTTATTTGCGCGTAACTGTAGATGGCTGATGAAAAAAACTACCAAAAACAATTCAGATAATTGAGGATGGAAAACAGCTTATTCGGTCATCGGGCTCAGTAGGTGCAAATTATATTGAAGCTAATGAGTCTTTGAGCAAAAAAGATTTTTGTTACAGGATAAAAATATGCCGTAAAGAAGCGAAAGAATCGGCATACTGGCTTAACCTAATAAATGACTGCAATCCTGATTTTCAAATTGATATTACATCTTTGATAAAAGAAGCAGATGAGTTAAAAAAAATCCTTTCCTCTATATTGGAAAAATCGCAACAAAATCTTCAAAGCTTGTAATTCAATTTTTCCATTTGGTATTTGAAATTTATTTTTTGGAATTTCTTTTAGATCAATTTTTGATGTATCACTGCCCTTACAACATCAATAGCTACAGTATTATACCTGTCGTGCGGAATAATGATATCTGCATGGGCTTTAGTAGGCTCTATAAACTGCTCATGCATAGGTTTAAGCGTATTCTGGTAGCGGTTCAGCACTTCTTCCATATCACGGCCGCGCTCGGCAATGTCGCGCTTTAAACGGCGTATAAGCCTTTCATCAGGATCTGCATATACAAATATCTTGATGTCAAACATATCCCTTAGTTTAGCATCAGACAGGATAAGTATGCCTTCTACTATCATTACCTTTCGCGGATGCGTAATAACCGTATCGCTGGTCCTGTTATGTGTTATGAACGAATATACCGGCTGCTCAACGTTGTTTCCTGCCTTTAGTTCGGCCAGATGGGCGGTAAGCAATTCAAAATCGATGGCATTAGGGTGGTCAAAATTAATTTTTGCCCTGTCTTCATAGGTTAATCCGGATGTCTGCCTGTAATACGAATCCTGGGAGATAATTCCCACTTCTTCTGACGGAAGCTCGTTCATAATTTGTTGTACTACAGTAGTTTTTCCGCTTCCGGTGCCTCCGGCTATTCCTATTATGAGCATGTGTGCAGGTTTAATTTTGTGTAAAAGTAAAAATAAATACTGGGGAAAAAGGCTATTACGCTGTTATCATAACGATAAATCCTAATAGAAATCACTTATATTTGAAACAAACTAATATCCCTATGATACGATTGCTAGCTTTTGTTTTTTGTTTGCTATGTTTCACCACAGCTTCTGCCCAGCAGGAAGTAATGTACCATGTATTTGTACGTAGTTTTTTTGACAGTAATGGCGATGGCCACGGCGATCTTAAGGGCATTCAGCAAAAGCTTGATTACCTTCAGGAAATGGGGGTAACCACTATTTCGTTAAGCCCTGTTTACCAATCTGATTTTTATCATAACCTGTATGCTTCAGATATAGAAAAAACAGACCCAAAGTATGGTGCGTTTAAGGAATACCGCGACTTAATCCAAAACATTCATCTTCGAAAAATGAAGCTGTACCAGGAGATAGACCTTCAATATGTAAGTACAAAACACCTTTGGTACACCGATTCGTTTAAAAATACAAAATCGGCATACAAGAGCTACATTTATTATACAGATGCAAACAATCAAAAACCCTTCGCCCTGCCTGAGATTGTTACATATAACGGTGCTAAAGAAACTCTTGTGGCTGTAAATCTTAAAAATGCCGGGGTTGCAGCGTATTACACTAAAGCGCTTCAGTATTGGGCCGACCCTGATAAAAACGGAAACTTTAATGATGGTGTAGATGGATTCAGGTTAGTAGATGTGCAGGATAAGATTGATAGTTCGGGTAAAACAGGAAACCTGCTTAAAGGCTTTTACGCTCCATTGTTTGAGAATCTTAAAAAGGTAAACCCCAAAATAATGCTGCTTACCGAAGCTGCCGACACTAAAAATTTTGGTATTGCTTTTTATACCAAGGCTAATACCGACAGGGTTATGTCCTACAAGTTAAGAGAGAGTATATTGTCTTTTGATAAAAAGAAGATCGTTGCTGCTGCCGACAGTATTTTTGTAAAAAATCCGGCAGATAAGTATCCGGTTGTATTCATAGAAAACGAAAACACACCGCGTGTGGCATCGTTAGAAGGTATGAATGCAGGAAAGCTAAGAGCTGCCGCAGGATTAAACTTTTTGCTTGGCGGCGTGCCGTCAGTTTACTATGGCCAGGAACTTGGTATGAAAGGCCAGCCATTACAAACGGGTAAAGATGGCGATAAGATTCCGCTTAGGGAAGCTTATGACTGGTTTGCCGGAGCTCAGGGCAAAGGATTAGCTGCGTGGTATAAAGATTCCGGTGCATGGTGGGATAAAACAGAGCTTAAACCAAATGATGGAATATCTGCCGAAGAAGGGGAGAAAGATGCTAATTCACTGCTTAAATATTACCGGCAGCTTGGTAAGATAAAGAGAATGCAGCCAGCGTTAGCCTTAGGGAATTATAGAGAGATTACAAATACTAACGATAATATCGTTTCGTTTATGCGAACATACATCAATAAAGAAACAGCGATGTATGAACAGGCATTGGTTGTAATTAACCTTTCGGGAGCCAATCAGGTGGTTAGCTTTAACGACAGTCAACTCGACACAACGAGGGCCAGGCTTATTTTAGGTACGCCAAATGTAGCTTTTAAGATAGAAAGCAGGGATATCACAATGACACCTTATGCTGTCCAGGTGTGGCGATTTACACCATAATAGCAACGCTATACTATAAAAATACCTCCGCATTGCGGAGGTATTTTTTTGCATTCTCTATCGTCAGAGGTTATGTAATGTTATGGCTGTTATATATGAAATACGTTTATTCCACTCTTCTGTCATGTGGTAATTGTAGGAGGGTATCCTCCATATCTTGGTTTCATAGATACATTTGCCGAATTTTTCCATCTCTCTTGAAGTAGAAAAGTCTTTTAATTTTTCAAGCCCGCACATTGCTATGATGGCAAATTCGGGTTTAAAATTCAGCTTGAAAACAGATTCTACTATAGATGTTATTCTTTTCTTTTGTTCTGTTGGCGAGCCTGACACTATAAGTATGTTTTTCTTTCTAACGGTTACTATATAAGTGCCTTCAGGATTTTTCTTTGCCGGAGGATAGTTTTCTACTGCTACCGATCCCGATTCTGAAAAATATACTCTCTTCACAGCCTCAGGTTTTAACCGCTGGCATATTTCGCTAATGGTCTCTGCCTTGCCAGAACTTTTTGCTCCCTTTATAATTATATACTTCATGGTCGCGCTTTTTTTGATTAGTAATAGCAGGTGTGGATTTTGAAGTACGGGAATTTAATGTTATGCTTTTGTCATAGGCTTTTTCGGGAAGATTTAAGTTAATAATTGATTTTGGTTTTGTGGTGGTTGTTATTGGATTCTTCCTGCCGGTTGAAAGCAGGATGTGTAACTAATGTATATATACGATTAATAACCTTATTTGGTTTTTATCTATATGTTTATGAGTGTTTTATGTTTTCATCAAAGGCTCAAAGGAGCCTCTGATGAAATATTTAGGCTTGTAGAATTTTATAGATTGTGGAGGGTAATTGCTGTAATATAGGATATCCGTTTATTCCATTCTTCTGTAGTGTGGAAGGTGTAGGATGGTATCCGCCATATTTTTGTTTCGTAAATGCATTTTCCAAATTTTTCCAATTCCTGAGAAGTAGAAAAATCTTTTAGTTTTTCCAATCCGCGCATTGCCACGATAGCAAAATCAGGTTTAAGGTTAAGCTTAAATACTGATTCCATTATATTGGTTATTTTTTTCTTTTGCTCAGTAGGCGCGCCTGATACCATCAGGATGTTTTTTTTGCGCACTGTTACTATATAAGTACCGTCTTCTATGCCGGCAGCAGGTGCCACATTCTCAAGTGTCACCCTTCCTGATTCAGAAAAGTATACTTTTTTGATTGCCTCCGGTTTAAGTTTTTTGCAAACTGCATTTATAGTCTCGGCTTTGCCGGAACTCCGCGCTCCTTTGATAATTATATATTTCATAGCGTGTTCAAGGTTTTAGGTTTGTTTAATGTTTAGTTTGGTTGGATATGGAGGTGTTGTAGGTATTATTTCATAGGCATTAAAATGTTTTTAGCAAGGTTAATATTTGTCTTTAATAGTAAGCGATGAAAATTAATATATGATTTTTATGAAATCAGATTATAATGTTTTAAATATAACGTTATAGTTTGATTTTTTCAAATGTTTCATTAAGAAACATTTAACATGTTTGTAAATTTATGTTATAAATGATTTTTGCCTTATTTTTCCTAAAATGTTTCCTTATAAGGATAAAGTTACGACAGGCGTCGATAAAACACTTACGGAAAACCGTAAACAAATGTTAAAAAAATGTTAAAATCGATGAAATGCACGCATAGCAGTTTAAATTTAAGTGTATTCTTACGCGTTTAAATCAGGCGCATATCTTTGGCTACTGCGATAAGATGAATACTGTTTTGAACCTTAAGCATAAACTTTAATTTGTTTATCTTTTTTTCAATGCTACTCGTGCTGGGTGACGGATATCCCTTTCGTTTAAATACTACACTTATGTCTTCCTGCGTGTTACCTTCGGATAATAATTTTAATATCTCAATATCATATTTATCCAGTTCCAGTACAGGTTTGTCCTTCAGTACATTTGAAAACTGCGGAGATATATAAATGCCGCCTTCACTAAGTGACTGCAGGGCTTCAAGCAATTCAGTATTGCCATCGCGGCCTTTAACTACAAACGCGTTAATACTGCCTTTATTAAACAAGTCGCGTATCAGATAGGGGTTGTCGTCTACCGAGTAAACTATTATAGGGATAGCAATGTTTTCATTTCGCAGCTGCATAATAAGCGTCTCGCCAGATGTAAGTACAGTGTCTCTTTCGTCCTGCTTAAACGAGAGATCTGTTATCAGGAGGTCAAAGGGGGCTTTATCCTGGATTGCTTTTTTTATTTTCTGGTAAGCATCGTCGCAGTATTTGCTGCTTTCTGTTTTTACTCTGAAATGCTGATCCAGTAGTGTGGTTATGCCCAGGCTTATACTGTCCAGATCTTCTGCGATTAAGGTTTTTTTATACATAAGTCTTCAGTGCCGGATAGGTTAATGTAATATGGAATCCCTTTTCTGCAGCGGTGTCTATGTTTACATCGCCATTTATAGCTTTTATGCGTTCTTCGATGTTAAGGAGCCCATTTTTGTATATAATTTTTTCGGCAGATACGCCAAGGCCATTATCGCTATAGCTTATCTCTATTTTTTTTCCGGTGAGACTAAAGGTTATAGCCACGATAGTAGCCCGGCTGTGTTTTCTCATATTGACCATTAACTCCTGTATCGAGCGGTAAGTGGCAATTTTTTTAGTAGCATCAATTACATTCCAGTCAATATCTGTAATGCCTTTCACAATTATATTTACATCACTGCCGGAGTAGGAACTCAGCATCAATTTTAAATGTTCGGGATATTGATAGCCGGTTTCAATACTATTTGTTTCGCGCGAAATATTCTTGGTCATCAGGTAAATATCATCCAGTTTTGCAATGATGTTTTCCTTTTTTTCAGGTTCTATATCGCTATTAGCAGAAAGGTAATTGATGGTGCCGTAGATCTCATTGCCAATTTCGTCATGTATTTTTTTAGCGAGGCGTGTTTCGGTGATATAACCCTCCATCAGGCGTTCGCGTTTATGTCTCATCCGTATGAGGTAATACACAAGCAGTGAAGAAAATATCGTAAAGATCAGCGAAAGCAGTAATAATTTGTTATGGCCGTTGCTTATCTGCATCATAAGCTGTCGTTCTTTTTCATTACTCCTCCGTAATGCTTCAGCTTCCTGTTTTCTCGATTCTATGAGTATCTTATCAAATTTTCCTTTTACATTGAGCCTGGACTTTCTTAGTTCCGACTCTGTATTCATATACTCGCTTAAATACTCCTTAAGCTCGTTACCCTGTGTGGAGTTTATAAGCCGGGTTAGCGCATTTAATGAAAATTCCGGGTTATTGAGTTGTGCAGCGATACCGTGTGCCTGTTTCGCAAAATTGCTGGCCTCTTTGCTGCTTTTATCGCTGTAAAATTCGGATACGTGTATAAAGCTTGAAAACTGCCCCTCAAGATCATTGGCTTCGCGGCGAATTTTTAATGCCTCCTGCATTTCGTTAATCCCCTCTTTATTGTCCTGCTTAAAGTAAGTATACCCCAGGTGGTCAAGAAGGCTAGCCTTTACAGATGGTGTTTTTGCAGCGTGTGGAGAAGCCAATGCTGCTTTAAGTACCGCTGTGGCATTTTCATATTCGCCCTTTTTAATATAATTACACCCTATATGGTGCTTAATGTCCAGTTGCTGAGCGGTGTTTTTTGTAATGCTGTATGCTTTATTGTAATAATTAATGGCGATGCTGTGGTTAAAAAGATGCTTTGAAGTTCCTGCCAGGAGCAGATACGATTTGCGTAACAGGACTGTATCATCAGCAAGCAGGGGCAGTGCCTCTTTTGTTGTATTTTCTGCTCCGGTGTAATCTCCTGCAACGAGTTGTATATTGGCCATTGCCAATAGTTTTATAGCCGCCTGTTTATGATAGTTGTGTTCTAAATAAATAACCCTGGAGGCATTTTGGTAATAAAATGCACTGTCCCAGACATGTTTGTTTTCATAGTAAAAAGCAAGATCGTTAAGGCTTTTTATATCATTTTGATTTGATATTTTTTGTACAGGCGCCGTGTTGTCTTTGCAGGAATTGGCAAAGCAAAGCAGTAATAGCAATACAAACAATATTAAAAATTTATTTTTCATTCCTTTAATTACGAAACCTATTAAAAAAGTTTATGCAATACTATGCTCAGGCCGCAACGCAGCTAGGTACAAATACTGGCAGATAATATAAATTATCCTATAATAAACTGATCCTCCGCTAATGAGTAAGAAAAGCGGTAGGTATTTAATAGCAACGCAGCCTAAGTATATAAACATACACTACGATACTATCAAATAGTAAAAGACGTAGTAATTTCTGCTTAAATTTACTTACTTTTTTGCTTCTTTTTGCTAAAGAATCTATAAAAGGTAAAAAAAGAGGTCAAAATGACCATTAGTCAAATTCTGATGTAAAGAATAATTTTACAGATGGATATTTAGACTGTGTCATTGATATTGAAAAATCAGAATCGGCAAGGAATACAAGCTGTCCGTATTTGTCTTTTGCTAAAAACTTCTGCTTGATCCTTTTAAATTCGGCAAATTCCTCATTCTTGGCATCGTCAGGTTTCACCCAGCATGCTTTAAACGCAGGGAAGTTCTCATACGAACATTTTGCACCATATTCATGCTCCAGCCTGTACTGTATAACCTCATACTGAAGTGCACCTACAGTACCAATAACCTTACGGTTGTTCATTTCCAGTGTAAACAGCTGTGCTACACCTTCGTCCATCAGCTGGTCAATACCTTTTTCAAGCTGTTTTGCCTTAAGGGGGTCAGCGTTGTTAATGTAACGGAAATGCTCAGGTGAGAAGCTCGGTATCCCTTTAAAGCTCATAAGTTCGCCTTCGGTAAGCGTGTCGCCTATCTTAAAGTTACCGGTATCATGAAGGCCCACGATATCACCGGGGTAGGAGATATCCACAATTTCTTTCTTTTCTGCAAAGAAAGCGTTAGGGCTCGAAAATTTAAGGTTTTTACCAAGGCGTACATGAAGGTACGGCTTGTTCCTTTCAAAAACCCCCGAAACGATCTTTACGAAAGCGATCCTGTCACGGTGTTTAGGGTCCATGTTAGCATGGATCTTAAATACAAATCCTGCAAATTTATTTTCGGTAGGTTCTACTTCCCTTGTGTCAGAATCTTTTGGCCTTGGTGACGGTGCAATCTCAATAAAGCAGTCAAGAAGTTCCCTAACCCCAAAGTTGTTTAATGCAGAACCAAAGAATACAGGCTGCTGTTTACCCTGAAGGTAAGCCTCCCTGTTAAACGCCGGGTAAACCTCGCTTATAAGCTCAAGCTCTTCCCTAAGCTGATCGGCCGGTTTCTGGCCAATGATCTTTTCAAGCTCAGGACTGTTTATATCGCTAAAGGCAATAGTCTCTTCTATATTCTTACGGCTGTCGCCGCTAAAAAGGTTGATGTTCTTTTCCCAGATGTTATAGATCCCCTGAAAATCGTACCCCATACCAATAGGGAAACTTAAAGGGGTAACGCTAAGGCCAAGCTTTTGCTCCACCTCATCCATAAGGTCAAAGGCATCTTTACCCTCACGGTCAAGTTTGTTTATAAAAACGAGCATAGGTATGTTACGCATACGGCATACCTCAACCAGCTTTTCGGTTTGTTCCTCAACCCCTTTTGCAACGTCAATAACAACAATAACGCTATCTACGGCTGTAAGGGTCCTAAAGGTATCTTCAGCAAAATCCTTGTGGCCGGGCGTATCCAGAATGTTTATTTTTTTGTCCTGATAATTAAAAGCAAGAACAGATGTAGCAACAGAGATTCCCCTCTGTCTTTCAATTTCCATAAAGTCACTCGTAGCACCTTTTTTAATCTTGTTGCTTTTTACCGCACCCGCTTCCTGGATAGCACCCCCAAAAAGAAGAAGTTTTTCAGTCAGTGTCGTTTTACCGGCATCGGGGTGGGAAATAATACCAAATGTGCGTCTTCTCTCGATCTCTTTATTAAAATTCATGCTCTTTGCCTCTGTTTCTTATAATTATGCAAAAGTAGGTTTTTCCTCTTTAACGGGTGCAAAGATAAGATGTTCATTTCATAGATAAAAATGTTGTTTACATCGAGCCTTTTGCTAAAGTCTTTTCGCGCGCGCATGGCAAATGTTAGTTTTATCCTACACTGCTCTTTACGGGGTACGATAATCTAAAGATCAATTGGTTAAAACAAGAAAAACATATATAAGAAATATCCTTCGCATTTGCTGCGTGGTATTTTTTGTGTTTCTTTTTAGCAATGTCAATGCCCAGTCTAAAGTTTATGCCATGACGCTGGTAAATAGTGACCATGTAACCGCTGCCGGATTAGGGCACGACGGACTGCTGGCTACAAAGGCAGATCTTGTTGCAAAATCAAATACGCTCGTGTTTGCAGGCCATGATGCATCTATAGAACTAGAATTTGCAACGCAGCTTGCAGCCAATACACCAACCTATGTTAAGATAACCACCGAGGACAATCTCTTAGGGTCATTGCTCGGCGGAAGCCTTGGCACTCTTCTCTCTAATGTGCTTGGCGCAGTGCTTACAGGCAACCAGGAGTTTGTGGTAGAAGCAAGGCTAAATTTGGGCACACCCTTGTTAAGCGGAAGCAGCACCACGGCATCGCAGTTTGGTACAGATAAGCTACGGATCGTTCAAAATAGCGCGGGAGAATACTTTATCAGGATAATGCCGGATCAGGCTTATAACCGTATTAAGATAACAAACAAAGTGGGTAACGCCCTTTTGGGGCTTGGAGCCACAAGAACACTTAGCGTGTATGATGCGTATTATGTAACAGGAACTATACATTGCGGTGAACCGGCTTATACATCTTTTTCGGCGGCAGGAATAATAAGTTTGGCCTCTACCGGAGTTACCAATGCCCAAAATGTGCTTACCACGAGCACTACCGATTTTTCGGTACTGAGCATGGGGCTGCTGGCTTTAGGTTCAAGCATAGAGCAGACGGTATATTATGAAGGCCTCTCAGATGCCGAAGACCGTTTTGCAATAAAGATCAAAACAACACACGCACTGCTTACGGCAGGTATTGCCAGTAACGTAAGCGTTATAGCCTCTAACGGTGGAACGGCGGTGCAGACAAAAACTCTGTCAGAACTTATTGCCCTAAACCTGCTTACCATAACGGGCGGACAGATAACTACCCTGTACATGACTCCCGGCCTGCCTGTAGACAGGATTACGCTTAGGCTCAATACGGCAGTAAGTATATTGCAGAGCCTCGATTTTTATGGAGCTACAAAAACACCCGGTCTGCCTTTAGTGAATGCTGCTGCACCGGTTTGTTCGGGCAGTGCAGCGTCGCTTACAGCAACTTCAGTAACGTCAGGAGCACAGTTTAAATGGTATGATTCGCCTGCGGCAACAAATCTTTTGGCAACAACTATATCGGGGCAGGCTTTTGCAACTCCAGCTTTAAATGCATCTGCCACTTATTATGTTCAAAAAATAGCAGGAGGGTGTGCAAGCCTTTTGGAGTCGGCCACGGCAATGGTCGTTGGTAAGCCATCATCGGGTACGATTGAAGGGATGCAGACCGTTTGCCTCACAAGGCTGCCAACGTTATTAACCTCATCATCAGTGGAAAGCGGAGTCGATATAAGTTACAGATGGGAGTCATCTACAGATCAGGCTAACTGGATACAAGTTGCATCTTCAAATACAGTTTCATATCAGCCTCCTATGCTCACTCAGGCAACCTTTTTCAGGAGGATTACCATTCGAACGGCAAATGGGATCGCGTGTGAGTCTGTTCCTACAAGTGCTGTTAAGGTTTCGACAAGGAACTGCGTTGTGATGAGTAACCCAATGGTAAGGCAACGGATTAAAAACGGGGCTTAAGCCTAAATTAGGTTAAAATTATCCTCATTAATTTAACAAAAAATAGCTAAACAATCGTTAAATTTTAATTAAAAATTTAGTAAGAATTTATGTGCGTCATACATCGATTAAATAATGTATTTTGTCGATACTTATGCGAAATTCGCAATTATAAAAGGTGTTTTGGAGGTGGCGAGGTAATTTCATCCCGTGAACCAATGAATTATTTAATTAATCTTTACGTTTATGGTATTAAAAACTACTCCCAAAATCCAAATTCTCTTTCTGCTTATGGCAGGAGCGCTTTTCCTTAATCCTTACAGGGGATCTGCGCAAACGAGAGTTTATGCTTCGTCTGCTACTTCATTAGAGACAGACAACGTTACACAGTCATATGATCAGAATATGGCTACCGCTGCTCAGGTCAGGGCAAATTCAGGTTTGGCTCTCGGCTTAGGTGCTTACTCGGGTTATCTTGAGCTTAACTATCCGGCCATGGTTCCTGCGAACACTACGAGTTATGTGAAAATTACAACAGAAGATAACCTATTGCCTGCACTATTGGGCGGTAACCTTGGGGGGTTACTCTCTACAGTGCTTGGTGCAGTGCTGATAGGTAATCAGGAATTTACTGTTGATGCAAGAAATGGTGCTTCTGTTGTGCTTACGGGCAACAGTAACAATGTTGCAAACTTTTCGGGCGAAAGGCTGCGAATTGTAACCAATGCAGCCGGCGAAACGCTTATTGCAATTACTCCTGCTGTTCAGTACAACAGGATAAGGCTTACCAGCCGTGTAGGTGCAAGCTTAGTAGGCTTAGGCAACCAGAAAATCGTTAATGTTTTTGAAACGTATTATGTATCGGCACCTGCAAATTGCGGTGCTCCGGCATTTACAAACTTTACAGGATCTGGTATAACGCTGGATGCGCTTCAGTTAGGCTCGGCAGGGGTGCAAAACCCTCAGTTTGCCATTGATGCCAACACGACCAATTTCTCAGTACTGAGTCTTGGTATACTTGGCGTGGGTGCAACAGTAAGCCAGACGGTTTACTTTGAAGGCCTCTCGGGCGCTACAGACCAGTTTGGCGTGCGTTTGAGGACAACAGGCACACTGCTAAATCTTGACCTTATAAACAACGTGAGGGTAATTACCTCAAACGGCGGAACAGAAGTTTCTAACCAAACGCTCTCTACGCTGCTTGCGCTTAACCTTTTAAATTTTCAGGGCGGTACGATTACTACGGTACCTGTAAATCCGGGCGCACCTATAGACAGGATAACGGTTCAGTTCAGCTCGCTTGTAGGAGCATCGGTAGCGCAAAATCTTGACTTTTTTGGGGTTACAAGAACGGTAGCGCCGCCTGTGGTAACACCACCTGCATCAGGAAATTACTTTGCCTGTGTAAACAGCACAGCATCTTTAGTAGCTACTACAGCAGCAGGTAATGAGCTGCGCTGGTATACAACTGCTACAGGAGGAACACCTACAACTGTTGCATCTGGCCTGCCTTTTGTAACACCTTTACTTACAGCAACAACAACTTTTTATGTGGCAGCAGCAAAAATTGGCTGTCCTGAAGAATCTTCGCGTGTTGCAGTTCCTGTAACGGTTACACCTGTACCTACACCTACAACAAATAATGCCTCGCAGTCGTTTTGCGGTTTTGGAGGTGCTACAGTGGCAAACCTTCAGGTAAACGAAACAGGGGTAACATTCTACACCGCAGCTACAGCGGGTACGGTAATACCACCTGCAACACTGCTTACAAATAATACTACATACTACGCTACACTCACAGATCCTGTTACAGGCTGCCAGAGTACAACCCGCCTTGCCATTACTGTAACACTTGCAGCAAACTGCGATGTAACAGTAACTCTAAAAGCAATGCTTCAGGGTGCGTTATTTAACGCAACGGGAGGATTGATGCGCGATAACCTTCGCGAAGCGGGCGCAATACCGTTAACGCAGCCCTACAGCAATGTGCTTGGAGCACGCTTTGCACATGTAGGCGGTGGCGGTACAGAAACCACAACTACAGCAGTGCTTCAGGCGAATGCCGGCACAGGCGATGCTATTGTAGACTGGGTTTTTGTAGAGTTCAGGGATGCTGCCAGCCAAAATACGGTTATAAGAACAGCTGCTGCACTTATACAAAGGGATGGTGATATCGTAGCTGCAAACGGAGGTCCGCTTGTACTTAGTCTTCCTTCAACCTTTAGGGTATCCATAAAACACAGGAACCACTTTGGTGCTTTATACAACCAGCCGGTTACCGTTACTAACGGGGCCGCAGCACTTAATTTTACCACGCTTACCAATACAGACCTTTTTGTACTACCGGGCTTTGACGGCCAGGAGGCAATGGCAACAGTAGGAGGTATAAGGGCATTATATTCTGGTAATGCAAACTACGACACCCAGGTAAAATACGATGGTTCGTCTAACGACAGGCAGGTGAATGCATCTCAGGTGCTTTCATTTCCGGGCAATGCGTCGCAGATCCTAAACTACGCAAATGCTAACGGTTATTTCTCCGGAGATGTGAACATGGATGGAAAGGTGCTGTATGACGGCGCTAACAATGACAGGCAGCTTATGCTTAATATTATTGTTACCTATCCGCTAAACACAAATGTTCTGGCAAACTATAACGGAATGTTTGAGCAGCTGCCACAGTAAAATGCAGGCATAAACCCCATTTTACATCAATCCTTTTTTTAAACCATATACAATTAGCGTATGAAAAGTTTTATACTCAAGATACTATTATTGGCCGGGCTGTTCATGCCTGTCCAGTACCTCTTTTCGCAGCAAATTGACATTACCCTGAAATATGTTACGGCAAGCAACGCATACGAAGTATATGCCAGGCCCACCTTTACCCAAAACAACTTCTACTTTGGGGGAGGAAGCCAGATCACGGTAGTGCTTCCGGTAGCGGCGAGCAACGCAGCAGTTTCGGTAACGTCGGTTAATGGCGGCCCGTGGGTAGACAACTCACAGGTATATGCACCTGCTGCCGATGCAGTGCACGATTTTCACGGTATTGCCACAAACGGCTCTCAGGTAAACTTTACAGCCAATACAGAATTGCTGCTGTTCAGGTTTACTGTTGCAGAAGGCTGTCTTAACGGTGTGCGATTATTCAACAATACTACAGATCCGCAATCGGCCGCGGCAGGAATGAGCGGTGCCGATTTTAGGAACTACCTTAGTAATGTATTTACCCTTACCGATTTTTACGGTACTAACTATGCCAATACCGGTACAAGCTGTGCCGTTGTAGATAACGACGGCGACGGTGTGTCTGCCGGTACAGATCCTGATGATAACAATCCTTGTGTGCCTAACGCCAATTTTGCTACCTGCGACCAGGACAATGACGGCCTTACTAATGCACAGGAGGCAACACTGGGCACAAACCCTACAGTTGCAGATACAGACGGCGATGGCTTTACCGATGGAAACGAGGTAACCAATGGCAGCAACCCTTTAAACCCGTGCAGCCCAAACGTTAACTCGCCGCTGTGCGACCAGGATAATGATGGGCTTACCAATGCGCAGGAGATTGCTGCAGGTACAAACCCTATTATTGCAGACACAGATGGCGACGGTATAAATGATGGTGCCGAGGTAAATAATACGCCTGCAAGCGATCCGCTTAATGCGTGCAGCCCGAGTCCGACATCGCCTGCGTGCGACCAGGATAACGACGGTCTTACTAATGCGCAGGAAGCTGCAATAGGTACAAATCCTACAGTTGCCGATACAGATGGCGATGGCTTTAATGATGGCGCTGAGGTTACAGCAGGAAGCAATCCGCTTAGTCCATGCAGCCCTAACGCTAACTTTGCTACCTGCGACCAGGACGGGGACGGCCTTACCAATGCGCAGGAAATTACTGCGGGTACTAACCCAACAAACCCTGATACAGACGGTGACGGTATAACTGATGGTGCCGAGGTTAACGGTACTACGCCGAGTGACCCATTAAACCCATGCAGCCCAAACGCTAACGCCGGGCCTTGTGACCAGGATAGTGACGGGCTTACAAATACCCAGGAAGCTGCCTTAGGGACTAATCCTGCTAACCCTGATACAGACGGCGATGGTATAAACGATGGTACAGAGGTAAACAACATACCGCCAAGCGATCCTTTAAATCCATGCAGCCCTGTGCCAACAGCAGGATGCCCTACAGATAATGATAACGACGGTACGCCGGCGGCTTCAGATCCTGACGATAACGATCCGTGTGTGCCTAACAATAATTCTGCACTATGTGATAAGGACGGTGACGGACTTACCAATCAGCAGGAAGCCCTAATTGGTACAAATCCTTCCCTTGCCGATACAGACCAGGACGGTATAGACGATGGTGTTGAGGTAAACGGAGCAATTCCAAGCGATCCATTAAGTGCGTGCAGCCCTAATCCGGGACATCCTAATTGTGATGCTGATGGCGACGGACTTACAAGTGTTGAGGAGGCTGCTAACGGTACAGACCCGGCCAATCCTGATACTGACGGTGACGGAATAAGCGATGGAAACGAGGTAGACAATGGCACCGATCCGCTTAATGCGTGTTCGCCAAACCCAACTTCGCCTTCATGTGACCTTGATAACGACGGGCTTACTAACCAGCAGGAGGCAGCCATTGGCACAAACCCTGCTGTAGCCGATACAGACCAGGATGGTATAAATGATGGTACAGAGGTGGCAAACGGCAGCGATCCGCTTAGCGCATGCAGCCCTAATGGCATCTTTGCTACCTGCGACCAGGACAATGACGGCCTTACCAATGCACAGGAAGCTATACTGGGTACTAACCCTACGGTTGCTGATACAGACGGTGACGGTATAAACGATGGTGCAGAGGTGATAGGCTTAAGCAATCCGCTTGATCCATGCAGCCCTAATGCAGCATCAGGTGCCTGCGACCAGGATAACGACGGCCTTACTAACGGTCAGGAAGCAACACTGGGTACAAACCCTACCGTTGCTGATACTGATGGTGACGGTATAAATGATGGTGCTGAGGTTACTAACGGCAGTGATCCGCTTAGTGCGTGCAGCCCTAATATAAATTCGCCTGCGTGCGACCAGGATAATGATGGCCTGAGCAATACACAGGAAGCAACGCTGGGTACAAACCCTGTAAATCCTGATACCGATGGTGATGGCGTTAATGACGGTGCTGAGGTAACAGCCGGCAGTGATCCGCTTAATGCGTGTTCGCCAAACCCATCTTCGCCTTCATGCGACCAGGACAATGACGGACTTACTAATTCGCAGGAAGCTGCAATAGGTACAAACCCTACCCTTGCAGATACAGATGGTGACGGTATAAACGACGGTACAGAGGTAACAAACGGAACGAATCCGCTTAATGCCTGCGACCCTAATGCCGGTAACCCTAACTGTAATGCAGCACCAACGATAGAAACTACTGTTAAGTTTAACTCTGCTACCTGTACCTATGAGGTATATGCAAGGCCAAACTTTACCGCAGGAAACTACTTCTTTGCAGGTGGTAGCCAGGTATCGGTAGTACTGCCGGCTGCGTTAAACAATGTGGCGCTGGCGGTGACTACAGTAAACGGAGGAATATGGACAGATAACTCAATGGTTTATGCTCCGGGAGCACAGCCGCTGAACGATTTCCATGCTATTGTAACAAATGGTTCTGCCGTGAACTTCCAGGCAGGTCAGGAGCTGCTGCTGTTTACCTTTGTACTTCCTAACGGACAATGCTGTATAGAAGGTGTAAGGTTGTTTAACAACGCTACAGACCCTCAGTCTACAGATGCAGGAATGGCAAACGGAGACTTTAATAACTACCTTGCAAATGTGTTTGTTCTTGATAACAATTATCTGGCAAACTATAATAATGCAGGTACAATATGTGATCCATGTTTAATTAATCCTGTGGCGACACCTACAACTACAAACCCTTCTCAGGTATTTTGTAGGGTAGACTTGCCTACACTGGCAAACCTTCAGGTTAATGAAACAAATATAAACTGGTATGCTGCCGCTACAGGCGGAACAGCACTGCCGCTTACTACTGCTCTTGTAAATGGTACTACTTACTATGCAGCGCAGGTAAGGACAGCTGACCTTTGCGAAAGCCCGGTAAGGCTGGAAATAGCAGTAATAGTTAATGACGCGCCTACGCCTACAACGCTTAACGCGGCACAAACATTCTGTTTGTCTAATAACCCAACTGTGGCAAACCTTCAGGCAAATGAGCCGGGTGTTACATGGTATGACGCTGCAACACAAGGTGCTGTAGTGCCAGCAGGAACAGCGCTTGTAAGCGGGGCCACTTATTACGGCTCGCTAACGGCTGCTAATGGCTGCGCAAGCTCAGTAAGGCTGGCGGTAACTGTAACGGTTACCAATGCGCCTACACCTACATCGAATGATACTACGCAGGATTTTTGCCGAGCAAACAACCCTACAGTAGCCAGCATTCAGGTAAACGAAGCCGGAGTGGTGTGGTATGACGCTGCAACAGGAGGTAATGTAATACCTAATGCAGAATCGCTTGTAAGCGGACTTACTTACTACGGAAGCCTTACCATTAGCGGATGCCAGAGCGCAACACGCCTTGCAGTAACTGTAACGGTAGACGATGAGCTTACACCTACAACATTAAATAGTAACCAGTTCTTCTGTGTGGTAAATGCGCCTACAGTGGCAAACATTCAGGTAAATGAGCCGGGTGTAATATGGTACTCTGCTCCTACAGGAGGTGTTGTGGTTGCTGCGGGTACTCCTTTAGTATCCGGCACAACTTACTATGGTGTGCTTACAGATGCAGTTACAGGATGCCAAAGCTCAGTAAGGCTTGCGGTAACGGTAAATGTTACCAATGCACCTACGCCTACAACAGCTAATACTACACAAACGTTTTGTGTTGCAGACAGCCCAACAGTTGCCAGCATACAGGTAAATGAAGCAGGTGTGGTTTGGTACACAGCGGCAACGGGAGGAACAGTGATTCCTAATACTACCGCGCTTGTAAATAATACTATATACTATGGAGGATTGATAGACGCAGCTTCGGGATGTCCAAGTGCAGTGCGCCTTGCGGTAACGGTAACAGTGGGCAATGCCCCAACACCTACTACCACAGATACGACACAGGATTTCTGTCTGCTTACAAATCCTACGGTAGCAAACATACAGGTAAACGAAACAGGTGTACTATGGTATACGGCTGCTACAGGAGGAACTCCGGTGGCTAATACAACAGCGCTTGTAAACGGTGCTACGTATTATGGAGCACTTGTTGACGGTGCATCAGGATGCCCAAGTGCCGTGCGACTTGCGGTTACAGTAACCGTGGGTAATGCACCAACGCCAACAACTAACAATACTACCCAGGATTTCTGTTTGATAACAGCGCCTACTGTAGCTAATATTCAGGTAAATGAAACAGGAGTGGTATGGTATACTGCCGCAACAGGCGGAACAATAGTGCCAAACACAACCGCTCTTGCATCAGGAACAACTTACTATGCATCGTTAACAGATAATATTTCAGGATGTATAAGTGCAGTAAGGCTTGCAGTTACAGTAACTGTAGGCGATGCACCGACACCTACAACAAATGATATTACACAGGATTTCTGTGTGAGCAATGCGCCTACGCTGGCTAATATCCAGACAAATGAAACAGGAGTTGTATGGTACGGAAACCCTACGGGTGGAACAGCGCTTCCTGCAACATTTGCTTTAGTAAACGGTGCTACCTACTATGGCGTACTTGTAAACGGTGTGTGTGAAAGCGCAGTGCGCCTTGCGGTAACAGTAACAGTAACCGATGCCCCTACGCCAACTACAACCGATGCTACACAAGACTTCTGTTTGGTAACAAATCCTACAGTAGCCAGCATCCTGACCAATGAAGCAGGAGTAACGTGGTACACCACTGCAACAGGCGGTACGGCTCTTGCGCCTACTACTGCCCTTGTAAACGGTACGGTATACTACGGAGCATTAACAAATGCTGCAGGATGCCAAAGCTCAGTAAGGCTTGCCATTACCGTAACGGTGGGCAATGCGCCAACACCAACTACAGGAGATACTACACAGGATTTTTGTTTAACAGCAAACCCTACGATAGTTAACCTTCAGGTTAATGAAACAGGAGTAGTTTGGTACACGGCTGCAACAGGCGGAACAGTAATTCCGGCGACTGCCGCACTAACATCAGGAGCAACCTACTATGCATCGCTTACAGATACAATGTCAGGATGCGAAAGTGCAGTGCGCCTTGCAGTAACCGTAACAGTAACCGATGCGCCTACGCCTACAACTACCGATACTACTCAGGATTTCTGTACGGTAAATGCACCTACAGTAGCAAACATCCAGACAAATGAGACAGGAGTAGTTTGGTACACGGCTGCAACAGGCGGCACGGCTGTAGCGCCGGAAACTGCCCTTGTAAACGGAGCAACATACTACGGTAGTTTAACAGTAGGGAACTGTACAAGTGCAGTAAGGGTTGCTGTAACAGTAACTGTGAGTAATGGTGCTACACCAACAACAAACAATGCTGCGCAGTCATTCTGTGGTGCAGATGCGCCTACGGTAGCTAATATACAGGTAAACGAGAGTGGTGTTACTTTCTTTGCTTCGGCAACGGGAGGTACTGCGATAGCTAATACTACCGCGCTTGTAAACGGCACGACTTACTATGCATCGCTTACAGATCCTGCAACGGGCTGTGCGAGCAATGTAAGGCTGGCAATACAGGTAACTATAGATAACGGTACGACTCCGGGAACGGTTAGTAATTCGCAAACATTCTGTGCAGATACAAACCCTACGGTTGCAAGCATACAGGTTGTAGGCACAGGTATAGTATGGTATGATGCCCCTACGGGAGGTACGTTGATACCATCGGCAACGCCGCTTGTAAACAACACGATATACTATGCAAGTGTTACTAATACAAACGGATGTCCTAGTGCAGTAAGGCTTGCTGTAACAGTAACTGTTCAGGACGGTGCAACGCCTACAACAGGCGATACGACACAGGATTTCTGTTCTATAAATAACCCAACGGTTGCAAACATCCAGGTAAATGAGCCTGGCGTGGTTTGGTACACTACTCCAACAGGCGGTACAGCGGTAGCAGCTACAGATGCATTAGTGTCCGGAGTTACATACTACGGCTCGCTGACTACACCGGGAGGCTGTCAAAGTTCTGTACGCCTTGCGGTAACGGTAACGGTAAGCAATGGTATTACACCAACGACTACCGATACTACACAGGACTTCTGTGCGGTAAACAACCCGACTGTAGCTTCTATACAGGTTAATGAAACCGGAGTGGTGTATTATACATCTGCAACAGGTGGAACTGTGATAGCGTCTAACACTGCACTTGTAAGCGGTACGACATATTACGCATCGTACACTGACCCTGTAACGGGCTGCGACAGTACAGTGAGGCTTGCCATAACTGTAACGGTAAACAGCGGCGCTACTCCTACAACGGGAGATGCAACGCAGGAATTCTGTTCGTCAGAAAATCCTACGGTAGCAAACATCCAGGTTAACGAGCCGGGTGTTGTATGGTACAGTACAGCAACAGGGGGTGTGCCATTGGCATCAAATACGCCGCTTGTAAATGGTACATACTACGCATCTGTAACGGTAGATGGCTGCGAAAGTCTTGTAAGGCTTGCAATAACAGTGGTTGTTAATCAGGGTACAGCGGCAACGCTCACAGGAGCGGCATCAGTTTGCTTTGGGCAGTCCGTGGTTTATACCACAGAGGCCGGCAATTCAGATTATATCTGGGATGTTATAGGCGGAACGGTTACAGCAGGCGGAACGCCAACTGATAACACGGTGACTGTAAGCTGGGCTGAAGTAGGAGAAGGGTTTGTAAGTGTTTCTTATACAGATGTTAATGGTTGTTCAGGTATATCGTCTGCCGACCTCGATATCACTATAGAAAGCTGCTCTGACATTACAATTACGAAAACTGTTAACATAACTGGTCCAAATATCAATGAAAATGTTATTTTTACCGTGACGGTAAGTAATGACGGACAAAGTTCGTTTACTGATGTGATTGTGAGCGAAGTACTTCCTAGCGGATACGAGTTTGTTAACGTGCTGGTAAGCCAGGGTTCTTATGATGTTGTAACAGGAGTTTGGAACATACCTGAACTGCTTGCACAGGCCGATGCAGTCCTTACGCTTGAGGCAAAAGTACTGTTTGGAGGAAATTATGAGAATATAGTAACCATACTAAGTTCAAGTCCTGCAGACAGGGTACTGAGCAACAATTCGGCCAGTGTAACAATAGAGCCTTCGTGCCTTGACATATACAGCGAGTTTACGCCTAATGGAGACGGTATAAACGATACCTTTAGGATAGATTGTATAGAGTCTTTTGCTAACAACAAACTGGAGATATACAACAGGTACGGATCGCTTGTGTACAAAAAAGCAGCATATGCTAACGACTTTGACGGTACCGCTAATGTAGACGGTGTTGTAAGAAGGGATGAGATGCTGCCGGCAGGTACTTACTTCTATGTGCTTGAAGTAGATGGCACGAAGAAAACTGGATGGGTATATATTGCGAGATAACTAAGATGATAAACGGGGCAGCGGCATGCTGCTGCCCCATAATTATCAACAAAAATATATTTTAGTATGAAAATCACTTCAAAAATTCTAAATAGATATTTCCTGATATGTATCGTCCTTACTGCCATAAGCGCTAAGGCACAACAGGAACCTCAGTACACACAGTATATGTATAATACACTTACTGTAAACCCGGGTTACACAGGATCTCCGGGATTCCTTGAGGCCACGCTGCAGCACCGCTCGCAGTGGGTAGGCATAGACGGAGCACCCGAAACACAGGCACTTACCGTGCATGGGCCGGTAAACGACCAGATAGGACTTGGATTTAGTGCCGTAAACGATAAGATAGGTCCGTCTAACGAGGTATATCTTGACGGTAACTTTTCGTATACCATTCCGGTAAGTTTTAATTCTAAGATAGCATTTGGTTTAAAAGCCGGTGCCAAGATATTGAATATAGACTGGTCTAAGGGTACTTACTATCAGGGAGGCGACCCGCTTCTTAATACCAATATCAATAATAAGTTATCGCCATCGGTAGGTGCAGGGGTATATTATTATACAGATAAATGGTATGCAGGAGTATCTGTACCTAATTTTATACGGTCAGATTATTATGATGATGTGCAGGAAGCTGCGGTTTCAGACAGGCTTCATTATTATGTTATCGGGGGTTATGTTTTTAACCTTTCGGATAATTTAAAATTCAAGCCTGCCTTTATGGCAAAAATAGTATCGGGAGCACCTATAACAGCAGATATTTCGGCTAACTTCCTGTTGCAGGAAACTGTAACCCTGGGCGCTGCGTATCGTTTTGACGACTCTGTAAGCGCGCTGATAGGCTTTCAGGCCGGAAGAAATTTCTTTATAGGCTACTCGTATGACTATTCTGTAACAGAGCTTAACAAGTACAACGACGGTTCTCACGAAATTATCCTGAGATTTCAGCTTGTACCAAAAGCTACCCGAATCAAATCGCCAAGGTTTTTCTAAAATATACACATCATGAAGAGAAAAATATTTTTACTCAGCCTGTTATTATGCGCTACCGCAGGATTCTCTCAGTCTAAACTGAGGAAAGCCGACAGGCTGTTTGCCGAGTATGCTTATGTAGATGCGGCTAAAGAGTATGAAAAATACCTGGCCGATGCAAAAGAACCGGGTATAGAAACGATAAAGAATGCAGGCGATGCCTATTACTATACCGGTAACACGGCAAGTGCGCTGCGATGGTATTCTAAACTTGACGGCTTTACGGCCGGAGAGATGGACGACAAATATTTTAACCGCTATATCCAGTCGCTTAAAGCTGAGGGCAACCACCAAAAAGCGTATGACCTTACAAAAAAGAGGCTCGATGCAAAAGGTGACCAGGCAGCTATTACAAGGCTGATAAGCCAAAAGAAATACCTGGACAGCCTTAATGCTGCTCCGCCTAACTATAAACTGACGAATCTTGCCATTAACACGGATAAGTCAGACTTTGGGGCGGCATTTTACGGCAATCAGGTAGTGTATTCCTCAAGCAAGGATACTACAAAAGTGGGGGGAAAGACCTACAGCTGGACAGACCAGCCTTTCCTTGAGCTCTTTGTTGCCGACAGAAACGCATCTGACGGATCCTTGTTTAATGATAAAAAGTTTATATCGGGCGAGCAGACGCAGTATCACAATGCTACTGTTACCTTTAGCCCTGACAATAAGATGATGTTTTACAGCGCCAATGTGGTAAAGAAAAACGACAGGCTTAACAATGCTAAAGAGGGGACTAATAACTTTGAGATCATTAAAGGAAACCTGGACGGCGATAAGCTGACTAACGTAGAGAAGCTGCCGTTTAACAGCAAAGAATATTCTGTAGGGCATCCTGCATTATCGTCAGACGGTAAATGGCTGTACTTTGTGTCAGACATGCCGGGCGGCCTTGGTGAAACCGATATTTATGTAGCTGAGGTTTTTGGCGACGGGAAAGTGGGTACACCCCAAAACCTGGGGCCAACGATTAATACTACCGGTAAAGAAATGTTTCCTTTTGTAAACGATTCCATACTGTATTTTGCTTCAGACGGGCATTACGGAATGGGCGGGCTTGATGTTTTTGAGAGCCGAAGAATAAAGGATTTCCAGTTTTCTGAACCTAAAAACCTGGGTGCGCCGGTAAACAGCGGCCGTGACGATTTCTCCTTTATTATAGATAAGGAGAAAAAATACGGCTACCTGTCTTCGTGCAGGCCGGGAGGCAGGGGAGATGATGATATCTATTATTTTACAAGACAGGAACCGCCTTGCAGCCAGTGGGTATCTGGTAAGGTTACCAATGCCAAATACAAAATGGCAATTAACCTTGCCGATGTAAAGGTGCTGGATAAGTTTGGCGATGTGATTGCATCGGCAAAAACTAAAGAAGACGGTACGTATAAGGTTGAAGTGCCCTGCGGCAGTAAGATAAAGGTAGAGGCATCTAAGGAGAACCATACCAAAGCCGATAAGGAACTTGATATCAACAAGAAAAATGGTGAGGAGACCAAAAATGTTGACTTTGAGCTTAACAACTATGCCGACCTTATCAAGAAAGAAGATAACGTAGAGAAAGTAGACATTAATCCTATTTATTTTGATTATGATAAATATGCCATTACTGAGCAGGCTGCAACAGAGCTTGACAAGGTAGTGTATGTCATGAAAAACTTCCCTGCTATTGTTATCAAGATAGAATCGCATACTGACTCACGAGGTAAAGACGATTATAACCTTAAGCTATCGCAAAACAGGGCAAATGCTACCCACGATTATATTGTGGCAAGGGGCATAGACGCTTCAAGAATAGAGAGTGTTAAAGGTTATGGTGAGACCAGGCTTAGAAATAAATGTAAAAATGGAGTGAAATGTACTGATGCAGAGCATGCACTCAACAGGCGATCTGACTTTATCATTGTAAAAAAATAATAGTTTTTTGGATTACCAGTTTTTTTTACCGGGGAGGCATTCTGAAGGGGAGTGCCTCCCTACTTTTTTTGTATCCCGCCAATCGCTGTGAAAACATAAAAGAAGACAGCTGCTTTGCTACTCTGTGCATACATAAATTAAATATATCCTTGTATAATCTTTCTGAATTGTTACTTTTGTTGGTCGCAAAAAATGAGGAGTCATACTTTTTTAAGATTCCCTGCGTTTACTTAACCGATTAAAGCACATAAATTACGTTTTATAATGAAATTCAAAAAGGTTCTTTTAGGTCTTTGCCTGTTTGTTTCGGCAATGTCCTTTTCTCAGGAAGTAAAAAAAGAAGTGCTGTTTACCGTAGATGGCACACCATATTATACAGATGAATTTATAAGGGTTTACAAAAAAAACCTTGATCTTGTAAAAGACGATTCTCAAAAAGATCTTGACAACTACCTTAACCTGTTCATTGGCTACAAGCTAAAAGTGAGTAAGGCCAATAAATTGGGACTTCAGAACAATAGGAAATACCAAAGCGAACTTAAAACATACCGTACCCAGCTGGCTAAAAACTACCTTACAGACACTAAGGTTACAAAAGAGCTTACAGATGAGGCGTATGCCCGTTCTAAAAAAGAACTTAAGGCATCTCACATACTTATAACTGTAGATGAGAATGCAGCTCCTGCCGATACACTTAAGGCGTATAACAAAGCCGCCGAAGCAAGGAAAAAAGCACTTGCAGGTGAAGACTTTGGAAAATTGGCACAACAATATTCTCAGGATCCGTCGGCGAAAGAAAATCAGGGTGACCTGGGTTATTTTACCGTTTTCAGGATGGTATACCCGTTTGAGAGCGGCGCATACAATACTCCGGTAGGACAGATATCTAAAATAGTTAGAAGCCGTTTTGGCTACCATGTAATTAAGGTTACAGATATAAGGGACAACCGCGGCGATGTTACAGTGGCTCATATCATGATCATGAAGCCTAAAAAAGACAATCCTGAAGAGGCTGCAAAAGCAAAATCTACTATTGAGGATATCTATAAAAAATTAAAACAGGGAGAAGATTTTGCAGCACTTGCAAAACAGTTCTCTCAGGACAAATCTACATCTGCAGGTGGTGGTAAGCTAAACCGCTTTAACTCGGGCGAGCTAAGCTCTACTGTTTTTGAAGACCAGGCATTTGCACTTAAGAATCCGGGCGATATCTCGGCTCCGTTTGAAACACAATACGGATGGCATATTGCCAAGCTTATAGAAAAGAACGGCATAAAATCGTATGATGAGGTTAAGCCTGAATTTGAAAACAGGATACGAAAAGATGAGCGTTCTAAACTGATAGAGCATTCGCTTACCGAAAAACTTAAAAAGAAATACGTTGTTAAGAAAGATGCTGCAACCTACGCTAAGGTTTTAAAAGCGCTTAATGACAAGATCTACACACAGGGGTGGATATTGCCGGCTAACATAGATACCTATACCCAGACACTTTTTACCATTAATAAAGACAAGAAATATTCGGCTAAAGATTTTCTGTCGTATGTAGAGATGCAGCAAAAAGCAGGGCTTATAGTAAAACCGCTTTCTAAGCAGGTTGAGTTGTTATATAATGAGTATTCTAATGCAAAGCTTAATGCCTATTATAACGATAATCTTGAAGATGAATTCCCTGAATTTGGCATGGTTATGACAGAATACCGTGACGGCCTTCTACTGTTTGACCTTATGGAAAAGGAAATTTGGGAAAAAGCTAAAAATGATACAGTTGCCCTTGACGGATATTATAAAGCCAACATAAGCAAATACCAATGGAAAGAGAGGGTAGATGCAGAGATCTATTCGTCTACTAAGGAAGATATCATCAAGAAGGCAAAAAAATACCTTAAGAAAGGCAAAGGTGCCGATTATATTAAGGCTGAACTTAACAAAGATGGCAAAATAGAGGTCCTTGAGAAAAAAGGTGTTTTTGAAAAAGACAGCGATGGGCTTCCTAAAGTTAACGAATGGAAAACAGGAATATCTGACGTTATAAAAGATGGCGGATACTACTATGTTATCAAGACTAATAAGGTTACACCGGCAGGTCCTAAATCGCTTGAAGAAAGCAAAGGGCGTGTTATAAACGACTATCAGCAGCAACTTGAAAGTACCTGGATAAGCGATCTTGAAAAAGAATTTAATGTACAGGTAAACAAAGATGTTTTTGCAAAAGTTAAGAAACAGCTTAATCAGTAATGATAAAAAAAGCAGTACAGTTCTTATTGGTACTATGTGTTTGTTCCTGTAATCTTAAGAAGGAACAAAAGCCCCATGCCGTGGCACGCGTAGATGAGGAGTACCTTGATATATCTGAACTTAAGGGTATTGTTCCAGAGGGCACTTCTAAAGAGGACAGTATTGCTATTGTTAATAATTTTATAGACCGCTGGGCTTCGCAAAAGCTATTGTATAATGCAGCACAGGTTAACCTTAGTAAAGACAAGCAGGCAGAATATGCAAAGCTGATACGCCAGTATGAGATAGACCTGTATACGGGGGCCTATCTTGAAGAGGTGGTTAAGCGCAGTGTAGATACTGTGGTTACAAACGAAGAACTGGCATCTTACTACAAGGCCAATAAAGAAAATTTCAAGACTACAGGTGCACTTGTACGGCTAAAATATGTAAGGGTAGCCAAAGACCACCCTAAGCTTGCTCTTGTAAAAAGCAGGTTTTTGAGTGGTAATAAAAAAGATATCAAGGCTCTTAATGATATGGCTATACAGTTTAAAAGTTATGCCTTTAACGATACTACATGGGTGGATATGAACCAGATATATTCCAAGCTGCCGTTTATTACTCCTGAGAACAGGGATAAGTATGTAAGCGGAAGCATGGCGTATCAATATCCTGACTCTACCGACGTATATATAGTAAAAGTAAGCCGCGTGCTGGAGAAGAACCAGATCTCGCCTTTTGAATATATTAAGCCTACTTTACAGCAATTGATAATAAATAATAGGAAACTGGAGTTAATAAAGAAGTTTCAAAAAGAAATTACGGATGACGCGATTAAAAACAATACATATGAAGTTTATAAATAGCAGGCTTGCCCTGTTTTTGGCCATAGTTTTTGCAGGTATGAATATGGCTTTTGCACAAGAGATTATTCCCGAAATTAAGAAGGACAGTGTTAAGCCGGCACCAAAGTTTACCGGCAGGACGAAGATAGATGGTGTTGTTGCGGTTGTGGGAGATTTTGTTGTGCTGGATTCTGATATAGACCTTATGTACAGGGAGCTTCAGGCGCAAAATGTTCCGATTAAAGAAATTACGAGATGTGAGCTTTTAGGTAAGCTTATGGAAGATAAACTGTATGCACACCATGCAATACAGGATAGTATTATAGTAAGCGACGCCGATGTTAACGAAAAGATGAACAGGCAGATTGATTACTTTGTAGAGCAAATAGGCAGCGAAGACAAGATGGTTGCTTATTTTAAAAAGAAAAGCCTTGAAAATTTTAAGACTGAGCTTTTTGAAATGATAAAAAACCAGGAGCTTACAGAACGTATGCAGAAAAAAATCATTGATGCTGTAGAGATCACTCCCGAAGAGGTAAAACAATTTTACAACAGCTTTAAGCCTGAAGACCGTCCGGTATTTGGTGCGGAGCTTGAAGTAGCACAAATTGTGATAAAGCCCCAGGTTACCCAGGCAGAAAAACAAAAGGTAATAGATAAGCTGAAGCAGATCAAGAAAGAGATACAGGATGGCGCCAGTTTTTACAGTAAGGCGGTGCTTTATTCTGAAGACAGGGCATCCGGACAGAGTGGTGGTTTCCTTAAGATGGACAGGAAGACGCAGTTTGTTAAAGAGTTTAAAGAGGCAGCATTCAGCCTTCCTGAAGGGGAGATATCTGAGCCTGTTGAAACCGAATTTGGTTTTCACCTTATCTATATAGAAAAGATAAGGGGCCAGCAGCTTGATGTGAGGCATATATTGATGTCGCCAAAACCAAGCCCTGAAGATATCCAGAAAGCTAAAGAGAAAGCAATTAATATTAGGGAAAAGATAGTAAGCGGCCAGATTACATTTGCGGATGCAGCAAAATCAGAATCGGACGAAAAAGAAACACGTAATAATGGAGGGCTTCTTATAAATCCAAAAACGTTTACTAACCGTTTTGAACTTACTAAATTACCGTCTGAAATCTACAATGATATTGTAGACCTTAAAGATGACCAGGTGTCTCAGCCGATAAAATCTGTGGGGCAGCGTAACGATGTTATCTTTAAGATCATGAAGGTTACCGACCGTTTTGATGAGCACCCGGCAGATTATGCAAAAGATTATACTAAAATTAAGGATCTTGCCATTAAAGAAAAACAGATCAAAGAAATCGCTAAGTGGAGCGGTAAGAAAATAAAAGATACTTATGTTAAGGTTAACGGAGAATACCGCACGTGTAAGTTTGCCAACCAATGGGTAAAATAATTATAGGTTATTGTCTCTAAACTTTAGGTAAAGAGTAAAAATATTTATAAGTTTGAAGCCACGCCTATTGCGTGGCTTATTTTTTAATACAACAACCAATTAACGATATGTCAGACGTAGCAGCCATACAAAACTTAGTTCAGAGACAGAAAGAATTAAAGCAGGAGATAGCAAAAATAATCGTAGGTCAGGATGAGGTGGTAGCACAGATAGTGCTAAGTATTTTTGCAGGTGGGCACGCACTTCTTGTAGGTGTGCCTGGATTAGCAAAGACGCTTATGGTGAATACAATATCGCAGGCATTGGGGCTTGATTTTAAACGTATACAGTTTACACCCGATTTGATGCCAAGTGATATATTAGGTAGCGAAATACTGGATGAGAACCGCCAGTTCAAATTTATAAAAGGCCCAATATTCTCAAATATTATCCTTGCCGATGAGATTAACCGTACACCTCCTAAAACACAGGCTGCGCTTCTTGAAGCGATGCAGGAAAAAGCGGTTACTATCGCGGGGCATCATCATAAGCTTTCGCTGCCGTACTTTGTATTGGCTACCCAAAACCCTATTGAGCAGGAGGGGACCTATCCGCTGCCGGAAGCACAGCTGGACCGTTTTATGTTTGCTATAAAATTGGAGTACCCAACGTTTGAAGAAGAGGTTCAGGTGGTAAAAAGCACAACGTCTGATGCTAAAGTAACGATAAACCCGCTGTTTACAGCCGATGAAATACTAGAATTCCAGCACCTTATCCGCAGGATACCCGTTGCAGACAATGTGGTAGAGTATGCTGTAGGGCTTGTAGGAAAAACAAGGCCGGGCAATAAGCTGGCAAGCGAATTTGTAAACACTTATCTTGACTGGGGTGCAGGGCCCAGGGCTTCGCAAAACCTTATTCTTGCAGCCAAGACGCATGCCGCGCTAAATGGTAAGTTTTCTCCTGATATTGAAGATGTTCAGGCAGTAGCCACTGGTATACTCCGTCATAGGATAATTAAGAATTATAAGGCTGATGCCGAAGGAATTACTGAGGAAATGATAATAAGGAAGCTATTTTAAGATAACTTTTTGATTTTATCGCAATGTTAGTAAAATGTTTCTTTTTTATTTGTTTATGCAATAAAACAATCATATAATTGTAGTATATTTAAAGTACAACTATAATAAATATGAAAAAAACATTTGGCGCCCTCCCCGAGCTTTTTTTCATGGGAATGGGTTTGTTCTGGATTGCTGAACGATATTTTACATTGGGAAGTGTAAATTATTTCGCTCTGCTTATTACATGGTTACTGTTCTTGCAGTTTTTTTATAAAAACCGCCTGGCAGGACTAGTGTATGGTTTGGGGTTAGGTTCATTTTCCGTTTACAGACTCATATCGGTTATTTCCGGTTATTTCCATGGATCAGAAGCAGAAGTGTTTACGCAATCGGTAGTATTTAGTACTGTTTTGTATGGCATGGCCTTAGTAATGGCATCTGTAATGGTTTACAAGTATGTCACATCAAAAGTTCGTTACGACGAAAGTGTGCTTACGATAACTTTTTAGCAGCCTCAAAATTCACATTAAAACATTAGTTATGCCTGTAAATTATTACAGGCATATTTTTTTGGTAACAATACTAAAAGAGATATTTATTAGTTTTATAATGTAAACCAAACCAATACATTATGAAACGAATTACTAACCGTATTCCAGAAATTTTCTTCGGGCTTCTTTCCGTATACTGGATTATTGATAACCTTGGCGGAGGCCATGTTAATTATTATGCGATAGCTGCATTCCTAATTATAGTATTGCAGATCATCTATCAAAAACGTATTCCCGGACTCATTGCGGGTATAGTACTGGGCGCATTTTCATCATATATGATACTAGCAGTGATTTCAGATTACAACAGATCAGGCGGTAAGCTGGTGGAATATCTTGTCACAGCAGGCGGGATTTTTGGTATTGCGATAGTTATGGCCGCAGCAATGGTATATAAATTTGCTGTTTCGGAGGCTGATAGAACTGAAAATACTATCACCACAGCCTTATAAAAGTTGTAGAAAATATTAAAAAATAAAAGCCTTACGCAAATGTTTGCGTAAGGCTTTGTTTGTTTTTTAAGTAGAATGTTTTCAAATCTGCAATTTAAAATTAAAATATTGTCAATTCGTTAAGGAATGGTAGTAAACCTTAAATTTATTGATGTTTCTTCAGTAAAATAGAATGTTTATAAATAATAATTCTTTGAAATTAAAGAATAGGTAAAAATTTTTTAATTCATTTAGGAATGAGTAAATTTACAGACTTTTTTATAAACGAAAATAAACATTTAAAATATGGCTTTTGATAATATTTATATAGATTACATCAAAGAAATTGAAGAAAGAAAAGCCTTAGGACTTCACCCAAAACCAATTGACGGAGCAGAATTAATAAGTGCGATAATTGCTCAGATAAAAGATACAGATAATCCGCACAGAGCAGATTCTGTAAAATTCTTTATTTATAATACGCTGCCGGGTACAACTCCGGCTGCGGCTGTGAAAGCAGAGTTTTTAAAGGAAATTATTCTTGGTAAAGCAGTGGTTAATGAAATTTTACCTGCATTTGCCTTTGAATTATTGTCACACATGAAAGGAGGGAAATCAATCGAGGTGCTGCTTGATTTAGCGCTTGGTGATGATTTGACTATAGCAAGTGATGCGGCAAGAGTATTAAAAACACAGGTTTTCCTTTATGAAGCAGACACAGATCGTTTAAAAACAGCGTATGAAAGCGGAAATAAAATAGCTAAAGAAATTTTAGAAAGCTATGCGCAGGCTGAGTTTTTTACACAGCTTCCAGATGTGCCCGAAGAAATAAAAGTGGTTACATACATTGCTGCAGAAGGTGATATCTCTACCGATTTGCTTTCGCCGGGTAATCAGGCGCACTCGCGCTCTGACCGTGAATTGCACGGCTTGTGTATGATGACACCGCAACAGCAGCAGGAAATTAAAGATTTTCAGGTCCAGTTTCCTGATGCAAGTATAATGCTGATTGCCGAAAAAGGCACAATGGGCGTGGGTTCATCCCGTATGTCTGGTGTAAACAACGTAGCACTTTGGACAGGTAAGCAGGCAAGTCCTTACATTCCATTTGTAAATATCGCGCCGATTGTAGGTGGAACAAATGGTATTTCTCCTATTTTCCTAACAACTGTTGACGTTACAGGCGGTATAGGTGTAGACCTTAAAAACTGGGTTAAAAAACAGGATGCCGATGGCAACCTTGTTCGTAATGAAAAAGGAGAACCTGTTTTGGAAGAAGTTTATTCTGTTGCTACCGGAACAGTTTTGACTATAAATACAAAGAAGAAAAAATTATATAACGGCGACCAGGAACTGATTGACCTTTCTAAATCGTTCACGCCGCAAAAGTTAGAATTTATTAAAGCCGGTGGTTCTTATGCGGTTGTATTTGGTAAAAAAATACAAACATTTGCTGCCCAGACTTTAGGTATTGAAATTCCATTGGTATTTGCTATGTCAAAAGAAATTTCCCATGAAGGGCAAGGTCTTACGGCGGTAGAGAAGATATTCAATAAAAATGCAGTTGGCGTAACGCCGGGCAAACTTTTGTACGCAGGTTCAGACGTGCGTGTAAAGGTAAATATTGTGGGTTCTCAGGACACTACAGGCCTTATGACCGCGCAGGAACTGGAATCTATGGCGGCAACTGTGATCTCGCCAATTGTAGATGGTGCATACCAGTCAGGTTGTCACACGGCTTCGGTTTGGGACAAAAAAGCGCAGGCTAATATCCCGAAACTGATGAAATTTATGAACGATTTTGGTGTCATTACTGCCCGCGACCCAAAAGGCGTTTACCATTCAATGACTGATGTTATTCACAAGGTCCTGAATGATATTACAATAGATGAATGGGCTATAATCATTGGCGGCGACTCACATACCAGAATGTCAAAAGGTGTTGCTTTCGGAGCAGATTCCGGAACAGTAGCACTTGCATTGGCTACAGGTGAGGCATCAATGCCAATTCCTGATTCTGTAAAAGTTACATTTAAAGGCGAAATGAAATCGCATATGGATTTTCGCGATGTCGTTCATGCAACGCAAGCACAGATGCTGCAGCAATTTGACGGTGAAAACGTGTTCCAGGGAAGGATTATAGAAGTTCATATTGGTACGCTTCTGGCTGACCAGGCATTTACATTTACAGACTGGACAGCGGAAATGAAGGCAAAAGCCTCAATATGTATTTCGCACGACAATACCCTGATTGAATCATTGGAAATTGCGAAAAGCAGGATCCAGATCATGATTGACAAAGGTATGGATAACCACAATCAGGTACTGCAAGGTTTGATTGACAAAGCAAATAACAGGATTACAGAGATAAAATTGGGCTTAAAGCCGGCGTTAACTCCGGACGACAATGCACGATATTACGCCGAAGTTGTAATTGACCTCGACCTGATAGCAGAACCAATGATTGCCGATCCTGATGTAAACAATGAGGATGTTTCAAAACGATATACGCACGATACGATCCGTGCTATTTCTTACTATGGTGGCGAAAAAAAAGTTGATTTAGGCTTTGTAGGTTCCTGCATGGTTCACAAAGGCGATTTAAAAATCGTTTCCCAGATGCTTAAGAATCTGGAAGAGCAGCAGGGTGAAGTGAAATTTAACGCTCCGCTTGTTGTAGCTGCCCCAACGTATAATATCATTGACGAACTTAAAGCTGAAGGTGACTGGGATTTGTTACAGAAGTATTCAGGTTTTGAATTTAGCGACCTGTTGCCTAAAGGCGCAGCCCGTGTTGAATATGAAAATATGATGTATCTTGAACGTCCCGGCTGTAACCTTTGTATGGGAAATCAGGAAAAAGCTGCCAAAGGCGATACAGTAATGGCAACTTCTACACGTCTTTTCCAGGGGCGTGTTGTGGAAGACACCGATCGCAAAAAAGGAGAATCGTTACTGGCTTCTACACCGGTTGTTGTATTGTCGGCAATTTTAGGGCGTATTCCTTCTGTTGAAGAATACAAGGCAGCAGTTGTAGGTATAGATCTTACTAAATTCTCACCGGCTAATAAACAATTGGTAGGATAATTGATGTGTAAGCAAAAACAAACGTATAATATTAAACTATAAAATATATGGCTTTTGATATTGAAATGATCAAAAAGGTGTATGATACCATGGCAGAACGTGTTGACAAAGCCCGTGAGCTTGTTGGCCGTCCGCTTACACTTTCTGAAAAGATTTTATATTCGCACTTATGGGAGGGAAATCCTTCGCAGAGCTTTACCAGAGGTAAAGACTACGTAGATTTTGCCCCGGATAGAGTTGCCTGTCAGGATGCTACGGCACAAATGGCGCTTCTTCAGTTCATGCATGCCGGAAAGCCTAAGGTAGCAGTACCTACAACAGTACACTGCGACCACCTTATCCAGGCAAAAGTAGACGCTAAGACCGATCTTAAGCGTGCTAAAGAACAAAGCAATGAGGTTTTTGACTTCCTTTCTTCTATATCAAACAAATATGGTATTGGCTTCTGGAAACCGGGAGCAGGTATCATCCACCAGGTAGTTCTTGAGAACTATGCATTTCCGGGTGGTATGATGATCGGTACCGACTCTCACACGGTAAACGCAGGCGGACTAGGTATGCTTGCTATCGGTGTAGGTGGTGCTGACGCGGTAGATGTAATGAGCGGTATGGCATGGGAACTTAAATTCCCAAAACTGATAGGTGTAAAACTTACAGGTAAACTATCAGGCTGGACAGCTCCAAAAGACGTTATCCTTAAAGTGGCAGGTATCCTTACTGTAAAAGGTGGAACCGGCGCTGTAGTAGAATATTTTGGCGAAGGTGCAACGGCAATGTCGTGTACCGGTAAAGGAACCATCTGTAACATGGGTGCAGAAATTGGCGCTACCACTTCTACCTTTGGTTATGACGAGTCTATGGACCGTTACCTTCGTGCTACAAACCGTGCTGATGTGGCTGATGCTGCAAACGCAGTAGCGTCTTACCTTACAGGTGATGCAGAGGTGTACGCTAACCCTGAGCAGTATTTTGACCAGGTTATCGAAATCAACCTTTCTGAACTTGAGCCACACTTAAACGGACCTTTTACTCCGGATTTAGCTACGCCTATATCTAAAATGAGGGAAGAAGCCGAAAAGAACAACTGGCCGCTACAAATCCAGGTAGGCCTTATCGGGTCGTGTACCAACTCTTCTTACGAAGACATCTCACGTTCGGCATCGCTTGCTAAGCAGGTAGCTGAGAAAAACCTTAAAACTAAAGCACAATTTACGATCACTCCGGGATCTGAAGTAGTGCGTTACACTATAGAGCGTGACGGTTTCATCGATACTTTCGATAAAATTGGCGCTACCGTATTTGCTAATGCCTGCGGACCATGTATCGGTATGTGGGATCGTGAAGGCGCAGAGAAAGAAGAGCGTAACACTATCGTTCACTCGTTCAACAGGAACTTCTCTAAACGTGCCGACGGTAACCCTAACACGCTTGCCTTCGTAGGTTCTCCGGAACTTGTAACGGCACTTGCTATTGCGGGCGACCTTGGCTTTAACCCGATCACTGATAAACTGATCAATGAGAACGGCGAAGAGGTAATGCTTGACGAACCAACAGGTAACGAACTTCCTCCAAAAGGATTCGACGCTGAAGATCCTGGTTACCAGGCTCCGGCTGCCGACGGTTCGGGTGTTAAGATTGCGGTAAGCCCTGAGTCAGAGCGCTTGCAATTATTAGCTCCGTTTACGCCTTGGGACGGACAGAACATTACAGGTGCTAAACTGCTTATCAAAGCGTTTGGTAAATGTACTACCGACCACATTTCTATGGCAGGACCATGGTTACGTTTCCGTGGCCACCTTGACAATATTTCTAACAACATGCTAATCGGTGCGGTTAATGCCTTTAACCAAAAAACGAATAACGTTAAGAACCAGCTTGACGGACAGTATGAGCCGGTTCCTGCAACCGCCCGTGCTTACAAAGCTGCCGGTGTACCGTCTATCGTTGTGGGCGACCATAACTACGGTGAAGGATCTTCGCGTGAGCATGCTGCAATGGAGCCGCGCCACCTTGGTGTTAAGGCTGTATTGGTAAAATCGTTTGCCCGTATCCACGAAACTAACCTTAAGAAACAAGGTATGCTTGCGCTTACTTTTGCTAACGAGGCTGATTACGACAAAATACAGGAAAACGATACGATCAACTTCTTAGACCTTAAAGAATTTGCCCCGGGCAAACAATTAAGCGTAGAGTTTATCCATGACGACGGATCAAGAGATGTAATCCTTGTAAACCACTCGTACAACGAAGGCCAGATAGGCTGGTTTGTTGCAGGATCTGCACTAAACCTTATCGCTGCTGCAAGCAACGACGAAGTAAAAGCATAATTACGATCTTAGTTATATAATAAGAACTCCCGATGTAAGTCGGGAGTTTTTTTGTGTTCTTATATCATTCGTTACCGTTCTGTCATTTCGACCGCAGCGTAGCGAAGTGGAGAAATCTCTAATAGTTTGAGTGAAGCTGGCTCCCGCCGCGGCGGAAGGGGTTAGGGGTGTGTTGAAGCAGCCGTCAAATCGCTTATTGCGACACACCGTACTGGCCATCGCCTTTATCTCTTCGCTTCGCTGCGAGGATATTGGCTCTATCGGGGCTAAAAGCGTTCACGTTTGTTATAAAATATTTGTTCGTTAGAAAATAGTTTAAACTTAGTAAGTCTACTTACTGTCATACCAAATGCCTGAGCTATATTTCTTAAGGTTGTTATACGAATGTCCTTTGCTCCATTTTCGATAAGACTAATTTGATTTCGAGTTAGTCCACTGCGTTCAGCAAGCTCCTCCTGAGTCCAAAGGAAATGATTAATCCTCCAATGTCTAATTTCTCTACCCAGTACCTCCAAGACAAATTTATCATTCTCCTTCATAGCTCTCATATTATTAGAGCAAAGAAAATATTTTTATTAATTTAAGTCTACCCACGATATGGTGAAAATAGTTAAATTTATATAAGCAGCCATCAAAGCGCTTATTCCTACGCTTCGCACCCGCTATCGCCTTCATCTCTTCGCTACGCTGCGAGGATATCGTCTCTATCGGGGCTAGGTGTTTTTACATTTTTGTAAATCAGGTATTTATACTTATTTGCTTTTAAGGTAAATCATTTATATTCGCCCACATGTAGTAATGTTAGAAATTAAGTATATATAAGTTGATTGTGTAAGATATTAGAATTTATATTAGTGATGTTCTTTTGTGAAAATAAATAAATATGAGTGACCTTATAGATAAAGTAAAATTTGAAATTCTTTTGGATGACTCCTTTACAAATGTAAATAATGAGGTAGCTCTAATGCCAATCGATAAAAAACATGTCTTAAGCATAATAAACGATTTTGAGGATGGTGCATGGAGATATACAAAATTTCAAAATTTTATATGGGATAATATAAAGGAGACAGCCTTATCCGCCCGAGAGCGGGCTAGTCTAATAGACCAGGAACAATCCGCTCTTGTCCAATCTGCAAAGAAACTTAGACTTACAGATGGAGATGGTGATATTGGAAAAGGTAGTGAACTAGCAGAGATAGTCTTATATGGTATTATGAAACATCATTTCGGGGCATTACCAACTGTTCCTAAGATTTTTTATAAACAAAATAGTCAAGATAATGCTAAAGGTGCTGATAGTGTTCACATAGTCGTAAAAGATGGAGATTTTACCTTATGGTTTGGCGAAGCTAAATTTTATAATGATATTCAAGATGCAAGATTGGGTTCCATTGTCCAATCATTTGAGAATTCTTTAACGACAGAAAAGTTAGAACTAGAAAATAGTATTATAACAAATGTATCTGATTTGGATATCCTTGTTGACGATATAGATTTACGTAAAAAAATTTTAGATTTAATTTCCCCAGGGGTTTCTATGGATCAAATTAAACCTAAACTGCATATTCCTATATTAATTCTCCATCAATGTTCAATCACTGAAAAAAGTAACGTTCTATCTCAGGAATATAAAGATGAAATATTAGAATTTCATAAAGAGAGAGCACAATCATATTTTAAAAAGCAATTAAGTAAATTTTCAGAAACTTTATGGCTTTACTCAGAAGTAACTTTTCACATAATTTTGTTTCCCGTCCCTTCTAAAGAAGTTATAGTTAATAAATTTATAGACAATGTTGAATTTTTTAAAAATCAATAAATATGCAAAATGTTGTCAACACATATGCACAAGATTATATTTTTGAAAGGTGCAGAGAAATAAATAATAATATAACTGTTGGGAATGAATCAATAGCAAGGGATAGTTTAATTCAATTGCTTGACTACCATAAATTGAATGAAATAGAATATATACCGCTCGTTAATCACTTAATACGTCAAACTGGATTATATCCTTACCTAATTCCAGAAACTAGTAATTGGCAAGATCGCTACGTTTTTGAAGCATTCAAAGCAGATATTGGAATTGATGAGAAGGTGACCTTACATAGAGAACAGTCTTCTTTACTAAAGAAGTTGTTGGATGGTGAATCTATAGCTGTTAGCGCGCCGACTAGTTTTGGAAAGAGCTTTGTTATTGATGCATTTATATCTATTAAAAAACCTGATAATATAGTCGTTATTGTGCCCACAATTGCTTTAACTGATGAAACAAGAAGGAGGCTATATAAAAAGTTTGCACATGAATATAAAATAATAACAACTTCTGATGTAACCCTTGCCAAAAAGAACATTTTGATTTTTCCGCAAGAGCGCGCAATCAATTATATAAACATTCTTGAATCCATCGACCTGTTAGTGATAGATGAATTTTATAAAGCAAGTGCACAATTTGAAAAAGATCGTTCTCCCTCATTGCTTAAAGCAATTTTGCAGTTGGGAAAGATGGCGAAGCAAAGATATTTTCTTGCACCAAATATTGGAGAATTAAATGATAATCTTTTTACTAAAGATGTGAAATTTTATAAACTTGACTTTAACACGGTTTATTTAGAAAAACACAATTATCAGGCAGAAATTAATGGTGATGAGACACTCAAAAGTCTAAAATTACTGGAAATTTTGGATAAGAAGAAAACTAAAACGTTAATCTATGCCGGTACATATAGTGAAATAGGCAAGCTCTCAAATTTATTTATTGATAAATTACCAGTAGATGAAAGTCCATTATTGCAAGCATTTGCCACTTGGCTGGAACAGCATTATTCTGCTAACTGGAGTCTTACGAGTCTTATAAGACGTGGCAGTGGCGTTCATAACGGTAGACTTCACAGATCTTTAAGCCAAATACAAGTAAGGCTATTTGAATCTCATTATGGTATTCACAACATTATTTCAACTTCTTCAATTATTGAAGGAGTAAATACTTCTGCAGAAAATGTTGTCCTTTGGAGAAATTTAAGTGGAAAAAATAGATGGGCTACAATAAATGATTTTACATATAAGAATATCATTGGGCGAGGAGGTAGAATGTTCAAACATTTTATTGGTAAAATATATATTCTTGATGAGCCTCCTGTAGAAGAAAACATGCAATTAATATTGGAATTTCCTGATGAGTTGGTCAACGATGTTGATCCAGAAGAATTCAAAAATGATCTTACAAATGATCAAATTGCAAAAATAATTTCTTTTAAACGTGATATGACAGAATTGCTGGGAGCAGAGGTTTTTAATCGCCTGCAAAAAGAAAATAAGTTTCATATTACTAACGGACCATTGCTTTTAGAGATTGTTAAAGATATGATAGAGAATAGAAATAGTTGGAATGGATTTGGTTATCTAAATAATTCTGATCCACAGAACTGGAATTATTTTCTACATAAAATTTTACCTTTGCAAAAAGGTTGGGACACTTCTCATACAATATTTGTTGAATTTGTAAAGGCTTTATC
Source organism: Flavobacterium sp. DG1-102-2 (assembly GCF_033042555.1). Taxonomy (NCBI): domain Bacteria; kingdom Pseudomonadati; phylum Bacteroidota; class Flavobacteriia; order Flavobacteriales; family Flavobacteriaceae; genus Flavobacterium; species Flavobacterium sp. DG1-102-2. Next base: position 65,160 of record NZ_JAWLIK010000003.1, read on the forward strand.
CTCCAATTGGTCGAGTACTATTCCTACGATTTTAAGAAACCTCGCAGAACATGATATTACGATAGAAGATTTTTTCAAATTGGAACGAAACGCGACATATAAGTTAGCTTCCCTTTTACATGACATAAATATTTTATATAAAGAGGTGATAGGAGTTAAGCCGAATTCAGATGTTTCGCCATTTATATCAAAACTTTCTCATGCGTTTTTACCAACGGTCGTTTATCAATTGGAAGAATATGGGATGCCAAGAATGATTTCACGAAAAATTCATGATAGCGGTTTGATTAATTTTATTGATCCAGAATTGACTATACATTCTGTTATTGATAAATTCAATAATTTAGGCATATGGTCAATAAGGCGCAATGTTACAACATTTGACAGATTTGATATTTTTGTGCTAAAATACTTTTATCAAGGTATTGAGAAAAGAAATAATCTTTAGAGCTTCTAATTTATTAATTTCCAGTTGACATTTGATTACATTAAGGTATTACTTTATTATATAAGAGGATTTACAAATATCACAAAAATTTTCCATAGCCCTGATAGAGCCGATATCCTTGTAGCGTAGCGAAGAGATAAAGGCGAAAGCAGGAACTATCATTGCCAGTCTGCGCATGCTATTCGCTTCAGGAAAAGTAAACAGTCACAGTGTCAGTGACCAGTAGCTTCATTCTAACCCAATAGAGATTGCTTTGCCAGTCGGCTTTCAGCCTAGTGCTTTCGACTACGCTGCGCTTCGCTCAAAATGACATGACGTTTTAGCGACGCAATCACAGTAGGAGGGGAAATCTGCGGTTATCCACTCAAATCCGTGTCATCCGCGTTCCATTATAACACACCCCCAACCCTTTCCGCCGCGGCGCACAGGCTCAAGAGGGGAGCCAGCTTCACTCTCACCCCCAAGAGATTTTTCGACTCCGCTGTGCTTCGCTCAAAATGACAGTGCGTATAACTTCTTAATGACGGACTGATCATGTGAACGGTGCGAAGTTACTCCAACGCTAATCAACTTTACTGAAGCCGGACTTTCAGTTAAAACAGGACTGAAGAAACCGTTGCAGTAATTTCGTTTTCGGAACGATTATATTACGAGCAGGGCAAATGTTAACGAATTACAGAATCTTCATTTTGTTAACACGTAAAAATGGACTTTCGTTTGAAAAACAAAATGCGTAACATTAATTTTTACTATGTTGTTTTTCAGACGTGTAGGGTAGGCTAATGTTACGCACGAAAAGTGCATTTGAGATACCAAATGCGTAACATTAACACTTTTTAGTAAGTGGAGTTTTACAGAAATAGAGATTTCTCCGTTCCGTTACACTTCAGTCGACATGACAGGAATTTCGACTATAAAAAGCATAAAAAATCCGCGGTTGTAGCCCGCGGATTTTCAGAGATAAATATAGGTTGGTTTGAACTATTAATAGTACGTATATCGCCTAACTTTTGCGATGTATTTTGCCAGCCTGATTACCTGGTGGCTATAGCCGTATTCGTTGTCGTACCATACGTAAAGTACTATGTTTCTGCCATCTGCGCTCACAATCGTGGCGTTGCTGTCGTATATGGCAGGCTGTGCCGTACCTACGATATCGCTCGATACCAGCTCGTTGTTCATTGAGTATTTTATCTGCTCAACTAACTCGCCTTCAAGGGCATAGTGTTTCATGATCTCGTTAACCTCGGCAATGTTGGTTGCCCTTTCCACCTCAAGGTTAAGTACCACAAGCGACCCGTTTGGCACCGGAACACGTATAGCGTTAGACGTTAACTTGCCTGCTAATGAGGGCAATGCCTTTGCTACAGCGCTTCCTGCGCCGGTTTCGGTGATCACCATGTTAAGGGCAGCGGCACGTCCGCGGCGGTATTTCTTGTGCATATTATCTACCAGGTTCTGGTCGTTTGTATAGGCATGGATGGTTTCGAGATGGCCTTTTACAACGCCTAAAGTGTCTTCAACTGCCTTAAGTACAGGGGTAATAGCGTTTGTAGTACACGATGCCGCAGAGAAGATATCTACTTCGTCAGGGCTGTGTTCGTTATGGTTAACGCCATACACGATATTCGGTATGCCTTTCCCCGGAGCGGTAAGCAATACTTTCTCTACCCCGTTGGAAGTCAGGTGCCTGCGTAGGGCTTCCTCGGTAGTAAAGGCGCCGGTGTTGTCTATAAGCAGGGCATTGCTGATGCCGTATTTGGTGTAGTCTACATCTTCAGGGCTGTTTGCCGTGATGATATGTACTGTAGTCCCGTTGATTATCAGTGCGTTGTTCTCAGGATCTGCACTTACAGACCCCTCAAAATCTCCATGTATCGAATCGTAACGCAATAGTGAAGCACGTTTCTCAAGCAGGGTGGCATCGGCCTTGTCGCGAACAACTATTGCTCTTAGCCTCAGTTGGTTACCCTTGCCTATTTTGTGCATCATCTCACGAGCCAGTAGCCTTCCTATACGCCCAAAGCCGTATAATACAACGTCTTTCGGCTGAATGCTGCTGCTTGCTCTTGCGCCTTTCAGCTTGTCTATTACAAAGGCTGTAGCGTCGTTATACTTGTCATCTTCAAGGTGATACTCGTACGTAAGCTTGCCAATATCTATACGCGATGGCGGCAGGTCAAGCGCTTCAATGGCACGTGCAATCTCCACAGTATCAAATACATTGATTGGTTTTTGTACAAACTCCCCGGCATATTCGTGCAGGTTAATGATGTCACTTACATTCCTGTCAATCAGCTGGTTCCTGAAAAGCACAAGTTCAATCGACTTGTCATACCATAGATCGCTTACGATTTTAATGAATTCTACACCGGCTTTTCGCCTGTCAGCCTGAAAAGAAAGCTCTTTTTCGTATAAAACATTGTTGTTCATGAAGATAATATTTTTTTAGTGTTGTTGAGTGGTGCAAAAGTATATATTTCAAACGTTTTCGTAAAGGGTTTTAAGAATGTTTTTTTATTTATTTTCATAATATCTGTTTTTGAGTTAAAACTGTAGTAATAATTTCTTAACAGTTGCATCAATAGTTCAGTATTGGTGTAATTAATGTTATTTGTATGCACAATTCAAAATATTAACTGCTTTAAAATTTTAATCTCTTCCATTCAATTGTGAGATAAGCTGTAGAATTATTCTTAAGATATTTCGGTTTTTAATTAAAAGTGTAATGTATTGTGAAATATTTGTTAAAATTTAAGAACGTTATGTTATAAAAGTCTTAAAAATTAGTTAAGTTTATTTTCTATTAATTAAACATCACCAATTATGAAAAAAAAACTACAACTGATTATCAGCTGTTTTATGATTTTGCTAGCACTCGTCACGGGAAGTAAGAGTAATGCACAAATCAACTATTCACAAAATTTTAATGTTGACGCCGGCGGATGGGGAGACCTTGATTTTTACCCGGGAACTTTCCAGGCTTGTGAAGGTTCTGCACTAAGAGGAGAATTTGTTTTTATTGATTATGGTGATGGTTTTGTCTATGACTATTCAGCAGAAACAGTATCACCAACTTTAGGCACCTCAAATGGTCTTCCGGTTACCCTAACGTACAGCTATAAGCTATTTGATTATTATGAGTATGATGTATTAACAAATAATACCGACTGGGGAGCTGTAACTGTATCTTATAGTGCTTCACCTACAGGGCCATGGACAACGCTTCATACAATAAACCCCACTAATCATATTAGTTCTGCCAGCTGCGCGGTTAAAACTGCAACGTTTACTCCGGCAGCCGGAACACCGGTTTATCTTCGTGTTTACGGTAACCACTCAGGGTTAGATGGTACAGATGTACTTGTGACAATAGACAATGTTACCGCTGTTCAGCAGCTTCCTGCCTGTACGGGAGCACCGGCGGCGTCTTCAGCAGCACTTCTTAACGGCCCGGTGTGTAACCAGCAAAATGCATCTCTGGCATTAACTCCAGCTTATACTGCCTCTGGGCTTTCGTATCAATGGCAAGGTTCAGCTAACGGAACAACCTATACTAACATTGCAGGTGCAACAAGTGCAACCCTTAGTGCACCGGTAGCTGCAGGGCCATGGTTCAGGGCTGTAATTACCTGTACTGCGAGTGGTGCTACAGCTACAAGCGCAGCTGTTCAGGCTACCTCAAGCGGTACTAACTGTACACCATGTGCCGTTACTTTTACTAATACCATTGAACCTATAACATCGGTTAGTTTTTCTAACCTTACAAATACAAGTCCTGCAGCAACTGCCGGTGCACCTGCTATGCAGGATTTTACCGCATTAGCTCCTGCAAATGTAACTACAGGACAGGCCTATACTTTCTCTGCCCAAGGAAATACAGACGGTGGATTTACCGACTATTTTAAAGTTTTTATTGACTTCAACAAAAATGGAAACCTCAATGATCCCGGAGAATCATTCGAAATAGGATTTGTAAGCGGTTCGACAGGAATAGACGGGCAGACTGCTTCTGCCTCTATCTTTATACCTACTAATGCTTCTGCGGGAATTACATTAATGAGAGTTTATAAACTATGGAATGCTTATCCTTCGGGACCTTGCGCAACTGGTGGATACGGTCAGGTAGAAGATTACCTGGTTAACATTACGCAATGTACAACTGTAGCGCCTACTGCTACCGCTGCGCAAACGGTATGCCCTGGCGCTACCGTGGCTGCTCTAACAGCTACCGGTACAGCTATAAAATGGTATACTGTGGCTTCAGGAGGTACACCGCTTGCTGCTACTGCTGCACTAACAAACAATACTACCTATTATGCATCACAAACTATAGGCTGCGAAGGGTCTGCAAGAGTTGCTGTAGCTGTTACCTTTACAGTTGTACCGGTAGATGATCCTGCAGATGTTACTGCTTGTATTACATATACACTGCCCGCACTTACCAATGGTGTTTACCGTACTGCAACAAATGGCGGCGGTACCGTTCTTGCTGCAGGAAGCACTGTAAATGCTACAACTACTCTATACGTTTACAATACTGTAGGCACTTGTTCTGCAGAGAATTCTTTCCTTATCACGGTAAGCAACCCTGTGGCTGCGAATCCTGATGACGTTACGGCTTGTGGTTCTTATACACTGCCTGCTTTAACAGGAGGAACATATTATACAGCTGCTGGCGGCGGTGGTATCGCACTTCCTGCAGGCACAGTGATTACACAATCTGCCACGCTGTATGTATATGCGGGTAATGCTGCGTGTAATACTGAAAACAGTTTTGTAATAACAATAAACAATGCTGTTGCAGATGATCCTGCTGACGTCTCCAACTGCGGGCCGTATGTGCTCCCAGCATTGACAAACGGTAATTACTTTACAGAAGCCGGTGGTCAGGGTGATGCACTTGCAGCGGGAGATTTAGTTGAAGCAACAGCAACACTTTATGTTTATACTTCTACAGGAACGGCCACGTCTCCATGTGTCGCTGAAAATTCTTTTGTAATAACTATTACCAATGCAGAAGTTGACGAGCTTGACGATGTCACAGTATGTGGTTCTTACACATTACCTGAAATTACAAACGGTACATATTACACAGGTGGTTCAGGCCTTGGCGATATGCTGGAGGCAGGAGATGTTATTACGTCAACAAATACCATACATATCTACAATGCAGTTAGCGCTACGTGTACTGCCGAAAGTACGTTTACAGTGACAGTGGTATCTGCTGAAGCAGACGAGATGGAAGATGTAACGGTTAATTGCGCAGGCTATACTTTACCTGTTTTAAATTCTGGTAATACTTACTATACCGCTGCGGAGGGCACGGGAACAGCACTTAATGCAGGTGATGTTATTACCTCAAACCAAACGATCTATATCTATGCAGTGGCTAACAGCGCTACAACTACATGTACTGCCGAAAGTTCGTTTACCGTAACAGTTACAGAAGTTGAACCGCTAGACGATGTTACTGTTACAATTGAAGATCAGGGTGGAATGCCGGTTGTGCACACAATTTCTGAAATAGTGGTTGCTCCTGCAATAGACGGAATTATTACGTTCTACGCTACTGAAGAAGATGCTCAAAACGGCATTAATCCTCTTACCGGTACTACTGAAATATCGGGTACTACAGTTACATATTATGCAACAATTACACAGGGAGACTGCTCAAGCGAGCCATTTTCGGTAACGGTTACAATAGTACTTGGTAATGATAAGTTTGATGCAGCTGCATTTAAATATTATCCTAACCCATCGTCTGATGTGTTAAACCTGAGCTACTCTTCAACAATCACATCATTTACAATGTATGATATGTTAGGCAAGAAGATAATGGAAATGTCGATAAACGACGCTAATGCACAAATAGACCTTTCTAAAGTTGCTGCCGGTACATACATTGGTAAAGTAACTACAGAGAATGGTAACAAAACCTTTAAGGTTGTTAAGAATAAATAGTTTTTAATTTTTTAAAATTGAATCTGCTTTAACCGTCCGGTTAAAGGAATAACCCCGGGAAGTTCTTTTCGGGGTTATTCGCTTTATCCTTTGCTTATATTTACAGCTTAAAAACTAATCATGAGATACATCGTGCTCTTTTTATTGTTTGCAAGCAATTTTGCTGCTGCCCAGGCCAAATGGTTTAAGGTTTTTAAGTCAGAAGACGGGACAATCACGCATTACGTAAAATATGAAAAGACAGTTAAAAACGATATGCATGTTTGGTTAAAAACAACCGAGGCAGATAAAGAAATAAAGGGACAGGACGGAAAGACTACATACGAAAAACAAGGTTATGTTGTGCAGTATATGGTGTTTCACTGCGGTTCTATGACTGCCGATAAACTTGAATTTACGCTTTATGATGGCGAAGGAAAAATAGAAACAGAAGGAAACGATAAGATCTATAATGAAAAGATTATTCGTGGCTCTACCGGAGCAGTACTTTACAATTTTGTATGTGATATCAATCAGTAATACATAGTTTACTATAATAAAGAAAGGATGGCATTTGCCATCCTTTCTGCTTAACTAAGCCATCAAATTAATATAACAGTTTGCAGCGGTCTTTATTGTTTTATAAACTTAAGGGTTTTGGTCTGTCCGTCCCTGTTTAATTTTACAAAGTATATTCCCTGAGACAATGCCCAAGTATCTATGTTCAATCCATCTTCAAAACGGATGTTTTTAGCCGCGATAGCCTGTCCTGTAACAGTATAAATCTCGTAGCTGCCGTCAACTCCTGTAATGTCAGACTGTATATAAAGCACATCCTGTACAGGGTTAGGATAAATATTCAGCCCTTGCAGCAGGTTATCATTTGTACCCGCAGTAGGGGCAGAGCACCCGTCTGAGGTTATGAGTGTACCTCTTCGCAGCGCATTGTTCAGTGTTGCCCACATCCTTTCATTTTGGTTTTCGGTAAATACACTTTTGCAGGCATCGGGGGTGTAATCCATATAGTTCTCTACCATATCTGGCTTATCGTCCAGCGTGCAGGAATCTACATAGCCGCAGGTTGTATTCATGGCCAGTGCTGCAGGGGTGTCATCGCAATAATCGGTTGCGCTGCAATCTTCGCCATCACCCCAAATGTGCCTTAGTCCAAAGAAATGACCCATTTCGTGTGTCGTGGCACGTCCCATATCTATCTGGGAGATATATTCGCCTTCAGGAGCATAAGCGGATGATCCAAAACATTTGTAATACATCGTTAATCCATCGCCGCTGGCAGTAGATTCAGCCTCATCAAGACCTTCCAGGCCTGATGCTTCAGGAAAGAAGGCATAACCGCCCACACCAACCAGGTCGCCGCCAAAATTACATACCCATATATTGATGTATTTTTCAGGATCCCAAATCGTTTGTGGTTTTAGCTGGGTTTCTATAGCGGTGGCGTTCCATGACGTCCTTGTCATTTGTATGTGCTCTATGCCTGTGGTCGGGTTTCCATCTGGGTCGCGCTGGGCAAGGCAAAACTGTATCTGAGTATCTACGCCGGGGGTTTCTTCATTGTATCCCGGTGTTTCCTGTATCCTGCCAAAATCTTCATTGAGCACCTGTATTTGAGATAATACCCTTTCGTCACTGAGGTTTTCATTGGTGCCAAGCTCGTCGCCATTATGTATTACGTGCACTACAACAGGAAGCGTGACTGTCTGATTGCTGTTTTTTTGTGATTTTTGTCTTCGAACAGCCTCAACCTTTGGCGCAAGCCATTGTTCAAATTCAGCATCAGATATCCGTTTGCCGCCTGTTTGCAGTGAACTTAAATATTCCGTCGCAGCGCAGGGTACAAAGCCTTCGTTGTTTCGTTTTATTTCCCGGCCAAAGGGCTTTGGATCCTGTGCATGGGTAAGCCCACTTAAAAATAGTGCCACGCCTAATGCAGCTTGCTTTAAAGTAGTAGATTTCATATGTAATTTTTTATGTTAGTACTGTTGCAAAGTTATTGGCAAGCCTGTTTGTGCATAGTTACTTACTGCTATTTAATGTTATCGTGTGTTAAGAAAAACCGCACGGCATTGTTGTTTTTACAGCTTAGTGTTATTTAGTGTTAAGCGTGTTTTTTTACTTTATAAATTATATACATTTGGGTATGAAAATTAACAAAGACAGAAAAAGCAACAGGCTGATTATGGTTTACGGAGCCGTAGCCATACTGTTTATATTGTGTTTTCAGCTGTATTGGCTCTACAGTTTATACAGCAACCAGGAGAAACTTATTGTAGAAGAGGCACAGAATAAACTAACCGCGTACAGTCTTGATATTGAAGGCCTCGAGATGTTTAAAAACCTAACTGTTAATGGCAGGGTAGATGTGAAAGATTCATCTGTTTCGGGTGTGGTGAAAGATAGTAATATGGTTACCAACCTTAAGGTTGAAATTTTTAAAACTGCTGGCGATGGAAAAAAAATGCCGCTGAGCGTAACCCTTATCGATTCTATCTTTGGACCTGAAAGCCAAAAATTAAAATTAGAAAAAAGCTATAACGAAACGGTAAAGACAATCAAAAAAGCACTGCCGGGAGTAGACTTCATCTTATACGACAGAAAAGTAAATCCCGAAAGCGGCAGGGTGTTAAGGTCGTCGTCGCGCTTAAAGACAAAAATTTCGCCTACACTGGTGTTGTATAATCTGGAATACAGTGTTATAAAAAAGATACTTCCGTCTATAGGGTTATCAGTTCTCTATTTATTGGTATGTCTTAGTGCTGTAGTGCTGCTTATAAACAGTATACGCAAGAGCAGGAGGCTTATGGAACAAAAGGTAAGCTTTACCAACAATATGACCCATGAGCTTAAAACCCCTATAGCTACGCTGTATGCCGCCACCGAAGCATTAGACAAGTATAATGTTCTGGAAGATAAAAAAACAGCGAGGGAATATGTACACCTTATGCAGGCCGACCTGAAACGCCTAAAAAGCATGGCCGATTCTATACTCCATAATGCCAGGCTTAGCGAAGGCAAGATTCAGCTGTATACAGAAAACCTTCATCTTAAGCACCTGCTTGATGAGGTGGTTTCTAATTTAAGGCCAAGGCTGGAACAGCTGGAGGCAGTAATAACATGCAGCATACCTGACGACCTTTACATAAAGGCCGACGAAGACCACATAAGCCGCATTTTTATCAATCTTATAGACAATTCGCTCAAATATGCAGTCGCCATTCCGCAAATAAGCATAACAGCGGTAAGAGATGGTAATTTTATAGCGGTAGACTTAACAGATAACGGTATTGGAATCCCTTACAAATACCATAAAGATATCTTCAGGCCATACTTCAGGGTATCGGAAGGGAACAGGCACACCGTAAAAGGGTATGGACTTGGCCTTAGCTATGTGAAAGAAGTGCTGAAACTCCATGGTGGATCTATTGTCCTTATAAAAGATGAGAGCCAGAAAGGAACGGCGTTTAAAATTTTAATACCTACAGGCCATGAATGAGATAAGGGTTTTATATGCCGAAGATGAATTGGCACTCGGCAGGATAACAGGCGATATGCTTGTTAAGAACGGTTTCAACGTAAAATGGGTTCACGATGGCACGGCTGCACTTGAGGCGTTCTCACCCGGAAGTTTTGATATCTGCGTTATAGATGTCATGATGCCGGGAATAGATGGTTACAGCCTTGTAAAAGAGATCCGTAAGGCAGACGCCGATATTCCTGTTATATTTCTTACTGCCCGCTCACTGATCGAAGACGTAGTAAAAGGGTTTGAAACCGGAGGCAACGATTATCTTAAAAAGCCTTTTAGCATTGAAGAGCTTATTGTGCGTATGAATGCCTTGCTGAAAAGGACTGCAAAACCTATTGTCAGCGATGAGGCGCAGGTTTCAAAATTCAGCATTGGTAAATTTAAATTTGACTATTCTACGATGGAACTGGCCTGTGCCGATAAGACGATTGTGCTAACCAATCTTGAAAATGAACTGCTCCTGAGGCTTATTACGAATAAAAATGCGGTTTTGCCACGCCAGCGCGTATTACTGGAACTTTGGGGAGACGACACGTTTTTTGCCGCCCGCAGCATGGATGTGTTCATTACAAAACTACGCAAGCATTTTGCAGATGACGAACGCATATCTATAGTAAATATAAGGGGAGTAGGCTACAAGATGATCGTAAAAGACTAACCTTCGCCCATATATTTTTTGCTGTAATCCTTAAACTTTTTAGACGATATTATACCCATTGCAGGATACAGCATGGCGGCAACAAGAAAAATATCGGGTAAAAAGTTCTTCCCTTCAAGATGCAGCATATAAGAGGTAACCAAAAGTGCAGGGGCTTCAAGGTAGTAACATATCTGCCTGGCCTGTTTAGGGCTTATATAAAATGTTTTCCAAAAAATGGTTATGGCCAGTATAAGTATGGCCAGTCCTGTAATAATCCCTCCCGGAAAGTAAAGATTACGGTTCAGCTCGTCGCAGCCTTTTATAAGCAGTATAAAGGCGGTAAGAAAATGCAGCAGCACTTCCAGTTTTCTAAACGTTTTTTTCTTCATTTTTCAGGTGGTGATTTTTACAAAAATACTTCACGCTGATTATGTTACTATTTGCTAAGTGTTATGATAAGGTTGTAAAAAAAATAGAACCTCCGGGCAAAGGGACCGGAGGTTCTGGGTAGTGTTTATGTAAAGAAACTCTTTTTACATTATAAAGGCAACGATCTCACCGCTCTGGGTAATCATTTGTACTTTCATGCCTTTGTCGCCTTTAGCATCCAGTAGTCGCGATACGGTTTCAATATCTTTAGCCTTTACATTGCCTATGCTTAGTATGATCCCGCCCTTAAGCTCATCATAGTAACGCATGTATCTTTCGTCGGTAATCTCTTTAACTTTAACGCCATAATCTATTTTGTATTGTTTCTTTTCGGTGGCAGAAAGGTCTTCCAGCTCAAAGCCACTGTAATTAATACTGTTAATTTCGTTTTTAGTCAGTTTAACGGGAATCGTCATTACCTCTCCATCGCGGTGCAGGGTAACCTTAACCACATCGTTAGGACGTTTTGTAACGGTAGCGGCATTAATATCGGCAACGCCATTAATAGGCCTGTCGTCAATTTTTACGATAACATCACCTTTACGTATACCTGCATTTTTAGCACCGGATTTATCGCTCACTCCATTTACGTAAAAACCTTGTGTTTCGGTAATGCCGGTTTCTTTAGCTACACGGGCGTTCAGTTCGCCGCCTGTAACGCCAAGCACACCGCGCTGAACATTACCATATTCCATGATGTCTTCAATAATTTTTCGGGTAATGTTAGAAGGCACTGCGAAAGAATAACCTACATACGAACCGGTCATGGATGTAATCATGGTATTTATGCCTATAAGTTCGCCGCGTGTGTTAACAAGCGCGCCTCCGCTGTTGCCGGGATTAACTGCGGCATCCGTCTGGATGAACGATTGCAGCCCGTCGTTGCTCAGGTTCCTGGCTTTAGCCGAAACGATACCTGCTGTAACGGTGCTGGTAAGGTTGTAAGGATTACCTACGGCTAATACCCATTCGCCCACTTTCATATTGTCGCTGTTACCAAAGGTGGCATACGGAAGTTTATCTTTAGTATCTACCTTAAGCAGGGCGATATCCATTTTTGAGTCGGTGCCTACCAGTTTTGCTTTATAAGTCTTGTTATTGTTAAGGGTAACCTCAAGTTCAGATGCATTGGCTATAACGTGGTTATTGGTAACAATGTATCCGTCTTCGGTAATTATAACCCCAGATCCTGTACCCACCTGCGGGGTAGGCTCGCTATTTCGATAGCCGTAAATATATTCCATCATGTTGCGCGGGCCGTTAGAATAGGTAGTATTCTTAACGTGCACCACGGTATGCACCGCTTTATCGGCGGCTGCCGTAAAATCTACCGATTCGGGCGCGCCGTAACCTACGGTCCTGTTGTAACTTGCAGAAGGAGCTATTGATAAGGCAGATGATGGTGTGTCGTTATCAAATACCAGTTTGTAAGCTCCCAGAGTAGTGGCACCGCTTAAAAGCGCCACCAGAAATAAACCTGAAATTCTCTTCATAATTTAAACAGTATTTAATTTTGGTTATTGAATAATTTTAAAGTTTTTTTAGCCGGCTACAGTCATTTTTCGTGTCATTTATATTTGTATTTTTGTGTCAATAATTAAGATAATGAAACACAATTTTTACAAATACCAGGGCACCGGAAACGACTTTGTCATGGTAGATAACCGTGATAACATATTTCCCAAAAATGATACCAAACTTATCGGGCATTTGTGCGACCGTAAATTTGGCATTGGTGCAGACGGGCTCATCTTATTAGAGAACGATGGAAGTACCGATTTTCGTATGGTCTATTACAACTCTGATGGAAATGAGAGTACCATGTGCGGTAATGGAGGCCGATGCATTGTAGCATTTGCAAAGGCTCTGGGGATAATAGACGATGAAACAGATTTTATTGCTGTAGACGGCCCGCATCATGCAACCGTTGCAAAAGACGGTACGGTTTCGCTGCACATGAAAGACGTGCATACGGTATCGGTCTACGAAAATTATGTGTTTATGGATACAGGATCACCGCACCATGTTGAACTGGTTGATGGCCTGGAAGATCTTGATGTAAAAGCCATAGGCGCAAACATCCGCTATAGCGGACTGTATGGCGATAAGGGATCTAACGTGAACTTTGTTGCCCCGGCGGGCGCTGACAAATTTTCAGTGCGCACTTATGAGCGTGGGGTAGAAGATGAAACGTTGTCCTGCGGTACAGGTGTTACAGCCGTTGCCATTGCCATGAAGGTGCTGGGCAATACCGATGAAAACGAAGTGGCGCTTACCACTCCGGGAGGCGAACTAAAAGTATCTTTTGTACAGGAAGGCAAGCAGTTTAGGGAAATATACCTTACAGGGCCGGCTAAGTTTGTATATGACGGGTCTATTGAATGGTAACCCTCACCGGAAATACCATTTATTTAAGGGCACTTGAGCCCGATGATCTGGAATTTATCTACAGGTTGGAAAACAATGAGGCAATATGGGAGGTAAGCAATACGCAGACGCCTTACAGCCGTTTCCTAATACGCCAGTACCTTGAAAATTCGCACCAGGATATCTATGAGGCAAAGCAGCTTCGGCTTGCCATTTGCAAAACAGGTACGTTTGATGCCATAGGGTTAATAGATCTTTTTGATTTTGACCCCGTAAACCAGCGTGCCGGCGTAGGCATCATTATTCAGGATACCGAAGAACGTAACCTGGGTGTGGGCACACAAGCTTTAGGGCTACTTATAAGCTACGCATTCAATAAATTGCAGCTGCATCAGCTGTATGCAAATATAGACTCTGGCAATGTTGCAAGTGTGAGCCTTTTTACTAATTTTGGCTTTCAGCTTATAGGGCAGAAAAAAGACTGGATAAAACGAAATAATAACTATCACGACGAGGGGCTGTATCAGCTCATAAGTCAGAAATAAAAAAACGAACTACTTTGAAGCTTAGAAGAATAGTAGGGATATTTTCCCTAGTGGTTGTAATAGGAGGCTCTATTTATGGATATATGATCTATAAGCAGATATTTTCGCCAAATACAAAATTCAGCGATAGCCGCATTGCGGTTTATATCCCAACGGGTTCTGACTTTGCAGAGGTGCAGGAAATCGTAAAACCGTATGTTGAGGATATGGAGAAATTCAATTCGGTTGCCGAAAAGAAAGAATATCCTACCAATGTTAAGGCAGGTAAGTTTGTTATTAAAAATGGTGCTAACAGCAACGATATCGTGAATGCGCTGCGCCAGCCGGTACCGGTGGATATTGCCTTCAATAATCAGGAAACGCTGGAAAGGGCAGTAGGGCGTATCTCTCACCAGATAGAACCGGACAGCCTAACGCTGCTTCAGGCCTTTACCGATAAAAAATTTCTTGAAGACAATGGCTTTAACGAAGATAATGTATTGAGTATGTTTATCCCGAATACCTATGAGTTCTTTTGGAACACATCGGCTACTAAAGTAAGGGATAAGATGGCTAAGGAATACAGGAAGTTTTGGAATGAGGATCGCCTTGCAAAAGCAAAAGCGCTAAACCTTACCCCTCTTCAGGTGTCTGCGCTGGCGTCTATAGTGCACAAAGAAACCGTAAAGACTGACGAAAGGCCAAGGGTTGCTGGGGTATACCTTAACCGCCTCGCCAAAGGCATGAAACTGGAAGCCGACCCAACAGTTATCTACGCAATGAAAAAACAATCGGGCGATTTTGACCAGGTTATCAAACGTGTATTGTTCAAAGACCTTGTGATTGATTCTCCATACAATATGTACAAATATGAGGGACTTCCTCCAGGGCCTATCGCAATGCCTGATATCACGGCCATAGACGCGGTTTTAAACCCGGAAAAGCATAATTATATTTACTTCTGCGCGAGCGTAACTAACTTTGGCTACCACGAGTTTGCAGTAACCCCTGCACAGCACGAAGTAAACCGCCAGAAATATGTGGCGTGGGTTAATAAAATGGGTATTAAGCGATAAGCTTTTAAAATATTTACAAGATGAGGGTAGTCGTTTGACTGCCCTTTTTTGTAGTTATTCTTACAGATAAATTATTATCTTGGCGTGATAATTTGTGTTTACTTATGAAAGAAGTATTTATAAAAAAGTATTGGGACGAGGAAGATATACTGTATTATCTCCACTTTCAGGATGGATATGCAGTACGCCAGATTGAGATTTCAGGAGGAAATAAAATGTGTTATGATGTGTCAGACCCTGTTCAGGGATCATCTGTTTATGATCAGGCATTAGAAGAGCTTGAACTTGATGGAGATGAATTTATTACTGGAGGAGAGTTTGAGAAAGCCTGGGAGAAATAATAGCTAAGTGTAAAATAACTTGTAAATGCAAATAATATAGTTCAGTATGGCTAGAATATATCAAACATCATCAATGGGAGAAGCGCATGTAAGGCTGTGTATTGTGTCTAACAGAGAAGAAGCTGACTTGCTCGTTCATCGCGTTAGTTCATGGGGACTTGCCCATGGAGATTCTCTTTGGTATATAACTAAAGATAAACAGGATGCAACCTGCTGGGTATGTTTTACATCTAGAGGGATGGCTGAAGTGTCTATTTGTTTTGTAAATACGGTAGGGGAGAGTGGCTGGCTTAAACCACACCGTTTGAAAGGGAGATTTGCCAAATAATTTACCGGTTGGCACTCGCATCACGTTCGTGTCAACGATAAGAATTTCCGAAGTTTTAAAAGCAGTAAAAGTAAAATATCTTTACTGCATCTTAAATCCTACAACTCAGGAGCATTCTCATAATCCTGCTGCGAAAAGTTGTAATAGCAGGTGTTTCCAATTTTGTTTAGGTCGGTGACCTTAATATCAAAAAGCGAAGACTTACCGCTAATCCACCTGTTATTTACCACTGTTGTGTCATTTACAACTTTTGTAATATAGCCTTTATTGGTTGCATTAAATTTAACCACAAGCGAATCTACATTGTTCTCAAAGCCGGGATAAATGATGCCTATGTTCTCTATAGGCAGGGGCAATGCTATTGTAGTAACTATATCATCGCTGCCGCCGGCAACCATTACAGAATGAATAAGCTGCGCCTGCGTAAGATGCTGCCCTGTTGCCAAATCTTTAGTCCTGTAACCGTATATATTCAGTGCAGCATTAGATTCATTCCTGATTGAAACATTATAAGAATAAATGCTGTCCCTTCGGCTATCGTCCGGATCACAGGCTATGATAAGGCATAAGCAGGCAAGTAGACCCGCTGTACTGATAAGTAATGATGGTGTTTTCATAAGTAAGGCTAAAGTGTTTGAATTGTGCAAGTTACCAAATATAGTAATTAAACGCCTATGCCTTACACGATATTGCTTTCACTTCACTTTCTGTTTTTGCCCCCGAGCAATTTGTATTCTGTTTAATTATTTTTATGATTAAGCTTTTTTTCTTTTAAACATGATACAAGTGCCTGTGCTGTCGCCATAATTTACATTGCGCTTTGTGCCTTCTTCCCATCCTTGCGACATCAAGTAGGTATATAGATTTAGGTATTCGCCTTTTTCAAATTTTTTACCTTCAGCGTTAAAAATTGCCTGTCTTTTTGTGTCATAATTTTGTATCTTAAAATCGTTACTTCCGGTATTAGCAAATATACTTTCTTTGGTATTAAACATTTTTGCCATTAGGTAAACCTCAAAAGCCTCGACGTTTGTGTTTAGATCAACTTCGTTGACTATAACTTGTGCATTTCCAAATGCGGATGATAGTATTAAGCTAACTAAAAGGATTGATTTCATGATAATAGGTTTGAATTGGTAAGTTGAACATTTATTAAGTCATAAAAATAGAGAAATTTCTATAGGGCTCAAAAATATGAAGCAATAAGAAAATTTAAACTTTTTGTTATTATTTCTGTGTATTTACTTGCTATTATTTCCTTTTATTTTTCTTTTTACGGTAGTCTATTATAAATTCTACTGCAAAGTAGATAATTACTATCGATGCAATGGATAGTAATGGCATATTAAGTTTGGATTTTAAATGGAAAAAAACAAAAATATAAGGCAATAAAAAACCCTAACCTTTTGATTATTAGTTAGGGTTGTTTATTGTAGTATTGCCCGAACAAATGTCTAACTTTTTTGAAGACTTTTTTACTGCAGGTTATACAGAAGCGCTTATAGACCTTATGGGCATAATCACCGTGCTTACTTTTACTGGAAAGCAGAATAAGCTATTTTAAGCACGCTTAAATGTAAAAATAACACCATTGATCCCTTTAGTACCGCTTGGTCCGGATCCTAAAGCGAAGTTTGCAAATGCCAGCTTATAAGATTTTCCTACAGTTGCATCTACTGATGCAATTGAATGCCAACCACCTTTGTTACCATATGCGGGAGAACTCGATCCATCGGCAAAGAAGAACTGTATCATATACACAAGCCCACTGGAATAGTCCATCTTTGCACCAATGCATTGTTTCCCGTCAAGATTAAGCTCAAAACTGGCCCCGCCGCCGCCTGTAACCTTTGTTCCAGGCATGTCTGGATAAAGGAATTGCAGTCCATCTATGGAGTTGTAAGCATAAATATTAATTTTTGTGACTTCGCCGGTTGGTTTATCAGTGGACCAGTTTCCAATCATAGTATTTCTCATATTTCCGGTATCCTTAAATCTGGTCCAAAAATAATGACCAAGTACAATTGTATCCAATTCTGGAAGAATGGGACTTAATGTTACATCTATACCTTTAAATAAAGTTGAATACGTTTGTGTCGCGCTTAAAACTTCGGCCATATCCGCAATACATCTATTAAGCGCCCATTCTTTGAAATCATTTGCTCTGGATTTATCATCAATATCATATCTGAAGTTATATAAGCCTAGTCCGTCATTAACTCCATAGCTGTAGACGGTGTTCCATAAAACATGGTTAGAATTAAAAAATACTTCTAACTGGCCACTTCTCCAATTTTTCCATTCAACATACACTGTATCAAAAAAAACTTTGTAATTTTCGTATGATTTCTTCAAATCTTCCAGAGCTTGTGTGCGATCGTCTGATCCAAATAATACTTTATAGTGATTGTACCGCTCAGATAATACAGTTAAGTGCAATACACCGATTGGTACCATAAGTCCAATCAGCATGTGGCGATATTTGGATTGGTTTACTCTTTCATAAAGACTATTAATAAGGAGCATATTTGCTATTAAAAGGGGGCGCTGTTCCTCCTTGCTTGGCGAATTTAGATATTGATTAAGACCTGTCTTTACCGCGGTAATCTGGCTCGCAACTATTTTGTACTCGTTTTCAAAAATAGCATTCTGCACCACCTTATTGACCTGATCCTTAACCTGATCCCAAACATCCTTCTTGTTCTCAGGCCAAAATATGGAGGTAATAGCGGCAATAATACCACCTACATACGGAATACATCCTTCTATAGCTATTACACCAGCCCTCAATGCCTCCTGATAGCTGCCTGATTTTTTTATGACTTCAGCAACAACGGATAAGGCTGCTTTCAGTGCGGGATCCATTTCTGGCAAGGATGTTATTCTGTTTCGGGTTGTTACAGATTTTAAGTCGAACTCCTTATTGTCTTCATCATCAGCTGTTGCCTGCATAAGAAAGTCAGCAGCTAATATGTGCCCCATTTCTTCTAAAGAAAATAGTGAGACATTACTTTTTGCTGTTGATATTACGTTTCTAACATAGTCACGACGTTTTCTGTAATCATCTTCTTCATTCGAAAGAGTTGCGGGACCATTTTTACCTAGTTTTTGAATCACATTCTCTAGGTTCATCATATCTGCATTTTCCTGCAGGGTTACATTTTCTGTTTTACTAATCATATTGGTATTGTTTATTGGTTAATTAATTTAATTTGCTGGTTCATACATAGCTTTAGTTAATTTTCATCCAAACAAAAACAATTTGGGCTTTATTAAAACCATTCAGAGTTACTTGATAAATTGTTCTGAAAAAGCATTTTAATACCGCTAATTATTACTTCAACCCTTTTTGTATTTTATTTTTTCATTTTTTTCCAAAGTATCTGTTCTTTTAGAGTGCTGTTTACCCTCTTTATATATCCCTGAGTATCTTATAATTTGTAATCCTCATATTATTCCTTATACAAACAGGAAAAGAATCAATAATATAGTAAAGCTCACAGCGGGAGCCGTTAAGTAATCGCCCATAGTTTCAAATAGTTCAGAGTGCACCATCTGGCAGCATGAATTAATTACTCTTGATTTAATATTGAATTTGATAAAAGTATTTAAAATCGAAAAGCAAAAACTAAGTAAAAGTACCTGATTTTATAGCTTATTATGTTGATTGTCAGAGCGGGTAAAATCTCCAAGGGGTTCTGTAAATAGACAGGCAAATGTTATTAAAAGAAAATAATTTTGCATTTTGAAAAAAGGTAAGAATAGCGTCTGAGGTTCAATTGCAATCCGTGAAAGACCAAATAGATAAATAACGCCATTGGAAGACAATGTGTTGTTTTTATTTTTAACTATCTGAAAGTATATTTATTAACAATTTTTAGCTTTACATCAAAATAAATTTCCCTGGCGGTGATCTATAAAAAATGTGGCTTTTCAAAAATTGAATCAATTTTTCAATTTTAGATTTGATCTTCGTTCCAGTCAAATAAATTGATCTTACCGTATTTCTTTTTAGGTGCCGAAAAGTGTGGTAAAAAGTGTGGTTTTAGATAAAGCTTGTACAGTGAAGGCATAAAAAAAGTGGCTTTAAATTTCTTTAAAACCACTCCTTCAAATGTTTACATTTCGTAGCGAAGACGGGAGTTGAACCCGTGACCTCAGGGTTATGAATTTTAAGTTACCCTAAATGCTTAAAAATGCGATTTGAAAGTTGTTGATTTTAAAGAGGTATTATTTCTAAAATTTTGCTGTTTTTTCTTTAAAGTGTTGTGAAAAGTGTTGCGGAAAATTGCCTTAACGACAACCAATTTAGCACGTTATCTATATTTTTTTGCAGCCTCCCGGAACTCGTCTGTGTCCTGCATATTATTTATCTCAATGATGTAGTTGATTATCTCGCCATCGCGCCATTTTTGAGCAACGGATCCAAACTCCGTTACAACTTTTTCAAAGCCTTCTACATTCGGGGCTGAGCAATCTTTAAGAATGTAACCGATTTTCATAAAGTCTTAGTTCAAGATGTAGGCTGCAATAGGTAGTGTCGGTTTAGAAAGCCAGATAATCATTAGTATTGACAAGGCAATCCATATTATAAGAACCCAGAACAACCGTACCAGGATCCTGTCAATTGCATCCATTTCACTTTTGGCGTTAAAGTTATCAGTGCAATACCTGTGGTCTACGATCAGCCTGCTTTTACAAAGCAGCTTAAAGATATAGACACAGGCTTTTGAAGGTGTGTTTAAATTTGGTTTCATAAGTGGGGGTATGCTATTTATACCTGTCCGAATACCATTAGGCGGGTTACTATTGTAGAAATGTATTCATTATGGCTTTCAGGTAACGTATGCCTTTTCGATATCTTTGATATCTCACTATTAAGGTCGTTAGCGTGATACTTTATTATTTGGTCGCGGTCATTAATTTCTACAACGCCAAGTAAGTCACTTGATAGCTCCGTAATTTTCCTTTGAAGTAACAGTTCCGTCTTGCGGTTAAATTCTGCTTCGTCGTTTGTCAAAATATTTTTTAGATGATTTAAATTATATTCGTTTTGCAATAATTGTTAAGACCTCTTATTTCGGTAGTCAAGATAAAATTCAACTGCCAAATAGATAACCAGTATTGATACGATTGTTATTGTCATTGATTATTTGTGTTGGTTATTATTCTCTTCTAAGTATTACGCCATTTGTAAATTCATTATCCAGCTTCAGAGTATTATTATTTATAAAAGTCAGGGTATCTTTAAGATTTGCTGCTGCATAAGTCAAAACATTATTTTCAATGCTATAATCGCTTGTGTAGACTTCAATCACACAGTCCCCATTTTGGTCAGTCCCATAACTTGTCCAGTCTAGACCCTTACTTTTATTTTTAGAAAATTTCATATACTGGCCTAACGCGCACCCCTGAAGAGGCAATTCCTGCCCATTATCATCAATAACGGATATGTAATTCCATTTCCCGATTATCTTTTGTTCTACAGTAAGTACATCGCTGCTGTCATCGCCGGTGCAATTGACAAACAGCATTGCGGCCATGCCGGCAATAAATAATTTTTTCATGGTTTGGTTTGATTGGGTGTTATTTCAATATATATTTTGATGGATTTTCATGCGGTATAAATAACCAGATCAACAATCCAATTGATATTATTATCCAAATTACGATTAGCCATACCAGCCTGCGCAATATTTTGTCTATTGACCCCATATCTGTCATTACAAATGGAGATTTGGTAATCATCATGCGCGGCCTGAGTTTTGCTGAAGTTTTTAATTTTTCTTTTTGTTCGGGTTTTATTGCTTTTGAATGGTTCATCATCAAATTCTTAATCTGAAAGCTTTAATCAATCAGAGAAAATGGCGATGATCACTTAACTGTGATCAGATTGTTTGTACGGCTGCCTGAAAACCCTCGTAGTCCTCAATTGAATTGAATTCAATTGTAAATGTAGTACACATTCTACCCGGCTCTTCAACCAGTATTTCGCCGTATGGAGCCACTAAGTCTCTGAAATGTTTAATTTTTTCAACACTGTCCCCCGGCAAGTCGAAAATCACCTTCATAATTGTTAATTTATAATTTGTTATTCATTAAATCTCTCTTATCTCAATATCATAAGCATTGATAAAATTCCCCCAAATGCTTTGCAATTGCTGATAAATTTTAAGCCACACAATCGCATAACTTTTGTTATCTGTTTCGTTTAAATCGCTCCTGATTTTTGAGCGAATTGCCTCAATTTCTAAAATTACTCTGTGGACAGAATTTTTTAAAAATCTGTTATGAGATTGCCACCTCAAGGCAATTTCATTAATTTTTTCTGCATACAAGACTAGAAAATTTGCATCAGGTCTGGCAGCATTGTTTCTAATTTCATGTTTATCAAGAAAGTTCTTGATTTCTTCGCGTGGGGCAAACGGTTTGATGGACATAATTTAATTTTTAATCTTTTGACCGAATCCCCCATTCAGTTAAATTTATCTTGAACTAAACACTTGCAAAGTGTAAAATTTTAAATCTCTAAAACCACATCATTATGTATTACTTCAACTGAATCCCCCTTCAGATGAAATGATGTTCCTAAAAATTTCTAATTCTTAAAAACAGTCCAGGTAATTATGACGCCCTGGCTTTCGTTGTTTCCAGCATGCTAACTTTATCTTTTAACAGGCTGATTTGTTCCCTAAGACTTTCGATAGTTTCCTTTTGTGCTTCAATTACCATTGTCTTATCGTCATTGTATCCAACCTTTGGTTCTTCAACGTTTGAAACAATCTTAGGGTTTGTTGAATAACCATCTGCGCTCATATCTTTATTAATGAAGTCATCAATCGAGATTTTAAAATAAGCGCAAATCTCCTGTATTTTTTCAACAGGCGGATTGCTCCTTCCCGAAGTATAGGTATTCAGACGAGCTTTTGTAAGGTCAAATAGCTCACCAAACGTCTCTAAAGTCAATTTATTTTTTACTTTTAAGAAGTTGATATTCAAACCTATATGATTTTCCATAAACAAAATGTTCATTTTAGTAAACAAATAATATACATTGTAAACATTTTGTAATATATTTGCAATGTATAATAACCTATTAGCGTTGGTAAATATACAGAAAATACAGTATTAACTTAATAATGCTTTTCTATGTTTTCACCAGAACAGACAAAAACCATGAGGCCGGTTCTCGGCCGCAAGTACACCGCTGATGTTCTTCAGGTACTTGCTTCAAAAGACGTCACCTCCCGTAAGGAGGAACCCTACGGCGCTGCATATATCCGAACTGTTTTTAACGGCGATTCAGGAAACCCTGTAATTGAGGCTGCAATCCTTGAAGTGTATAAAATGCGGAAGGAAGCGATTGATCAATTGGAGCAGGCAAAAGACGAATTACTAAAAGTGGAAACGGTATAAACCATGATGCTGGCTGAAACTGCATACAATGTAATACAAGCCCTTCCGGAAGCGGAAAAGGAGCGGTTATTCAGTATGCTCAAGCTGGAAAGTAAGGTAATTAAACCAAAGCTTAAAAAAGATGATGGCCATTATATACGAGATTTTTCGGTGCAGACTGCAGTTGATTTTTGTAGAGAGCGCGATCTGTTCTATGAGCATACTAATCATAAACTAGAAGACTAATATTATGAAAAAATTTGACCTCGAGGCAGAATTCCAAAAGTACATGAAGCGTATGCAATTGGATCTTTCCGTTATGGAGCTGCCGGAACTTACGGAACGTAAGCGCGCATTTATTGCCGGTGTTAGCCAGGTATTTCTATTTATGAAAAACAAAGCTACAGGCTTGAATGATTTGGATGCCGTTGCAGCTCTTGAAGATATTGATCAACAGCTATCATATTTCTGGAACTCTATAAAACTGAAACCAGCTCACGATGCTAGTGTGTAGAATATGTGGAGGCCGTCCTAAATGGACTCAATGCAAATGGCCGGAACATAACCTTTGCCCGGATTGTAAAGCGACTGTGATGTCTGTGGCCGTAACCTGCAATTTTAAAGATGCTTTAGGCTACAGGCAAACGTTAACTTTTGATTTTGACCTGATCATTGGACTAGAAGAAAAAATGCAACTGAAGGCCGTTACAAAGCTTATACTGCAACAAAAAGGATTTTTAAAAACGACAGCGCATAAAATATCATACGAAATATTAAATCAGGCATAGATGGAATTTTATATCACCAAATCTTTACTTGAAGAGATGATCAATAAAGATTCTCTTTCGGATATTATTGAAAAGGAGAAAGCTACGGCATTGGTTCCCTACGCAAATGACTTTTACGTAATATGCGGCGGCGCAACCAGTGGACGGTTCGGATATCAATACGTTCAAGGTTACAAAGCTGTTGACCTGCGTGCGTACAGCGGTAACAAAGATCCTTTAGAATATTTTGATCACTTCGAGGAAGTATCTAAAGGCAACAGGGAGCGAAGTTATTGCGGTTTGAAACTGAAATACGCAGGTAACTGGATAGTATTAACCGGTCCACAAGTAAAATTTTACCCTAAACCGGACGATGAACAATTGCAACTCTTTAAATAAACCAACTTAAAAGTCGACTTTTCAACTACATGATAAAAGACAGCGCATACATCAGGCAGTTCACACCGGAACAAAGTAAGGCATTGGAGACTATAGCAGCTGAGCATAAAATAAACACTGCTAAAAATGTATTGCTCTTTGCTTTGGAACAATATCGGGATAATCAAAACGAGATCGCACGGCTTAAGCGGTTTTTGGACATGAAGCAAAAGAAAATTGAAAAGCTAACTGGTGAAAGCCCGGAATAATTATATTTGCACCTTTGATTACTGTACTCTAAGTACATTAATTATTTGGTTTGCCCTTCTGGTGGTTCGGAAGGGCATTTTTGTTATTTAACCGTTTAAATATTCCGTTAAACGAATAAATTCACGTCAATTTGTTAAAGCCTTTTAACAATTGTTTAATTTTGTCGACTTTTACTATTCATCTTTCTCTCACTCAAACTAATTCAAGCCTACACCTATGATTGAGAACATAATTTTGACAGAAGATGATGCGGATGATATCATGTTCTTTCAGTATGCATTATCGGAAATCGGATACAATTACTCCCCGTATATTGCTAAAAATTCCGATGAGCTTTTTACAATACTTAACAATATGACAAAACCTCCGGAAATAATTTTTCTGGATATAAATATGCCCGGTACCGACGGCTTAGAGTCTTTACAGTTACTTAGGGAAAAACCTTCGCTGACCAATTGTAAAGTTGTGATCTTAACTACTACAAATTCGAAGGATATAATAGAAACCTGCCGAAATTTAGGCGCTGATCTATTTGCAACAAAACCCTCAAGCCTTAATGAGCTTGTTTCAATGCTTAAGAAAATCTTGATTGATAATGTTCCATTTGATTTTCTATATAAATAGGGTTATTAAAAAATTATTACTTTTTAACTAGGCAAATGAAAACCCTTCCGAAGAAGGGTATTACATGAAATGGGATTGAGATAACATATATCTCGGTTATAGAATATTTAGCAGGAAATCCTCTTTTGAAATTATGGTCTGAAGTGGCCGAATAAATTCTGCTATAGCATTCCTGTATTACTTAACTTTTTCATTTTTAATGAATTGCAATAATTTTAAACATTCTATGTTTTTTATAATGCACATTTTTAATAAACTGCGCATCATTCGTCTAACGTAGCTTATAGTTAAGAGTAACTATGTAGTTGGGTGGTCTCAAAGAGAAGGAATTAGTCAATAAAGTCGACTTTTTGACGAAGTCGACAAATAGTAACACTATTGTGTAATTGTGTAACTCATAAGGATTTAAATACGATACCTTTATCTTATTCAGGTAAATTCTGGATATTCAAACCATGAATTATTTCCTGTTCTTCTTCATTTTCTTTATTGCGTTATTTTTATTAATTGCTGTCGTCGTTAACCAATACCTGAAGGTTTGTATCAATAAGGCGGCCTATTATTCCAAAACATTGGAAAAGTTGTTATCACTATATATTGCGTCCGGATATCAAAATGTACAGATATTCAAAACGGTTACATTTGAATCTTATTTAGATAAAGTCTCTAGCGATAGGAAGCTATATTTTTTTGACGCGGCTTATGATCAATATCATCACATAAGCCTTTTAAATAAAATTAGAACCATTCTATTTTTGAGTAATTACAATTCCGAAATAAGGCCAATAATAAAGACGCTGTTGAAGAACACCATAATACAAAAAAAACCGCTTTAGACTGAATAAAAGATTTTCTATTTTTGTTCATTTAGCTTTACCATATCTTGGTAAAACTCCTCTAGCCGCCACCAGGCTGGGCATTTATTGATATCCCCTTTGTGATTTCCAATAAGAATAAATGTATGCTTAAGAAAACCCTGAGTATCAGTAATCTTTGCGTGTGGCCGCCAGTCTACCTCTTTGGGTGGCGGGTTGTTCTCAAAATATCGTTTAATTTCTTCCGGTGACATTTATTTATTTTTTTTTAAAGGTGCACTTTGTAAAACATTTTGAAAGTCTAAATGCATTTGAATTATTGCATCTAATAAAGTTGGCTCATTATAAGGCTTCTGAAACAACACTTTATCCTCATGTTTGAGATATCCCCAGTACCGGCCATCTTCATATTTCCAACTTAACTTAACATCAATATGTTGCGCTGACAACCTCACGTGCTTAAGAAAACACTTCAATTCATAGTGTGTACAATTTCCGCTTTTAATAGATTCTTCCGTCGCGAGTATCATAAGACAAATGTAATCACAAAATGAACAACGTTTTGGGATAATTAATCCCAAAAAAAACCACCTAAAAAAACGGGCTTGTGTAAAGTAATTGATAACGTTACTCTATTTAGGATTGTGATTCGGATTTTCTAAGTTAAGGCTTCTTGGAACAAATAATTAAAAATTATTTGTTTTTATGTATCGCTTTCTTACGAAGTACCAAAGCAATATTGGCGGGATTACGATAAGTTCTATAATTATAACAGCAGACGGCGTAGCGAGTCCGCTTGAACCTCCTATAGCAATTACAAGTGCAGATGTTACAAATGCTATTATCTAAAACTAAAAAGCCCTTCCGAAGAAGGGCTGACAAAGTAGTGTCGATACATAACTAAAACTACTTGAAATTGTCGATATGAATTTTCACAAGAAAAAAGAACGTAGAATAAATTTAAAAAAAAGTATAAGTTTATAAAAATTGATTAACATTTTTTTGTTACACTTTAAGATTCAGTAGTTTAATAACTCTGTACTGTAAGAAATCCCTCTTTGGAGGGATTTCGTCCAATAAATATCTGGTCATAATTGACCTTCACCTAATACCCAAATTTAAGAAATCAGAATAATCCAACCTATATATTTTTGTTTTTTTTCTACCTGCCGAGCTTAAGCGTAGTTAATTGAAACATAAATCTCTTCAGTTTAAATTTCCGTATAGTTATATTGTAGTACCAAACTATATATCGCCATGAAAAAGACTGAGTACAAAGTATTTTTGAACCCGGATAATTTTTGGGTTGGAAAGCAGACTGATGTAGATAAGATAATTATCACTGACGAAAGCAAAAAAGTTGTAAAAAGTAAGACGTACGAACTGGCAGAGTCAAATAGGCCAAGTGTGGTAACCGTTTATGATGATATCGGAGAGTTTCAGGAGGACAAAACCTTTAGCGAAAGAAAGCTAAAATTTTAGCTGCAACATTTGCCAATTTTGTTAACAGTTGTTTAAAATTGTTTGTCAGTTTTTATGCACTCTGTAATTTTAAAGTTCCAAATAAAAAATACAGCACAATGACACAAAGAACAGTTTACCATGTTCAGCCTAATCCAAATGGATGGGAAGGAATGATGGAGGGTGCTCTGAGAGCATCTATCGTATCAAAAACGAAGGAAGAGGTTTTGGAAAAGACAATTCAGCTTGCCCAGAACCGCGAACCGAGTTCAGTGATCATTCATAAAGCGGATGGCACCATCCAGGAGGAAAGATCATACGGCTCAGATCCTTATCCGCCAAAAGGATAGTTATTTAACCTCACTGTAAGATTGTTTAACGTATTGATGTAAAGTGTTTAATGGTTATGACGGTAACTTTACTTAAAACTAAAAATACATTATTATGGCTTTTAAAGACAACGACCAAACAGAAGGTAAAGTAGCAAAAGGAATTGAAAAACAAACTGCAAAGATCCCATCGGATGTATTCTTATGGAGTGCTCTTGGAGCAATGGCAGTTTCTGCAGGGCTTAAGATTGCAGGGAACGACAAGACAGCATTGTTTGTTGGCCAGTGGGCGGCGCCATTTTTACTATTAGGGGTTTATAACAAACTTGTGAAAGTAGAAGGAAGCGACAAAAACGACAAAGGTTAATAGTCAGTCCCTCCAATAAAACAATAAACCCGCCTTACTACGGCGGGTTTATCTTTGATTAAGCCCCACAGCCTAATACAAATAACTCAAAAAATATTTCGGAACGGTTGCTAAGCACAAACCAATTATAACATGAACACCGTTCCCTATTTACCGGCGCAAATATAGGGTGGCCAAAGACATTACAATTGTGATATTCCCCATTTTTCTTACAACTTTAAACTAAAATAGATGCCCCAATACTGTAAAAAATGTGCTTCAAAATTTGGCTTTTCACCTGATTTGCTTCCCTTATATTGCGAGCAATGTCACAGGTTCTATTACCACGAATCATTATGGAACAGGATAATAGGAATTTTTAAAAGTTCAAACTCTCAAGGGTAAACTTAACGTTATAATTCCCCTGTTTAGTTGGCTCGTATTCCATGCCAGTGATAATATACGTTTGGTTATCCACATGGATCTTAAACACGCGCGCTGCCATTGCGATCTCCGTTTCGGTAAAAGGCCCTTCAATCTCAAGCTTGGATGCATTAAGCCTGAAGCGAACAACGTTTTTATGGAACATGTTATATAACCCCTGAGCGCCATCCCAGGTTAAAGTCTGGCCATTGTAAGTATCGGTGATCACCGGCAGTTCAAAACCTGCAGTTCCGGATGGGGCATATATCATCAGGCCGGTACCTTCCTTATCGTCAATTGTACTTAGATCCGCTGTTTGCCCTTCCCGCGGTACAAGCTTAAATTTACTTTCTATTGTAAAGCCAAATTCAGCCGGTGGCGGTTGGTTTAGGGTTACGCCATTCTTATCTATATACAATGAAGTATCTTCTTCATTGGCGTATTTTAGCACAACAGCTACATTTTCCGGCGGTTCATATTCTGTTATGGCCAGTGATTTTTGAACAGCATACTGATCAGCTTTTATAAGCGATTTGGCCGTGAAATTAAAGTAGGCCATTTTTGAAACGCTGTCAAACTTTAGATTCAACGCAAAAGTATTTTTCACTTCATTGATATAATCAGATAATGTTCCTTCAGGCGCATACCGGCCCAGCTGTAGGGTAGGGTGCATCATCTGGTAATCTTTACCATCTTTTGTCCATTGCAGGGTGTAGGCGGGAGCAATGAACGGTTTGGCCTTCAGCTGCATCCAAAATACACGCAGCCTTTTGCCTACCTTTTCTTCATCAACTACTACATCAAATGAACCCTCAAAATGTAAATTAGCCGGGTCATTATAGTTGGCATATACTTCCCCGTCAATTACGCTTACATCTATGGCATCAAGCTGCCATACCAGTTTAGTGATGGCTGTGTTGGTTATACCGTCCGGGCGTAAGGCATCAGTAATGTTATATTGAAAAGTATATGTACCGGCAGAAGTTGGTATATGTTCGTACATATAGTAGTCATACGCAAAATTAACATTTGATCGCAATATGAGATCAGTAAAAGAAAACACCTGGCTTGCCGGCGCTATGACCACTTTACACAAATTGTTTTTTGTGGAAAGTACCAGCAAGCGCTTAATAAATTCATTTGACACGAAATCGCCCGCTATTTTCCATCCAATCGATGCAAAGGCATAATCTAATATCCCAAGCAGAAATAATTGCGGAGAGGGGACGTTTCGATTAAAAACAGATACGTTATCATTCAGCGCGCCGGTGATCGTATAATTGTTGATGGCAAAATTGTGGTTAGCCTGGTAAAAATTGTAATAGCCTTTGTATTCAAACCATGGATCGTCTGCTTCCGGAGCTTCATCAGAAAATTTATTCTTCCATGCCATTTGCGGGAACTGGAACTTTGCCTGAGGGTATATTTTGCCCACAAATTGGTTAGGGTAGGTTTCCCAGAACGAAGTGCCGTAAATAACCTGCAGGCTTTCTTCAGTAAACGGTACCGGAGTAGATACGTTTGGAAT
The DNA here is from genome assembly GCF_033042555.1 of Flavobacterium sp. DG1-102-2. Lineage (NCBI taxonomy): Bacteria > Pseudomonadati > Bacteroidota > Flavobacteriia > Flavobacteriales > Flavobacteriaceae > Flavobacterium > Flavobacterium sp. DG1-102-2. The sequence goes on from NZ_JAWLIK010000003.1 coordinate 95,139, forward strand.
TACAGACAGCACCGGCAGGATATCTAACAGCTTTGCGTTCATGATAGCTAACGGTTCCACGCCGTATTTTATATTGCATTTTCTGAACCCCGGCGAATAGGTTAACACCTGCAGCTCGCCGTTAAACTCCTCACCCATTTCAAAAACGGTAACCGGAATGATCTTCTTTTTAATGACAGACGTAAGATCTCGGGTACCTAACGCGCGCTGGGTTTTCTCGTTTTCCACGATCAGAAAAGGGTACGACGAATGCGAAATGCTGAAATCGGTACTGAAGGCGTTGTTTTCTTTACGGATATTCAGCGTATCGATCACGATATCCAGCTCTATGCCATTGGCAAATATTCGTATCAGGCTCATTATATGGTAAAGGTTACGATTGCAGAAACGTTTGCAAGGTTATTATAATCGACAATGCGAGCCGAATACGTCCCGGCCGTCCTGGTAATAGTTACAGATCCATTAGAAAGGATATCGCCAATTGCGTACCAGGTAGTACTGCCCGCCATACGATACTGCAGGCGCAGATTATTTGTGGTAAATCCGTTGTTTAGGACATAGCCTATAGTTACGTTGTTGCCGTTAACGGCAACATTTAAGATCTCGATATCCGGATGTGACGGCGTAACCGACACAAAACCGATGTTATCTATTGCAGAACTTTTTTGGATAGAGAACTGGAGCTTTTCGCTGTAGTTGTGCTGGCGGTCAGTATCGCCCGATCCATCCGGTTTAATATCATCGGTAATTTTGATCGTTTCCGGTTCAATGGATCCATCAACATCAATAGTTACCTGAGGGGTAATTAGTATCGTACCGGCATTGGCATCATTTACCACAAATGGCCAGTTAGATGTTTCCGATATCAGGTAAAAATCTAACCGGGCAAAACCGGCCAACTGTTCAGGGCAATTAAAATACATCCAAATTTTTTTTAAAGTTTTTTTACGAATTTGTCCTACGCGGAAACGCCTGTATTTACTATGTTTCTCAGCGATTTTAAAAAGGGTGTCCTAAATTATACCGCTATTTTCGGGCTTTTAATGCTCCCTTTACAGTGCCTTTGATAGGTTTTGTAAAGGCTTTCAAGTTTTACATCTTCTTCAGATATGTGATAGTAATGTAAGAATGTGCGAAGTTCCGGCATGGCCAGTTTGCCCTGGTCGACCATCATATCGAGATACTGGCACATGGTTTCCATGAAGTTCTTTGTAACAACTTCCCCAAGATGCTGCAAATTATTGATAGATACAGTATGGCCATTGCTATTAAAATAGCGTTCCGGAATAAATACCTTATAACTGTGTTTAAGTTCCGCCGCCTGCTCTGAAGGAACATAAGGCTTTTCATATTCACCGGACAAGGCCTGAAGTACCTCAAGGCCTAAAAACGAAGTTTTCGACGCTGTGTAGGTAGAACCATACTTCTTCATGAGGTACTTCTTCACATGAGGTTCCACCGGGATTGAGATTTGGATCATAGATTGGAGTAGGGTGATTGATGGTTAAAAATAATACAAATTACTTGCCAAAACAAAGGGCAAAAAAAATACCGGTACAAATGTATTGTTCCGGCATTTCTATAAATAGGACATGTTTAATCCTTACTTTCCATTTTTCGTTTTTACCCCGTCGTGCATAAGGTGGCTGTAATCTTCAGGCAATTCTGCATCAATATCACGCAGATACATATCGAGCGCTGTCATAGTGGTATGGCCGGTAATAAGCATAAGCCTGCTTTTTGCTTCAAAAGGAGGAAAGTCTTTTCGGAGCTCGCGATATATTTTAGTTATGTAGGTATGCCTCCAGCTGTACATTCCGTATTCTTTGCCAAGGCTGAGTGCATTCTTTATTTCCTTGAAGCGTTTACCAAAGTAATTCCTTTTGTTGACTTCATTGGTAACCCATTGCCCTGGGCCAGTAGGAGTAAAAAGGAAATCTTTTTGATTGTAGGGTTTGAGATCGGGTAGGAGTGCCAGGAGCATTTCCGGAATGATCTTGATTTTGCTGGCTTTTGTTTTAGTACGAACTGTCAATACTTTATCCTTAATATTGATATCTTCAATTTTTAGTCTGCAAACTTCCACCGGGCGAAGCATATTCATAGATATAAAACCAATAAAAAGGCCTAACAGCGGATCCTTTTTATCAAGCAGTTCAAGCAGCTCTATTTCTTGCTCTGAGCTGTACGACTTATTTTTTGCCGATTTGCTGGCCAAATTGTCAATGTCTTCAACAATATTGATCTTTACAATATGATTAGACATGAGTAGCTTATACAAGCTTGAAATATTTAACCTGGTATTATTTCGGTTCCGGGCGCTGGTGCGCTCATGAACCTCATTAAGATAATCCAATATAGGAATAGGAGTAAATGACTGAACAGGGGTGTCGTGCAGGTTCTTGCCGGTAAGCCACTTTTTAAATTGCTTCATTCGGCTGCTAAAATCATTATAAGTAGATTCTGCATATCGGGTCTTTCCAGCCTTCAGGGCGAAATCAATTGCCTGGCCAATTGTTTTAACGGCGCTTATAGACTCATCCTGTTGTACCGGTTCTTCCGGAATCGCATAAGGGCTAAAGCCGTTTTCGAGCATTTCCTTCAGTGCATCTATAATAATTTTAGCCGCTTGCTTCCTTCCACGAATACTTTCAAAGGAATTTATGTTGCCATGAATATTATTTTGTCGAGTTAATTTGCCGGTATCAGGATTTTCAAAACTATAATAAACGTACCAACTTTTGGAAAGGTCTCCATTCCAGTCAAATAAATTGATCTTACCGTATTTCTTTTTTGGTGCCAAATCGTGTAGTGAAAAGTGTAGTGACGACATTATTTGGTAAACTGAAGGCATAAAAAAAGTGGCTTTAAATTTCTTTAAAACCACTCCTTCAAATCTTTACATTTCGTAGCGAAGACGGGAGTTGAACCCGTGACCTCAGGGTTATGAATCCTGCGCTCTAACCGACTGAGCTACCTCGCCATTTTTCGGTTTGTATTACATCTCTCAATGCGGGTGCAAATATAGGGCTTTATTTATATGTTCCAAATAAAATTTGAAGAAAAAAATTATTTTTAAAAACCCTTTTTTATGAATGTTAATTATTATATATTTCCAAAAATTTTAAGACCCATATGGACGAAAAAGTAAAATATGAACTGGAGTTTCCGATAACCTCATCACCTCAGCTTCTGTACCAATATATATCTACACCATCAGGTTTATCCGAATGGTTTGCAGACAACGTTAATTCGAGAGGGGAATTCTTTACTTTTATATGGGATGACAGCGAAGAGAAAGCACGTATTTCTTCTAAGAAATCTGGAGAAAAGGTAAAATACCGCTGGGTAGATGACGATAATAAGGATGGCGACTACTATTTTGAACTTCGCATACAGGTAGATGAGATCACTAAAGACGTTTCCCTTGTCGTTGTAGACTTTGCAGAAGAAGACGATATGCAGGAGTCTAAACAGCTTTGGGAAAACCAGATTTCAGACCTTAAGCATGTTTTAGGATCGGTTTAGGAATTCATTCTATTAAGAACTATATTTGCCCTGAATTTTCAGGGCTTTTTTTATGATCAATTATAACGGTACACTTGTAACCGAATCTACCATATCCATTCACGAAAACAGGGCTTTCCTGTATGGTGACTCAATTTTTGAAACCCTTAGGGTTCTTGATGGCAAAGTGCTTTTCCTGGAAGACCATTACTTCAGGCTTATGGCTTCGCTGCGCATTGTAAGGATGGAAATCCCCATGAATTTCACCATGGAGTATATGGAGGAGCAGGTATTGTTGTTAGTTGATTCCCTGCCTGCTGCACCTGCTTACAGGGCAAGGATGTCTGTATTCAGGAAATCGGGTGGGTTTTACCTGCCTGAGAATAATGATGTTGAATTCATTGTAACTGCCTCTGCGCTTGCTGAGCCACTATATTCGTTAAACAGCGATGCCTATGAGGTAGACCTGTTCCGTGATTTTTATGTTACCAAACAGCTGCTGTCTTCACTTAAAAGTACTAATAAGATGGTGCAGATCACCGGTAGCATTTTCGCACACGAGAACGGACTGCAAAACTGCCTGTTGGTAAATGATGAGAAGAATGTAATTGAAGCCCTTCAGGGGAATCTTTTTATGCTTACGGGAAGTAAACTTGTAACTCCGCCTGTGGCCGATGGCTGCCTTAACGGTATTATGAGGAAGCAGGTTCTTGAACTGGCTAAAAAAATTGAAGGTATTGAAGTAGTGGAGGCATCCATATCTCCGTTTGACCTGCAGAAGGCCGATGAATTGTTTATCACCAACGTGGTTAAAGGAATTCAGCCTATAACAAAGTACCGTAAAAAGGAATTTGTATCGCAGCTGTCATCTGACCTTTTAAAAAGGCTGAATGCAAAAATCAGGTTCAGTTAATTTAGGGCAGGATTCTCCGGTGCGTTAGACCAAATCAGGTATTCGCCGCCAAGTTCCATTATCTTTTCTTTCCAGAAAGAAGTGCTCGATTTGCCTATAATCTTATTGTCATAGCTGTTTTCAGATACAATCCATGAATTGTCTTCAAGCTCCTCATCAAGCTGATGGGCTTCCCATCCTGTGTAGCCTAAAAAGAAGCGGATGTTTGTACGTTTAATAAGTCCTTTGTTTATCAGTTCTTTGGTGGACTCAAAATCGCCGCCCCAGTAAATGCCATTAGATATTTCTATGCTGTCAGGAATAAGTTCCGGGATATTGTGGATAAAGTAAAGGTTGTCCTGTTCAACAGGGCCTCCATTGTAGATTTTAAAATTTCCTTTGATCTCTGGTATCAGGTCATGGATAGTGTATCCTAACGGTTTGTTAAGGATAAATCCAACAGATCCTTCATCATTATGATCGGCCAGAAGGATTACCGATCTGTTGAAAGAAAGATCTCCGATGGTGGAAGGTTCCGCTATCAGCAGATGGCCTTTTCTGGGTCTTAGTGAAATCATCTTCTTACAATTTGTAATAAATTTAAAAGAAATATTACAGACCTCCAAAACTTTCACAAACTTTTACAAAAAAAGCTTTTTAACTATTTTGCCGTATTTTTTGATTTTTTGCAATGATAAATAGCTAAAGTGTTGTGTATTTGGCTTTAAGTGAATAGAAATTCTAAAATTTAACAAACAGAAAAAGCCTCTCAGGAGTTGAGAGGCTTTCTATATTTTATATGCTAAAAGACTATTTAGTATTTACAGATCCGTCAAGTTCTGCTCCCGGTTTGAATTTTACCACATTCTTAGCAGCAATGCTGATAGATTTTCCAGTTTGTGGGTTTCTTCCTTCTCTTGCAGCTCTGCTTGTTACAGACCAAGATCCGAAACCTACAAGTGATACTCTTCCACCTTTGTTAAGTGCGCCGCTCACGTTAGTAACAAAAGATTCTAATGCTTTTTTAGCTGCACCTTTAGAGATTCCTGCGTCAGCAGCCATTGCGTCGATTAATTCTGATTTGTTCATAATAATTGTTATTAATTGTTTGGTTAAAATTATTGTTTTTTCAACTCCTGTCTTACAAATTTAATAGGAAATCCAAACCGTGCAAGCGTTTTACCTGATTTTACGCTCAATTGTTAATAACTTTTATCTTAATGTTGACAATAGGGCTTGTTTTTCTTAAATTTTTGTGAAAGTCCTATATTCAGTGGGTTACAAGGCTGTCGCTTCTCCCAAAAATGTCATTCCGTTAAGCAGTTCTTTTGCCGTCATTTTTTTCTTACCGGGAAATTGAAGTGCAAGTATTTTTATAGTACCGTCTGTTACTGCGATGTTTATCTCTTTTTTATCGGCTGTTATAGTTCCGGCAGCATTCTGCTGCTCTCCTTTTACAAATGAAGTCTCATATATTTTTACGTTCCACTCCTGTCCGTTGTCTTTAAAGAAACACCAGGCAGCAGGGTAGGGGCTAAGCCCGCGTATGAGATTATGTATTTCGGCGCCCGGTTTTGTCCAGTCTATCTTGCAGTTGTCGCGGTTTAGTTTATAAGCTGTTTTAATAGCGTCGTCGTTAGGCTGAATCGTAGTGACTGCATTGCCGTTCTCAATAAGAGTAAGTGTTTTTATTACCGTATCCTTGCCAAGATCCATAAGGCGGTCATGGAGCTGGCCTGCGTTTTCATCTGCACCAATCTCTAAAGACGCTTTTAATATCATGGCGCCTGTATCTATTTTGTCGTCTATAAAAAAGGTCGTTACACCTGTTGTTTCTTCGCCGTTTATAATTGCCCAATTGATAGGTGCAGCACCGCGGTATTGCGGCAATAGTGAAGCATGTAGGTTGAAAGTGCCCAGAGAAGGCATTTTCCAAACCGCCTCAGGAAGCATCCTGAAGGCAACAACCACCTGAAGGTTGGCATTTAGGCTTTTAAGCTCTTCAAGAAAAGCTTCGTCTTTTAGGTTTACAGGCTGTAATAATCGTAATCCTTTTTCAAGGGCGTATTCTTTTACTGCCGAGTATTTTATCTGCTGGCCGCGTCCTGCCGGTTTATCGGCAGCGGTAATTACCCCTACAACGTCGTAGTTGTTTTGGTATATCGTGTCAAGTATCCCTACGGCAAACTCGGGCGTACCCATAAATACAATTCGTAAGCGTTCCATTTTATTGTAGTGTGTATAGATTGTTAGTGTTTAGTGTAATCCTGTTGTTCTCCATCAGCAGCTGAAGCGCAAATACTGTATCCTGGGGCGTTAAGCCCAGCAATTCTTCAAGCTGTTTTGAGTTATAAGATGTGTCTTTAAGCAGGTTCAGTATGGCATTTGCCGAATCAAGCGGACTCACGGGCTTTCGGTTCTTTGTGATACAGTACGAACATATACCGCAGTCGGTATTCTCTTTTTCGTCAAAATAATTGAGGATAAGCCTGCTCTTACAGGTGTCCTTGTCTGAAACAAAATGAACCACTGATTCAAACTGGCTGATCTTTATATCATTTTGCTGTTCTAAAAATTTAGAGATGCGGTTTATGGTATGTTCATCCTCACGTACTTCGTTAAAAGTGATGGAGCTGTCATTGCCGCTGCTTCGGTACGATATAACGCCTTTTTGCGCCAGCCTTTCCAATAGGTTAGTGAGCGTTTCTTCAGAAACCTTAGCTTTTTTGGTGATAAGTGTACTGTTCAGTGGCGTTTCCATGTCAAATACCCCTGCATAATTGCGCAGTATGGCAAGAATCATTTCTTCATCTGCAGGGTTAAGGCTTATGTAGCGCATTACCTCCTTACTCGGGATGATAAATTGTATGGTCACTTTTTCTGTAAACTGCTGTGAAAGCGTGAGTATACCCTGCCGGTCTAAAAACTGAAGGGCATTATAGGCCTTTGCTGCCGGCAGCTTGTACTGTTGGCAAAAACTATTGAAGTTAAAAGGATAGGTCTCATCTATCCCTTCGCCATAGGCAATTTGTAAAAAGCTGTTAAGCCTGTTGTATACTTCTTTAAGGAATTTTTTATCGGGCAGCACTTCCAGGAATTGCTGTTTGCCAATGTTGATGTCAGACGGATGTACAAGCAGTACGCCATAGGCCTTTTCACGGTTACGCCCCGCACGCCCTGCTTCCTGGTAATAATTTTCAAGGTTTTCCGGTAGTTGTATGTGGATTACGGTACGCACATTAGCTTTGTCTATTCCCATTCCAAAGGCATTGGTGGCAACAATAACCTGTGCTTTTTCTTTCATCCATGCCTGCATGTTAGCTTCCTTCTCTTTTTCTTTTAGGCCGCCGTGATAAAAGGTAGCGCTAAACCCCAGCGATTGCAGCTGACCTGAAAGATCATGGCAGGCCTTGCGGTTGCGTACGTAAATTATGGACGGCTGCGGATTTTTGGTCAGTATCTGCTGAATGCGAAGCAGTTTGTCTTCGGTCTCAAAAACCATATAGGCAAGGTTTTCCCGGGCAAATGATTTTTTAAAAAGGGCAGGAGATTCTAGTCCCAGCTGCTTTACGATATCTTCCTGGACCCGCTGTGTTGCCGATGCTGTTAACGCCATAAACGGCACATGGGGCAGGTGTTTCTTTAATGCCGATATCTTAAGATAAGCCGGTCTAAAATCGTGGCCCCATTGCGATACGCAGTGCGCTTCATCTACAGCTACAAGATTTATGGGCAGGTCCTTTATGCGCTCTATTACCCAGTCGGCCTGAAGCCTTTCCGGGGAGAGGTACAAGAATTTGTAATTGCCAAATTTGCAATTGTCCAGCAGGTCACTAAGTTCGTCGGTCGATATGCCTCCCGTTAAGGCAATAGCTTTGATATCGCGTTTTGCCAGGTTATTAACCTGGTCTTTCATTAACGCGACCAATGGCGAGATCACAAGGCATAGCCCATCCTTTATCATGGCGGGTACCTGGAAGCAAACTGATTTGCCTCCTCCGGTAGGCATAAGGGCAAAAGTATCTTTACCGTCAAGGACCGAACGGATTATTTCTTCCTGCGGTTCCCTGAAGGTATCGTGCTGCCAGTATTTTTTAAGGATATCGAGCGCCTGCTGCATAATTAATTTAAAGTAGCACGAAGTTACTAAGAATTTGGCACTTCTTTTGCATACAGATAATTATTCATCCGGGGAGGACGTTTTTATAAACGCATTGTAGTTTTTTAAGTGTTAAAGCCTAAGTCTTTGTTAAATACTTTTTTTAATGGAAATGCGTTTATATATTTACTGTATTAGGATATTAATGATAAATGATTAACGAAATGAAAAACACAACTCGCTCTCAGTTTAGCCAGGCACAATTTGTAGCTGCCGGAAAAAAGAAAAACTTTTACTACTCTTTCCAGAAGAAAGATACCATTATAAGATCTATTGAAATTACAGGAGTCGTTGCTATAGCATTTATCGTAGTGGCAGGCGTATTTGGGATCTTTAGCTAAAAATTCTACTAAATACTAAATATTAGGTTAATTCAGGGTACAGCTTTGCTGTACCTTTTTTTAATGCATTGTAGTTTTGATTGGATAAAAAAAGGAAGGGCGTGAATCAGTAAAGATCACGCCCTTCTTACACAAATGAAATTGCACTATTATGAAGCAATTATTGAACCCCCTTCAATATATTCTTTAAAGCCTTCAATGTCTTTTTGCAGCATTCTTTCAAATACCGGTGTAAGCAATTTTCCTGCTGCTTCTCCTGCTTTACCAAGAGGTGCATGGTAAGCGATGCTTACTTCTATTTCTGTTGAATTTCCGTTAGATTTAAACTTAACCCTTCCTGCGTTGTGTATCGTAGAATCGGCAAGCGACTGCCAGCTTAATACCTCGTTAGGTTTGTCAGTAAGTATCTGTGCTTTCCATCCTACAGAACCAATGCCTGCCGGAATTTTAGCTTTCCATTGCGAAGTCTGCCGGTCTATTACTTCAACGCTTTGCAGGTGTTTCATGAATAGCGGAAGATTTTCCAGCTGTCTCCAGCTGTTGTATACTTCTTCTACCGGTTTGTTTACCGTAAGCGATGTGGTAATGCCTATTTTATTTCCCTTGAGTACGCCCTTTTGGTCTATCAGGTCATAAGCAGGGCAATAGCCGCTTATACCTCTAAACAGCATTGTTCCTGCTGTAATTCCTTCGGCTATTTTTCTGGGTGTGCTTTTTTTCTTTTTAAGTGCACGGTACAACAGGTAAGTTCCTGCCGCAACCATAAGTAAACGTTCTGTTTTGCTAACGTTTACCCTTAAGCCAGGCACTACGCTTTTTTTATTTTTGTGAAGATATGTATCAGCTTCCTTAGTGTTGGAAACGGATGCATAACGGTTAGGGTCTGTGCCTGAAACGTCATACTTCGAAAAGTTTTGTTTTGGCCCTGATGCTGATTTGATGTTGCTGGTTTCCATAATATTATATTTTATGTCTGTTATTAGTTATAAAATTAGTCAATATAAAAACCGGGCTATGGTAAAGGATTGGTAAAGTATTCTTAAGGTAGTCATAAAGGCAAAAAAAAGAGCCGCTGTCTTTACCCAGCGGCCCCTCAAAAAAAATATGAATAAAACAAAAACTAACTAACGTTGCTCTAAAAAACAAAAACTATTAAACTACTACTAACATCTATTTTTTTTGATCTGCAAATTAACTTACTAACTATTGCTTTATAATTTTTTGTGTTGCAGTACTGCCATTTTCAAAGCTTATCTTGACAATGTAGATGCCTGCTGCTGCTTTTGAAAGGCTAAGCTGTGCATTGCTGCTTTGGGCAATTAGCTGGCCTGCTATATTGTAAGCCTCTATATTTTTAACCGCTGCCTGAGACTGGATAGTTAACAGGTCATGAGTAGGGTTAGGGTATACTGTAAATCTTGTTTTGTTAAGGTCGTCAAGTCCGGCAACAGGAGAAGTAACGCTTAGTGTATAATCTTCCACCTGGCCGTAGTATGCATCTGTACAGGCATCAAACTCTCCCTCTTCAAATACATTCCACATGTCTTTGGTAATCCTCATGCGTGTGGTTCCTACAGCGGCATCAGCAGGAATGGTGATGCTAATTACTGCCTGTGTTCCGTCTGTTCCATCAGTATCCTGTATAGATGTATGGTAATATTCTGTGGCCATGTCAAATTCGTCATTTTGGTTCCAGTCGATAAATACCCTGATGTCGTGCTCAAACATACCTACTGTATTTCCTTCCACTGCGAGGCTATATATATCATTTTGGATAACATTAACTATAATAGCGGTAAAGTTTTCATAAGCAGGAGATGCGTTAACTGCTGCACTTGATGCGTTGTCAATATTTGCAAACGCTACTCTTGATATCGGCTCAACATCCCATTCTACTGTAGCATCACAATATGGTGCTGCCGATGCAGGGTTTTGGTTGATGATGTTAACCGTAATAGTGTCAAGTAGTGTGTTATCATCTGTGCTTACAGCCTGTATGGTAACAACACCGTCTCCAAGAGCAGTAACTAGTCCGCTGGCATCTACCGTGGCAAATTCACTTCCGGCAGTAACGCTCCATATAACTGTTTGGTCAGCTTCGGCAGGAACTATCGCAGCTTCAAGCTGTAGTGTTCCACCTGTTGTTATAATGCTTGCATTTACATTGTTTTCGGTAGTTACCTCAAGGTTTACGGGTGCAATATATTGATTGGTAATAACAACTTCTATCGTATCAAGTATCGCTGCATCTACGGTGCTTACTGCCTGAACGGTAATTGTACCGTTGGCAATAGCAGTAACAAGTCCGCCTTCGCTTACAGATGCAAATTCACTACCTTCTGTAATTGTCCATGTAACTGTCTGCTCTGCAGAAGCAGGGAGCACCGCAGCATTCAGCTGAAGTGTACCTTCGTTTTCAGTTATAGTAGCTGCTGCATTGTCTGCAACACTTATCACAACAGTTTGTGGTAACGTGATTTGCCCTGTAATCACTACTTCTATAGTATCAAGTAGAATATTGTTTACTGTACTAACTGCCTGCACTGTAACCGTACCGTTCTCTAAAGCAGAAACAAGTCCTGTTTCGTTTACCGATGCAAATTCGGCACCTGCTGTAATACTCCATGTAACCGATTGGTTAGCCGTTGCCGGAAGTACCGCTGCCATAAGCTGAAGCGTATCTTCGTTTGCTGTTATCGTTGCCGCTGCATTATCTGCTACTGCGATGTTTACAGCTGTAGGAGCCAGCACCTGGTTTGTTATGGTAACGGTAATTGTGTTTGTAATAGATGGAGCTTCTGAACTCACTGCCTGTACAGTAACGGATCCGTTTGCTGTAGCTGTAACAAGCCCCGCACCGTTGATAGATGCAAATTCGCTGCCTGATGTTATAGACCATGTAGCCGACTGGTTTGCATTGCCCGGAGAAACAACAGCAAGAAGCTGAAGTGTGCCTGCGTTTGTAGTTATCTCAGCCGGAACACTGCCTTGGGTTATAATGGTAATGCCTGTAGGTGCTGCCGGTGGCGTAGCCGATATTCCTTTAATGCAGCGTACCGATGTTCCCTGGCTTCTTGATGCCCCGGCGTTAGCATTCATGGAAATATTACTGTAAAATAAGTATTTGCCATAGTTTGCATTGCTTGGGCTTGGTGTACTGCTCCAGTAGTAACCTCTCTGGCCTACACTTGTAAATCCTCCGCCAACTCCGCTTCGTGAACCGGCAACAGTAAGTTTGAGGTTACTGTTAAAGGCAGCAGTTATATCGGTAAGGTTTTCTGTAGTGATGATAGCCTGCCATTCGTCAGATGTTGGTACTCTCCATCCGTTGCCCAACGCAGCTTTACAAGGGTCGCATCCGCTCGTTTCTGTAACGTCAGCGATAGATGAGCCATCCCAGGCATCGCCTGATCCGGCTACAGTCCACCATGCCGGTGTTGAGGTTAAAAAATTATTATTCCCTGAGGTAAGGCCTGAAGGATTGTTTGGCGAAGGTGCTATGGCAGATCCTGCTGAATTACGCTTTTCATGTCCGTCATTCCAGCGGCCCCATTGAAAAAGGTCGCCATAGGCATTTGTATCTGTTGCAGATGTCGCCACTGCTGAGCTTCCCAGGTTTTGCTGAAGCCAAACGTTGCCGTCTGCAGCCCTTACCGTTGTATATTGAACGGTCTGACCGTCGTAAGTAAATGTAACGCAGCCTGTAGAACCTATGGCAGGTCCGGGCTCAGAACAGGGTGTTTGTGCAGTTACAGCTGCACCGGACACTAAAAATAATAAAAAAAGGATAGTTCTCTTCATGAACGTGTATGTTGGATATTAAACAGCGCAAAGTTATTTATTTAGATTAATTAAAAATAAGGTTGATGTGATTTATTCGGAAAAAAGTTTATTTGAACATTCTTTCGGCTGAAAACACATTTTATTAACATATTTTTTTGAAGCACTACACTTAATGATACTGCAAACTGCATTTTTGTGGATTAGCCCGTAAGATTTTTAACCGCTTTACATAACCGAATCATAAATAAATTGTAAAACAGGGTTAAACGGCTGCCTGTTGATGTTTTATGGGTAATTTTATATCACCTTCCTATATACTCAAACAGTACTTACACTTAAAAAGAATTAGCTATGAAAAAATTACTCTTCTCATTGCTGTTTGCGCTGCCTGTCATGGCACAGGACGGATTCAGGAACGAAAACGGAAAACTTATATGGCAGCATACTTACCCTGCTGCTACAAATATGCAGGCACAGCTTGACGGCAATCCTGAGCTGCAGATCAATACATTTGTAAACGATGTGCACACCGGTTCGGCAGATAAGATAAAAAACACCTGCCAGGAGGGATCGCCGGTTATGCGTAACGACTGTAAATTTGATTTTGAAGTGCGAAAAGACAACGGAAACTACGTAGTCACCGTTACAAACTTGAAGATAATAGAGGTTATGGGGCCAATGCAGGCACGAACAGTGGTAAACCGTTGCGAGAAGTATTTTGTAGATGCTACGCTAAAGGTTAAAAAGGACCCGCGTACACAAAAAGATATGGGCTGTGCAGATTCTTTCCTTACAGAAGTGTTTGGGGGAGGGAGCATCAACGGCTCTCAGCTTACTATGACGGCAAATTAAGCACGTTGTTATTTTAGTATTTACAGCCCCGCAAGGGGCTTTTTTATGGGCGAAAAAATGAGGGCACAAAAAAAGCCACCCGCCGTAGCGGATGGCCTTACCAATAAAGTAATTATTGATGTATATGTTTTTATGAGGCAGCCAGTTGCAGTATTGCAATGCTGTTCTTTTTCACTTCATCTGCATTATCTTCAAGCACAGGGACACCAAGTATCTCAAAAGACCTGAATATTACAATGTTGTTTTCGTCAGCAAATTCAGAAGCCACAATATCATAATCACGGGGGTGAAGCACTATACTGCTGTTTTCGTCAAGATCATGTTCCAGTATAAATTCCTGTACGCTATCGTAGCTTATTGCTGTTCTCATAGGGGTGATGTGTTTCTCTAATTAAATTTTACTTCAAGGACGTCTATTTCGCCCTCGTTTATTTCGTTGTTGTCATCAGCAATAATGTTGATGCCGGCTATGCAAATTGATTTGGTTTTCTGTTTGCCTGCTGTTACCAGTTTGTCAAAGTTAGACGGGTGAAGCATAAGCATAACGTTCTCTGAAAGTGCGTTGGTAAGGATAAAATTTTTGATCGTTGTTAAGTCAATGTTCTTTTTCATGATCTGTAGTTTTAGGTGGTTTAGTTTTACAAAGATGCTCCATAAACCTTTAAAGTTTTGGTAACGAATTGCCAATAAAACATTAAATAATCTTAAGAAAATACTTAACCTGCTGCATAATAATGAAATAACTTATACGGCAAGTGCCGGTACAGTATGCCTTGCTATAACGCTGTCTACAATTTCCTGGGTCATGTCTTGATAGTCTACCGGTATCGGTTTTCCGTTGGTTAGCCATTCCTTTATAACGTCATTGTATTTTGGCTTCAGGCTTTTGATTACCGGTACCCCTATCTGCTCCAGTGCAGCTGCATTAAGCTGCTGCTCATACTGGTTCTTCATAGGTATTACCAGCAGTTTTTTACCAAGGAACAATGCCTCTGCAGGGGTTTCAAAACCCGCCCCGCACAATACACCTGCAGATGCTGCCATGCTCGCCGTAAACTGCTCGTTATTTATGGGCTGGATAATGATGTTTTTATGCACAAGTTCCTTTTTGTTATGTTTGGAGAACACATGCCATTTTATGTCCTTAAATTCCGATAGCCTTTTTATAAGGGTTTTATCGTCGTAGGCAGGCAGGTAAATAGTATAATGTACTCCCTGGGTAATTTCATGACTGCGCACCTGCTTACGGATAACGGGCGTAAACATCGTCTTTCCGTCTCCGTTAAAGTGGAAACCGTATTTTGCATCTGTAGGAGCGTAGTGTTTCAGGATAAACCTGCCGGTACGGTCGGTATTCTTTGGCAGCGGATATCTTGAGTCCAGCACTGCCGCCTGGTGGCTAAGGCCTATGCAGGGTTTATTCTTAAGGCTGCATGCCCACGCCGATACCGGTTCAAAATCGTTTATAACCAGGTCGTATTTTTCCACAGGCAGTTCTCTTATGCTTCGTACCAGCTTACGGGTATTGGTTTTGGCAAAGGTCTTCCAAAGGTCTACACCGCCCTTTTTTCCGAAGATAAAGCTTAGCCCTCTGAGTTCGTAGGTAACCTTGAAAGGCAGTTTCAGGTCGCCCTGTATACCACTTACCAGAATGTCTACATCGCCGTGCTTTTGCAGGCACGGAATAACGTCTATGGCACGGCTAAGGTGTCCGTTTCCTGTGCCCTGTACTGCATAAAGAATTTTCATTGTCTGCTATTTTTAAGATAGGCTTTATTTCTCATCAGCTAAAAAATTACTGAACCACAGCCCCGATTGTTTTATGGTGCGCTGCTGTGTTTCAAAATCAATGTGGATAAGGCCAAAGCGGGCGTGATACCCCTCTGCCCATTCAAAATTGTCGGTAAGGCTCCATACAAAATAGCCATGCACGTTTGCGCCGTCCTGTTTGGCCCTGAGTATCTGGCTAAGGTGATCCTGTATGTATTTGGTGCGAAGTTCATCGTTTACCTGCCCATCGGTTAGGGTATCAGGAAATGCGGCACCATTTTCGGTAATAAGTATCTTTTTTATGCCTTTATATTCACTAAATTTTTTCAGCATATGGTAAATAGCTTCAGGATACACTTCCCATTTCATTTCGGTGATTAGCGGTACTTTACGTTTCTCGGCAGAAACCAGTGCCGCGCCTATGTAAGGCGTAAGCATAGATGACCGTACTATTTCGCGCGTATAGCATTGCAGGCCTATAAAATCAAAATCAAAGGCCATAGCTTCAAGATCGCCCGGCTGCATATATTTATTAAGCTTGTTCAGTACGCGCAAATCCTCCTGCGGATAGCCCATACCCAGTATAGGCTCTATAAAAGTGCGGTTAAGCAGGGTATCAACTCGTTTTGCGGCGTCAATATGCTTTTTCTTGTCTGACAATGGTTCTATATACGTACATGAAAAAGTAGTGCCTATGTTAGCTTCAGGAAGTATTGACCGTAATATTCTTCCGCCTGTTGCTGTAGCTAGCGTAACATGATGAACAGCTTTGGCAAAATTGCCCAGTCCGCGCCTGCCCGGCGCATGGATTCCTAGAAAGTAACCCGCCCCTGTAAATACTGATGGTTCATTTACCACCATCCAGTTCTTTACCCTGTCGCCAAAGTTTTTGGCACAGAGTTCAACAAATTCGGCAAACCATTTTACAATTTCGCGGTTTGTCCACCCGCCTTTAAGTTCCAGTGCATGAGGCAGGTCCCAGTGGTAAAGCGTTACCCAGGGTTCAATACCACATTGCAACATATGGTCTATAAGTGTATTGTAATAGTCTATCCCTGCCTGGTTAATCCTGCCGGTACCGTCGGGCAAAACCCGTGACCAGCTTATGGAAAACCTGAAGTTGGGAATGTTAAGCTGTTGTATAAGCTCAATATCGGTGTGGTAAGATGTGTAAAAATCGCAGGCCGTCTGTGCGTGGTGGCCGCTTTTTATCTTGCCTTTTTGGGCAGTAAATACATCCCATATAGAGAGTCCTTTACCATCGGCATCATATCCGCCTTCAATCTGGAAGGCAGCAGTAGAAACGCCCCATTTGAAATCTGTTCCAAACAGGTGTCTGTTCAATCCTGAATCATCCTGTATCTCCATCCAAAAACAACGTGTAAGCTAATTCTCCTGATGGATATTAATGTATGAAAGTAGACTGCATGGCCTTTAAGAAAAGCCATTCCCTAAAAGAGATAAGATATTTTAAAAAGAATGATTTCATGTCTCTTATTTTTTAGTAAATTAAAAACAGAAACGTGAAGTGGTGTTTATGATAAGGTTAATAAAATATTAATTATCAGTAGTTTGTGTTGTATTGTGTAACAATAAATATCCGTAGCGCTTATTGCCACGGATATTTTATTTATGCAGAATTGTTTTTTGACAAACGATAATAAGTAGCCAGATCAGTTGAAGAAAAATTTTCGAAACCAACCTGACGCAGCATTGTTACAAGTTGTCCGCGATGATACGTGGCGTGGTTTATAAAATGCGAGAATGTCTGCCAGAATTCCATTTTCCATTCTTCTCCCCTTACTTTAAATATAATTTGTTTGCGGTATTCTTCTTCGGGGTAATGTTCTATAAAATCCTTTAATTGTAAAGAGGTTTTTGTCCATATTTTCAGCAGATCATTTTTAGTGCCATCAAATTCTGCGGACAAAAACACAGGATCAGGAATGTTTTTCCAAAAGTCTATCCAGATTTTTTCCGCACTCGCTATATGAAGAGCTGTTTGCTTTATGCTGTTAAAACTACTTGTAATGTTTTGTTCCCAGCGCTCTTCACTAATCTGGTCCAGCCACTTGATTATCTTATTGTCAGTCCAGGCAATATAACCGGCTAAGTCTAAAAAATAACATTTATCCATTTTTGTCAGGTATCTTAAAGCGACTGCATTACTTCGGTAAAATTGTTTTGTCCCCAGTGCTCAGTAATCTTGCCATTTTCAATAGTCAAAATGTCAATTACATATAGCGTGATCTTTTTACCGGTAGGGGCAATATCCATAAGCTTTCCGCTATGGATGCCCGAGATGGTCTTGCGGGTGGCAACTTTTTGGTCGTCGGCAACCATGTCTTCAATATTTACATGGATATCAGAGAAGGCGGCATGAAGAATGTTGGTGAAAAAATATTCCATCCCGTCAAGTCCGGCAGGCATGCCGGCAGGTGCCGAATAATTAACAAAATCTGCCGAAGCAATCTCCCTTAATACCCCCATGTTCCCTGTTTCAATCATTTCCTTGTTGTAGCGTACAACTAAAGCTTTGCTTTGTTCTGTACTCATAATTATTGTTTTTATTACGGTACAAATGTAGGATGGTGAGAAGGGTAGGGGTTAGTGCAGAAACGTCGTTTTATTGTAGCAAAAGGTTCATTTAAAGTGAATGCTTTTTGGAGTAATCGCTTGGCAAAATACCAAAATGCCTTTTAAATGCTTGTGAAAATGCCGAATGGCTGTTGTATCCTGCATCAAGATAAAGGTCTGTTGGCCTGGCTTTTTTGCCTTTAATTTTTAATGCTGCCATTTCAAGCCTGCGTTCCTGCATCCATTTTGCAGGAGACGTTTTGTACACGCTGTTAAAATGCCTTTTAAAAGTAGGCACACTCATATTGCATAAAAAAGCAATCTCTTTGACCGACAGGAAATTAGAAAGGTTTTGTTCTACAGCTTTTTTTAGGGTTTCGTGCGATGTCTTTTCTGGGGCATACGGCTGAAAGCTATTAAAGATGTCAGGATAGGCGTCAGATAAATAGAGCAGAAGTTCACTTACTTTTACCTTTGCCATAACCCCGCTTATTTTATTGCCCGATTGTTGTAAATGCTGAAGGGCATCTACGTAGCTGAGTACAAATTTATCCCTCGGAAAAAATACATGAGATTTCTGTTCAGCAGCAGATTTTTTCTTTGGTAAAATTTCTTCAAGCAGGCTATTGTCAAAAAGCAGAATAGTGCTTCTCAGCATAGTATTTTCGGCAAAGCGTTCGGTAAAAATATAACTGCCGCCCGCCAGGAGCATAATGGTATTAGGCGTTACGTGTATGGCTTCACCATTACTATAAATGAGTTTTTCACCTTCGGTTATAAGGCTTATCATATTTTGCTCCAGCCTGCTCATTTCTTTTACAATGGGTGTGGCCGATGCATAGGGCACGACAGATGTTTTCCCAACTGCAGCATCCGGGCTTAGCTGTCCTTCAAAAGAAATGGTTTCCATTAGTGTTTTGTTATGGAGCAAATGTAAAGAAAAGTGATTATTTGGTATCTACAGTTACCAAACAATAAGCTTCATGAAATAGTCTATATCGTTAGCATATTTTTCTTCGGTAATGCTAACGCCAAGCAGGGTATAGGCCTCATCTTCATGGCTGCCCTCTATCTCAAAGCTGGTGCTTGCCTGGTAACGTTCAAAGAATGAGGTCAGGTCAAAATTATCCAGTTCGCTTTTAGGCAGCAGTACAAAATAATCTATTAGTGTCTCTTCGCCTTTAAATGTAGCTTTACCTTCAAAGGCCTTTAGTTCTTCGTAGGTGTCTTTTGCGTCAAGGTATTTCATAATTTATTATTGTTTGGTTGATTGATGGGAATAGTTTGTCGGCTCCGGATACCGAATCAACAAATAACCAATTAGCTTATTTTGAAAGCCACTTATATAGCTTTTCTGCATTTTCTTTTGTGAATAATCCTGTTCCGTTGCCCATGGTCGCTGCAGTTCCGCAGGCAACGCCCATGCGTGCCATCTCGGTTACAGAGCCACCTTTAGCAAGTACAGCTACCATTCCTGCCACCATGCTGTCTCCGGCGCCTACGGTAGTCTGTTTTTTAACCGATGGTGCATTTACATGTATGCACTCATCTTTAGTAACAACATAAGCACCCTGCGGCCCCATTGATACCGCAACGATCTCGGCAGCGCCTTTGTCTACAAGCTCTCTTGCAGCTTCATCTGCCGACTCATTATCCAGTTCTTCTTTGCCAATAAATTTACTCAGTTCACCAATATTGGGCTTTACAAGATATACGCCTTCCTTAAGGATAGCGGTAAGCGCATCGCCCGATGTATCTGCTATGACTTTTATCTTTTTGGCTTTAAGCTCTTTTACAAGGTTTATCAGAAAGTCGGTGGATAATCCTTCTGGCAGGCTGCCGCTTATCACGACAATTTCCGGTAACGGATCAATAGCGAATATGGCTTTGTGCAGGGCATCGGCTTCTTTATCTGTAATTGGTTCGCCGGGCATCCCAAAGCGGTATTGGTTGTTGTGCGACGTATCTACCACTATAAAATTCTCCCTTGTTTCGGCAGCTACAGGTACAGGTTCAGAATTTATGTTTTCCTTGCTAAGCAGTTCCTGAAGCAGTTCGCCCGTCCTGCCACCTGATGGATACAGCGCAACAGAAGAAATCCCAAGGCGCTCAAGGCCTCGGGATACATTTATGCCACCGCCTCCGGCCTCATAAACAGGCATAGAGCAGCGAAGTTTTTTTTCGGGTTGTAGCTTATCTACCGTACTGCTTTTGTCTACAGTAGGGTTAAATGTTATGGTAAGTACTTTTAAGGTCATTGCGATATAAAGTGTTGGTAAGCTAAATGTACCGCTTTTTACTTTATATGCTGCATAAGGTATTGTTAATAGTAAGGCCGTGAAGTATTAGGCCTGGTCTAAAAATCGTTCAAGAATGCTGTATTCATTGCTTAATTCAATGTAGTAGCATCCCTCAGGGATTTCAACATCCAGCTGCGAAATCTGTTTGTCGCTAAATCCGCGCTGTTTCAATTCATCTTTTGTGTGCAATAGCACTGGCTCATCACCTACGTAATACAAATTGTCATTTGTTTTGCTTATTTCAGCAACCGGGCCGGAAATTCCGTAGTCCATGGAATTATACAATAATTCTTTTTCCAGTTCCGTTTCAGACAAATTGTTCAGCCATAGCTTTAATTCTTTTAGCTTCATTTGAGTAAGGTATTAATTTTTGGTACAAGTATTTTTAGCCGGGGCAGGCCGTAACTCTTTAATAACAAAGATTTAACGAGTTAAATATAGATATAATTTATATGTGTAATTAATTTTGATAGTATTATTTTTATTTGATGTATTTATGATGTAGTACCAACAATAGTCCTGAAGGTAAGATTAATTCGCGGATGCTTAATTCTAGCCGATTTAGGTAACATGTGCAGCCAGTTGGCCTGCGTTTCTCCCTTCATTACGAGTAAGCTTCCGTTGTCAAGAACTGTCTCTATTTTCTCACCGGTCTTCTTGTGCCTGAAAACGAATTTTCTTACAGCGCCTAAACTCAAAGAGCTAATCACGGTGTTTTTTCCTAAAGACTTCTCATCGTCGCTGTGCCAGGCCATGCCTTCGGTGCCGTCATGGTAAAGGTTTAAAAGGCACGAATTCAACATTTTTCCACTGGTTTTCTCCACCTTTTTTTTGAGTTCCAGCAGCTCTTTTGTCCACGGCAATGCCGTTTTTGTGGTGCGCGAATAGGTGTAATCATAAGTATCGTCACCATACCAGGCTACCTTTCGTTTGGTTACAATTTTCCTGCCATAAATTATGGCTTCGTCGTGCTGCCACGGAATTTTGTTTAGCAGCACCTCATAGTAATGCTTTGCTTCGGTTTCGGTAAGTATGTGTCCGTAGTAAATAACCTCGCCATCATACGGCAGCAGGTTTTGCTCTTGTTCGGTATCAAATAGGTTCATTAATTTAGTTTTAAGGTCTTGCTATAAACAAAAAGACAGCCTGCAAAGTTACAGGCTGTCCTTATAAAATTAGGATTATATCTACTGTTTTTTCATGACAAGATAATATCCTGTGTCTTCTAAATTATATTCATAATTGTATCTGGAATATAATAGTTTCCATTTTACCTTACCATCTCCCATATCTGAAACAGAATATACATTTTTTGTGTCAGAGCCTTTATAAGTATGTTCCATGGTCAAAATATGGTCTTCATATTTCCATCTGTTTTTTTGGGTATCTTCAGGAGGCTTTCCTGAACAAATTTCTTTGGTAGAAAAACTTCCATCAGCATTTAAGGTGTATATTTCACCTTTAAATTTCCCCCCTTCGCAGGGCTCTACATCACGAAGCGGCGTTTTTCTGCTTGCCTTTCCCTGAAGGGTTTTCCATTGACCTTGCATATCCGCAGATGTAAGTTCATGCCTGTCATTGCCACAACTTATGGTAATGACAGTTAATAACAATAGAGCTATTTTTTTCATTGTTTGTTTTTATAAGTTTCTTAAGTTAAGATGACAATACACCTTGTAATGCAAATATATATTTGTGGAGGCATTATTATATAAGCAAAAATACCTGTTTTTGATTGTAATGAAATACCTGCTGATGGGTATTTTGAAAAAGCATAAAATTTATTGAATATTTTGTACCTGACTGCTACCAGCTTAAAGGCCGCCCGCCTTTTAAAATTATCCTTAAGATAACCTATGGCTTGTGCTATCCTGTTAAAATTTATGCTATTTTGCTCTTTCATGGTTTATATGCCTTTATTGTATCACAAAGGTACTTTGCAGCACTGGCGGCAGTAACCCGATTCTTGCCGATTTTTGCCTGTTAAAGATTTCAATAAATGTACATAAAGTTGCGTTATAGCACACAAGAAGATAATTTCGGTATGAGAAAGATAGACAACAGGCACATCGTATTTCACGTTTTGGTAGCCCTTTACTTTTTATGGATGGCGGTTTTTGGCTCGCTGCTGGGTATGGCACTTTTTAATGCATACGGCAATGCAGATGCAGTGCTTGCATCGTTATTTACAAACTGGATCTTTACTAATTTTATAATGGGGCTTATCCTGTTCCTTGTAATACGCCTGTTCAGGAACAGGACGCTGCTGGACAAAATAATACTTTACACGTATTTTTTTATGGCAATTTCCGCTATAGTGGTTGTATTGCTTATTGAATAAAAAAAAGAAAATCCACCTGACATGGAGTGCCGGTGGATCTTCTAAATAACCAATTCATAACCTAAACCTATACCTTATAGACGCTAAAAAACAAAAAGGTTGCGTGGTACTGTAATTTTTTTTATTTTTAAGAAAACTAATGATGCCAGGTAAAGTTGTAACGTGCAAAATACCAGCAGCATTTTGACCAAAAGCAGTAAAAAAATACTAATCTCCTAATTGCGCAATTACACACATACATTTTTATGGATACTTGGTTCTATATATGTATATTTGCGTTTATTTTATGACGAATGGATAAGAAAACAGAAGAATTTTATGCAAGGCTAAAACAGGAACTTACCGATTCTACCCTGTGGCCTTCTGAATATTTATTTAAATTTATTGTGCCGTCTGTTGCAGGCAATGTAGAAAAAGTGGAAGACGCTTTTGATAACCTGGGCGCAGTTATAGAAACAAACCAGTCTAAGACCGGTAAATACACAGCTGTTTCTGTAAATGTAAGAATGGTAAGTGCACAATCTGTTATAGATAAATATATTGAGCTCTCTACAATAGAGGGTATTATATCATTATAAAGAAACCAGAAAACAACACATGATCCGATACAATTCTGAAGAAGCCGTTAACTTTCTTGAATACAATGCCGAAAGGCCCCATCTTATTATACCTGAGTATGGGCGCCACCTGCAAAAACTTATTGAGCAGGCAGTAGCGCTGGAAGACAGGGACGAACGCAACAAAGCGGCAAAATATATCATATCGGTTATGGGGAGCCTTAATCCGCACCTTCGCGATGTGCCCGATTTTCAGCACAAGCTTTGGGATCAGATTTATATCATGTCTGATTTTAAACTGGATGTAGATTCTCCATATCCTACACCATCAAGGGAATTATTGCAGCAAAAGCCGGAAAGGCTTGCATATCCTCAAAACTTCCCGAAATATCGTTTTTATGGCAACAACATCAAATATATGATTGATGTGGCTAACAAATGGGAAGATGGCGAAATGAAGAACGCGCTGGTAATGGTGATTGCAAACCACATGAAAAAATCATTCCTGAGCTGGAATAAAGATACCGTTAAGGATGATGTGATCTTTGAACATCTTTACGAACTTTCCGGAGGAACGATGAATCTTCAGGCTACCGAAGAAGAACTTTCTACGTCTACAGACCTGATGAGGGTTAACAAAAAACTGAGCAACAAGACCCAGTTTAATAACCCAAAACAAAAAATGCAGCACAAAACCAATACAAACATCAAGAGAAGGCCAAAACAACAATAACAAAACCAAAAACATAAAATTCTATTATTACACTGCATGGGAACATTTAAAATTGAAGGAGGAGCACCGCTAAAAGGTGAAATTACGCCGCAGGGCGCAAAAAATGAGGCATTGCAGGTGTTGTGCACCGTGCTTCTTACATCCGAAAAAGTAACCATTTCTAACATTCCTGATATTATAGACGTAAATAAGCTTATTACTTTATTACGCAATCTGGGTGTTAAGGTAGAAAAGCTTGCTCATGGCTCTTACAGTTTCCAGGCAGATGAGGTAAATCTTGCTTACCTTGAGTCTGAAGCCTTCAAAGAAGAAGGTAAATCGCTAAGGGGATCTATCATGATCGTAGGTCCGTTATTAGCCCGTTTTGGTAAAGGGTACATCCCTAAGCCGGGTGGCGACAAGATAGGCCGCAGAAGGCTGGATACGCACTTTGAAGGTTTTATTAACCTGGGCGCATCTTTCCGTTACAATAAAGAGGACCATTTTTATGGTGTAGAAGCTAAGAGGCTAAAAGGTACGTATATGCTTCTTGACGAGGCATCTGTAACCGGTACTGCAAACATCGTGATGGCTGCCGTACTTGCCGAAGGCACTACTACAATATATAACGCTGCCTGCGAACCATACCTGCAGCAGCTTTGCAACATGCTTAACCGCATGGGGGCAAAAATTACAGGAATAGGTTCTAACCTGCTTGTAATAGAAGGTGTTGATACCCTTGGCGGATGTGACCACCGCATACTTCCAGACATGATCGAGATAGGAAGCTGGATTGGCCTTGCGGCTATGACGCGCAGCGAAATCACCATCAAGGATGTT
Source organism: Flavobacterium sp. DG1-102-2 (assembly GCF_033042555.1). Classification (NCBI taxonomy): domain Bacteria; kingdom Pseudomonadati; phylum Bacteroidota; class Flavobacteriia; order Flavobacteriales; family Flavobacteriaceae; genus Flavobacterium; species Flavobacterium sp. DG1-102-2. The sequence continues at coordinate 119,770 of NZ_JAWLIK010000003.1, forward strand.
AGTTGGGATAACCTTGGCGTTATACCTAATACCTTCAGGAAACTTGGTATTACATTAGAGCGCAGGGGAGATGATATCTATATTCCTGCTCACACAGACGGTTATGAGATTCAGAACTACATTGACGGTTCTATCCTTACCATTGCAGATGCTCCCTGGCCGGGCTTTACGCCAGACCTTTTAAGTATCGTTCTTGTTGTAGCTACACAGGCAAAAGGAGAGGTGCTTATCCACCAGAAAATGTTTGAAAGCCGTTTGTTCTTTACAGACCGCCTTATAGATATGGGGGCTAAGATCATTCTTTGCGACCCGCACAGGGCTACTGTTATAGGGCATGACTTTAAGTCTACATTAAAAGGTATAATGATGTCTTCACCCGACATCAGGGCCGGTATATCGCTGCTTATCGCTGCGCTCTCGGCCAAAGGTACAAGTACCATTCAGAACAGCGACCAGATTGACCGCGGTTATGAAAGAATTGACGAAAGGCTTCGTGCCATTGGTGCTAAAATTGAACGTTTCGACTAATTTAGTTGTTTACCATACTTAAAGAGGCTGCATTGTGCAGCCTTTTTTTATGTAGATTTGTAAGGCAACCTCTGATTTATGAAAGGCATTATTTTTACAGAAACGCAGCATTTTGAATTTTGGGACATATTTGTTGTCCTGATGATTCTTATTGCCGGTTTTTACGTCTTTACAAAACGCAGGCATCGCAAAGGCAGGCCTGTAAACACGGCGCTTTATAAGGTTATCCTCTATACGCTTTTATGTCTGCCGGTTCCGTTCCTTATGCTTAACCTGTGCAGGCTTGAAACCAGGATTGACGAAGAAGGTATCAAAGTAAAATTCTTTCCTTTTGACAATGAAGGGAAATCTTACTCATGGGATCATATCAGGAATCTTGATGTAGGAACGTATGACCCTGTGCTTGATTACGGAGGCTGGGGGTTGCGTAACGGTGCATACAACACATCTGGCGATAAAGCGCTTTTTATACGGTTTACAAACGGAAAACATTTTTTGATAGGTACGCAAAAGCCCTCGGAACTTAAAAGAGCATTACTTAAAACAGGCAAGCTAAAATAGGATGGAACAAAATGAACCTCTTTTTTACGAAGAACAATATTTCAGGCAGTGGTGGATTTTTATACTGCTCGCCGGTATGTGTGGAACGGGAGTATACGGAGTAATCACTCAGGTTTTTATGGGAGAGACCTTTGGCGATAAGCCAATGGGCGATGTTGGGCTCATTATATTTTCTGTTTGCATAATAGCCCTGACGATATTCTTTTATATGCAAAAGATGATTACCAAAATAGATGAAAGGGGAATCTACATTAAATTTCGCCCCTACCATAAAAAGTGGCGGCTGTATGAATGGCAAAGGATAGCGCATTGTGAACTGAAAAAATACAATCCTACGTTTGAATTTGGCGGCTGGGGCATTCGCCCGGGCGTTAACAGCGTGTCCGGCAACAGTGGATTGCTGCTGCATTTTAAAAGCGGCAAGCCAAAACTTATGATAGGAACGAGGAAGACAGAGGAGATGCAACAGGTATTACAAACACTTAACCAACTATAATTATGGAAAATCATTACCAGTCTAACAATCCGCAGGCAGAATTTGAACGCCTGAGACAAGAGCAAAAGAGAAAGAACAGGAAGAAGATTATCATTATCTTATGCTGTGTAATCGTGTTTTTTACAGGAATTGCCGCGCTGGTATTTTCTGTTATGAAAAATTCTGATGCCTATACCGCTGCCGAATATTATATAATGCACGACCCGCAGATAAACAAAGAAACAGGTGGTATAAAAGAACTGGGTGCTTTTCCTTCGGGTAACATAAATACGGTAAACGGACATGGTAAAGCGTTGCTGACTATAGATGTAAAAGGCATAAAAAAAGACGTTAAACTTACCATGTATCTTGAAAAACATTCAGGCGGAGAGTGGAAGGTGCTTGAGGTTAGCGAAGAGTAAAATGTATCAACCTAACAAACATTATATCATGAAAAAATTATTATTGGTGGCTTTGCTGTTTGCTGCTGTTCATACTAACGCACAATCAAAAAATACACCCGAATCAGCAGATATACCTTTTATTGAAGTAACAGGGCGGGCTGAAAAAGAAGTGGCGCCCGATATTATCTATGTTGGCATCACACTATCAGACAAAATTACAGGCAAAGGAGCTGAATATACTATAGGTGAGCAGGAAAACAGGCTGAAAAAATTGATTGCAGGCTTAAATATAGATATGTCAAATCTTGTTCTTGCAAGTGCTTCTACAAACACTATAGTGAAAAAGGAAAAAGAAAAAGGTGTTGCACAACGTAAAGAATATATAGTTAAGCTTTCTAATGCAGGACAGGTAAACCAGCTGTTTGAAGGATTGTATAATAATGAGATTAAAGATGCCAGGGTAACAAAGGTAGATCATACCAGGATTGTTGAATTGAATAAAGAAACGCGCATTAGTGCTATTAAGGCGGCAAAAGATAAAGCAACTTATCTTTTAGAGGCTATAGGTGAACAAATTGGCAAACCCCTTGAAATAACCGAAAAAGGACAGGTAGGTTATAATTCAGGCTCTTCAAATATGTCAAATAGTGTAAATTATTACTCCATAGGTGGAGGAGATGCAGAAGAAAATACTGAATTTAAAAAGATCAAGATAGTATTTGAATATTTTATAAAATACAGCATAAAATAAAAGCAACTACAAACTATAAACAGTATAAATATGAGCAATAAAATAACTGTTGCTGCAACAATAAATGCAGATGTTAAGACGGTTTGGGATTATTATACGAACCCTGAACATATTACAAAATGGAACTTTGCCCATGAATCATGGCAATGCCCGTGGGCTTTGAACGATATGCGCGTGGGCGGAAAATACAGTGCCAGGATGGAGGCAAAAGATGGAAGTTTCGGTTTTGAATTTGAAGCTGTTTACAACGAGATTCATGAGTGTAAAGACTTTACTTATACTATGCCCGACGGAAGAGAGGTAATAGTTGTATTTACAGAGGACGGCGATAGTACAACCGTAGATGTGACCTTTGATGCCGAAAACCAAAACCCAGTAGAAATGCAGAAAGACGGCTGGCAAGCCATACTGGATAACTTTAAAAAGTACACCGAAGAAAATTAATTTTTCCGTAAAAAATATAAAGGGCTGTCTTATTATAAGTACAGCCCTTTACTATTTATTGTTTTGCAATCTCAATAGCTTTATCGAGTACTTCATCTCTTCCAGCCTGAATGCCTGCTATTGTAGGATGAATTTCTACATTCGGTACTATGCCTATGCGCTGTGTTTCGCGTCCGTCAGGATAAAAGACGCCAAGCCCTGTAAAGCACGTCTTGAAGCCTCCGGGAAAATCAAAAAAGTTGGTTATGTTGCCATCTGCTCCGGCTGTCTGGCTGCCTACAACCGTAACGTTATCTGCCACCTGCATACCCATAGCGGTAAATTCGGCGTGGCTTTGCGTTTCTTCGTTTACCAAGACGACAATTTTACCTTTAAACGCATTTTTGTTATTTTTCATCCCAATTTTAAAATCATCTGTCCATATAAACTTGCCGGGATAATTAAAGTCGGGCTGTGTAAATTTTACAAATGGTTTTCTTTCAGACATAATATTCCTCGCTACATGATACATGGTCCCATTTGGATAATTGCGTATATCCAGTATTAACGATTTGCAATGCTTAAGGCTGTCATACATGGCATTTACATCTTTGTGTTTAAGGGCTCCCATATTAACGTAGCCAATGTTTCCGTCTAAAACTTTGTACAATGTTTTATTACTGTCGTCTCCCCACTTGTATTTAAGATCACGGTAGTAATAACGGTTTATTTCTTTTTGCGATACAGTTCCATTTTTTTCAAGGGTAATTTTTGCCTTAGTGCTGCTGCCGTTAAATATGCTGTAGTAGGCGCCTCTCTTCTTTGTCGCCTCGTTAGATGCCGACAGATACTTATAGTTCTTCTGGAAAATATTTTTGATGTCGATGCCATCTACATGTGTAATAACATCACCAATAGCTATTCCATCTTTATCTGCCAATTCTTTGTTGTAAAAGCCTGTTATGACAGCTTTATCGTCTATAAGCTTAAATTTAAATGGTGCCCAGTAGTAGCCATAGTGTTTGGTTACGTGCGGTGGATTGATCTGGGCATGGGTATCATTGATATCAGCAACAGTTTCAGTTATTGCTAACTGGTATTCAAGCGCATCCTGTGCGTTTTTGTACTTAGGAATCATTTCTGTAAGTACATCGCCCCATTTTTTATCGGTCTGGTATTTGTACGGAAAGAAATATTCAATGAGGTTCCAGTACCTGAAAAGTGTCAGCATCCTGTACCCTTCAGAAGGATACGCAAAGTCCTTGTATTCAGGCTCATTGTTTACGGCTATCTGCCCGGCTCCTCCATTTTTTACATAATGTTGTTTTCCCTGTTTACGGTTTGCTTCTATATACTTAAGCTTCGCAGTAAGTTCAGGTGTAAAAACAGCATCATTTTCCATCCATGCCATGCTAAAGTTTTTTTCAAAACGTTCGCCTTTTTGCTTTGCACATTTTTTGCATACAGGCACTTTGCCAAGGCCATCAATCCAGTTGAGATACACCTTGCTTAGTTCTTGTTTGTCTTTTACCTGCTCTACGACAGGCAGGAGTTCGATTAGCTTGTCATCCCAATTGTATTTTCCTGCTGCTACCTGCGGATGGTAGTACTTTAAAAATCCCCAAATGCGCGCGGTAGCCTCCAGTTTTTGGGTTTCGGTAAGCGTTTGTGCTGTAACAGCCTGCAGCAGTAATAATGCGATACATGTTATAGTAGCTTTCATATACGTTATAAAATTAATTAGTCAAGAAAGAAGTGGAGCCCAAATACAATTCCGTCTTTTTGCACACTGCCCTGGAAAGAGCGCACGTAATCAAGCCTTAAAAATCTGAACGGACCAAAGCCAATGTTGTCAAAACCGATGGTTGCTTCATGGTACGGTTTATAATCGGGCGTGGCAATGCTGTGATAGCCTGCAATAAGGTGCCACTGCAATACATTAAGCAATGGTATCTTGTTCATTATATAGCCTTTAAAGTTATGCTCTATATGGGTTTCAAAATAAGCATTGTTTGTACTGTGGCTGTAGTAGGGTAATAAATTGAACATATCAAGGTAACTTTCTTTTGTGCCTACTTGAGTCTCATTACCGTTAAAGTGCTTATAGTCCATAAAGGCTATCCCATCGGCATTAAAGAATTTGCCGGCCTTAAGGCTGATGCCAAAGTTCCCTTTATTGTCTATCTCTGTCTTGTAAGATGCCTGTGCCGATATCAGGTCATAATTATAGCTGCTGTTACTTGCAGCAAATCCTTTTTCATATAGGAACGAAATTTCAGGAACACTGTTCTTGTAATCATACGACAAATAGCTGCCGTAATAGACAGGAGCGTCTTTTTTAAATAAAATCTTGCCGTAAACAGATGCCTTTAGCATATTGTGTTTTTCAAAAGGTGCCGAGGTATAGTTATACGGCTGAAATGGGTCGTTTGAGGTATAATCATGGTCGTTTTTAATAAATACCCAGTCGGCATTATTGTAAAGCGGCCTTCGGCGCAGGTATTCAACGCTTCCGCTCATAAGGATTTTTTTAAACAGTGTCCTTGAGGTAGCTATTTTGGCAAATGCCTTATCATACAGCTTCATGTAGTTGTCTTTAAAAAACAGGGTACTGATACTGTTGATAAAAGGGGAGATGGGTTCGTTAGGATTAAACTGCTCAATGGTATTACCTCCCGAAAAAGTGTAATAGCCCAGCTTGCCAAAACTTTTTGAAATTTGCCCGCTTACCCTCAAACGGTCTTCGGCAAAGCCATAATTGAACTTAGCCGACGCCGAGAATGACCTTTTCGTTTTAGGATTATAATAGCTAAAAGCAACATCAGATGTCAGGTTCCAACCCTGGACGGTATTGTACGCAGGCTTATCTAAAAGTCCCGAATAGTTGAACACCATGTGTCGTATAGAATCATTTTTATAATACCTGTAACCGCTAATCACGTCAAAAGGTTTAAACCTGTTGGCATTAGTTATTACCGAATCCTGATATACTTTAGATTTCCTTACTGAATGAATACTGTCCTTCTTTTTGTAGTCGGCTACCTCGTCTATGCTTAATGGTACAGGCCTAGTCGTGTTCCAGTATGCAGTGTCTTTTTTAGCCGATTCTTTTTCTACGATAGTTAGTTCTTTGCTGAAAATTTCTTTTTCAAACTTTTCCTGGAATACATAATTACTGTACACGTGGGTATATTTACCATTAAATGTCATCCCGAAAATCCCGGCGGTAAAATCTATGTTTTGCGAGTTTTTAGCCCAGATACCCGTGGTCTGGTTATAGCTAAAGTTTTGCTGCAGGTTAAACTCTTTTATAATAGGCTGCTGTACCCTGTATCCTTTGGTAGAAAGGTCTACTGCGTAAATAGCCCAGCTGTCTTCCACGATATAAATGTAGCCTTCAAAAACCGGTTCGCGGTCACGGCGGGCTATTATCTTTATTTTATTGATCTGTTGGTTGTTTTCGTCAAAAGTGCTGCCTTCAAACTTGTACTTGTAGTAGCCGGCGGCACCTTTAGCAATAGGCGATATCATCTTTACATCTTCCACTTCAATATAATCGTCATAGAAGTTGTAATTGTTCTCATGGGCATTGTTGTAGCTGTAGCCATTATCGCTGCCGCTTACCCTTGAAGCTATTATACGCTCTTTTATCTTCTGCGGATAGTCTACTGTAATGTGTGATACGGTTTCGGCAAGGTATATCATGCCGCTCCCTGTAGAGTCAAGGCCTTCTTCTTCGGTTTCTACCTTCATTCCCATGATTTTTTTAGGAATGTTCTTTACCCTGTACACACCTTTAGAATAAAAGTCGGCTTCAAAGCGTCCGCTTTTCTCGGCATTGTATTTTCGTTTTGCAATCGCATTGCGGATTATGGCATAAGCAGGATCTTCACCTTTAGAAATGGTCAGTTCCTTCAGCTCATAATTATCATTCTCAAGCGTTATGTTTAGTGTATGCGGAAAGCTGTCTGCCTTAGTGGTAATCTTTTTAGTCTTAAAGCCTAATGACTGGAAGATTATGGTATGGCTTCCCTGGTTTTTTACAGGCAGTTCATAAGCACCATCTTCATTAGCGGTTGTGCTTACGTAGGTGTTTTGTATGCTTACACTAACAAAAGGCACGCCTTCTCCGGTTGTTGAGGTTATTTTTCCCTTTATCTGGGCATGTGTTGCAAAGGTAAAAAGCAATAAAAGTAAGGTTAAATATTTGTGCATGGATTTGTAAATTGGTTATAGTTATGGTGGCCTCTCTGTAGAGAGAGGAAAATTGGTTTGGTAATTAACCAAATATTTATTCGAACAGATCTAAGAATTTAAGCCCAAAAACAATAGCATCTGACTGGAAGCCGCCCTGGTACGAACGCACATAGTCTACACGCAGCATCCTGAAATTGCCTATGCCTATGTTGTCAAAACCTGCGGTGTACTCCTGGTAATTCTTGAAATCGGGAGAAGAAGCCATGTGAAAGCCCACAATAAGATTCCATTGCAGGTAATTAAGCACGGGTATCTTGTTCATTATATACCCTTTAAAGTTATGCTCTGCGTGCAGCTCAACATAAGAGGTATTGGTGTACAGGCTGTAATATGGAAGGTTATTAAACCTGCTCAGGTTCTGCGCACCACTGTATATGTGGGTTTCATTACCGTTAAGGTGTTTGTAATCTGTAAAAGCAATATCATCGCCATTTAAAAACAAGCCCGCTTTAAGTGCAACACCAAAGTCGCCTTTGTTGCCAAAGTTTGTTTTGTAAGAGCCGCCAAGGGTAAAATAATCATATTCATAATCCTTAATGCTGCTGCCAAAAGCTTTTTCATACCTCATATTTAGGGTTGGATACTCGCCATAATTCAGCACGCTTTTTCTTCCGTTAGGGAAGCTTTTGTATTTAAGCCCAAAGTTAAAGTTGGCGCTAACAGCTGCTTTATATAGTGTGTGGGTTTGGAATGGTGCCGATTCATAATTATAAGGGTTTAGCGGATCATTTGACGTGTAATCGTGGTCATTTTTAATAAATGTCCAGTTGGCATTATTGTATAACGGCCTCCTTCGAAGGTACTGAACGCTGGCACCGATGGTATTGCCAATACCTATTTGGGTGTTGTAGGATAGCGCTGCAAAAGTCTTGTCAAACAGTTTCATGTAATTATCCTTAAAGAACAGCGTGCTGACTGAGTTAACAAGCGTACTGATATTTGACGGATTAAACTGCTCAATACTATTACCACCTGATAGCCAGAAACCGTAAGCGCCTACATATCCGTTTACACGCAGGCGTTCTTCGGCTATGCCATAATTAAAGTTCGCTACTGCCGTAAAGCTCTTTTTCTTAGACTCGTCTTTTTCTTCAGGATTCAGTGGTATGGCAGCAGCAACTTTGGTATCCAGGTTCCATCCCTGTACGGTGTTGTAGCCCGGTAATTTCAGCACACCGTCATAAGTAAACCTCGCATCTTTGCCATTCCTGTAGGTATAGCCGGTAAGCACATCGGCAAGGTGGAATTTGTTAAGCTTATGGTTAATGGAGTCTTTATAAACCTGAGAGTTTTTACGTTCCTGTATGCTGTCTTTCCGTGTATAGTCGGTTGCTTCTTCTTCGGTAAGCGGAATGGGGCGCATGGCGTTCCAATATACAGAATCTTTTTTGTTGGCCTCGTCTTCAATTACAATGACTTCTTTGCCAAAGGTCTTTTTCTCAAATCTGTCATGAAAAACATAATTGGTATAGATATGAGAAAACTTACCGCTGAATTTTATCCCGAATCCTCCGGCTTTAAAATCAAATGTCTGTGAGTTTTTTGCCCAGATGCCATTGGTCTGATTATAAGTAAAGTTTTGCTGCAGGTTCATGGTTTCCAGGAACGGCTGCTGCATCCTGTATCCTTTTATATCAACATCTACGGCATATATGGCCCAGCTGTCGTCTACAATATAAATATAGCCTTCAAAAACAGGCTCTTTATCACGGCGCGGAATCAGTTTTATCTTATTGATCTGGTTGTTGTTCTCGTCAAAAAATGTACCCTCCAGCTTGTATTTATAGTAGTTCATGGCACTGCCTGCAATAGGCGATATCATTTGTATGTCATCAAAATCTACATAGTTGTCATAGAAGTTGTAATAGGTGTTCATGGCAGTGTTGTAGCTGAAGCCATTGTCGTTACCGCTTACTTTAGAGGCGATGATACGTTCCTTCAGGTTATCGGGCTGCTCAAAAGTAATGTGCGATACCGTTTCAGAAAGGTAAAGGATACCGCTTCCGGTAGAATCTACCATGCCATCGGGTACTTCTACCTTGAGGCCCATTATTTTTTTTGGAAGGTCTTTTACCCTGAAGATACCTTTAGAATAAAAGTCGGCTTCAAAACGTCCTGTCTTCGCCGAGTTTTCTTTCCTGTGTGCAACCGCCTGCCTAATTACGGCATACGCCGGGTCTTCAGCGTTAGAAATGGTAAGTTCTTTAAGTTCGTAGTTTTCATCGGCCAGCACAACATTAAGCTGGTGTGGAAATGACTTTACATCTACAGGTACTTTTTTTGTCTTAAAACCTATCGACTGAAAAATGATGGTATATGTCCCCGGATTTTTTACGGTTAGCTCATACTGGCCGTTTTCATTAGCGGTAGTGCCTGTATACGTATTTTCTATAGTGATGCTTACAAAGGGAATACCCTCTCCGGTAGACGAAGTGATAATTCCCTTTATCTGCGAATGTGCAGCAGCAGCCAGCAGTAAAAAAACTGCGGTTAATAATTTGTGCATTGGTTAGTTATAGTTAAGGTTTAAGTTGTACTAAATATAAGACGAAATAAGGCTTACTATGGTTGCATCATGGGCTAAAAAATATTGGTTATCCTTAAAATAACGTGTTTGATTGTGTTTTCTTACAATTCTTCTGAAAAAATAATAACAATTACTTTAAATTTTAATAGCGATAACCTGTAAATACGATTTAAATTTGCAATTATGAGAGAAATAAGATTTAACCTTGCGAGCAGGCTGCTGCATTGGGCTATTGCCTTTACATTTTTGTATATCTTATTAACGGTGTTCCTTCGCATGGGGTGGATGAACAAAGGAAACATGGGTAACATAATCCACGAGAACCTCGCTGAACAAAATATTCCGCTTAGCAGTGACGATGCTGCTTCAATTGGTAAAAAAGTGCGCAAGCCCATGTGGGAAACCCATATTATTGCGGGCTATATAATGACAGGGCTTTTTTTGATAAGGATCATTCTTACCTGGATTCAGGGGATGGGGTTTGCCAATCCGCTTAAAGCGGGCGTATCTCAGTATGAAAAATTTAAGTCGTGGGTATATATCGTGTTCTACCTGTTCTTAGGCACATCGCTGTTTACCGGGCTTATGAAGGTTTTAGGCCCTGAAAGCACCGAACATATCATGGAAGAAATACATGTATTATCGCTTTATTTTGCTGTACCATTTATCGTGCTGCATACCTTTGGTGTACTTATTGCAGATGCAGGAAGTGACAGGGGCATCATCTCTAAAATAATTAGTGGGGATAAGCCGTTATAATCTAAAATAATACACGGTGATTGGAGAATTTATTTTTGAAGTTACAGCAGAAGTAATTGTTCAGGGTATTCTGTCTTTTATAGACTATCCCGGTGCATATATCCATTGGCACTTAAGAGAAAATAGATTTTCTTTTAAAGAAATCAGAGATCGATATTTTGGGATAAACCTTTTAATTTCCTGTGTTTTGTATGCAATTATTGTAGGCATATTTATCTAAATAGTATGCAAATTATAACACCTGCATCGCTTTTGTCCCTACCTTTGGGTTAAACATAAATTATTATGACCACCATACAGGATCTTAGGCTTGCTGTTTTGATTGATGCCGATAACGTGCCATACGCTAACGTGAAGGAAATGTTTGAGGAAATTGCAAAATACGGTACGCCAACCTTTAAGCGTATTTATGCCGACTGGACCAAACCTACCGTTGCCGGATGGAAAAAGGTACTTCTTGAGAATGCTATTACGCCCATACAGCAATACAGCTATTCTACAGGAAAGAACGCTACCGACAGCGCAATGATTATCGATGCGATGGATATATTGTATACCGGTAAGGTAGACGGCTTTTGCATTGTTTCGTCCGATAGCGATTTTACCCGACTTGCTACCCGTCTGCGCGAAGCAGGAATGAAGGTGATAGGGATAGGGGAGAAGAAAACGCTTATCCCGTTCATATCGGCCTGCGATAAGTTTATCTATATTGAGATATTGAGCGGCGGAAAATCAGATACCGAACATGATGACGATACTAAAGAACAGAAATCGGCTCCGGTTAAAAAAGAAACGATAAGCAAAGTTGACCCACGCCTTATAAAGCTGCTCCGCCAAAGCATTAATGACCTTGCGGACGAGCACGGATGGGCTTACCTGGGAGATCTGGGTAACTTCATCCTAAAAAAACAACCTGATTTTGACTCCCGTAACTATGGTTTTCCAAAGATGCTGGCACTTATAAAAAGCATTAATCGCTTTGAAGTTGATGAAAGGGATACCGGAAAGAGCAAGATCAAACACGTATTTGTAAAAAATAAATAAGAGGACTACTAATGAAAAAGCTGACCGAAGCAGTATTGCAAAAAGATACCACGGTAAACAAGATACAGTTTGATAAGGAATGGTTTTATTCTGTAGAAGATCTTGAGGATTACCTTAACGAAGACCTTACCGGAATAGAATCGGTTACGCTGCCTATTGTATTTGATGATGTAAAATATCCAACGAAATGTACCACCTGGGAAGACCTTGAGCGTTTTCTGCACAAAGATCCGGTAGAAGGTTTTAGAGGAAGTGTACTGAAGAACAGAAAGAAGAGTTAGTATTTAGTTAACAGTTTATAGTGTTCAGCTATGATTAGATACGTGCAAATTAGCTGTTAAAAGTAAACTGCAAACTGAGAACTGAGACTGTAAATTGAGACTGAGACTCAATATTATTCAAGTATATCCAGGAACGTAAGCCCAAAAATCACTCCGTCGCTTATAAAGCCGCTGCCGTTATATGAACGGATATAATCTATTCTTAAGAAACGGGCTTTTCCCCAACCTACATTATCAAGCCCTACAGTAAACTCCATGTAAGGATCCCTATCCGGTATGGCTAATGCATGGTAACCCGCCACCAGGTAATAATTAAGCTTGTTCATAAGCGGAATGGCATTTGTGATAAAGCCTTTAAAATTATGCTCGGCATGCACTTCAAGGTAGCTGTCGTTTGTGCTGTGTGAGTAGTAAGGCAGAAAGTTAAACACGTTAAGGTAGCGTTCAGATTTGCCTATGTGTGTCTGGTTTCCGTTAAAATGCTTGTAATCGGTAAAGGCAATATTATCCGAATTAAAGAATTTACCACCCCTGAAACTCAAGCCCAGTTCGCCCGCATTACCCAGTGTAAGGTCATAATTTACCTTAGCAGATATATGGTCAAAATTGTAGTCGCTTATACTTGATGCAAATCCTTTTTCGTACTTAAGGAACAATCGCGGGTATTTGCCGTTGGCAATATTCTCTTTGCCGTCAGGGCGAGTGATATATTTTTGGCCGAAGCTAATGCGTGTACCTATAGATGCCCTGAACATATTGTGCTTTTCAAATGCATGCGTTATGTTGTCGGCTTCTGTTGCAGGATCATACAATAAAAGCGGATTGTTTGATGTATACGGCTTGTAAGCATCTTTAAGCGTAGAGAAGTTGGTGTTGTTAAACAACGAACGCTTGCGTGTATACTCAATGCTACCGTTTAGTTGTATGCCGTTTACGATCTCTTCTTCGTAACTTAAGCGCACAAACTGGTTGTCGTACAGTTTCATGTAGTTATCCCTAAAAAACAGGGTGCTGATACTGTTTACGATCTTGTTTATGGGCTTTTCAGGATTGTATTGCTCAATGGCAGTACCTCCGTTAAGTGTCACTATTCGTCTCGAAAAATTATTGAACTTATGTGCAATCGTACCTGTGATCCTGAAGCGTTTTTCGGCGAAGCCATAGCTTAGGTCGGTACCAAAGGTTGTATAGGCGGTCCTGTCGGCATTGTACTGCGTAAAGTAAAATCCGGGCGATAAGTGATACGCCTGTACCGAGTTGAAAGCCAGCCTGCGTATGATTCCCGTATAGCTTATGTCCCAGTTTTCTTCACTGTTATGGTAGGCATACCCCACAGGTATAGAGGTCCATTTAAATTTATTACGCTCTTTATCAGATGCCTTGATAGCAGCAGGTGTGCTACTTATCTCCTGAAGACTGTCTTTGCGCCTGTAATCTCCTGCTTCTTCCGGTGTAAGCGGAATAGGGCGTGCGCTTCTCCAGTAGGAATCAGGTTTTTTATTGGCACCGTCTTCAAACGATTGTATCTCGGCTGTAAATGTTTTTGGCTTGAACTCAGGGTTAATACTGAAGTTACTGTACACCGATGAAAAAGTACCTGAACTGCTCAAGCCAAAAAGTCCGGCTTCAAAATTCAGTACCTGCGTGTTTTTTGTCCACACCTGAGCTTTAGCGTTGTAGCCGTAATTTTGCTTTATGTTAAGCGAGTTAATAAGTTCCTGCTCCATTTGGCTGCCTTTTATGGTAAGGTCTACAGCATACAGCTGCCAGGTATTTTCAAGGATATAAATGTATCCATTAAACGTAGGCGAATTTTCCCGTTTAGGTGTAACCCTTATTTTATTCACAAGCTGTTTGTCATTGGTGTAAAACGAACTTTCCAGATTATAGTCATAGTAGCCAAAGGCATTATCTGCAATTGGCGAAACAGCGTTCCTTTCAAAAGGGATGTAGTTATCGTAAAAATCAAAATCAGCAGCCGAGGCATTGTTAAAGCTAAAGCCTGCATCATCGCCGCTTACCTTAGAGGCTATAACACGTTCGGTTATATGGTCAGGGCTTTGGTATTTTACACGCGAAACGGTTTCCGATAAATAGAGTATGCCATTACCGGAACCATCTAACGACGACCCAAGGTCACCTATATTCTGCCCTAGTATTTTTTTAGGGACATTCTTAAGCCTGAAAACGCCACGGGAGTAGTAATCAGCGTCAAAAGAAGTGATCCTTTGTGCGTTTGCACTCCTGTTCTCAATGGCTTTTTTAATGACATCATCGGCAGGATTGTCTTTACTGGAAACAACCACCTCGTTAAGGTTAAACTGTTCTTCTTCCAGGGTTACATTAAGGGTGTGCGGCAGCGAAGCGATATCGGTAACCACATTGCGTGTCTTATAGCCTATTGACTGAAAGATAAGCGTATACTGGCCCTTCTCTTTAATGTTAAGCGTATAGCTTCCATCTTCGTTAGACGATGTTCCGTTGTATGTATCAGCCACAACTATGCTCACAAAAGGAATCGGCTCCCCTTTTTTAGAAGTTATGCGTCCTTTTACCTGTGCCAGCAGCGGCAGGCCTGCAATCAGGAAGAATAGTATAATGGCTTTTTTCATGTAGTTGTTTATGGTAAAAGCGCCTGTAGCGCCAATTCGTAACCTTTTAAGCCAAATCCTACTATCACGCCTGCCGAAACAGGAGAGAGGTACGACTGGTGCCTGAATGTTTCCCTTGAAAATGTATTGGATATATGCACTTCTATCACAGGGGCAGTAACTGCTTTTACAGCATCGGCAATGCCTATAGAGGTGTGCGTGTAAGCTCCTGCGTTAAGCACAATGCCATCGCAATCAAATCCTTTTTCCTGTATTTTGGTAATAATTTCGCCTTCAATATTGCTTTGGTAGTACTCCAGCATAATTCCCGGAAATTTAAGCTGTAGTTCGGCGAGGTAATCTTCAAAAGTCCGGCCTCCGTAAATCTCCGGCTCGCGTGTGCCCAGCAGGTTAAGGTTAGGGCCGTTTATGATAATAATGTTCATCAGTATATTTTTGTAAATTTAGCTATAAGCAAGGCAGTCTGTATTCGGTTTAATAAAAAATTTAACACTATTACCCATAAAAAAGCCGGTTAAGTCCTAAAGACAAACCGGCTTTTTGAATATTATCTAATATTTTTAGAAATAGTACCCTACAGATAACTGAAATACGTTGTTCTTAACATCAACTTCTGAAACGTCAGATACATTATTAAGACCAATTGTATAGCGAGCTTGTGCAAACAGGCCTGCTATAATTTTTAATTCTACGCCACCTGCTGCTGCAAGGTCAAATTTTTTGGTTTCAAGGATATCATCGGCATCGCTTACAAGGAAAGAAAACTGAGGACCTGCCATTACACTAAACCTGTCTGGTAAGATATAAAACTTAGCCATTACCGGTACAGCGATATAATCAAGATTGATATCCTCTGCGATATCTAAAGCTGTGTCTTTGTAAGTTGCACCCTGTGAAGAGAATAAACCTTCTGCCTGTACAGAGAAAGTGGGTACAAGGTTGAGTTCTAATACCGCTCCTGCATGAAAGTTAGTAATTCCGTCGGTGTTAACATCACCGCTAAAGTTAGCAAAGTTAGCACCTGCCTTGATACCAAAGTCTATGCCTTGTGCCTGCATTGCAAAGCTTCCCGCCAGCGCTGCAAATAAAAAAATGATCTTTTTCATTGGTTACGAATTTTTATTAATGATTGATTAAAAATACTTAGGTCATTATTTACCCCACAAAAGTAAAGAAAAGTAGTACTAATATAAATGTTTTTAACCGTTTTTTGGCTGTTATATGCTAACAGCTTCGTTTTGTGAGCTATAAGTAAATGTGTTGAAAGTGCGATTATATATGTAAAACTCTGAATTTCTTTATTGTAAAATGTATTGTAAAAACAAAACCCTCTTCTGAATTAACAGAAGAGGGTTTTTCCACTTAAAACAATAACACCATTACTTCCAGCCACCACCCAGTGACCTGTATAATTGGGCCACAGCGCTAAGCTGGTCTCTCTTTAATGCCGCCAGGTCCAGTTCGCTTTGCAGCACATTGCTTTGTGCTGTAATCACTTCCAGATAATTGGCCATGCCGCTTTGAAACAGCTTGTCGGCATTGGTTGTCGCTTTTTGCAGGTTGGCCACTCTTTCTGCCGCAAACTCCTGCTCCTGTTTAAGCTTCTCTACTTTTACTAAAGCATCAGATACCTCTCCTACAGCTCTAAGCACCGACTGCCTAAAGGCAATCACCGCTTTTTCGCGCTCTACTTTGGCAACCTCATATTGGGTCCTAAGCTGCTTTCTCTGCAACAATGGCTGCGTAACGCTACCAGCCACCATACCAAATAAAGACGCAGGCATATTAAACCAGTTATTTGATTTAAAAGAATTTAGCCCGCCTGCAGCTGTAATATTCAGCGCCGGATAAATTGATGCTTTAGTTATACCTACCCGTGCATTGGCAGCAGCCAGATCATATTCTGACGACTTTACATCGGGTCTGTGACTAACGATTGATGATGGAACTCCTGAAGAAAGTTCTTTATGAAGATGTGTAAGATCTAAGGTTGTATTTCTCGCGATTTCGCCGGGCAGTACACTTGTAAGTATGCTTAAAGCATTTTCCTGAAGCGTTACCTCTTTTTCAAGCTGGGGTAAAATTTGCGCAGCCCTAAGCCTTTGCGCATCGGTTTGCTGTAATGCAAGTGCCGTTACCTGGCCTGAATCAAACTGCATCTTTACAATACGCACTGTGTTTTCATTAAGTGCAAGGTTCTTTTTAGCTATGGCCAATTGCGCATCAAGCATAAGCAGATTATAGTAACCCTGTGCCACGCTTGCCACGATGTTTGTCTGGATCAGCTTTCTTGCTTCCTCTGTTTTAAGGTAAAGTGCAAGCGCTTCTTTTTTACGGCCTCTTAGTTTACCCCAAATGTCGGCTTCCCAGGAAAGTGATCCGCTGGCATTGTAGTCTTCAATATGGCTTGTATTCAAAAAGCTGCTAAGGCTGATGCCGTTTAAGCTGTTTTGTGATGGGATAGTAGTATTTGCAGTAACCCCAAAGTTAAGCTGCGGTACATTATTCCATTTTGTCTGCGTTAGCTGAAGCTGTGCCGCTTCAATATTTTTAAGTGCAGTCTGCATATCATAGTTATTGGTAACAGCTTTGCCTATAAGCTCCTGAAGGTTTGCATCAGGAAAAAACTGTTTCCACTCTATGGTTGCAACACTTGTGGTGTCGTTGCTTGCCGGGGCATTTCTGTACGCCTGCGGAAGTTCCGGTTGTGGTGTTTCTATATCTTTAGACACTTTACAGCCTGTAAGTATCAGGAATGCAGTAAAGAGAAGATAAATATTATACGTTTTCATTTTATGTGGTGCTATATATTTTAAGTTGCCCAAAATTTGGTAGTACCTTACCCACGGCCCCTCCCTTGAGGAGAGGGGAGCGGGCAGATAAAAAACACAATAATTAAGGCTCGAAAATTTATTTTACTAAATGCAATTCTTCTTTCAGGTGCTCTACGGCTTCGGCGCCTGCTGCTTTAAATGGCACACCCGATACTTTTTCCTGAAGGTACTGGAACACGATAAACAATACAGGAATGATAAACAATCCTAATACTACCCCGGTTATCATACCTCCGGCCGCACCTATACTGATAGAGTGGTTACCCTGTGCAGATGGCCCTACGGCACCCATCATTGGTATAAGTCCCACGATAAAGGCAAGTGATGTCATAATGATAGGGCGAAGCCTTAGTTTAGCTGCCTCAAGCGCTGCAGATAACAAAGTTTTACCGGCTCTGCGTCGCTGAACGGCAAACTCTACAATAAGGATCGCATTCTTGGCAAGCAGTCCTATAAGCATTACAAGTGCTACCTGTACATAAATGTTATTAGAGATGCCTGTCATGCCTATGGCGGCAAATACACCAAATATTCCTGTAGGTATAGATAGTACTACGGCCATTGGCAATATGTAGCTTTCGTATTGTGCTGCAAGTAAGAAGTACACAAACAGTAAGCTCATCATGAATACTACTGCCGACTGGCCTCCTGAGATTATCTCTTCCCTTGTCATACCTGAGAACTCATACGAGTAACCCGGCGGCAGGTGTTTAGCAGCAACTTCTTCTACAGCTTTAATGGCTGCACCAGAGCTGTATCCCGGTTTAGGGATTGCATTTACACCCATAGAGTTGAAAAGGTTATATCGTGATGCATTTTCAGGTCCGTAAACCCTTTGCAGTTTAACCAGTGTGCTAACAGGAACCATTTCGCCGGTTTTGTTTCTAACGAATACGCCACCTAATGATTCTGATGTAGAACGGTCATCTTTATCGGCCTGAACCATAACACGGTAGTATTTACCAAATCGGTTAAAGTCAGATACCTGTGCACTACCATAATAGGACTGGACGGTAGACATAAGCTCCCGCACGCTAACGCCAAGTTGTTCTGCCTTAACATCATCAACCTCCATTTCATATTGAGGGTAATCTGCCCTGAAAGGTGTAAATGCAACGGCTATTTCAGGACGTTTCATCAGTTCCATGATAAAGTTGTTACCAATACCGCTAAATTTATCCAGTTTACCGCCGGTACGATCCTGAAGTACAAAATCAAGACCGTCGATATTACTGAAACCCGGAACGGTTGGGAAGGTAAACACGAAGAAGTTAGCGCCCTTTACCGCTGAAAGCTTTTGGCGTACATCGTTCATGATCTGGTCAATGTTCTTTACGCTTCCGCGTTCTTTATCTTCTTTAAGCAGTACGAATGCTACACCAAATGATGGGCTTGACGACTGCGTAAGCATGTTGAAACCTGCCAGTATGTTAAGAGTACGAGTATATTCTGCCGGCCTTAATACTTTTTCAACTTCGGCAAGAGCTTGGGTTGTACGTTCAAGTGATGTACCCGCAGGCATCGAAGCAGATATGGCAATGAAGCCCTGATCTTCAGACGGGATAAATCCTGACGGCGTAGTTTTTATCATCCACGCAGTTGCAAGTACTACTACTGCAAGCCCGCCAAGGCTAAACCACCTGTATTTTATAAGGAACTTAAGGCTGCCCATGTAACGGTTTGTGATCTTATCAAAACCCACATTGAAGCCTTTAAAGAACCTTTCTTTAAAGTTAGGCGCTTTATATTCATAATCTTTATCAACATCGCTATGGGTGTGGTTATGATCATGTCCTTTTAAGAACAATGCTGCAAGCGCAGGGCTCAGGGTTAATGCATTTACTGCCGATATAACGATTGCTATAGCCAATGTTAATGCAAACTGCCTGTAGAATACCCCGGTTGAACCTTCCATGAATCCTACCGGAAGGAATACTGCCGACATTACCAGTGTAATAGAGATAATAGCTCCTGTAATTTCGCTCATGGCAGATGTGGTGGCCTGTTTTGGCTGATAGCCCCGCTCCAGTTTGGAGTGCACCGCCTCTACGACCACGATGGCATCATCCACAACGATACCAATAGCCAGTACCAAAGCAAACAGTGTTAGCATATTGATAGAGAAACCAAACAACGACATGAAAAAGAACGTTCCTAAAATTGCTACCGGAACTGCAATGGCTGGAATTAAGGTTGACCTAAAATCCTGAAGAAAGAGATACACTACTATAAATACAAGTAAAAACGCCTCTATAAGAGTGTGCTCTACCTGTTCGATAGAAGCATCAAGCATTCTTTTAGTGTTATACAGCGTCAGGTATTTTACATCTTTAGGGAAGTTTTTTGACGCTTTTTCCATTAGTTGTGCAATTGAAACCTGGATGTCATTTGCATTAGAACCAGGTAGCTGCATTACTGCAATATTTACTCCCGGTTTACCGTCTACCCTTGTAAAGTTACCGTAGGTGTAAGCTCCAAATTCTACCCTTGCCACGTCTTTAAGGCGTAGTATAGAACCATCGGCGTTGGTACGAACAATTATGTTTTCGTAATCGGTAGGCTTGTTAAGCTTACCTTTATATTTAATAACGTATTCAAAAGATTCTTTACTGCTTTCACCAAATTTACCCGGTGCAGCTTCTAAGTTCTTGTCTTGTATAGCTGCTGTAACTTCTCTTGGTGTAATATTGTAGGTAGACATTTGAGATGGCTTAAGCCAAACCCTCATGGAGTAGTCTTTACTACCACCAAAAATCATTGACTGGCCTACGCCCGGAATCCTTTTAATATCAGGAATGATGTTTATCTGCGCATAGTTGGCAAGAAACGTCTGGTCATATGCTTTATCATTTTCTGTGTACATAGAAAGTACCATGATAAGGCTGTTTTGCTGTTTTGCCGTAGTAACACCTGCTTGTATAACTTCAGACGGAAGCTGGCTTGTGGCCTGCGATACCCTGTTCTGTACATTTACCGCAGCCTGGTCAGGATCTGTTCCCAGTTTAAAGTATACAGTAATAACAAGCGATCCGTCGTTACTTGCTGTAGAGCTCATATAGCTCATGTTCTCTACACCGTTTATTGACTCTTCCAGCGATGGCGCAACCGACCTAAGTACGGTCTCTGCGTTAGCACCAGGATAAAGAGCGGTTACCTGTACCGCCGGCGGGGCAATGTCAGGAAACTGTTGTAAAGGTAAATTTACGAGGCCTAATATACCTAGAATTACCAATAGGATGGATATGACCGTAGCCAGAACCGGCCGGTCTATAAATTTTTTAAACATGTTTGGTTTTGCTTAAATTGTTAGTTTGTAATTATTTAGCAGCAACTTCAGGCTGAACTTTTTCAGGAACGATAACTGTTCCGTCCTGTAGCGTTTCAAAGCCTTTAAATACTAATCGGTCGCCTGCTTTAATTCCGTCTTTTACAAGATAATCAGTGCCGCTTTTACCTAAAATAGTAATAGGGCTCTTAGTAACTTTATTGTCTTTATCCACTACATATACAAATACCTTATCCTGTACTTCTGCCGTAACAGACTGCGGAATAAGTATTACATTATCGTGGTTTATGCCAACGCGAACCCTTCCTGTATTACCTGAGCGTAATAGCCCTTTTGCATTTGGAAAACTAGCCCTGAAAGTTATGGCACCTGTAGTTCTGTCAAACTGGCCGTCTACCATATCAATCTTGCCTTTTTGCTCATATTCGCTGTTATCAGCTAATACTAAAGCAACCGGAGGCAGCTTTTTAAGTTTGTCGTTTAATGTATTGCCTTCAAATTTATCTTTGAATGCTATAAAATCAGCTTCCCCAAGAGAAAAGTATGCATGTACTTCCTGAATGTCAGATAGTAACGTAAGTGGAGTAGGGTCGGCAGCAGAAACAAGGCTTCCTTGTTTTTTAGGCAGGCGTGTAATATAACCGTCTACAGGTGCAGTTATTAATGTGTAGCCAAGGTTGATTCTTGCTGATGCTACGGCAGCCTGCGCCTGATTTTTATTTGCTTCGGCAATCTTAACAGACGCTTTAGCATTCTTAAGCTGAAATTCCGAAATTACCTTGCCTTCAACAAGCGGGGTCATTTTTTCAACCTCAAGTTTGGCATTTATAAGTGCACCTTCGGCACTGTTGAGCGCTCCCTGAGCATTATTAAGTAATTCGCGGTAACGGCTTTCGTTTATTTTGAAGATCGGCTGGCCTGCTTTTACAAAGGCACCCTCATCTACAAATACCTTATCAAGGTAGCCGTCTACCTGCGGGCGTATCTCTACGTTAGTCCTGCCTTCTACAGTAACAGGATATTCCTGATAGGTTACGGCCTGACCGGAGCCTACAGTGAATACAGGTACCGACACTGCCTGTGCGGCAGGGGCCTGCTCGTCTGAGCTTTTAGTGAAGCCATAAAAAGCTATGCCGGCAACAAGAACAATAGCTATGATTAAAATTATGCGTTTCATAATGAAGTTAGATTATTTAATGATGTTAAGTGATAGTCCAAAAAAATTAAAATAATAATGATGTGTTTGACTTTATGCTTTTAAACCATTTAACGGTGTTAAGTAATTCGGTAAAAAAAAGCAAAATTGCTAAAGATGTAGATTCATGATATAATTGAGTTAGATTATTTAATGGTGTTAAGTGGATTGGCAAATTTTTTTATTCTTCTTTTATATACCGTACAATACCGGCGATTGCGTCTTTTAATATTTGTTTATTGATCTCGTCAGATAATCCGTTACCTACAATGTTTATTGAAATAAGTCCGTGGATAACCGAAAAGAACAGGAAGTATTTCTGTTTAATTACTTCCGGTTTAGGTTCTTTAAGTCCCATGATCTCAGAAATTACAGATGTTATCAACACGTATGGTGCGTCTGTATCCGTATTTCGTTGGGCACAGCAGGTCATTTCCACGCCGTACATCAACTGGTACATTTCCTTATTCTTTAAAGCAAAATTCCAATAAGCAAGCCACATTGCCTCTAATTGCGCAGCAGCATCTTCAGACTCTGCCTTTGCAGCCTCAAGGTCTTTTGTTAAGATCATAAAGCCTTTACACGTCAATTCTTGTAGTATAGCCTCTTTATTAGAGAAATATTCGTAAATAATCGGAGCTGTATATTCAATTTTGTCAGCAATCTTACGCATGCTCAGGCCCTGCCATCCTTCTTCTTTTACGATTTCTCTGGCAGCCTTAAGTATATTAGAACGGGTTTCTTCCTTCTGTCTTAAAATTCTCTCTTTACTTCCCATTTTTATAGCTTTTAAATTACTTAACAGCGTTAAGCAAAGGTAAGGTGTATATTTTTATCAACGCAAATTTTTTGCATCATTTTTTCTTATAATAGTCATAGACATATCTTATACCCTAGTAAAGAAAGATCTTTTCAAGGTCTTCTTTGCAAATAGGCTTTAAAAAATATCCCTTTACAGCCCCGTCAAATTCTTTCGATTTGTTGATATCAACCTCGTTATTAGACGAGCTTATCATATATATCGTGGGCTTTTTAGCGAGAGAGCCCGATATTTTATTAAATTCTTCAAGAAACTGCCAGCCGTTCATTATCGGCATATTTACATCTAATAGTATTAAATCCGGCAAAACTTCGCCTGACGGATTTGTCTTAATATGCTCTATGGCGTCATGACCATTAATAAAAAAAGTAGATGCAACGTCTATTCCGTTCTGTTTAAACAGGTTTTTTAGCAGGAAATGATAAATCTTATCATCATCTATTACAAAAAGGTTGCTAATCTTCTTCATCAAAGTAAATTTTAAATGTCGTTCCTTTGTTTAGTTCACTGGTCACTTCAATCTTTCCTCCCATTGCCTCAACCTGGTTTTTAGTAATAAAAAGGCCAATTCCCCTGGCATTTTGGTTTTTATGAAAGGTTTTGTACATCCCAAAAAGGGAGTTTTTATGTTTTTTAAGATCTATACCCAATCCGTTATCAGAAATGGATAATATCTTCCTGCCGTCAATGATCTCAAAATCATACGAAAGCATCGGCTTTCTTTCCTGACTTGAATATTTAATGGCATTCGTTGTAAAATTAAGCAATATACTCTCAAGATAGGCAGGATTATAGTTTACTGTAACATCCAGCGGTATGTTGATTTCGATATCTACATTGTGCTTTTTAATTTCGTTATGCAGTATGTTGAGTATGTTTTTAAGGTAGTGCCTCAGGTTCAGCTGCTCACGTACATTCTTTATCTCTGTTTGTATCTCTACAAGTTCCTTAAGGTGGCTTATGGTAATGCTCAGCCCGTTTGAGATAGCTTCCAGGTGCTCCAGCATCTCTTCACGTTCTTCTGCATCTGCAGTTTTAAATAAATCCAGCAGCATTTTAAGGTTACTTGCATGCGACCTTAAATTATGCGAAACTATATGTGCAAAATTATTAAGGCGGTTATTCTGGCTTACAATTATATTTATGGTGTTGCCCAGCTCTACTTCTTTCTCCTTAAGCAGGTTAATGTCTTTTAGCGTACCTATAACCCTTGCAGGCTTACCCTTGGCATCATAATCAACAACACTGCCGCGACTAAGCACCCAGCGGTATTTGCCTTGGTCGGTAACGACACGATAAATGCTTTCGTAAGTTGCATTCTTCTTCTTAAAATAATCGGTCTTACTTTTATTATATGCCTCCATATCATCAGGATGGATGCGGCTTAACCAAAAAGTATTCGGAAAATAAGCAGGCACCTCTGTTTTACCCAGCATTTTCATTAGCTGTGCAGAGAGGTATACCACATTGGTCTTCATGTCCCAATCCCATATTCCTTCCGATGCCGCTTTCAGAGCATAGTGGTAACGCTCTTCCGATAAGTGAAGTTTTTGTTCCTGGCGCTTAAATTCGGTAATATCGGTTACCCTGCCATAAAAGCTCACTGAGCCATGGGGCTTAAGTTCAGGCTTCGCTGTTATTTGCATCCATCTTAGCCCCTTAATGGGCAGGTTTACCCTGAATATATTGTCCCATTGAGAGATGGTTTTTCTCGATTTTTCAAGGCTGCTTATAAATGGCTGCAGGTCTTCTTCAAAGATTCGCTCGCGGAAATATTTAGTAGGATCTGTTATGAACACCTTAGAGGGCGTTTCGAGTAAGTCATTAATACTCTCGCTTAAAAATATAATGGCATAGCGTTTTGAGTCACTGTTCCAGCGTATCTTAAATATAAGATCCGGAACCTGACTTAAAAGCTTTTCATAAAAATCACTCAGGCTTTCACCATCAACAATATCAGGATTATCAAAAACCTTCATCTCCCCATTTTCTGTTTTAATGCAAGTCTTAAAATTAATAACTTTTATTAAAAAAAAGGGTCTTTTATTTAATTATTATCGTCTTGGGTGGTAAGTATTGAGTACGTTACTGAGAAATTTTCTGTCAATGTGCATATAAATCTCTGTCGTCGTGATAGATTCATGGCCCATCATTAGTTGTATGGACCGTAAATCAGCACCGTTTTCAAGCAGGTGCGTGGCAAACGAATGCCTGAAAGTGTGCGGGCTTATTGTCTTGGTAAGTCCAATTTTCTTCGCTAGGTCTTTAATTATGGTAAAGATCATAGCGCGGGTAAGGCTCTTGCCCCTACGGTTTAGAAACAGGGTATCTTCATGCCCTTTTTGTATGGTAAGCTTATTGCGTTCAGCTTCTATATATATGTTGATGTATTTTTGTGTAAAGCTGCCAATAGGAACAAAACGCTGTTTATTGCCTTTTCCTGTAATTTTGATAAACCCTTCATCAAAATAAAGGTCAGATAATTTTAAGGTAACCAATTCAGATACGCGCAACCCGCAACTGTATAATGTTTCTAGCATGGCACGGTTGCGCTCTCCCTGAGATCTGTCTTCCTTATCTCTTTTATTCATTTCAACTGCACCAATAAGCGCATCAATTTCTGAAGTTGAAAGCGTATCAGGTAGTTTTCTGCCAATTTTTGGCACCTCAATAAGCTCCATAGGGGTATCTTTCCTATAATCTTCAAAGATTAAATAGTTAAAAAAACTCTTAAGGCCCGAAATTATCCTTGCCCTTGTACGCGGATTCAACTCTGACGCAATATGGTAAACAAACTGCTGGATTATTTCTTCATCTATAACAAGCGGAGAAACCTCAATTGCATTATTATCAAGGTATTCCACCAGTCTTCGCACGTCAAAACAGTAATTTTCTACAGAATTTACAGAGAGGCCGCGCTCTATCTTAAGGTATGATTTATAGTCGCTTATGAATTTAATCCAACTTTTCATACGTGGTTAAAGTTATGTGAATTAAGAATCCTTTCGGAATTACGCCAATTTTAATGCTATAATTTTGAAATACAAAACTAAAACCTATAAAAATGAAAAATCTATTTAAAACACTTTCAGCAGCAGCATTACTATTTGCAGGAGCAACAGTATATGCACAGGATCCAAGCAACACTAACATGTCACCAAGCTTTGGTGTAAAAGGTGGGGTTAACTTTGCAACAGTAACAGGCGATGATTTTGACAGCCCTGATTCAAGAACAAGCTTCCATGTTGGTTTATTAGCCGAATTTCCGCTTGCAGAGATATTCTCTTTACAAGTAGAGGCACTGTATTCAGGACAGGGATTTAAAAGTGATGTAAACGGAGGTATCTTTGGTGGAGAAGGAAAAGTAGAGTACCAGCTAGATTACATTAATGTGCCGGTACTTGCTAAGGTGTATCTGATAGAAGGATTAAGTATTGAAGCAGGTCCACAGTTCAGCTTTAAGGTAAATGAAGAGATTGATGCTGATGCAAATGCAGATGGGGGAGACCTTGACGTTAACGAAGCAGAAGATTTTGAATTTGGCGTGGCTGCAGGCCTTACATTCCAAACAAAAATGGGATTATTTGCAACAGGTCGTTATAACTTAGGTATAACAGATGTTGTAAAAGACCAGGATATTAAAAATTCGGTTTTCCAGATTGGTATCGGTTACAAATTCTAAGACCTTATCATCTTATAAAAGTAAAAGCCCCATGCAACGCATGGGGCTTTCTTATTTGAAAAACTAATTATATTAGAATTTGTAAACTATACCAAAATTGATATCAGTAAGGTTTGCACCAATGTTGAAAGAATCTGTAGATTCTGCACCATCAACGTCCGGTTTAACCGTGTTGTATCCTAAAAGACCGAAAGTAGCCTCAAGAGCGATATGCTCAGATACAAAATAACTAATACCAGGAGCAAGACCTACGTTTACACCGTTAGATTTAGACTCTCCAGGTACACCATCCTGATCCGTTTTTTGTGTAGCATAACCTAAAGAAAGCTGGCCAAAGAAAGAAAAGTTTCTTGCAGGAGTAAAATAGTATCTACCAAAAGCTCCAACCTCAAACGTGTTTGAGTTAACGTCACCTTCACCTGGCTGCTCTTCAGTGCTTGAAGTATAGCCTAATTGTACACCAATAGCAATGTTGTCAGTTACAAAAAAACCCGCTTTTGGAGAAAAGTTGAATTGGTTAGTTTTAAAATCTCCGGTTTTTTCTGATCCGTATCCTATTGATCCGGTAGCAAAAATGTCTCCTTGTTTAAAACCTACAGTTCCTGTTGATTCCTGTGCGTTAGCAAAACCAAAAGCCATTACTGCGATAGCTGATAATAAAATTTTTTTCATTTGATTGTGATAATTGATTATTGTTGGCGCAAAATTATGACTTTTTTTAACAAGTGAAATACCCACTAATGGTGATTTTAACTAAAGCTTAACTATTGAGAATATCGATAAGCCATAAAAAACTGGAACTCAAATTGTTTGAAAATCCAGGTATTTGCAAAAATAAACCGTGATCTTACATTTCAGTATATCAGCATATCATTATACAGAATGTATTATTAATATGGGCATATATGTAAGAATTTACAAAATCAAAACAAGTTTTTAAACTAAAAAACTCCGAAGTTACCTCCGGAGTTTATATTTAAAGCCTGAGAATATAAGTTTCTCAATAATTAAGCGTTTTATTTGGCAATGTTAACCGCCCTTGTTTCCCTGATCACGGTAATTTTTACCTGACCCGGGTAAGTCATTTCAGTCTGTATCTTGTGCGATATTTCGAATGAAAGGTTAGCAGCCATATCATCGGTTACTTTTTCGCTTTCTACAATAACACGAAGCTCACGTCCTGCCTGGATGGCATAAGCACTCTTAACGCCCTGGAATCCATAAGCGATGTCTTCAAGGTCTTTAAGACGCTGAATGTAAGAGTCAAGAACCTGTCTCCTTGCGCCCGGCCTTGCACCAGATATAGCATCACATACCTGGATGATAGGAGATAAAAGTGACTTCATTTCTATCTCGTCGTGGTGAGCACCAATCGCGTTGCAAACCTCTTCTTTTTCACCATATTTTTCGGCCCACTGCATACCAAGTAGTGCGTGAGGAAGGTCGCTTTCTGCATCCGGTACTTTACCTATATCGTGAAGTAAACCTGCTCTTTTAGCAAGCTTAACATTAAGGCCAAGTTCTGCCGCCATGATACCACAAAGCTTAGATACTTCTCTTGAGTGCTGCAGTAAGTTCTGTCCGTAAGAAGAACGGTATTTCATCCTTCCCACAATTTTAATAAGTTCAGGGTGGAGTCCGTGGATACCAAGGTCAATTACAGTACGTTTACCTACCTCAATGATCTCGTCTTCTATCTGTTTTGCTGTTTTTCCAACAACTTCTTCAATACGTGCAGGGTGAATCCTACCATCAGTAACAAGCTTGTGCAATGCAAGACGTGCAATTTCCCTTCTTACAGGGTCAAAACATGAAAGGATAATAGCTTCCGGTGTGTCATCAACGATGATCTCAACACCTGTAGCTGCTTCAAGCGCACGGATGTTACGTCCTTCACGCCCAATGATACGCCCTTTCACATCGTCAGATTCGATGTTAAATACAGATACACAGTTTTCTACTGCTTCTTCTGTACCCACACGCTGGATAGTGCTGATGATTATCTTTTTAGCTTCCTGCTGCGCAGTAAGCTTTGCTTCTTCAATAGTGTCCTGTATGTGAGACATTGCACTTGTTTTAGCCTCGGCCTTAAGGCTTTCCACAAGTTGGTTCTTAGCTTCATCTGCAGATAGTCCTGAAATAACTTCAAGCTGGTCTACCTGGCTTTTGTGAAGCCTGTCTATCTCCTGTTGTTTTTTATCAAGGTAATCAATACGCGAGTTATAGTCAGCGATCTTAGCTTCAGCCTCATCGTTAACCTTTTTTGTCTTCGCTAATTCGTTTGATATCTGAGATTCTTTGTCCCTTGTTCTTTTCTCTGCTTCGGCGATTTTCTTGTCTTTGCCTAAGATAACCTGTTCATGCTCTGCTTTTAGTTCAAGAAATTTTTCTTTAGCCTGCAGTAATTTGTCTTTTTTTATCGATTCAGCCTCAATTTGTGCAGTTTTAAGTACAGAACCTGCTTCTTTTTTAGCGTTTTTTATCAGGGTTGATACGTTTTTCTTCTCGAGGAACTTGGCGATTCCAAAACCGACCGCGGTTCCTACCAGTGCAATAATTATAATTAAAGTAATATCCATAGATTTGTTTGGTATGTTTAAATAAAAAAGCCTACATCAGAAGAATTGTATAAACTCGTAAAGACAAGTTTTGGACTAACAAGCTGTTCAAGGATCTGCTCAGGGCAGCATGCTATAGTAGCGACGATTCATCCATTTTAAAATATTGGCGTTGAGTTTATCAAATTGGTACTAATGTAGGCAGTATTTTTGACGTATGTAAAGAACGTATTTTTATTATTTTTCGAGAAGCGCACTCACTTTTTCATCCATTTGCTTAAGCCTTTCAAAGGCTGTGTCAAGATCGGCAGACTTGTCCAGCTGCTTTTGTTCTACCTGTGCTGCAAACTGTAATGCACACATGGCTAAAACATCCTGTTTATCGCGCACTGCATAGTTTTCTTCGAACTGCCTCATCATGGCATCAATTTTTTTAGAAGCGCTCCTAAGCCCTTCTTCCTGCGACGGATCTACGTTTAGCGGGTAAACCCTGTCTGCAATTGATATTTTGATCTTAAGCTTGTCGTCCATCTTCTTTTTTTAATCAGATAGCTGTGCTATACAGTAATCAATTTCGCGAATCAATGAATTTATTTTGAGTTTTGTCTCTCTTTTGTTGTCGTCACTGCCCAGTAATGAATTGGCCATTCTTAGCGATTCGTTTTGCTGTTTAAGCAATGTAACCTCCTCACTCTGCCTGCTTAAGGCCAAAGCTGACCGGGAAACCTCATTCTCCAGCTCCTGATTCTCTTTTTGCAGCCTGTCCAGTTTCTGGGCGAGCTTTTCTATTTTAATCTCAAGAGCATCAACTATTTGGGATAATCCGCTCATAACAGTCAACTTTCATTACATGATTTTACAAAGTTAATATTACTTTAATTAGAAACAATACTTTGTGTAAAATTTATGCGAAAAATTTCGTAACGGCGTGATAAATTGTAGGGGAAACAGTTATAAGTTTAAGCTAATGCCAATTGTTTTTCAGCTGCTTTTTTATATTTTAGCCCTATGAGATTACTGTTTTTTACTTTATTATTTATTACCTCGCTTTGGGCGCAGCAGCCATTTCCACAGGATTATTTCCGTTCACCAATGGACATACCCATAAATCCATCGGGTACTTTTGGCGAGTTACGTACAAACCATTTTCATGCAGGCCTGGATTTCAGAACACAGCAACGCGAAGGCTTGCCGGTCTATGCCGCCGCCGACGGTTATGTGTCGCGCGTAAGGGTATCATCGTATGGTTACGGAACAGCATTGTATTTAGACCACCCAAATGGTTTTACTACGCTTTACGGGCACCTTCAGGCGTATTCTGCAAGGATAGATGACTATGTAAGGGCGAGACAGTATGAGAAAAAATCTTTTGACATTGAATTGTTTCCGGCTAAGGACCAGATAAAAGTAACTAAAGGGGAACTTATAGGCTATTCGGGCAATAGCGGTGGTTCAGGCGGGCCTCATCTTCACTTTGAATTCAGGGATACAAAAACAGAATGGGTTATTAATCCGCTGCTATTCGGTATGGATAAAAAGATGCAGGATACAAAGGTGCCCTCTGTTTTTGGTATGATGGTCTATCCGCTGAGTGATGGGGCTGTTGCAGACGGATCTGAAAAATCGTCGCTTGTTAATTTAAAGCTACAGGCAGACGGTACGTACCTTGCCGATAAGATTGTAGCAAGGGGTAAGATTGGGCTGGCTATAAATGCTTCTGATAAATCAGAGGGCAGCGTGGGCAATAACGGCATTTACCACGTTGAAACATTTTTTAACGGAAATCCATATTTCCAGTACACCTTTAACACCTTCGCGTTTGACGAATCGCGTTATATCAACAACTTTATAGATTACCAGAAGTTTTACAGCACAGGCCAGCGTTTCCAGAAGCTTTTTATTAAAACGCCTTATGGTTTTTCGGTAATCAAAAAAAATACGTCTAATGGGCAGTTTGATATCACCCCCGGTGAGGTTAAAAACTATAGGATTGAGGTAAGCGATTATCACGGCAACAAAAAGATAATCAACGGAAGCATAGAATATGCCGACGCAGCCGCTGCAATAAAAGAAACAAAAAATATTACCCCATACCTCGTAAAAGCAGGCAACGACAGTAATTATACAAAGAATAACGTTTCGGTATTTATTCCTGCTAATGCATTCTATGAAGATTTTTACATGGATTTTGATGTAAAAGATTCGGTGCTGCATCTGCACAATGCGACGATCCCGGTGCATTCGCCGCTCACGGTTTCATTTGACGTAACCGGAATACCTAAAGACGTACTGCAAAAAACATTTATCGCAGGTTTTACAGAAAAACGTATTTCGTATAACTCAAGCTATATGGATGCAGGCAGGCTTACAGCCAAAGTAAAAGTACTTGGCGATTTTAAATTGGTTCAGGATTATAATCCGCCAAAAATTTACAGCCCGAGCTTTACAGCAGGGAAATGGCTTACTAAGAACAAACAGTTCAGCCTGAAGATAAGTGACGACCGTTCCGGGATTGCAACCATTGACGCATGGCTTAACGGGAAATGGATACTTATGCATTACGATTACAAGACAAAGATTATATACCACAACTTCAGCGATGGCGTAGTTGCCGACGGGCGTAACGATTTAAAAGTTACAGTTACTGATAGTGTGGGAAATTCTGCTACCTTTGAAACGCATTTTTTCAGAACACAAAACCCAACCTCTGTTGAAAACGATAAATAAAATTTTTACCTTGCTTCTGTTACTAATAGGAGCAACCGCATTTGCCCAGGAAAAAGCTCTTATATATGGTGTACTTTTAGATGAAGGCCGCCAGCCGGTAGACGCCGTTACCGTTTTTTATGATGATAATGGCGTAAAAGGCCAGACAGTATCAGATAAAACAGGTTTTTACAAACTTGAGATTCCGGCAGATAAAGATGTTACGATCCAATATTCGCATATTACTTTTGTTACTGCTTCGGCAGTGATTAATTTACCGGCTAACAGTAAGGGAGAGATCAACGCCATACTTATAGGTACAAGTAAAGAAATGGGTGGTCTTACCATAAATGGTACAACCAGCAGGCAGAGGATACAGGGGCTTACGAGAATTTCGCCAGAGGCAATAAAAAACATTCCCGGTGCAAATCCCGGTGTTGAAAATATCGTAAAGCTGCTGGGGGGTAATTCTAATAATGAGATGAGTACGCAGTATGCTGTGCGCGGTGGTAACTATGATGAAAACCTTGTGTATGTAGAGGATATTGAAATCTATCGTCCTTTTCTTATCCGCTCAGGACAGCAGGAAGGTTTGAGTTTTACGAATACTGCCATGGTAGAAAACGTTGAGTTTTCAGCGGGTGGATTCCAGGCAAAATATGGCGATAAAATGTCTTCGGTGTTAGATATTACTTATAGAAGACCTTATAGAAACGGACTTCAGGCTGAAGCTAGTTTTCTTGGCGGAAGCATAACAGCTGAAGGAATTTCTAAAAACCAGAAATGGAGCGGGCTTATAGGTGCCCGTTACAGGGATAACAGTCTTTTGGTTAACAGCCAGGAGACAACATCTAACTTTAAGCCTACTTTTGCCGATATTCAAACGATGATCAACTTTAACCCAACAGAAAAGTGGGAAATAAGTTTTCTGGGTAACATATCGCAGAATAAATATCATTACCAGCCGCTCACAAGGCAGACTAACTTTGGTACTATAGACGATCCTGTTGCCCTGCAGATATTTTACGACGGGCAGGAAAAAGATGAGTATACTACTTACTTCGGCGCCTTAAAATCTACTTATACGGTATCTGAAACGTTTCAGTTAAAAGTTATAGGTTCATTGTACCATACGCAGGAGCAGGAGCATTTTGATATACTTGCACAATATAATCTTGGAGAAGTTGACACTAATATAGGTTCTGAAACCTTTGGTGATATCAGGTTTGCCCGTGCAGTAGGCTCTCAGCTTACACACGCCCGCAACGACCTTGATGCGCTTATTGCCAATGCAGAGGTAAAAGGGTACCATATTATAAATAAAGACAGGCTGGAGTGGGGTGTTAAATATACCCGTGAAGATATTCGTGACCGTTTGTACGAATACGAAGTTATAGATTCGGCAGGATTCTCGATAAGGCCTCCTGTTGTAGATCTGCCTCGAAATGACCAGCCGTACAACCCGTATACAGGCGAACTTGTTCCATATAGCAATATAAGGTCTACGAATTTTGTGACTATAAACCGTTTCTCAGGCTTTACGCAGTGGAGCCACAGGACAAAAATTGGCGCTGCCGATTTGTTTATTAATGCAGGTGTACGTGCCCATTACTGGAAAGTAGGGGGAGATGTAGAAGGCAAAGGACAAACGATTGTGAGCCCGAGAGGTCAGCTTACGTTAAAACCGGCCTGGAAAATGGATATGCTGTTCCGCCTTTCGGGAGGTTTATACAGCCAGCCGCCATTTTACAGGGAATTACGTGATTCTTTAGGGCAGGTAAGGCCTAACGTAAGAGCACAGCAATCCATTCACGTGGTGTTAGGTAACGATTACAGCTTTAAATTATGGGAAAGGCCATTTAAGCTTGTATCTGAAGCCTACTATAAAAAAATGGATAACGTAAATTCGTATACATTAGAAAATGTGCGTATGCGCTACCGTGCCAATAATGACGCTACTGCTTATGCTTACGGACTTGACGTAAGGATGAACGGTGAGTTTGTGCCGGGTACAGAATCGTGGCTGAGCTTTGGCTACATGAAAACAGAAGAAAACATAGATGACAGGGGGTACATTGCAAGGCCAACAGACCAAAGGCTTAAGTTTGGTATCCTTTTTCAGGATTATGTGCCTAGCATACCTAACCTTAAGCTGTATCTTAACCTGGTATATAATACAGGATTGCCGGGTGGTTCGCCATCGTATGCTGATTCCTATAAATACCAGTCAAGGCTTAACGACTACCGCCGTGTAGATGCCGGATTCTCGTATGTATTTAAAGATTCTAAAATGGAGTATCCAAAAGGGCACTGGCTTTCTGTATTCAGGGACCTGTCTCTTGGTTTAGAGATATTTAACCTGTTTAATAACCAAAATGCAATAACCAATACATGGGTTCGTGATGCGTATACAAAGAGCCAGTATGGGATTCCTAATTATCTTACGAGTCGCGTATTTAGCCTTAAGCTGAACGTAAGCATATAGTTATTGAAAGTTTTTGCGTATTTTTGGTATTATATCTTTTATAAAATGAAAAAAGTCCTGATAGCCCTATTCTCTATATCTGCAATATTATTTGTAAGCTGTAAGAATGAAACCGAAAAGCCTAAAGTAATTTATGACGGCAATACACCTGCGGCTAAAGGACAGGCTAAAAAAGTAGATTCTACTGAGATAAAGGTTTCGGATCTTCCTGTGCACATGGAAGGTACCAAATACCTTATCCACCCGATAGGTGATATACGCGTATACGACGACAGTAACAGGAGCTACGGCAGCAGCCGTACCAATAGTTCTGTAAGTTATGCCATCTCTAATTATAACCGCTTTGAAATTACAGGTTACTTTGAGAACCTTAAATTTCAGCACATAGATTCAACGGCCCTACATTCGCTGACCGATAAGAAAGTACAGATCCAGACCGCCACATATCTTAATACAATTGCCGATAAATACAAAAAGAACCTGTTGCTTTACACACTCGTAGATGCAGATACCAATCAGGATGGCAAGGTAGATGCGAATGATATCAGGTCATTATATATTAGCGATGCCAGCGGACAGGGTTTCAGGAAACTGTCTGACGATGTTCAGGAACTTATCGACTGGAATATTATAGATGCACAGGGCAGGATATACTTTCGTACTATAGAGGATATAAACAAGAATGGTGCTTTTGATAAAAACGACAAGGTGCATTATCATTATGTAAGCCTGCTTCAGCCGGATATGCCGGTTACCAATTATGAGCCGGTAAACTAGCTTAAAGCTGCGTCCAGGTTTTTTATCTGTCATCTATACTACTAAACAAAAATATCGCTCTCCAGGTCAGATTTTTCAATTTCAAAATCAAAGCCTAGCTGCTGCATAAGCTGTATTACAAGATTTTTGTACCAGTTCTCTGATTTTGGGTGAATGTAAATCTTGTCAATCATTTTTTTGATGTCTACGTTGGTTTTAACACCTTCATTTATGTAGGTATTCTGATCTGAAAGGTCAGATATTATTCTCACCTCACGTTCGTACTGAAAGCTTTTTCGTTTGAAAAGGAAGGGAAAAAAAGGATTATCCAGCGGAACATATTCTTTTTTATAATCGATATATTTTACAGCGCCTATGTACTGGTTATAACGGTTCTCCGGTCCCAGCGCTTCCTGAAGCCTGCCAATAGTGGACTGTATTGCCAGCCCTTCATTATTTTTTGTGAATATCTGCCACATAGCAAAAGATTCATATTCGTTGATGTGCCAGCTGTTTATAACGACATTTTTACGATGGTGCTTATGGTAGTTAAGAAACTCCTGATTGTTTTCGGATAATTTTTTTAGTTCCTCATACGTGGGCTCGCTGAATGTACCTTCATACTGGTCTTCAAATTTATCTGACCTCGACATAAAAAGCTGGCGGCACAACAGCATATCCAGAAATTTAGACAAATCCATGTATTTCCATACTATGGTGTCGTTATCAGGAAGGTTTATCTCAGAGTTAGGTATGTACATTACTTTTAAATCAGGAATTTAGATAAATGTCTTTTAAGGCAGAAAAATGATCAATTGTATAGTCTGCTTCGTCTTTGCTAAAGGTACTTGTTTTATCATATAGAACAGTGGGAATGTTCAGCTCCTTTGCAGCAGCAATTTCAGATTCCGGGTCATCGCCTATAACTAGGACTTCTTCAGGTTTGTAATCGTAGCGTTTAAGTATATCTGCAAAAACTTCTTTTTTTGAACTCTCTACAGGATTTACAACGTGCACCTCCTTAAAGTCTGCCGTAATGCCTAATTGCCTTATTTTACTTAGCTGCATGGTCTTAAAACCGGTAGTGACAAGGAAGCGCTCTCCGGGAATGTTTCTGGTCTCAGGATAGTCTTCAAAAGGTAGTATCTCGCCTGTATACTCGATGATATCCTGTAGTTCTATTGCTTTTTGTGTAAGTTCATCGCTAAAGTTATGGCGCTGTGCTACTATTCTGAATGGTGTCCGCATTATGGCATAACGTATGTCGCCCATCCGGTCATTATGCTGACCGCTTTGCGCGATAAGGTCAAACAACGGGCCAAATAGCTTGTCTCCTATAGAGCTGACAGGGAATATGGTATTGTCAAGGTCGTAGATAATAGCTTTTACGGGCATATATAAATTCGGATTTAAAGTTTAAAGTTACGGCATAAAAAAATAGCTGCAAAAAATGCAGCTATCCTTAACCAAATATTATTATATACGATTGTCATGTAGTGTTAGTTCTTTATGAACTTTAAATAGTGGTTGTTTGCTTTCACAAAGTATATACCTTTCTCTAAACTTTCTATGTTTATCTGTGCATTATTGGTTTCGGTAATTTTGCTCTCCGCTACCAATTTTCCAAGAATGTTATAAATTGCATATTCTGAAACCATAACATTATCTGATTTTAGATTTACTACATTCGACGCAGGATTAGGATATAGTCTTGTAGTTGACGTTACAAATTGTGGCACGCCTGCAACAGAAGTTGGTGCTAACCTGTAAACAGTGCCGTTAGATGGGAAAGCATCTGCCCCAAGTTGATCAGGTAAATTTGCTTCTACAAATTCTCCATAAGTTGGGTCTAAATTTTCACCATAAATTACATAAATTTTGGTGTCACTTTCTTCAATTCCTGCAAAAAGGCGGTCATTAGGATCAGCTACGTAAGCTATATCAGTAATGTTGTTTGCACCATATCTTATTTCTATAGTGTTATCAGCTTCATATAACCAAACTTGGATGTTTATATAAAAAAAATCTTCATTGAATCCCAGATTTACCGCGTCTTCAATCCCGGCATTTTTTATTTCAAGTTTAAGTATACGATTCCCTGTTTCGCCTTCTATCTTATAGCTCAGGGGTGAAGTCGAAACATTAGTACTGTACGTTCTATCCTGAATTAAAGCCACCGAGGGATAGAAATAAAAGATGCCGTTGCCTGCTTCAAAACTTCCATTTGGGATTGCAAATGCAAAGTAATCATCCTCGAAAAGAAATCTGTTGACAGTTTGCCCACCTATTGAAAAACTAAAAGGAATATTGATAGTTGAAAAAGTATCATAATCCCAAACCTGGCCGTTATTAATAGATATGCTGTTTTCGAGATTGGCATATTCGGCTTGTGATTTGGTAAAATTGTAAAAATTTTGGGCGTTAGTGCCCAAGGCTGCAAGGCAGAATAATGTAAGGAAAGTAATTTTTTTCATAAAAGGCTGTTATTGTTGATATTGTGCCGAATATAATAAACTTATTTTTAGTAACCGTACAATGAGGCTAAATTAGGTTACATTTTATAATAAAAAAAGAGCACCGTAACAGTGCTCTTGCTTATTTGTAGTATTTTTATCCTTATTCAAACGACTGCATCATTACCAGTTTTTTGTAGGTGCCTTCACGAGCTATAAGCTCATCATGCGTGCCTTGTTCCACAATGCGGCCTTTTTGCATTACCACGATCTTATCAGCTTTCTGGATAGTAGACAGCCTGTGGGCAATAACAACCGATGTCCTGTTCTGCATCATGTTTTCCAGTGCTTCCTGTACCAGTCTTTCGCTTTCGGTGTCCAGGGCAGAAGTTGCTTCATCCAGTATCATGATAGGCGGATTCTTAAGTACGGCACGTGCAATGCTAAGGCGTTGTTTTTGTCCGCCTGACAGCTTATTACCGCTGTCGCCGATGTTTGTATTGATGCCATCAGGCAGTCCTTCTACAAACTCATAGGCATTGGCAATTTTAAGTGCGGCATAAATTTCCTCGTCTGTGGCATCAGGTTTTCCAAGAGAAACATTGCTTCTTACCGTGTCGTTAAACAGGATGCTGTCTTGTGTTACAAGCCCGGTCATGCCCCTTACTGATTCGAGCTTCATGTCGCGCAGGTCAGTACCGTCTATTTTAATGCTGCCTTCCTGTACATCGTAGAAACGGGTAAGCAGGTTGGCAATTGTACTTTTTCCGCTTCCTGACTGGCCTACAAGTGCAACAGTCTGTCCTTTAGGAACAATAAGCGAAAAATCTTTTAATACATTTTCCTGCTCATAACGGAAGTTGATGTTTTCTATAGAAATGTTGCTTTCAAAAGTCGATTTTTCTATTGCATTTGGTTTATTGGCAATAAGATTATGCTGCTCAAGCACATCCATAAGTCTGTCTGCTGCTGCATTACCTTTTTTGATGTCGTAAGAAGCCTTAGATATAGCCTTTGCCGGCGTAAGGATGTTATAAGCAAGTCCCATGTAGCCTATAAATGCCGACCCTTTAAGTGATTGCTCAACAAGTACCATGTGGCCTCCGTACCACAAAAGAATTGCGATTACTAATATTCCCATAAACTCGCTTAACGGTGAAGCAAGGTTTTGGCGGTTAAGAATTCTGTTAGACAGGTTATAATGCCTTTCGGTAGAACCGTAGAATTTCTTAGAAAAATAATTCTCAGCAGTAAAGCTTTTGATCACCTTCAGGCCGCCAAGAGTTTCTTCTATGATAGATAAAAATGTTCCTTGTTCCTGTTGGGCTCTTCCTGACTGTTTCTTAAGCGATTTACCAATTTTAGATATTATAAATCCGGAAAGCGGAATAAAAACAAAAACAAACAGGGTAAGTTTAGGGCTTATGGTTACCATTATTGCAATAGAGAATATAATGGTAAGCGGCTCTTTAATGATAAGTTCTAATATTGACAGGTAAGAAGACTGAACTTCGTTTACGTCAGATGACATACGTGCGATAACATCGCCTTTTCGCTTTTCAGAATAAAATGATAACGGCAATTCTATTATCTTTTTATACATAGCATCCCTTAAGTCTTTTAAAACTCCGTTTCTAAGGAATGTCGCAAAGAACAATGCCAGGTAGTTAAAGAAATTCTTTAAAAGGAATATGCTTATAATTACAACTACCATTGATGCAAGGGTGTATTCAACACCTTTGGTTTCATTAGTAATCGTTACATAATAGTTAAGATATTCTCCAAGGTAATCTTTAAGATGACCTATATCTGTGTATACAGGTTCTGCCTGTACTTTTTTTGTGTCATCAAAAATGACCGAGATCATTGGAATTAATGCAATGAAGGATAATGTACTAAAAAGCGCATACAGAATATTAAAAAAAATATTCAGGTATGCGTACTTTTTGTAAGGCTTCGCGAAGCGAAGAATTTTTTTAAAATTACTCATTAAATAAGGTTCATCTCCTCGATGATGTTTTTAATCTTATCGTCAAGCGATTGTTCAACGGCTTTAAAGTTCTTAACGTCGCCAAGTTTTTCGTTTACGCTAAAGTAGAATTTGATTTTAGGTTCTGTACCGCTTGGGCGCGCACAAATTTTAGTGCCGTCTTCAAGGTAATATATTAATACGTCAGATTTTGGCAGTGTTAGCTCCTCGGTTTCGTCTGTAAACAAGTTGCGTGCCGTAGACGCCTTGTAATCTTCTACCATTACAATACGCTGGCCGTTTATTTCTTTAAGCGGATTTTCGCGCAGGCCAATCATCATCTGGTTGATCTCTGCAGCGCCGTCCATGCCTTTTTTAGTCAGTGAAATAAGGTATTCTTTATAGAATCCGTATTCTGCATACAGCTTAAGAAGTTCCTGGTATAGTGAGCTTGCTTTGGCTTTTGCCTGGGCTGCAATTTCGCAAAGCAAAAGGGTAGAGGTAACAGCATCTTTATCGCGTACTGCATCGCCTACCATATAGCCAAAACTTTCTTCTCCTCCACCAATGAATGTTTCATCCGGGAAGTCTTTTATCATTTTGGCAATCCATTTAAAGCCGGTAAGTCCTACTTTAAAGCCTACATTATAATCTGTAGCCAGTTCGGCAAGCATAGGTGTAGATACTATTGTCGAAGCAATAAATTCATTTCCTTTAAGCAGGTTTTTCTTTTTCCACTGCTCTAAAAGAAAATGCGTCATAAGTACCATTGTCTGGTTGCCGTTAAGCAGTGTCATGATACCGTTTCCGTTACGCACGGCAACGCCAAGGCGGTCGCTATCAGGGTCTGTACCTACAACGATGTCAGCATTTATTTCATCGGCCAGTGCTATAGCCATGGCTAAAGCTTCCGGTTCTTCCGGGTTTGGCGATTTTACGGTCGGGAAATCCCCATCAGGTTTAGACTGGTCTGCCACCAGGTGTACATTGTTATATCCTGCATTCTCAAGAAGGTCAGGTATAAGCGTTATTGACGTGCCGTGCAGTGGCGTGAAAACAATCTTAAGCGCATCCTTTTCTTCCTGCTGCGTGTTAAATGTGGCCGCCTGAAGTGAAGTCTGTATAAAAGCCTTGTCTACTGCGTCATCAATATATTCGATAAGGCCTTCGTTAGCCTCAAATTTTATCTGGTCATAGTTTAATGCTTCGATAATCTCGATAAGTTCGCCGTCCTGTGGCGGTACAAGCTGTCCGCCATCCTGCCAGTATACTTTGTAACCATTGTATTCCGGTGGGTTATGCGAAGCGGTAAGCACAATACCTGCATGGCAGTTAAGGTGCCTTACCGCAAACGAAAGCTCAGGAGTAGGGCGCAGTTCAGAAAATAAGAATACTTTGATGCCGTTTGCTGAAAATACATCGGCAACAACTTTAGCAAGGGTGTCGCTGTTATGACGGCAGTCGTAGGCAATGGCGACTTTGAGCTCTTCGCCGGGGAATGATGTTTTAAGGTAATCAGAAAGGCCTTGTGTAGCTTTTCCAAGTGTATAGCGGTTGATACGGTTTGTACCCGGACCCATAACGCCGCGCATACCGCCCGTTCCAAATTCAAGGTTCTTATAAAAAGATTCTTCAAGCTCTTTAGGAGAAGAAGTCATCATTTCGTTTATAGCGTTGTGTGTATCTGTATCAAAAACAGGAGTTAACCAAACGTTTACTTTATCAAGAATAGATTTTTCGATGTTCATTTTTGTTTAAATTTTAGAGAACCTAAGTTACCTGATGTAACAGGAATTAACTTATAAAATTTCGCTAATTTTATAGCGCTCCTCA
Organism: Flavobacterium sp. DG1-102-2; assembly: GCF_033042555.1. Classification (NCBI taxonomy): domain Bacteria; kingdom Pseudomonadati; phylum Bacteroidota; class Flavobacteriia; order Flavobacteriales; family Flavobacteriaceae; genus Flavobacterium; species Flavobacterium sp. DG1-102-2. Next base: position 160,969 of record NZ_JAWLIK010000003.1, read on the forward strand.
TTATTTTTTGTGCGAAGAATAATTTCGCCTAAAAATCCTGCTAAAAACAACTGTGTACCAATAATCATTGTGGCAAGCGCAATGTAAAACCACGGATTATCGGTAATCAGTATCGACTTTTGGTGCTGCGCCAGCCTGTACAGCTTAACTGCTCCTATATATATAGAAGAAGCAAAACCGATGAAGAACATCAACGCCCCCAGTGCGCCGAAAAGGTGCATAGGCCTTTTACCAAAACGTGACAGGAACCAGATGGTGATAAGGTCAAGGAAGCCGTTTACAAAACGTTCCATGCCAAATTTAGTCGACCCATATTTACGCGCCTGGTGGATAACCACTTTTTCGCCAATTTTAGCAAAGCCCGAGTTTTTAGCGAGTACAGGGATATAGCGGTGCATTTCGCCGGATACCTCTATGTTTTTTACTACAACATTTTTGTAGGCTTTCAGTCCGCAGTTAAAATCATTCAGCTTAACGCCTGATGTTTTTCTGGCAGCCCAGTTGAACAATTTAGACGGAAGGTTTTTTGCTACGACAGAGTCATAACGCTTTTTCTTCCAGCCTGAAACCAAGTCATAGTTGTCGGCTGTTATCATGTTGTATAATCCCGGTATTTCGTCAGGGCTGTCCTGAAGGTCGGCATCCATAGTAATGATAACATCTCCCTGAGCTTTGGCAAATCCGGCATGCAGCGCCTGCGATTTTCCGTAGTTCCTCTGGAAACGTATGCCTTTTATATCAGGATTTCGTGCAGATAGCTGCTGAATGGTGTTCCATGAACCGTCAGTACTTCCGTCATCAATAAAGATAACCTCATAGCTGAAATTGTTCTCTGCCATGACCCTTACGATCCATTGGTGTAATTCGTTCAAAGATTCCTCCTCGTTAAGAAGAGGGATTACGATAGATATATTCATTTAATATTATTCAGCTCCTATATTGTCTACACTTGGTGGTGTAAAGTCGCCATAAGGATTTTCTTTTTTAACGATGGCGCCTACGATTAATGATATGATAAGTCCCATAAACGAATACATGATTATTGTAAGAGGTGCTGCGGCATAAGGCTGCATTGTAGCTTCGATTATAGACATTGACATTTTTAACTGTTCTGAAGTCATTTGCGGACTGTTGTGAATTGTAACCCTTTTAACCTGCTCTAACATTTCAGGTATAAATTCAGGGAAGATAAGCGTAAATATAAAATAGAAAACAGAATAGATTAACGCTGCCAGTGCACATACGCCAACACCAATCTTTAAGCACTGGCCAAAAGTGATATACCCACCGTTTGCCTTTTTGTAATTTGTGCAGGCAAGTGCTATAAATAAACTTGTAAATACAAAAAAGTTAAGTATATTATTCATAGTGCCTACCCAGCCATTTTCGATAGGATCAGGCTTAAGTATATACATTATTGAAAGTTCAGCGATCATTATAACACCGAATATCAACCCAAATTGGGTGATTGATTTTGCAGGCTTCGGCTTCTCAATAGTTACTGTTTTTTCCATGTCTTGTTTTTGATTTTTGATTGGTTGCTTAAAATAATCCACAAATATACTAATTCCGTTATTATAGGTCTACAAAAATGTAGTTGTGTTACACTTAAAAAAAATAAAGTAAGTGTTTGTTATTAAAAAAATAAATGTACTTTTGCACTCTCAATTAAAAGTTTAAAAAACAAAAAGCTAAACACTGTTTACACCTTTCGTAAAGGAAGCTTCAAAATGAGGTATAGCCAAAACAATAAAAATTTATCAAGATGAAAAAAGGTATTCACCCGGAAAATTACAGATTAGTTGCTTTTAAAGACATGTCTAACGAAGACGTTTTTATCACTAAATCTACTGCTGACACTAAAGAAACAATTACACACGAAGGCGTTGAATACCCTGTAGTGAAAATGGAGATCTCAAGAACTTCTCACCCTTTCTACACTGGTAAATCTAAACTTATCGATACTGCAGGACGTATTGACAAGTTCAAAACTAAATATGCTAAATTCAGCAAGCCAGAGACTAAAACTGAAGAATAGTTTTACTCTTTACATTATACTAAAAGCCTTCCCGAAACGGAAGGCTTTTTTTGTGGATAGTTTCCAGCCACAAATTACACTAATTTTCACAAACGATTTTATTAGACCCATAAACAATTGTTTTGAGAGTACAGAATTAGTGCAATTCGTGACTGTATATTTTATTAATATTCGTGGCTAAATTCATTTTTAAACTTTGTAACTTTGAAACGTTAACTTACAACCGATACAATGAACTATATCCTTTTTGACGGAACGGTGCGCAATGCCCTGCTTCCCTTTACATATACAAGACCTGTTGCCGATATTCGTGTAGGTATACTTACCATCCGCGAAAAGTGGGAGAAATACCTTGGTTATACCACCACGACACTTACTGAAGAATACCTTTCGGAAAAGTTCCCAATGATAGAGATGGAGCAGAATGTCATGATAAATGCATCATTCCTGCCTAACGAGGTACTTGCCGAAATGGTTATAGCGCTTGAGGTGAACCAGGCTATATTTCAGGGAGAGGATGTAATTGCTTTCTATACTGAGGATTCTCAGGAGGAAGTTGACTTTGATACCTATGAGATCATAGATTTTACTGAGGAATGCCTGAAGATAGAGCATCCGTGGGATATATTTAAAAAGAACGATGCAGCAATACGGGAAGATTTTGAACTTTTGACCGAAGGGCGCACTTCGCAGCCAATTCCGTCAAGCGTGAATGTTATCGCAGCTGAAAACATATTTATAGAGGAGGGTGCAAAACTTGAGTTTGTTACCCTTAATGCATCAACCGGACCTATATACATTGGCAGGAATTCAGAGATAATGGAGAATTCTGTTATCCGCGGGCCATTTGCACTTTGCGAAGAGGCACAGGTTAAGCTTGCAACCAAAGTATATGGCGCTACAACCGTTGGCCCTCACAGCAGGATTGGCGGGGAGGTTAGCAACTCTGTACTGTTTGGTTATTCTAATAAAGGGCATGACGGATTTTTAGGAAATTCAGTCCTTGGCGAGTGGTGCAATCTTGGTGCCGATACCAACAACTCTAACCTTAAGAATAACTACGAGGAAGTTAAGCTTTGGAGCTATGAAAAAGAGGGCTTCGTGAAAACCGGACTTCAGTTTTGCGGCCTTATGATGGGCGACCACAGTAAGTCGGGTATCAATACCATGTTCAATACTGGTACAGTGGTAGGTGTAAGCGCTAATATTTTTGGCAGCGGCTTCCCGCGCAATTATGTGCCGAGTTTTTCATGGGGCGGTGCATCGGGCTTTACGACTTATGTAACTAAAAAAGCTTTTGATACCGCTAAGATTGTTATGTCGCGACGCGATGTTGAGTTTACCGATGAAGATGCCGCTATCATGGAGCATATTTTTGAAGAAAGCAAAAAATGGAGAAAAGAAGATTAATGTAATGCTTCATTAATTTTTAATGTAACAATTTCAATTGGCGAAGAATAAATCTAAAAAAAAATATATTTCAGGAAGCCTGCTTTTTTTGCTGGCTTTCTGCTTTTATATGGTATTCGGTCCGGGCAGGCACAGGCATCAGCCTAAGCGCCAGGATACAGAAATAAAAAATAATGAGGCTAAATCAAGTAAAGATAACACGCCTTTGCGGGAGCTTACTACCTTTACGGGAAAAGTTACCGCAATTAAAGACGGTGATACCTTTGAAGTACTTTTTGACGGACAGCCCGAAAAAGTGCGCCTTGCAGACATTGACTGCCCCGAAAAATCGCAGGCTTTTGGTAAAAATGCCAAACAATATGCGTCAGACCTGTGTTTTGGCAAAGAAGTTACTGTCATCTCAACAGGAAAAAGAGATCGTTACAAGCGTGTAGTGGGTACCATTATTACGGCCGACAGCATAAATGTAAACCGCGAAATGATAAAAGCAGGTTATGCCTGGCACTACAAGCAGTACTCTAAAAGTAAAGAATTGTCTCAGATTGAGGATGAAGCCCGCGAAGCCCATGCAGGCCTTTGGGCCGATGCCCATGCGCAGGCGCCCTGGGAATGGCGAAAAGAAAAACGTACAAAGAAACAGCAGGTTTCTAATCAATAAACACAAAAGGAGCTCATTAAGCGCCTTTTGTGTTTATGTAGGTGTAACAGATTAATCATCAATTCCAATAAATTTACCTGCGCTGTCAAACTTCAGTTCAAGGTCATTTAAAAATTCAACTTTGTAGCCCCATTTTTCCTTCTCAAATTTCTCTACTTCCTGTCCTTTATAGTTGGCAGTAATATAAGCAGCTATAGGTTTAGGAAGTATGCTTAGAGGAATCGCTTTTTTGTTTCCGTCGGCTTCATCCAGGTTACCCTTGCCGTCAAATTCAATTTCTGTACCGCCTGTCAGCATTACTTTATAATCTGTATTAATGTAGCCTTTGTCTTCAATTATATACGATGAAGCCTGGTTAGGAAAATGCTTGGCGAGAAAGGTTTGTGCCTGTGCGGGAAGTTCTTTAAGGGTTATGTTTCTTTTTTGAGCTGATGCCGTAAAGCTTAATGCTACGGTAAAAGCCAGTGCTGCTAAAAAATTAAATTTCGTTTTCATGATATATATTGTTTTAAATTTCTACTACAAACTTATATCCTGAATCTGGAAACAATTAGGAAAAATAAAAACTTTTTAGGCTGTTTCAGGAAAGGTTACTGTAAAAGTATGTAATCCGTTAAAGCTGTAATCTACAGTAAGCCTGTAATTTATAATGATGGAATTTACGATAGAGAGCCCCAGTCCGGTAGACTGTTCATTAGTTGTATCTCTGTAAAAACGTTTAAAAACGGCTTCTTTATCCAATGACTGGCTGCTGCCGCTATTGCTGATGGTAAGGCTGCGGGTATCAAGTATAATGTTTACTGTGCCGCCGTTATGGTTGTGAACAATAGCATTTTTAAGCAGGTTACTGATGAGGGTGAGCGCAAGTCCTTTGTTCATACTGAATGTTAGCTGTTCCTGTGTATTAATATTCAGTTTAATGTCCTTGTATTCAGTAAGGTCCTGGTAGTCTTCAACGAGCTGTTCTGCAAGCGCATTAAAATTTACTTTTTCTTCATCGGCATACTGCCTGTTCTCTATTTTAGAAAGCATTAGGAGCGACTTATTAAGGCGTACTAGCCTGTTCAGGGTATCACTTATCCTACCGAGTTCCATCATTTGGTCTTCGGGAAGGGTATTGTTTTCGGCAAACAGCTCCAGTTTATTAAGGCTTATGGCGAGAGGTGTCTGCAGCTCGTGCGATGCATTTTCAATAAAGTGTTTCTGGCTGGCATAAATGGCCTCGTTGCGTTTTAAAAGATCTTCCAGCTCAGTGCCTAAGGCCTTGAATTCTGAAATAGGAGAGTGAGGTGCTGTAAAAGAATTGCCTGTGCCAAGCCTGAAGTTTTTAAGCCCGTTTAGCATCTCATAAAATGATTTCCATGCTTTACGCAATATGATCTGGTTTATAATGGCAATGCTTATTACCAGCATGATGTACAAAGCAACGAGAGCAGTAAGAAGGTCCTCGAGCAATTCATCTTCCTCGACCATGGATGCTCTTATCGTTAGCTTATACGGATTTCCATTTTTGTCATTAAAAACAGTTTCCAGCAGGCGCACCGGTTCGTTATCATCATCATATTCCATAAACTCAAACGTGCTGATGAATTTATCGGAGAAATCATAAAGTGTTCCTTTCGGTAAGGGTGTCATCTTGTATTGATTGATACCAAATTCCTTGGTTTCCAATACTTTTTCATTGGCATATGCCTCACGGATTATGAGTATCTTGGAGTTTTTGAGTCCGTCATCTATATTGTCGTACACTTCGTCCAGTATAACGGCATAGAACAGCCCTGCCCAAATGGCGATAACACCTAAAAGAGCAATAATCAGATAGCGAAGTGTATAATTGCGAAGTTTCATCAGCTCATTTTATAGCCCATGCCGTATACTGCCTGTATATCGGCTTCGGCATTTGCATCTTTTAATTTCTTGCGAAGGTTCTTTATCTGAGAATATACAAAATCAAGATTGTCGGCCTGGTCCATGTAATCTCCCCATACCGATTCTGCTAAAGCAGTCTTGTTGATAAGGCGGTTAGGGTTTATAATGAAATAGTATAGGAGGTCAAACTCTTTTCTGTTCAGTGTAAGTGGTGTACCGTCTACTAATACGGTTCTTTCTTCAGGAGACAATCTGAGGTTATTCCATGTAATAGCGGTGTCGCCATCGTGGCTTTTTCTGCGAATAGCCGATTTTATACGTGCATGCAGTTCTGCCAGATGGAAAGGCTTTGCAAGATAATCATCGGCACCGAGGTCAAGTCCGGCAACTTTGTCGTCTACCGCATTTTTAGCAGAAATGATAATTACCGCCTCTTTTTTTCGGAGTTTTTTTACTTCACGAACCAGGTCGAGGCCGCTTCCGTGCGGAAGCATAATATCTATCAGGATACAGTCATAGTCGTATGCGCCTATCTTATCCATACCGGATATAAAATCATAGGCAGTTTCTACGATATACTTTTCTTTTTCAAGTGATTGCTGGATCACTTCCCTGAGTCCCTGTTCGTCTTCAATGATTAGAATTTTCATACTACAGCGCATTGCATTGTATACCAAATATACAGATTATGCCTGCAAGGTATTGTTCAATTCTGGAAAGATTTAGGAAAAGTAGTTTAGTTATTGGCGATAAATTTACCTTTGCTGTCAAACTTAAGCGCTTTACCGTTGCTAAGGGCAAGCTTGCACTCTGAGTCGCACATCTCTACTCTTGTTATGCTGTCATTAGCATAATTAGTCCTTACGTACTCGGCAATGGGTTTGTTCAGGAATTTATAAGGAATGGGTTTTCCTTTGCCATCTACAATGGTAAGACTGCCATTATCGGCAAATTTTATCTCTGTATTATCGTTTAGGGTAATGCTGTATATTGTTGCATCATCAGTATCCATCTTTACAGCATGATGAAAAGGACTCCTGAATTTTGATAGCAGTGATCTTGCCCCGGATGGCATTTCAGACCTGTATACTGTTTCCTGCGCCTGCATCGTAAGTGTAATAGCCATAAAGGCGATAAGAGATAGCAATTTTTTCATAACAGCATTTTTTTATATTCCTAAGGTACCAAAAAAAGCGCGCGAAATACACGTGCTGTAATTTTTTGCAGCATGTTTAACATAATACTACAGAATTTAACTTAAATGTTGCGAAAGTGTGTCAGGATTTTTTTACCCTCTTTAATACCAGTAGGTTTAACGGATTAATTCCTAAGCCTGAAACATTGCTACGGGTAAAGCGCGAAGCCTTGTCATAGAACAGCGGGATAACAGGCGCTTCCTCTATCATTAGGGCATCCATTTGTTTGTAGAGTTCGTTGCGTTTTTTATCGTCGGTCTCTAAAAAGGCGGCTTCATATAATTTGTCGAAATTTTCATTTTTAAAATGAGTATAATCAGGGCCGCCCGGTGAAAAGTTTTTGCTGTAGAATAAAGAAAGATAATTTTCGGCATCAGGATAATCGGCAATCCAGCTGGCTTTAAAGAATGAGACCTTTCCGGTAGATATGGATTGCGTAAGCGTAGAAGGAGGATTTACATCTACCTCTACATTTAGACCAGTTTTTTGCCATTCGCGCTGCAGGTATTCGGCAATGTCAAGGTAAGAGGCACTGGTACTCATCTGTATCTTTGGGTTGCTGTCTCCGGTTTGTTTTTTATAATCTGCAACGAGATTTCGGGCTTTTTCAATGTCGAAATCATAGCCCTTGGCACCAAAACCACCCAATCCCGTCGGGATCATACCACCTGTAGCGGCGGTACCCATACCATTTCGAAGGAAAAGTATCATTTTGGTACGGTCAAACCCATAGTTCAATGCCTGGCGTATGCGCTTGTCTTTCACAGCTTTATCAGGACCGTCAAGCCTGAAACCCATATATTCTGTATTAAGATAGGGACCGGTAATCATTTTCACATCTTTGGCATACTTAGGCTGAAGCTGGCCTTTTGGCGTAAGAATCTCATCTTTATACGATGGGTCAAGCCCCGACACAAAATCAAGCTTGCCCTGAACGAACTGAAGGAATCCGCTTTGCTTATCGGGCAAAAAGGTAACTGCGACGGCTTCCATGTAGGGTAGCCGGACGCCCTGTTCGTCCGTTTCGTAATACATTGGGTTTTTACGCAGTACCAGCTTTACATTTTCTTCCCATATCTTAAACTGGAACGGACCCGTGCCAATAGGGTTTGACCTAAAGTCATAGCCTTTTTTGTCGAATGCCTCATGCGGCACTACCGACGCATATTTCATAGTCAGCAATCCCAAAAAAGCGGGAAAGGTTTTAGTAAGTTTTATTTCGAAAACCGAATCGTTTATGGCCTTGAAGGTGTCTACATTTTGCAATATCCAGCCTCCGGGTGCGGCAACATTCTCGTCGCGCAGGCGGTTAAGGCTGTAGGTGAAGTCGGATGCTTTTACAGTACGCGTGCTGTCGTTGCCAAATAAGATATTCTTGTGGAAATAGACATCCTTGCGAAGCGTAAAGCTATAAGTCTTGCCGTCAGGCGAGATAGTCCACGCTCTGGCAATATCGGGTTTAATGTTCAGGCTGTCATCAAGCTGTACCAGTCCGTTAAATAACTGGTTGCAGACCCATATTGACGGACGGATTTTAGCAAATGCCGGGTCAAGGGAATTAACGGCGGCATTTTCGTTATAGCGAAAAACGAGGCTGTCGCGGGTGTCAGAGTTTGTTTTACTACATGAAGAGAAAAATAATAATGAGCAACAAATTGATATATAGTGTATTATTGATTTCATCAAGTCGATTTTTGTGTGTAAATTTGCAACCTCTTTTTTACAGAGGGTAAATATAATTAAAGTTACTACTTTACAAGTAGCTTGTACAATGGAAAACAAGAAAAAAGTCGCTTTTTATACGCTTGGATGCAAACTGAACTTTTCAGAAACATCTACCATTGCCCGCAGTTTTCAGGATGACGGTTTCGACCGTGTGGATTTTGAAGACGAGGCGGCAGACATTTATGTTATAAACACCTGCTCGGTTACCGAAAATGCCGATAAGCAGTTCAAGCAGATTGTACGAAAGGCACTTAAAAAAAACGATAAGGCATTCGTTGCCGCTGTAGGCTGCTATGCACAGCTAAAACCCGAAGAACTTGCCGCCGTAGATGGCGTTGACCTTGTTCTGGGCGCTACCGAAAAATTTAAGATTACCGATTATATCAATGACCTTTCCAAGAACGATATGGGAGAGGTGCATTCCTGCGAAATATCTGAGGCCGACTTTTATGTGGGCAGCTACTCGATAGGCGATCGTACCCGTGCTTTTCTTAAAGTACAGGATGGCTGCGACTATAAATGTACCTATTGTACTATTCCGCTGGCACGTGGTATTTCACGAAGCGATACATTAGAGAACGTATTGAAGAATGCCAAAGAAATCTCCCAGCAAAATATTAAAGAGATAGTGCTTACCGGTGTAAACATAGGTGACTATGGTAAGGGTGAATTTGGCAATAAAAAACACGAACATACTTTTTATGAGCTGGTTCAGGAGCTTGATAAGGTAGAAGGAATAGAACGTTTACGTATTTCCTCTATTGAGCCAAACCTGCTTAAAAATGAGACTATACAATTTGTATCGCAAAGCCGCACGTTTGTGCCGCATTTCCATATTCCGCTTCAATCAGGGAGTAATGATATCCTTAAATTGATGCGCCGCCGTTACCTTCGTGAAGTGTACACTGAGCGCGTAAATAAGATACGCGAGGTTATGCCGCATGCATGTATCGGGGTAGATGTTATTGTTGGTTTCCCTGGAGAGACTGATGAGCATTTCCTTGAGACCTACAATTATCTTAATGAAATGGACATCTCTTATCTGCACGTATTTACTTATTCTGAAAGGGACAATACGCCTGCTGCAAGCATGCCGGGCGAAGTACCTGCCAATGTTCGCGCTAAGCGAAGTAAGATGCTAAGGGGACTGTCGGTTAAAAAGCGCCGTGCTTTTTACGAAAGCCAGTTGGGAACAACTCGCACTGTGCTTTTTGAAAGCGAAAACAAGGAAGGCTACATCCACGGATTTACAGAGAACTATGTGAAAGTAAAAACGCCATGGAATCCTGAACTGGTAAATACCCTCCATGAAATTAAGCTTACCACCATAGATGAAGATGGCATGGTAAGAATGGAGTTTGTTAATCCGCAGCAGGAAGCCATAACTACAAGTATTTTTAAAGATATTTCGGCTTAAGTCAGAAATAATTATTTAGAAAGGCCTCTAAAAGAAATTTTAGAGGCCTTTCTAATTTAATGCTGCGTATTTATCGTTTGATCTCTTTACCTACAGCATTTTCAATTTCCTTATAAATTGCCTCTATAGGCAGTGCCTTTAAGTCAGGGTGATTTCTTAGAAAAGCTGCATTAAGTGCAACAAGGCCTTCTTTAATTTCAAAATACGCATCGTCGTCCAGTTTTTGCTTAACCGGGCTTTTACCAAATTCCTGATCCAGAAAACCGTCAAATTCCTTGTGGGTAAGCGCATCGATCTTTTCAGTTTGGGCTAAAAAGAAGTCGAGATGTTCTTGAGATCCCACCTTTACAAAAGCTTTCTCAAGTATAGTGTTCAGATCTTCTGTCCATTTAGAGTGATGCACAAATTGTGCAAAGCCGCTGTTGTGTACCTGCGAGGTATAATAATCAAGGTAGTAGCTCAGTAACGCGTCTTCATGTATGTCCTCATCTTTAATGCCTTCTTCGCGCATTACGTTTACAATAGCAATGTTAGAGTTTATTATATCAGTTGTTTCAGCGCTTTTAAACGCATTTTCAGACACAATTATCTTATCAAATTTCATAGGTAGCGATGGGTTGGTTTTAGTTTATGATTCAAGGACTATCAGCCGTTTATCAAAAGTAACATTTTTAAAACCGATGTTGTCTTTTATCCATTCAAAAGCTTTAGGATGATATAAAAAAACATGAGTAAGGTCGGTTTTGTAATACCAGGTAGCAAAGTCACGGTTTTCATCAAACATATCTGTCATTACATACAGCTTTCCGTTTGGTTTAAGCATATTACGCAATGCCTTAAACTCGATTAGGGGCTCCTTGAAATGCTCGGCAACTTCGGTACAGGTGATATAGTCGTAGCTAAAGTTTAATTTTTCAGGATCGTTATGAAAGAAAATGTCATATTGGTTAATATTATAACCGTTGTCTGAGAGGACTTTTACAATAGGTGAACCCGTTCCTGATCCAAAGTCAAGGCCTTTCTCACTTTGGTTATAGTCCCTTAAAACAGCATTGATGGCCGGGCTAAGGAAATTTTGGTAGCGGATGTCGGCCGGGTCATTATTATGGCATTCATAATGTGCCTTTTCTTCATCTGAGGTTAAGTAATTATCAGGATGCGTAAAAACCGAAAGGCAAAGGGAACATTGTAAAAATTCCCTCTGCCTTTGTGTATGGTAGTGGCTGGATGTTCCGCTGCATAGCGGGCAGTCAATACTTTCCATTTATGGCTACGGATTTACAGACCAAATACTACTTTCCTTAACGACAACTCTTTTGTTTAGCTTAAGCTGAAGCACGATAAGATCAGCAACGTCTTCAGGCTGCATTACTTTATCAGGGTTTCCGTCAGTAAGGTTAAGGTCTTTTGCCATATCAGTTGCAACGGTACTTGGTGTAAGCGCTGTTACTCTTATGTTGTGTTTACGCACTTCCTGCATTAGCGATTCTGTAAGGCCCAATACGGCAAACTTTGAAGCGCTGTAAGCACTGGTAAGCGGTGCGCCTTTAAGGCCTGCTGTAGAAGATATGTTTACGATATCGCCACTTTTTTGTTCTATCATTCCCGGTAGTACGGCACGGGTTGCATAATAAATACCAAATAGGTTGATCTTTATGATGTTCTCAAACTCATCTGGTGTAAGGTCAAGAAATTTACCAAATTTGCCTATTCCTGCATTGTTAATAAGGATGTCTATGGTTTTAAACTCATTAATTGCCGAAGCTACAGCTTCGTTTACCGAGTTAATATCGGCGATATCGGCAGTGACGACAAGTGTTTTTACGTCAAATTTAGCTGCTTCTGCAGCAGTCTGGTCAAGATCAGCTTTAGTACGTGCTGTCAAAACCAGGTTTACGCCTTCTTGCGCAAGGGCAATGGCTACTGCTTTGCCAATACCTTTTCCTGCACCCGTTATAAGTGCAGTTTTATTTTTTAAACTTTGCATTGTATATTGATTTATTATAAACGGATTCCCGGAGGAAGCAATTCTTTATATTTTGGATTTTTCCTGAAAAAAGCAGCCACCTTAGGGTGGGTAGGCACAATCCTGAACCTTCTTTCTTCGGCGGTGTCCAGAATAGTTTTAATGAATTCAGATAAAAGCTCATCGTTATCAAATCCATCCGGCAGGTTTACCTTTGTAAGGAACAGTTTGCGCTCCTGCACAGAATATTCTATCGTAAGCAATTTGCCGTCGGCCGTGGTTTCAAACTGTCTTGAAAATTCGTTGTCTTTGATTTCCATAATTAAAACTTCATTGGTACTTCTATGGTTAATATTTTGGCAGGCGTTTTAGTTTCAATAGCAAGGCTGTCGAATTCTATTACACCAAAGGCATCACGCTCATTAACGGTTTGACCATTAATTTCGAGCTGGCCTTCTATCAAAAAGAGGTAAAGTCCGTTACCCGGAATTTTTACATCGTATTGTATATGCTGTGCGGCATCAAAAACACCGAGGTGTAAAAATGCCTGCTGATGGATCCATAAGGCATTACCATCATTTTTATCTTCGGGAGATACTATATTTACAAGGCTATTGCGCTTGTCGTCAAGGTTAAAGCCTTTTTGGCCGTATCTTGGTGTAACATTTTCCATATCAGGAAATATCCATAGCTGCAATGTTTTTGCCTGCTCGGACTGGCTGGCATTTAATTCGCTGTGTTGTACACCAGTACCTGCACTCATTATCTGTACTTCACCAAACCTGACGGTGGCTTCATTGCCCATACTGTCACGATGTGTTAAACCACCTTCTAAAGGTATGGTAATGATTTCCATATTATCATGCGGATGGGTACCAAAACCCATTCCGGCAGCAATAGTGTCATCATTCAGCACGCGCAGCATGCCAAACTGTGTCATACCAGGATTATGGTAAGGGCCAAAAGAAAAAGAGAAGTTCGCCTGAAGCCAGCCATGGTTTGCCGTACCTCTCTCGCTTTTAGGAAATAGTCTTGTCTTCATAAGTTATTGGTAAATTAAAATCCCTGCCGGTTACATCTGCCGGAAAAACTTTAATTTTATACAAATTTCGGAATAAAAATTGATTGTTAGTACCCACTAAGCGTTAAAACACAGTAAATGGACAGGATACCTGTATATTTTATGCCCGGGCTGGCGGCAAGCCCTCTAATTTTTGAAAATATAAAACTGCCTGACGATCGTTTTGAAATGTTCTATCTGGAATGGTGCATACCGAATAAGAATGAACCCATAGCAGATTATGCAGCTCGCATAGTACAGAATATCAAACATGAGAATCCGGTGCTTATAGGAGTGTCGTTTGGCGGTGTGCTGGTGCAGGAAATGGCAAAGCTTGTAAAGACGAGAAAAGTAATTATCATCTCGAGCGTAAAATGTAATGCTGAATTTCCAAGAAGGATGCGGTTTGCAAAGCGTACGCGTATTTACTATTTGTTCCCTACGCGGCTTATGCAGGAGATAGGCTGGCTTTCGCAGATGTTTGTGAGCAACAATGCTGTAACGCGAAGGCTTAACCTGTACGAAAAATTTATGGCAGTAAGGGATAAGAAATACCTTGACTGGGCGTTTAAAACAATTATAAACTGGAACAGGTGTGAGCCCGATGATAACGTGGTGCACATTCACGGTGATGCCGATGAGGTTTTTCCTCCAAAGTATATTAAGGGATTTATTCCTGTAAAAGGAGGAAAGCATATTATGATCATCAATAAGTACAAATGGCTTAATGAGAATTTGCCGGATATTATTTTAGAAGACAAAAATTAAAAAAACACACATACAATGGAACTGATTAAAAAAGCCGGAATCATAACATCTGCGATGCTTATGGGCGGCATGGTGGTGCATACAGCATATTCTACGAAGGAGGAAAAATCTACAACGGTAAGAAAGCAGTATGGTTTTCCTGCTGAAATTGATTTTGCAGGCGAAAAGACTCCATTGAATATATCTGACGTAAAAGAGCGTTTTGACAGGGAATTACTTGTAAATGCTAACCTTGACGCTACTACAAAAATTATAATTAAACGTGCTAACCGTGCATTTCCTGTTATTGAACCCATACTAAAACGCAATGGCATCCCTGATGATTTTAAGTATTTGGCTGTTATTGAAAGCGGACTTGTTAATGTGGTGTCTCCGGCTGGGGCTAGGGGTGTATGGCAGTTTATGCCTGATACAGGGAAGGAGCGCGGACTGGAAGTTAACGAGATTGTAGATGAACGCTACCATCTTGAAAAATCTACTGAGGCTGCCTGCCGATACCTTAATGATGCCTACAAAAAATTTGGTTCGTGGACTCTTGCAGCTGCTTCTTATAATGGCGGAGTAGGGGGGGTAAATAAGCAGATCACTTTTCAGGGGGTAACAAATTATTATGATTTGCTGCTTACTGACGAGACTGCGCGTTACGTTTTCAGGATACTTGCACTTAAGGAAATTATGAAGCACCCTGAGCAGTATAACTTTATAATGCAGCCACAGGAATTGTACCAAACCCTGCCTTCGCGCACCGTAGAGGTTACGTCTTCCATCCCAGATCTTGCTGTGTTTGCAAAAGAACAGGGCATCAACTACAAAATATTAAAAATACATAACCCGTGGCTAAGGGATAAGAAACTTGATGTTACCGGCGGTAAAAAATATGTTCTTGAAATACCAACCAAAGGCTATTAAATTTATTGGATATATTTCTATAAAACGAAAAAATCCTGCAGCATGGCAGGATTTTTTCGTTTTAATATATCTTATCTTTTAATCACTTTCTGTGTTTTTGTACCCTTATCTCCGTGAATTTTTATAAAATAAATACCCGAAGCATAGCTGCCAAAAGCTAAAGATTCATATTGGCCGCCTGCGCTCGAACGCAGCAACAGTTTTCCGTAAATATCGTACACTTCTATATTTGTAATTGTTGTGTCGGAAGTGATGTTCAGTACATCGCCCACAGGATTAGGATACACCTTTACCTTAGAGGCAGTAAATGCTTTTGCAGAAAGTGCAGCTGTATTTGTTGCAGTCCAGCTTGAGGCCAGTGCATTGTCAAGACCGTTATCTGTAAGGTGAAGAAAACTTCCGTTGCCATCGGCGTTAGGCCATGGCGCGCTGTCGTAATAATGTACTTCGTCAATATTGTTGCCAAAGGCATCGGCAAGCACTAGGTCGTGATTGCTGTTTGGCATATTACGCACAAACTGTCCAAAAGCAGTTAAGTCGTATTTAGACTCGAATACAGATGTATTGGAGACAATATATATTTTTTGCCCTGCAGCAATAGCGCTGTTAGGTAAAAACTGGTAGGATACCCCCAGTTCCTTTAAGTAGATACCTGTAAGGTCTACTGTTGTTGTACCTGTATTTGTAATTTCTATAAACTCCTGATTGTCTGATTCAGGGAAAGTATCGTCTTCACCTGGATTATAATCAATGCCGCTAATTACTAACGAAGGCAGCTGACTAGTACAGCCTGTAAAGCCTCCGGTATTATCCGTTATCCATTCAATTCGTTCTGCAACAAAATCTTTAATGGCATCCGCTTCACCCTGAAGATCCGGTACGGTTCCCCAACGAAGTTGTTCCCTCACGGCGGCTTCTTCAATAAGTTCAATTGTTGCGTCTATAAAAGCATTAACACTCTGTGGGTTTAATGGCTGTCCCAGCGTTGTAGCGTGGCTCCATCGTTTTGAGAAATAACATTTGTAAGTTGGCTCGTCAAACAGGTCCCTCCAGAATTTTGCACCGGTGTTATCACTATTATCAAACTGCCATACATTAGTAAGGCTCCTGTCTCCAAAAACATCAAGGCCAAGGCACAGATTAAAATCCCATACCGGACCTGCCCTTAGTTTGCCTCCTCTGTCCTTGTGAAAATAGGTGCTTATCTGGTATGCATCCACATTAGATGAAAACTCATTCATAATCATGAAATCTACAAATGTAGGTACATCAATTATAGACGTGTAGCCGTTTGCGGGATTGGTGTTTTCTGCACCTGCGGTTGTTTCAAGGCTTGTAAATTGCGCGTGTATGTAATCCTGTTGTTCGTCGGTTACGTCTTCGGGTTTTGGCAGTTCATGTATAAAATCGGTCAAGCCTGCATAAGAGTCCATTGTCCATGCAACAGGGTCTCCACCTGTTGTCTTGTCTGCCTTGGTTATATAGCCACCCGTTAGGTTAACGCCTTCTGTATCATCTTCAGAGATAGACTCAATATTCACACGTTCCGATGCATCCTTTATTTTCTCTTGAAGGATATACAGTCCCCTGTAGTCTCCGTTAATAACCACTTCGCAGTATTGTGTACGGGTAGCATACTGGCCAAGCGCGCGCGTAAGGTTGTAGTTTATGTAATCACGCATGAGCGAAGCGTCGTACGCCAGGCCATTAAGTATCCAGTCATTTTCCTTTGGCATGCCTAAAAGGCTTACCTTCTGTTTTGCTCCGGCAGCGTCATAGGTCGTCCATCCGTATTGCTTTTTTTCAATCCATTGAGAACTGGATCCCCTAAGTTCAATCTTAATACGGTTATTATAATTCAGAAATTCAGGCGAATCCTGGTCCGTTACGTAGTTACGGCTTCCGTCTGGGTGGTAAATGATCTTAAGGTCTGCCCATACTTTTGGGTCATTCGGAATTTCCATCGGCTGACCGGTAGCGGGGTCAATATCTGTAGTGATGATAAAGATTGGCAGGTTGCTATCGGTAAAGTTGACCTGTCCAGAGCAAATAGTTCCAAGCAAAAGTAAAAATGGAACCGTAATCTTTTTTGCAATACGTAAATGTTTTTCCATTGAGTGTTTCGTGTTTTTTTAACAAATATATAATTAATTCATTTACATAAACGTAGCATTACCATAACACTGTTTGCGATTCAGACATTTTTACTTGTATTATTGTATTTTAGGATAAGCTAATAAAAAAGCCCTCTGTAATTACAAAGGGCTTTATAGATTATACTGTAAGCAATATTACCTGCTCAGGTACATTTTTCTTCTTGAGTACAGTTCGTAGAACTGGTCGTCTTTAAGATCGTCTATGAAAAGGATGCTTTCTCCTGTAGATTTCATTTCGGGGCCAAGTTGTTTGTTAACACCAGGGAACTTGTTGAAAGAGAATACAGGTTGTTTGATGGCAAACCCTTTAAGCTGCGGGTTAAAGGTAAAGTCGGTCACTTTGTTGTGGCCCAGCATTACTTTTGTAGCGTAGTTTACATAAGGCTCTCCATATGCTTTTGCAATAAACGGAACCGTACGTGATGCTCTTGGGTTAGCCTCGATAATGTAAACCGTATCATCTTTTATTGCAAACTGTATGTTGATAAGGCCTACTGTTTTAAGCGCTATAGCGATTTTCTTAGTATGGTCTTTTATCTGCTGCATCACAAACTCTCCAAGGTTAAATGGAGGCAGTGTAGCATTACTGTCGCCCGAGTGTACACCACAAGGCTCTATGTGCTCCATGATGCCAATGATGTAAACATTTTCTCCGTCGCAGATAGCATCAGCTTCTGCTTCAATGGCTCCGTCAAGGTAGTGGTCAAGAAGCAGTTTGTTGCCCGGTATGCTCTTAAGAAGGTCTATAACATGCTCTTCAAGCTCTTGCTTGTTGATAACAATCTTCATTCCCTGTCCGCCAAGTACATACGATGGCCTAACAAGCAGCGGGAAGTCCAGTGTGTCTGCCAGTTTAGAAGCTTCGTCTGCACTTTCTGCGATACCAAACTGTGGGAACGGAATTCCGAGTTCGGTAAGCAGGTCAGAGAAACGGCCCCTGTCTTCAGCAAGGTCAAGCGCATCAAAGCTTGTTCCTAATATTTTTATGCCATACCTGTCAAGTTTTTCGGCAAGCTTAAGGGCAGTCTGCCCACCAAGCTGAACGATTACACCCTCAGGTTTTTCGTGACGAATGATGTCGTAAATATGTTCCCAGAATACAGGTTCAAAGTACAGCTTGTCAGCTGTATCAAAGTCAGTTGAAACTGTTTCAGGGTTACAGTTGATCATGATGGTTTCATAACCGCATTCTGCCGCGGCAAGTACACCGTGTACACAAGAGTAGTCAAACTCGATACCCTGTCCGATCCTGTTAGGGCCAGATCCAAGTACCACAACTTTTTTCCTGTCTGATACTACACTCTCATTGCTTACGTACTTCGTTCCGTCAGCTTTTTCTATCTCAGCTTCAAAAGTAGAGTAGTAGTAAGGCGTCTTAGCCTGGAATTCTGCGGCGCAGGTATCAACCAGTTTATAAACGCGCTTAACGCCCATTTCTTCACGTTTGTTGTACACCTGGCTTTCAAGGCATCCCATCATGTGCGCTATCTGCCTGTCAGCAAATCCTTTTTGTTTTGCTTCAAGAAGCAGTTCTTTAGGAAGATCGTCTATTTTAAAGGTAGATATTTCTTTTTCAAGAAGGTAAAGTTCCTCATACTGTTTAAGGAACCACATGTCTATCCTTGTAATTTCGTGAATGCGGCTTAATGGGATTCCCATTGCGATAGCATCATAAATCACAAACACACGATCCCAGCTTGCATTAGTAAGTTTTTCTATTACTTGCTCGTAGTTTGTATATCCCTTACCGTCGGCACCAAGTCCGTTACGTTTAATTTCAAGGGATTGTGTTGCTTTGTGAAGCGCTTCCTGGAACGAGCGCCCGATACCCATAACCTCTCCTACCGATTTCATCTGTAGTCCAAGAGTTCTGTCGGCACCTTCAAATTTGTCAAAATTCCAGCGTGGTATTTTAACGATAACGTAGTCTAACGTTGGCTCAAATAAAGCTGAGGTAGATTTTGTTATTTGGTTTTGCAGTTCGTCAAGGTTGTAACCAAGAGCCAGTTTAGAGGCGATTTTAGCGATTGGGTAGCCTGTAGCTTTAGAAGCAAGCGCTGAAGACCTTGATACCCTAGGGTTAATCTCGATAGCTACGATATCTTCTTTTTCGTCAGGACTTACAGCAAACTGTACGTTACATCCTCCGGCAAAGTTTCCGATGCTTCGCATCATCTTGATTGCCATATCCCTCATTTTCTGGAATGTCTTGTCAGAAAGGGTCATTGCAGGCGCAACAGTGATACTGTCTCCGGTGTGGATACCCATTGGGTCCATGTTTTCGATAGAACAGATGATAACCACGTTATCGTTCTTATCTCGAAGCAGCTCAAGTTCATATTCTTTCCATCCTAAAAGGGCCTTGTCAATAAGTACCTCGTGGATAGGTGAAGCTTCAAGACCGCGTGTAAGCAGTTCGTCAAAATCTTCTTTGTGGTGTACAAAAGCTGCCCCTGTACCACCCAGCGTAAAAGAAGGGCGTATAACCAGCGGGAAGCCAAACTCCTGTGCTATCTCTTTACCTTTAAGAAAAGAGTTGGCTGTTTTAGCCGGTGCAGCAGGAATTTCTATTCTTTCAAGAAGCTGTTTAAACTGCTCCCTGTCTTCTGTAATATTAATTGCATTAACATCTACACCTATAAGCCTTACATTAAAGTCGGCCCAGATGCCTTTTTCCTCAGCCTCAAGGCAAAGGTTAAGTGCCGTTTGTCCTCCCATTGTAGGAAGTACCGCATCAATATTTGGGTGTGCCTTTAATATCTCTACAATAGATTTTGTAGTAAGAGGTTTAAGGTACACGTGGTCAGCCATTGAAGGGTCTGTCATAATGGTAGCCGGGTTAGAGTTTATCAGGATAACCTCTATACCTTCTTCCCTGATTGAACGTGCGGACTGCGATCCGGCGTAGTCAAACTCACAGGCCTGTCCAATTACGATTGGACCTGAACCGATGATCAAAACTGATTTAATTGAAGTGTCTTTAGGCATTGTATCTTTTGAAAGTTGTATTAATGTTTGCTCTGTGGGAGCGTTTGCAAATTTAGTGTTTTATTTTCAAAAAAATGCCCCTTTGTGAGCGGGGCCATTTCCTGATTAGGTATAAAAAAAGGCGTTACCTATAATAGTAACACCTTTATGTATGCTTTATACAAACATTATTTTTTATGTCTTGGTTCAGAAGATACAGTTAATTTATGTCTTCCTTTAGCTCTTCTGCGAGCAAGTACTTTTCTTCCGTTAGGAGAAGACATCCTGTCCATAAACCCGTGTTTGTTTCTTCTTTTTCTTTTCGATGGTTGAAATGTTCTCTTGCTCATTGCTTTGTATCTTTAAATCTTAGTGAATATCTTTTCTCGGGCATCAGGAAGACCGTCTTTCCAAAACCGCGTGCAAATATACAAAGGTTTTTTTTGTCTGCAAGAAGTTTTTAAAAAAATATTTTCAATTCCTTTTATTACGTTTTCTTACCTTTGTGCCGCAAAAATAAAACAAAAATATGTTCAATAAAAATATTAAGCTTGCAATTGCAGCTTTATTAGTTATCACTGCCGTATGGCAGTTTACAGAAGGTAATATAGGAAATGGTATTTTTATACTCCTTATAACACTTGTTGTTGTTGCATTATACTTTAAAAACGAATACATACTGCTGGCATTCCTTAAGTTAAGGAAACAGGATTTTGACGGCGCTAAAAAACTGCTGGATAAGATAAAGAATCCTGAAACGGCACTCGTGCGCAAACAGCAGGGCTACTATAACTACCTTAACGGATTGATGCTTTCGCAGACTAATCTTAATGCTGCCGAGAAATACCTTAAGAAAGCGGTAGAGCTTGGATTAAGCATGGATCAGGATCTTGCTATGGCAAAACTGAACCTCGCCGGTATTGCAATGAGCAAGAACCGTAAGATAGAAGCTGAGAAACTGCTTGCTGAGGCTAAAAGGCTGGATAAACAGGGAATGCTAAAAGAACAGATCACCATGATGAAGGCGCAAATGAAAAAAGGGCCGCAGGTTCAGCAGAGAAGATATTAAAACACAAGCCGCCCCATGAGGGCGGTTTTTGTTTAGTTGCTTTTTATTATTTTTACATCAATTCAATCAAATCAAATAATGACAATCACAAAACCGGCTGTAAAGCTTATAGGGGTTTCCCTTGGATTTAAAACTACAAACGAAAACGGAAAAGCAGCAGAAGACTGCGGCGCACTATGGCAGCACTTTAGCGGCAGTTTTATGGCGCCAAGGATAAAAGGCAAGCTTAATAAAGATATCTATGCAGTGTATTATGACTACGATGGTGATTATACCAAACCGTATGCGTATTTCATTGGCTGCCCTGTGGGCGATGATACCGAAGTGCCTGCCGGCATGGAAACCATTACCATACCTGAGCAAACCTATGAGATAGAAGTGGCAAAAGGACAGATGCCTACCTGTGTTGCCGATGCGTGGCAGGAGATCTGGAAAAAAGACGACAGTAACCGTGCTTATGGCTTCGACTTTGAAGTATATGATTCTAAAAGCAAAGACTGGATGAATGCCGAAATTGACATTTATCTTTCTGTAAAATAACAGGAACCGCCTTATGGCGGTTTTTTGTTTTTAGTATATTTGAAAATAAAAAACCTTGTCCGCACCCCAATCTATAAACCTACTCTCCCTTATCCAAACATACAATTTGGAAGAGATAACCATTCCGGCGAAAACCGTGTTGCTGAAAGAAGGCGAAAGTTCGAAGTTTATGTACTTTGTACAATCGGGATGCCTGCGGATGTGGACCAACCATAATGGTAACGAAATAACCACTCAGTTCTTTTTTGAAGGCAAAGGCGTAGCATCCATGGAGAGCCTGCTAACAGGACAGCCCAGCGAATTTACTATGGAAAGCCTTGAGCCCTGCTCGCTCTATGTTATGGGTAAGGAACTTTTCCTGAAGCTGATTGAAGAGGATGCCGATTTCAAGAATTGGTTTGATCAGCTGCTGCTGGAACGTTTCTTTTACTATTCCAAGCACATGCTTTCGTATCTTAAGAACAAACCGCAGGAACGTTACTACGAACTCCTTAAAAATCATCCGCATATTTTGCAGCGCGTACCGCAGCATTATATTGCATCTTACCTTGGTATTACTCCCGTATCGTTGAGCCGAATCCGCAACAGGAAATAACTATTTTTATTTATTAACAATTGTTATCGCCTGACCGTTGGCGGCTGCCGAACTTTGCTTTAAAATTAATAATTATGAAAGCAGCAGTTTTACATCAGTTGGGCAGAAATCCCGTTTACGAGGATTTTGATGCTCCTGTTCCAAATAGTGAAAATGAAGTTCTGATAAACGTAAAAGCATTCTCGCTTAAAAATCTGGATAAAGGCAAGGCTGCGGGAAAGCACTACACTTCTTATCCGTCTTTACCTGTAGTTGTGGGTATAGATGGCGCAGGAATATTAGAAGATGGTACTAAGACATATGCCTGGGGTAAAACCGGAATGCTTGCCGAACAGGCTTTGGTAGAAAACGGAAAGTGGGCCATTATTCCGGATAGATTGGATTTTGAAACGGCCGCGGCGCTGCCCAACGCCCTCGTAGGTTCTGATGCTGCATTGTTGTACAGGGCAGGTTTTCAGCCTGGGCAGACTGTACTTATAAACGGCGCAACCGGGTTTACAGGTAAGGTTGCTATACAAATGGCTAAGTTAAGAGGAGCTGCAAAAGT
Organism: Flavobacterium sp. DG1-102-2; assembly: GCF_033042555.1. Taxonomy (NCBI): domain Bacteria; kingdom Pseudomonadati; phylum Bacteroidota; class Flavobacteriia; order Flavobacteriales; family Flavobacteriaceae; genus Flavobacterium; species Flavobacterium sp. DG1-102-2. The sequence goes on from NZ_JAWLIK010000003.1 coordinate 183,859, forward strand.
TATTGTTACGGGGCGTAACCAAGCCATACTTGAAGAACTGAAAGCCCTTGGAGCCGATGAGGTTATTTCGCTTAGTCAGGAGGATAGTGCCATAATTAAACAGATACAGGAATCGCACGCTCAGACTCCCATAGATATTGTACTTGATTATGTATGGGGGCATCCTGTTGAGCTTATCCTTGATGCTTTTAAGTCGCTGCCTCCGCGCAGGCTAAAGATCGTTACGATAGGTAATATGGCTGGCGCGAACATCAGCCTGCAATCTGCACTGTTAAGGAGCACGCAAATTGAGTTTCTTGGTTCAGGTATAGGGAGTATACCATTTGCCGATATCCATAACTATATGGAACAGGAACTGCCAAAAGTTTTTGAACTTGCAGCAAAAGGTAAAATAAAAATTGACCTTGAGATGACTGAACTTAAAGATGTAGAAACGGTATGGTCGCAAACCGAAAAGCCGGGAAGCCGAATCGTAATTAAAATATAATGATGAAAAAAGAGGAGAACAATGCTGATCTTTCGGAAATCAACCAAAAGATCGTAGCCGCAGGCGAGCAACTGCCGCTTGTAAAGCTTAAAGACGGTTCTGCCGTGCAGACGGGTACGGTCGCTGCGATGCTGCACAATGTAAGATTATATAATGATGGAGAACGCGGCGAAATAGTGTCACAGCTTGAAGCAGCTATACCAACACTAGTGAAAGTAGGTTTATTTGATCTTTTCAGTATTGGTGAATGGATTAATGGCGACAACGCCGGACGCCGGCTGGTAGGTTTTAAAGCCCAGGAATTTTTAAACAGCCTTTAATCTATAGCCAAGGTGTTTTTTTGAATATATTTTGTAATATAATACCTATAATTGCGTTTTTCATAAAAATCACCATTATGAAAATTGTAAAACTTGTACTTGTTACCGCAATTTTGGCGGCTGTTACATCATGTAACAAAGACGAATGTATTAATGCTAACCCTATGCTTAGCAGTGGAAAACCCGATACTGAAACTTATAAAAAGGAGCTCCTTAAAGAAATTAAGGCTGCTGAAAATGTCAGTATTACATTATCGGGGTATCAGGAGGAAAATGGTGTTCCGCAGTTGAGTGTCGATATTTATGGCGATAAATTGTGCGCTAAAGCAGTTATCGCTGTTACTAAACCAGACAACATTATTGCCGATGTAATTGCAAATAAGGGAAAAGGGTATGAACATACCTTATTAGAGAACCTGAATTTTTCATTAGATCCCATCTCTAACGATTTTATATATGATGGGGTAGATGAGATCCTGGATTGATGTAAGATTTTTTACACGTGCTAAACGTAAATATCATTTAATTATTACATTTGATGTTAAAAATTTAACTAAATTTACTCATCAATTTAGCCAATACAATGAGAAATTTATTGCACCTTATACTATTTCTCCTGTTTTCGTCAACTGCCATAAGCCAGGCAGCCGATGATACACTTTATTTCTCTAATGCCATAAAAATCAATTTTGCACAGTATAAAAAAGAAAGTACGCTCGCTTTTGCACTGGGGGATTTAGAGAGGGGGGAGTTCCTGTTTGATTCGCTTGTGCAGAATCGGCTTGTAGGCACTACATTTGACAATATTTCGCTAAAAAAATCGTCAGGGCCAAGGCTCAGGCTAAGTTCTGTAAAGAAACCGTTGTTCCTGCTTACTTATGCGTCATGGTGCGTACCCAATCAGGGAGAGATTCCTGCAATTAACAAGCTGGCACGGCAATATGGAAAGGATGTCAAGATCGTCGTGTTGTTTTGGGACAGGAAAGATAAGATGAAAAAGATTGCCCGAAAATTCAGTGGAAGGATAACCATTTGCTATGCACACGAATATTATAAAACAGATGCACGGATAGTGGCAGCTCTAAAACATACACTGGGCTTTCCTACATCATATTTTCTTGACGCCAACCGTAAAATTGTTGATATCAGGCGCTGTGGGGTTTTCAAAACGTTAGAAAAGCAGCAGTACCAAAAATCATTTGACCTTAATTATAATTCCTACCTCGAAGGCTTATCTACCATTATGATAAAAAATCCTGATGCCGACGACGACACTAAATAGTTTTATAAAGTTTTTAAGGGCAGGGTGTTAAAGAATTTATCCATTGTTCGATTAATGCCCTTCCGTCTTTATCGGTAACAGACCTTCCAACAGGGGGCATCATGTCAGCCTTGTTGCGGCTGTCGCCAATTCTGTAATAAAGCCATGAATCTTCTGTGTCCTGCCCGGATATTATATAAGCCTGTCCAGGCGTAACGTCGTGCACAATTTCACAAATTCCCAGATTTGATGGATCGGTTGTTTGATTAAAGGCAAGGTTTATATGCATTTCGTTAGCGTCTCCTGCCGGATTATGGCAATGCGCACAGTTGATATCAAGATAGGAGCGTACCCTTACATCAAGAGGATATGATGTGTCTTTCCAGTCAACGGTGCTGCTTATTGTTTGTGGCAGGACATTGCTTATGTAGCCCTGGTTTTTCCAGTGGGCGAGTTGATTTGTTATTATGCCATTGTAGTTATATAGCTTATTCAGGTTTTGGGGTTTAGGCCCTATCGGCAGCGGCGTGTTATTGCTGTTGTGGCAGCGCAGGCACTCATCCTTATCAGGTATACTGTAAGTAACCGTGTTTTCTTCACCATCTTTTAACCAGGTAATATTTTTGACGCTTCCGTTAAGGTCAAGAAAAGCTTCGGTCTGTTCGTCGTTCCAAACATAGTTGGCGAAGATCCACCCGTTTGCTTTTTTTATCATAATGCGCGTCTCTATAATTTTAGTGAGATTTTCAGGAAGCACATTTTCGTAATAAAAATTCTTTATGAGCGCAGCTCCGGCAGGGAAGTTAAGGACCTCCCCATCGGTACCATAAGATGCTTGTGCACCTTCGGGCATCCAGACGAATCGTTTTTTAAGGGCATAGTCTGTAAACAAGGAACTGTTCAGGTCGTAAGGCAGCACTTTATGAGCCGGTGTAAGGCTTTTAAGTTCGCCGGTAAAAAATTTATAATCGGATAGTTTTGGATACGGAACAGTAGTAAGATCCATGACCACGGGCGAAAGTTCTTTATACTCGGCAGGATCGTCTGATCCACATGATAAAAATGCAGTGAAAACAGATAAAAGTAAAAGCGTTGCTAATAAGTAGTGTCTTTTCATGCGGTATCCTTATATATTTTCTAAACAGACCGCAAATATATAGTAATTAATGGAGTGGCAAAAAAAAGGCCGGATTATTTCAAATCCAGCCTTACATTGTATTTAGACAGTTCTTCGAGTGCTTCGGGAGATGTGTAATCAAAGGTCTGTGCATGTTTGCTGTGTTCTTTCTTCTGATTGATGCGAATGACCGCCTTGCAGAAGCGTCGCACTTCATCATCGTTAGACAATGTAAGGTGCGGCACAGTGGCGTTCTTCCCTTCGGTATCTTTAGCTACCATGGTAAAATAAGATGAGTTACAATGTTTTACTTTACCTGTTTGTATGTTTTCTGAATCTACGCGTATACCCACAACCATTGAGGTATTGCCTACATAATTTACTGATGCTTTCATGGTAACCAATTCGCCAACCTCAATAGAATTAAGGAAATCTACCGTATCTACAGATGCCGTTACTGCATAACTGCCAGAATATTTAGAGGCAGCAGCAAAAGCGATCTGGTCCATTAACATAAGGATGTAGCCGCCGTGTATCTTTCCGCTAAAGTTAGTGTGTGATGGCAGCATAAGCTCTGATATGGTAACTTTAGAGCTGCTTACTTTTTTATATTTAATGGTACTCATTACTTAGGGGTTTAGTAGGTTAGGGGTGTTGTCTTCAGCCTCTTCTTCCTGCTGAAGCGCCCTGTTAAGAATATTCTCAGGCAGCGATTTCTTAGCTTTGGCTCCCATTTTCTTAAGTTTTTCTATGCTGGTAATAATATTACCGCGGCCTTCAATAAGCTTGCCCATTGCATTTTGGTATTCGCCCTGAGCGTCTTTCATCTTGTTGCCTACCTTGGTAAGGTCGCTTACAAAGCCTTCAAACTTATCATATAAAGCGCCTGCCTGGCGTGCTATCTCATAGGCATTTTCCTGTTGTTTCTGGTTGCTCCACATACTGTCTATGGTGCGCAGCGTTGCCAATAGCGTACTTGGCGTAACGATTACAATGTTGCGTTCAAAGGCTTTGCCGTATAATGTTGTATCCTCGTTTAGGGCTACTGCAAAAGCAGGTTCCATAGGGATAAAAAGCAATACGAAGTCAGGGCTTTCAATCTTGTATAGGTCGTGGTAATTCTTATCGCTGAGCTGGTCTACGTGGCGCTTGATTGAATTAACGTGTTCCTTAAGGTGTACCATTTTTAACGGATCATCCTCTTCATTGATATAACGTTCATACGCCACAAGCGAAACTTTAGAATCGACGATCATTTTTTTGCCATCGGGCAGGTTGATCACAACATCGGGCTGCACGCGGCTGCCTTCGTCGTTTACATGGCTTTGCTGTACGTAATATTCGCGGTCTTTTTCAAGCCCCGATTTTACAAGTACGCGTTCCAGTATGAGTTCGCCCCAGTTACCCTGCATTTTAGTATCGCCCTTAAGGGCGCGGGTAAGGTTAAGTGTTTCTTTACTCATTTGTTCGTTCATGTCGCGCAGGCCAAGGATCTGCTGGCGGAGTGCGGCATGATAATCAATACTTTCTTTATGGGTGTCTTCAACTTTCTTTTCAAACAGGTGGATTTTTTCCTGTAGCGGCGAAAGTATGTTTTTCATGTTCTCGCGGTTCTGCTCTGTAAACTTGTTCGATTTTTCTTCAAGTATCTTGTTAGCAAGGTTTTCAAATTCTTTAGTGAATTTTTCGCGAAGCTCATCGGTTTCCTGCCGCTGCTCACGCATGCGTTCAAGCAGGTTATCAAAATCGGTTTCCTTTTTTGTCAATTGGATAGAAAGCGCATCTTTAGCCTGGCGCAGGCTGTCGCGTTCGGCATGCGTCTGAACAAGCTGTTTTTCAAGGCCAAGAAGCTCGTTTTGTGATTGCTGTTTCAGCTGTTCGATCTGCGCCTGAAGACTGTTAACCCGTTCTTCAGAAACTTTTTTATCGGCAGCAGCCTTAGACGAAAATACGATCTTGCCAATGTAAGTGCCTATGGCAAGGGCAATAATGAAGGCGAGTAAAATGGATAAGGTATCGGGCATTGAAGTGATTTTTGTAAGAGGTAAAAATACGTAAAATACTTCTATCTTTGAAAACTAAACATTTTAAATGAAACCTCCTGTATTTCTGTTTTTTTAAATTTACGGAACCAAAGAAGATTGATTTAACACCAAAGCATAAACATTATATAACGCATGTCTCACAACTACGTAACCTTTAAAAAATATCCCGATGCCAAACAGGCACGCGCCCAACAGGAACTATTATTAGAAAATGGCATTGAATGCATTTTTGTAAATGCGGCTTCGCAGCTGGGCAGCCTTTCGGGCGATTTGTCTCAGGAATTTGAATTGCAGCTGCACCCTGAAAATTTTGAAAAAGCAGAAGAGCTGCTTGAAAAGGATGCCGAATCTATGCTTAATGACCTGCCTGAAGATTATTACCTTATGGCATTTACAAACGAAGAGCTGCATGATGTTGTGCTGAAGCACGACGAATGGAGTGAATTTGACTATATGCTCGCGCGCAGGCTATTGGCAGAAAGAGGCCACGAAATTGATGAGGCACACCTTAGGTCCATGCGAAATGAAAGGATAAACGAACTGGCACAACCTGAAAAAGACCAGAAGAGTTGGATTGCTGCCGGATACCTGTTTGCTATTCTGGGTGGTTTCTTTGGGATAATCACAGGATATGTTTTATGGAGCGCACAAAAGACGCTGCCTAACGGAAAAATGGTGTATTCTTACAGTGCAAAGGACAGGACACAAGGAAAGAATATAATGATACTCGGTATCATAGTGCTTGTTGCGTTTATTGGTTTGTGGCTTTTTACTAAGGAACAATAATGTATTATTAAGAAAAGCATTCGTAAAAAAATATTTAACACGCCCTGCCGGTAAAGTAATGTACTTTTTGGCAGGGCGTTTGCGTTAAGGCTATTGTAATGTGTAGTTTATAATTTAAATCACGCCTTAATTATATGAAAAGCATCGGGGTATTTTTTGTTCTTGCAGCATGGGGCTGCACCTTGCCTGCCCGGGCACAAAAAGCATTTGGTTCAGAAAAGTATGCCACCATGTGCCACTACTATGGCGAGTCCGATACAGCTTATATTGTAATGCACGCACCGGCACCCGCCGCCGAAAAAGTGGTGCAGGATATTATGGCGGTTATAGGGCTGCGTGCTAATTTTGAATTGCGTTCTGCTAATGTCCCTACTGCCGCCGCAGTAATAAAACAGGGCAAGCGCTATATACTGTACAATACGCAGTTTATGAATAATATTATTAGTTCTACAGGAAATAAATGGGCTGCTGTGAGTATCATGGCACACGAGATTGGCCATCACCTGAGCGGGCATACGCTGGACAACGAAACCAGCAAACCGGCCACCGAACTGGAAGCTGATGAATTCTCAGGCTTTGTGCTCCAAAAAATGGGTGCAGCTTTAACTGATGCACAGGCTGCCATGGCTGCCATAGCTTCGATTAAGGGTTCGCACACGCATCCGCCCAAGAGCCAAAGACTTAGTGCAATCGCATCTGGATGGAGCAGAGCAGGAGGTAAATTTAGCGAGACAGCCATGGCTGCCTATGCGCCGGAAAAGCCTAGGACAATAACTGCAGCGCCTATTGTGGAACAGCAGAAGACAGAAACAAAACTATTAACCCGCGCCGAAAAAATAGCCCAAAGCGCAACGTATAATAAAAATGTGGCCTCTGAAGCGTATTTTGCTTCTAACCCGCAGGGAAAGTATTATGTTACCACAAAAGGTAACCTTGTACAGGTAGACAGGGATAAGGTATATCTTGTAGGCAGCCTTACGGCGTCTAACAAGCCCGGTTACAAAATGATGTTGACTGACATTGACTCTAATACAATTTACGTCGGGTCAGGAGGAATGCTGGTAAACAATTACGGGAAGAAGATAGGATACCTTAAATCAAGAAAATAACATGCTGATCATTTTAACGCTGCTGCTTATTAAAAAGATAAGCGGCAAAAGAATAGCCTCTTCATAGAGGCTTTTTTTATGTTAAAATATAACCTCGCTTTAACATATCGCACTGTAGTGCAACCTTTTTTTTAACTAAATTGCAGTAAAATTCCTGATATGCAAAAGACTATTTTGTGGGATGGCCTGCTTAACGATACCGATGAGCACTGCAATGTAAATTTCCTATCGGATGCCATCATGGTGCGGTCGGAGATTGAAGGCTGGGCGCAGGGTATGCCTATATATGCCGACTATACCCTTAAGCTTACCCCTGCATGGGAAGTACAGGAATTTAAGATCAATTTTCATGTGAAGGATACACAGCATCAGTACACGCTTTTGCGCGACGCCAATAATAATTGGACTGACGCTTCAGGCAGATCTCATCCCGAATTTGAAGGCTGCCGTTTTATCGATATTTCGCTTACGCCTTTCACCAATTCGCTGCCGATAAACGGACTCTTTCTGCCACATGGCGAAAGCAGCGATTTCGATTTGGTTTATATGGATATTGTTGCCAATGAAATTCGAAAAGAACACCAAAAATATACTAAAGCAGGACACCATAATTATCATTTTGAGAATGCGGATGCCAGCTTTACCGCCGACATTACCGTTGATGATGATGGTTTTGTGACCGATTACCCCGAACTGTTTACTATGATTCAACCTAAATAACCCCTATGGATACCCAGCAAATTCAATCACTTGAAAACAGGCTTATTGAAGCCATGAAAACAAGCAATGTTAAGGAACTTGACGCCCTTATTGCCAACGACCTGATATTCACTTCGCATACCGGCCAGCTGTTTACAAAACAGGATGATCTTGATTCTCACGGATCGGGCAACATTGAGATATTCAGTATTGAGCCGCATGAGCAGAAAATAAGGATAGAAGGCAACGTAGCCATCGTATCGGTACTGCTTGAAATAAGCGGATCGTTCTTTGGCAATACAGAAGTAGGCTTTTACCGCTTTACCAGGGTATGGAAAGACCACGACGGCAAATGGCAGGTTATAGCTGCACATTCTACACAAGCCGTTAGGGAACAGGTACAGCTGGATTAATTGAGCTTTCTTATATTTGAATAAAATCGCCACGATGAATATTAAAGTTATTGCATTTGATGCCGACGATACCCTTTGGGTAAACGAGCCTTTTTTCCAGGAAACCGAACATAAATTTTACAGCCTTATGGAAGCCTATCTTCCGCAGCACAGCATTGCCAAGGAGCTGTTTAAGATTGAGATAGATAATCTTGATGTGTACGGTTATGGCATCAAAGCCTATATTTTGAGCATGATAGAGGCGGCCATCAAAATATCAGAAAACACGATAAGCGTGGAAGCCATTTCCAGGATCATAGACTATGGCAAAGAAATGCTTGAAAAGCCTGTAGAATTGCTTGAAGGTGTTGACGATGCTCTTAAGGCACTTCATGGCAAATACAAACTAGTAGTAGCTACAAAAGGGGATCTTAAGGACCAGCACCGCAAGCTGCACGATTCGGGCCTTGGGCACTATTTTCACCATATTGAGGTAATGTCAGATAAGCAGAAGATAGATTATGAAAAGATGCTGAAACGCCTTGAGGTAGAACCGTCAGAATTTTTGATGATAGGAAATTCGCTAAAGTCAGATGTATTGCCTGTATTAGAGATAGGAGGGCATGCGTGCCATATACCGTTTCATACCACCTGGCTGCACGAGCAGATTGACCACACTATAGAGCATGAAAACTTTAAAGAAGCAGAAAATATTTCGAAGTTACTGCCACTGTTGCTTTCATAATTTTTAAAGGATGGAACCGCACTTTTTTATAACCCCTGCCGAATTCCGTAAATGGCTCGACAAAAACCATGATAAGGAATCCGAACTGCTTGTTGGCTTCTACAAAACCAACACCGGTAGGCCAACGATTACCTGGCCTCAGTCGGTAGATCAGGCATTGTGTTATGGCTGGATAGACGGCGTGCGCAAATCGCGTGACGAAGAAAGCTACACGATACGCTTTACGCCAAGAAAACCCACCAGCATCTGGAGTGCAATAAACATTGATAAAATAGAAACGCTGCTTAAAAAAGGCCTTGTAAAGCCTGCCGGAATTGCAGCCTACAAAAAGCGAACTGAAAGCAAATCTCGCGTTTATTCTCATGAGCGTACTGAGGATGCTGTGCTTCCTGCAGAAATGGAAAAAGAGTTTAAAGCTAATGCCCCAGCATGGGAATTTTTTATGAAACAGGCGCCATCGTACCGTAAAATGGTGCTTCATCTTATTGTTTCTGCCAAACAGGAAAAAACAAGAAGGTTCCGTTTTGAGAAACTATTGACTGCCAGTGCCGAAAGTAAGCGGTTGTGAAAATTTATACGTTTAGTATTACAGTTTTTTAATTATATTTGAGTTTAAAGAAAGTAGGCCAACTAAATTCTAAAACCAATAGTTATGAAAAAAACGTTTCAATTTTTAGCGCTGCTTGCAGTAGGAGTATGTTTTGCATTTGCCCTGCCAAAAACCGGAGAGCCAAAACGCATTAATGTTGTTATAGATGCTGGTCATGGAGGTAAAGATCATGGTGCTGCACACGAGGCATTTACCGAAAAGCAAATTACCGATGCCATCGCATCAAAGATAAAAACATTAAATACCGATAAAGAGGTCGTATTGCTTTTTACACGTGAGGGCGACGAGTTTGTTGACCTTAATTCGCGTGTGGAGGCTATGAATACGGTTAAGCCGGACCTTGTACTATCGCTGCATGTAAATTATACTAAAAACGACGAAAAATCGGGTATGGAATTCTTTGTCTATAAGGATGGAAAACATGGGGCAAAGTCTGAAGCATATGCTAACAGGCTGTCTGATAAATTTGAACGTAAGGGCTATAGGGTAGCCGATTTACAGTCTGCGCCATTTTATACTCTTAAAAAATCAGAAGTGCCTGCTATTGTCGTAGAATTAGGTTACCTTTCCAATGAAATTGACAGGGAGTACCTTACAGGCGATGCATCACAAAATGAAATTGCAGGTGTGGTTGCAGAATTCCTTAAAGAAATAAAATAACGTAAATCCTATTATGGCAGAACAGAATTATAAGAACCACATACGCTTTTATCCGCCGCATCATTTTGTATTTTACCCGTTAATGCTTGCTGTTCTCTCTTTTGCAGTTACTCAGGCAGTTTTACAGGAACACGGTAAACTGGTTTGGATATTTTTAAGTGTTCTTTCTGCAATAATTACCTGGGTGGCCTATATGATGCGTCAGCATTATGCTCTCACGGTGCAAAACAGGGTTGTGCTGCTCGAGCTGCGCTACCGTTTTTTTGCCACTACCGGCGAACGCCTGGAAATGTATGAGGGTATGCTTAGCGAAGGTCAGCTGTTTGCACTGCGTTTTGCACAGGATGACCAACTGCTTTTCCTTATAAAGAAGGCAATAAACGAAGAACTTACGGCCGATGCGATAAAGCGTTCTATAGAAAACTGGAAACCCGACCACAACAGGGTATAAATAAACAAAGGGCAGTCTGAAATAATCAGGCTGCCCTTTTTGAATTAGGTTCGGAATCAATGGAATGGTTCGTACCTCTAATTCGCAAAAAAATATTTTAATTTCGTGTACTCCTAAAAGTCGTCTCCGTTGTTGCTGCGGGTACTGTTGTCGCTGCGGCGCTGCTCATCCCTGTCGCTGTAATAGCTGCCTGATGAAGCATCACGCTGGTCTTCGCTGTGCGACCTTCCCGGGCTGCGCTGCATCTGGTCGTTTTGATCCCAGTCGTTATTTTCTGTACCGCGGTTAGATCTTGTGCTGCCCATTCTTTGTTCGTCTTCGTAAGTGTGTTCGTCCTCATTATAAGTCCTTGAACCCCTTGAATCCATAGAATGAGAATCTACATCAGATTCCCTGTATCGATCTTGCGATTCGTTATCACGGCCCATAGATGAAGTTCTGTTTATTTCGTACGAACTGTCGTTGTCGCGGCTGTTCATGCGTTGTGATTCGTTCTGGTTACCTAAGTTACCTGTATTTTCATTGTTGTTTGAGCGATCGCGATCATTCCGGTCACGATTGTCATTGTTGTTTACTGTTGACATAATGAATAGTTTGGTTGTTAATATTCGCTTTTTTTCTTTTTTGTGTCACCGTCCTGTATCTTTTGCGGGGTTTTGGTGGCTGTTGTTTTTTTAGCTGCGCCTTTTTCGGCCTCAGCCATAGTTTTCTTAAGGTTAGATTCAGATGGTTTTACATCTTTATCTAATGTTTTGCCAGAAACTTTTGGTGCCGGTGTTTGTGATGATGAAGCCATGATAATTGTTTTTAGAAGGTTATAAAACAAAGTTAGGACGAGTAGAGAAGGGGTAAGCTTGTAATTAACGTTCCCTTTTATCTAAAACGTTATAAAAACCTTTAACAATCAGCGGAATAGGTAATGAATCATAGGGTTTTGAACTTTAGTGTTTTTATAGGCCTCCTGAAGTTTAACATAGCGTTCACGTAAATTTTTATTCGTATTGATATATCGCAGGTTAATTTGGCTGAGGTTTAACAGGGCATTACGCGTAAAAGTTTTTTCAAAACACCTTTTATGCTTAACTTTAGGCTATCACTAATTTAAACACACACTATGGCAACAAATAAATGGGTATTGGATATAGCACATTCAGAGATACATTTTAAGATAAGGCACCTTGTTATTGCAAATATAACGGGAGCATTCAATGTTTTTTCGGGGACACTGGAAACAAAAGAGCACGATAACTTTAATAACGCGTCTATCAATTTTATGATTGATGTTTACAGCGTTGATACTAATAACACCACAAGGGATGAACACCTGAAATCAGATGATTTCTTTAATGCCGATATCTATCCGCAAATTGATTTTCAATCTACGGCATTTATACATATAGAAGGTGATAAGTACAAGCTTGAGGGTAATGTAACTATAAAGGGTATAACTAAAACCGTAACGCTTGATGCGCTTTTTGGCGGCGAGGCAAAGGATGGCTTTGGCATCAACAGGGCCGGATTTGAGATTACAGGTAAAATCAACAGGAATGACTTTGGTATTCATGCTCCCGATGTAACGGAGACAGGCGGACTCGTTCTTGGAGAAGAGATAAAGATGTTTGCTAATATCCAGTTTACAAACGAAACGGAATAGGTATAATTATTTAGCCACGAATTACACAGATTCACTAATTTGATTAGTGCTAATATGTGTAATTCGTGGCTTAGTTTTTTTGTTCTGCCCTAAATTTATTTTCCAGGATTAATGTTCCCTCGTTGCTTTTTATTGTCAGGGTGCGATGCAGGGTAGCGGTCTTCCTCGGTATCCGAATTGAAATCGCGATTTTCTGCAGTTTCTACATCTTCCTTCTCGCTGGTTGTGCCACGGCTTTTACTTACGGTTTCGCCATCACGGGTCGCCTTGTCGCCCTGGCTTACATTTGCCGCCTTTTTTTCGTCTACATCGCGGGCACGCTTAACGGTTTCGGTATCGCCGTTTGTGTCTTTATCCTGTTCTGTTTTAAGTTTGCCGGTGCTTGGGTCGTAGTTTTTAGGGAGGTTTTCTCCGCTAAAGCCTTCATTTTTATCTCCGGGCTTCTCCTGGTTATTCATTTTTTGCGCGCCAAGATCTTTTGGGTCATCTGTTCCTGATATCATAGCTGTATTTTTTAGCTGGTTGTAGTTACCTGAAATTGATCAGGTAATTATAGTGTGAGGTTACAATCTCGTTTACCGTGCGCTCCAGCGAGGGTTTAAGTTCGCTGTAGCCCTCTTTAAGGCTTCCGTCTGACGTGAAGTAATCCGGAAGTTTATATTTTACGAGCTTATCGGCATCGGTATAAATGTCGTTCACGTTAAACTGCAGCGTGTACGAGCTTACATTAAACTTAAGTTTTATGGTATAGTGAATGGTATACTCATACATTTCGCCTTTGCTCCTAATAAAAAAGGCATTCTTTTTAAAGGCACTTATAGACATGCTGTTTGCTGTAACACCGGTAATGTCAACACCTTTTTGCCTGCGGTTAAACTCCCTTGCCCAATTTTCTGACGTGGTAATGAGTTTTTCGTTAGGTGTAGACGGTACTTCTGCCTCAACGGGTTCAAAACCCCGGGATGTGAGTTCTAAATTAGGCTGCGCCTGAACGGTTATAGCAACAATAAAGCAGAGTAAGGTAAATAGTTTATGCATGGTTAAGCTTTTTGCAGGGCTTTTTCAAATTCGCTCTGAATCATTCCTGTTGAAAGTAAAAATGGTTTATCGCTAATGTTCACGGTTATGGTATCGCCGTCAATGCTGTACGAACCTTCTATACTGCCAAGGGGCGTGCTGCCTTTAAAGTTTCCCATTTCGGTATCTCCGCTAAGGCTCCCTTTATCGCCTACGGCATTTCTGATCTTAGAAAGGAGCTGGTTCTTATCACCCGAATAGTTAAGTGTAAATTTGCTTGCCATCGTGTTTTGTTTTTAAGTTGATTAGTAAATTTAATAAAAACAAAACAGTTTGGTGTTTAGCTTTTGTTAAAGCTAAATACCTGTTATGGTAAATCCGCCTTTTTCGGCATCAAAGCGAATGCCATCGTCATTAAAAAGTGCATCGAATGCTTTGTTTTTGATGAGGTTGGCCGGTGTATCCTGAGTAATTGAATTTTGCGACATGACAACAATCTCATTGCTTAACTGCAAGGCAAGGTCAAGGTCGTGGGTAGAGTAAAGGATGCATTTGCCTGTTTCCTGCGCCAGTTTTTTAAGTAGGCGAATAAGGTTTACCTTATGCAGGAGGTCAAGGTGCGTGGTAGGTTCGTCGAGCACGATAAGCGGTGTGTTCTGGGCCAGTGCGCGTGCTATGAGCACCTTTTGCAATTGTCCGTCGCTGATTTCAAAATGTTTCTTATCGCGCAGGTGTCCTATCTGCGTTAATGCAATCGCTTCATTTACCTTTTCAAGGTCGTCTGGGCTTAGCGATCCCAGCCAATTGGTATACGGCTGCCTGCCAAGAGCAACAAGTTCAAACACGGTTAGATTGCTTGGCGGAAGGCTTTCGGTTAAAACCACGGCAAGGTTTTGCGCAAGCTCTTTTTGGGTATATGCGGTTATATTTTTTCCGTTAAGGAGGGCTTCTCCCGCGAGGGGCTGCTGGATTCCTGTAAGAGTACGAAGAAGTGTAGATTTACCAATCCCGTTTGCACCGATAAGGGCAATAAGGCTGCCTTTAGCGAATGCCAGGTCGATTGCATCTGCAATTACAACGGGGGTATGCTTCGAGGCATAGCCGATGCTCATGTTATGTGCCGATAATATTATTGTCTCGTTTGCCATGGCTTATAGGTTGGCTTTTTGTTTTCGCATAAGCAGCCATATTACTATCGGCGCACCTATAATAGATGTTATGGCATTTATAGGCAGTACAAACTGGCTGCCGGGTATTTGTGTAAAAGTATCGCAAACCAAAAGGATAATGGCGCCTAAAAGCAGCGTACCGCCGTATAAGATAACATGGCTGCTGGTCTTAAAGAATAATTTGGCAATGTGCGGCACTACAAGCCCTATGAAGGCGATAGGCCCTGTAAATGCTGTTGCCGTACCGGTAAGCAGGCTGGCAGCAAGTATTATGATAATACGTGTCCTGCTAAAGTTGATACCCATGCTCTTTGCATAGCGTTCGCCAAGAAGCAGCGCATCAAGGGGTTTTATGCAGACTGCTGCCAACAACAGGCCTATAATACAGATAACAAAAAGTAGGATAATTTGCTGCCAAGGAAGGTTACCAAGGCTTCCTAAGGTCCAGAACGTATATTTTTGGAGTTCTTCGGCACTGCTGAAGAAGGTAAGCACATTAACGATTGCCCCTGCAAAACTGGAGAACATGAGGCCGATGATTAGTATGGCCATTGTGTCGCGCATGCGTTGTGACACGACTAACACAGCCAGTAATACAAGAAAACTTCCTGCGGTAGATGCCAGTACGATCCCGTAAGGGGATAGGAAAAAGTGTGCTAAGAAAGGAGGCATTAATCCCGCCCCAAGGATAACAAACGCCACACCAAGGCTTGCGCCCGAACTTAAACCCAATACATCTGGTCCTGCAAGCGGATTACGGAAAAGCGTTTGCATTAGCAGTCCGCTTACAGATAATCCCATACCTACGAGCAGGGCAGTAATCGCTTTGGGCAGCCTATAGTTCAGCACTATATACTGCCAGGTGCTTTTTGAGGCTTCGCCTCCGGTTAGGCTTAAGAATACATCTTTAAGGGGAATCTTAACCGACCCTGCGCTTATGTTAACCAAAAACAGGAAGAGCAAGGCAATGCCCAGAAAAGTAAAAATAACGATGTTCCTTTTTTTGTTGTGCAAGGCTGTTAGTTTAATTTTTCAAAAAAATGTTTTTCATAACCAGGCAGTAATTCAGGATGAAGAATGCTTATAAGGTCTTTAAGTACTAAATCGGGGCGGTTTGGCGCAAGCTCAAAATAGAGTATCCCGCCTGTTGGCCCTTTTTTACTGCTGTACGAATATACGTTTTTAGTTTTGAATGCTTTAAACTGTGCATAATGCGGATTGGTATCTGCCATATCCTTAAGGGTTACAAACTGCCCGGGGCCTATCCATACATCTGCATTTTCTGCCTTGTCCAGCACCGATTCAAAAGAAAGGCTCAGGCTTCCTGTGCCCTCAGTATCAGCCCAAAGATAGTTGGATTTTGCGTCTTTTAAGAATAACGCTGCCCAGCTTTTACCCTGCGGCAAATACCACTGATCCTGAAACATTGCGCCGCCTAAAACGGTTGGTTTTGTAGTCGCTTTTTGTGCGAGTGTAAGTGCCTCTTTATAGTTCTTTTCGATATTGGTAAAGAGCTTGTTGGCTTTGTCTTCCTGGTCATATAGCGCACCAAAAAATTTAATCCATTCGGCTTTGCCAAGAGGGGACTGCTCTGTCCAGTCGCCATTATAAAGTATTTTAAGTCCGCTTTTTTCAAGCGCGTTAAGCGATTTATTGTTGCTGCTTATGCTGAAGCCTACCACGGCATCGGGGGCAAGGTCTATCATCACTTCGGTATTCAGGTTTTCATTGGCACCTGCCTCAATTACCCAACCGCTGTCTATAAGTGCCCTTGTATTTTTAGACGAAATAAAATTTGTCCCCGGGAAACCTGCAAGCGTATTTTGAACTCCAAGTGCTTCCAGCGAGGGTATGTGTGTGGTAGAGGTTACAACAACGGTTTTAAGGGGCACCTGTACTGTAGTATACTGCTTAAGACTATCAGGCACAACGCCGTTTTTCTTTTGCATTACATAGGTGAATGTCTCTTTTGCATCGGGCCAGGGATTGGTAACCTTTACAACAGTATAGCCGTCGTAACGGTAGAGCTGCAGGCCTTTTGCATAGGCTATAGTATTTTTTGTTTTAGTGTGTTTTGCAGCAGCCGGCGCAGTTTCCTGTTTGCATCCGGAAATTGAGAATGCCACAAAAAAAAGAAGGTAATACAGGTTTCTCATAATAATTATTCAACAGATGCAAATGTATAAATTATATATATCAACAATAGTACTATATTTGCATCACTTAAGGTTGTGATGTTTTTTACTTTCATCACATTAAAAGGGAATCAGGTTTAACACCTGAGCTGTTCCCGCAACTGTAAGCTTTATCCCGTCATAATGGGATGGCTGTTGTAAACTACAAACCACTGGGGCTTAGCCATCGGGAAGGTAAACAACAGTACGCAAGCCAGGAGACCTGCCTTAGGAGTAACTATTAGCAAGCCTTCGGGAAAAAAGGCTTACGGATTATGAAACTGAAAAGACTCATCTTACCGTTTTTTATCTTGGTGTGCCAGTTTGCATTGGCGCAGAATGATACTATTGCCCTAAAAGAAGTTATTATATCAGACACGCAGCTTCGCGATTACTCCACATCACAGTCGGTGCTAAAGCTTACCGATTCTGTCATCAACAAAAATGCCTCATCACTTACCTCGCTGCTTAATTATAACTCTGTAGTTTACTTTAAAGAAAATGGGCTGGGCATGGTCTCTTCGCCATCGTTCAGGGGAACTACCGCACAGCAAACGGCTGTATTATGGAACGGTATCAACATCAATTCGCAGTTATTAGGGCAGACCGATTTTAATACCATCAACACCCGCGATTTTAGTTCTATCAGCGTAAAGGCAGGCGGTGGCAGCGTAATTTATGGTACAAGCGCCATAGGCGGAAGCATACACCTTAATAATGACCTTAACTTTGGCACTAAATTCACTAATACGGTGCGTGTTAATTATGGTAGTTTCAATACGCAGGGATACCACTATAAAGCAAACGTAGGTTCGGATAGATTTTCTGCATCGGTAAGCGTTACACGAAACAGTTCTGATAATAACTATGAATATGTAAACGGAAAAGGCGAAAACCTTAATGGTCAGTACTACAACAACAGCGTAAATGTTGCTGCTGCTTATAAGCTGAATGATAATAACATCCTTAAACTATACAGCTATTTCTTTGACGGCGAAAGGCATTTTTCGCTGATATTCCCGTCTGAAGTGCGTACAAAATACCAGGATACCAATACCCGCAATATGCTGGAGTGGGAGGGAACGTATGGCAAATTTACATCTAAGCTAAAAGCGGCCTATCTTCAGGAAGAGTATAAATATTTTGGCAACATTGCCAATCCAAACCATTCCTACGGTAAGGTAGAATCCATTATAGGAAAGTATGACCTCGCCTTTAACGCCGGTAAAGGATTTACGATAAATGCCGTATTTGATTTTATGCAGAACAAAGGTTTTGGCAGTGATATAGATGGTAAAAACCGACAGATAGGGGCGGGGACTTTACTTATAAAACATCAGGCGACAGGGAAATTGTCGTATGAGGCAGGCGTAAGGAAAGAAGTTACTTCTAACTACGAGAGTCCTGTACTGTTTTCGGGCGGAGCTCGCTATGCGTTTTCAAAGTTCTACACGCTTAAGCTTAATGCATCAAAAAATTTCAGGATACCTACTTTCAATGACCTGTACTGGAAAGGCGCAGGCAACCTTGACCTTAAGCCCGAATCGTCTTGGCAGGGAGAAATAGGCAATGCATTTACCTATAAAGATGTATCGCTTACCATTACCGGATATTACATAAAACTTAAAGATATGCTGCGCTGGCTTCCGGCAGGCAGTGTATGGAGGCCTGTAAATACTGACAGGGTAAGAACATACGGACTTGAAGCTATCCTGAATTATAAAAAGAAATTTGGCGATAACGAGATTGGTATAAACGGTACTTACGGTTACACAGTATCTGAAAACGAGGATACAGGTAAACAGCTTATTTATGTGCCTTATCATAAAGCAACTGCATCACTATCCTACAGTTTTAAAAAACTGGGTGCTTACTACCAGTTCCTTTATAATGGGGAAGTGTTTACCAGATCAGACAATAATTCGCTATATAATATAGACAGCTATACTGTAGGTAATGTTGGGCTGGAATACAGCTTTGGCAAAAAAGATGTGGCAACTCTTGGCATCCAGGTGCTTAATATATTTAATAAAGATTACGTGAGCGTAGCAAGCAGGCCACTGCCGGGAAGAAATTATAATGTGTATTTAACTCTAAATTTTTAATAAATGAAACTAACCAGACTATTTTTAGCTCTATTTGCAGGCTCGTTACTTTTTGTATCTTGTAGTGACGATGACAACGAAAACAACAAGCCTCAGGGAACGTATGACAATGGTACTTTTGTACTTAATGAAGGTAACAGTGACCCATCAACTGCAAGCGTAAGCTTTATTAAAGAAGATGGTACAATTGTAGCCGACATTTTTAAACTTGAAAATCCGGGTGCTACAGGTACAGGATCTTATTTACAGTCTATGTTTATGGATGATAGCAGGGTATTTATCATTTCAGGACAGGCTAATAAAATTACTATTGTAGACCGTTATTCTTTTAGAAGCATCGCTACGATTGATACCAACCTTGATAATCCAAGATATGGTGCTGTTGTAAACGGTAAAGCTTATATTACTAACTATGCAGACTATTCTACCGGCGATGACGATTTTCTTACTGTAGTTAATCTTAACGATTACACTTCTACTAAAGTTAATTTAGGTAACTGGTCTGAAAAAGTACTGGAAGAAAACGGTAAATTATACATAGCTAACGGTTACTACGGAAGTGGTACATCTGTAACTGTGTTTAATACTTCAAGCAATACAGCAGAAAAAGTTATAGAACTTGGCGATGATTCTCCTGGCTCTTTTGACGAAGAAGACGGTACGTTATATGTACTTGGTATAAGTAATATCTTCAAGATAAACCTTTCTAACAATCAGATAGCAGCTACAATTGCTTTACCAGAAAATCTTGAAGGTTCTTCTCATCTTACAGTTGAAGATGGTAAAATTTACTTTACTAACGGTACATCGGTATATTCACTTGATAAAAATGCTACAGCAGCTACACAGGTAACTAAGGTACTAACTTATACTTCTGACTCTCCGTGGGGAGCAATGTATGGCTTTAATGTAAATGATGGTAAGATTTACATAGCTGATGGCGGCGATTTTGCTTCAGACAGCAAAGCCTACACATATTCACTTTCAGGAGCGCTTCTTAACACATACACTGTAGGTGTTGGGCCAAACGGTTTCTACTTTAATGACTAATAATTGTTATAAAATAAAGGTTTAGACTCCGCTTATTTTTTAACTAAAAAGGCTTCCATTTGTAGTGGAAGCCTTTTGTTTTTTATTGAAGCAGCTTAACGAGATCCAGCGAACCTTCGGGCATTTCGTTGATGTACATTTCTGTACCAAAACGTTTCATTGTCCTGGTATCTTTAAAGCCTCTTGGCTTATTGATGGTTCCCCATCTGCCTGAAGTCCTTCCGCCTGTGCCTGTAATATTTGCAATGGCTTCTGCAAAAAGAGGTTCAGCGGCATCGCCGATAATTCCCATATTGCTTATATCTTCTTTATGTTCTATTGTTGGCACTATACCACTGCTGTACTCGCCAAAGCCTTCTTTGTTTACGGTGCGGATAACAATTGGCTGCATGGCATAGCGGTGGCTGCCGTTTACATCTTTTTTAGAGAAGGTAGGCGAGTCATACAAAGTAACCGATCCTACATTCTTGCCTACAGTTGTTTCGCCTATCTGTATTACAGAGATATAGGGCTTAAGGCAGTTGATAACCAACTCGCTTGCCGATGCTGTAGCTTCGGTAGTAATAATGTAGACCCTGCTCAAGTTAAGGTGGTTTATAGTAAATCCATTACCCAGCTTGTCTGAGAACAGGTTAGTAAGCGCTGCCGGATTCCTATCTTCATAGTAAGCCTGTAGTTTAGAGTTCCATTGCTGTTTAGCAAAAAGCTGGCCGTTAAACTGGCCTGTTATCATGCTGGCAAGGTATGTTGCCGTACTTACAGATCCGCCGCCATTGTAACGAAGGTCAAGCACAAGGTCAGTCACTCCGGCAGACGATAATTCCGCGAAAGCATTGTTAAGGTCGGCATCATAGGTATTGTAAAATCCATTATACATAAGGTAGCCTATTTTATTGCTGCCGCTTTCTACAACCTTTACGCTGTATACCGGGTTTTCGGCATACTGTGTTTTAGCCAGCGTAACATCTACACCTGTAGGCACAACTGCACCATCGGTGTAGGTGCCAAGGCTTAACGTATAAGAGCTTTGCCCTAACAATTGCTGATAATTGCTCACGGTAAGCTGTGTCCCATTTACGGCATAAAATATGTCGCCGCGCTTAATGTTTTTAGTAGCCGCATCGGTATCAGGCAATATGTAACGTACGTAGCCAAAGATATTTGTTTTGCTTTGGTCAGCATATACAAGGGCAAAGTCTACACCATTGCTGGTAGAAACGCCCTGAAGCGTATTTTCCAAAACATTAAAGTCAGAGAATATAACACTAAAACGGTCGGCGTTGGTTCCATCCGGGTATTTTCTGTACAAAAGGCTTTCAAAAAGACTTTCGGGGCCTGAGTAACCTTCTAAAAACGTATTTAGCTGTTCCTGGTTTGCAAAACGGTCGTCGGCCAGATTAGGCACATTTTCCTGCCACAAATAGTAAAGATTAAGTCCTTTCCAGATAAAATCATTAACAGGAACGGCATTATCATCCATATCTTCGCATCCCTGAAATGCAAAAGCGGCCAGTACAAGGCTCGCTAACAGTAGTTTAATCTTTTTCATTGGGCAATTTTGTTTAGTAATAAGAACGTAAATTTAATTATTTTTAATATCTGTGTAACAAAAATAGTTACTATTCGTCTTCCTTTTATAAACCAATCACAAACCAACAGGCCGATTATGAATCAGTCAGATTTCATGAAAGTCATCACTCCATTTAAAGACCGGGTATTCCGGTTGGCTAAACGGTTGCTTGTAAGCACCGAGGAGGCAGAAGATGCTACGCAGGAAGTTTTGGTAAAGCTATGGAACAACAAAGGTAAGCTTGAGTCTTACAGCAGTGTGGAAGCCTTAGCAATGACCATGACAAAAAATTACTGCCTGGACCAGTTAAAGTCTAAAAGGGCTACTGAGATGAGGATAGTGCACAGCAACTATACCGACAGGCAGGCAGGGCTTCAGCAGCAGGCCGAAGACCGCGACAGCTTAGGCTGGGTAGAAAAGATAATGGAAACACTGCCCGAACAGCAAAAACTTATTTTGCAGATGAGGGACATAGAACAATATGAATTTGAGGAGATTGCCAAAATTATGGATATGAACGAGACCGCCGTTAGGGTGGCGCTCTCAAGAGCAAGGAAAACATTAAGGGAAGAACTCACAAAAACACACAACTATGGAATTACAAACAATTGAAAGACTACTGGATAAATATTTTGACGGAGAAACCACTATTGCCGAAGAAAAGGATTTAAAGCTTTACTTCTCTTCACCGGGTGTGGCGCCGCAACTGGAGCAATACAGGCCTTTGTTTGGGTATTTATCAAGCCAGGAAGAACAACGATTTGACAAACCGCTGCCACTTAAAACACCAAAACGTTATGGTGCATGGCTGTCGGTGGCGGCAAGTGTTGCGCTCCTTGGCGGAATGCTTACACTATATAACTCGCAGCAGCCATCGCAGACTGACGACCTTGGCACTTTCAGCAGTCCTGAAGAAGCCTACCAGGAAACCCAGAAAGCGCTTAACATGCTGTCTAATAATGTAAACGTGGGTGTGGGCAGTGTGCACTATGTTGCAAAAGAATACGATAAATCAACAAAAGTTATTTTTAAAGAATCACAATCAAAAAAAGTAAAATCAAAAAAATAAAGTCATGAAAAAATTCATAACAACCGTAGTACTTGCCGCTTTGCCATTCATTGGCTTTGCACAAACCAATGCTTTCAGCAAATTTGAAGATGTAGACGGCATAGAAAGCATAAGCATCAATAAAGAGATGTTCAAGATGTTCAGCAGCCTTGAAGATTCGGCTAAAGACGAGAAAACAAAAAGCTATCTTGACCTTGCCGGCGATGTGGAAAGCGTTAAGGTATACACCACTTTAGAGAAAAAATACAAGAAACAGCTTAAGGATGCTGCAGCAGACTACCTTAAAGTAAACCCGCTTCAGGAGCTTGTAAGCATTACCGATAAAGGTTCTAAGATCAAGGTATATGTAAAACAGGGCAGCGAAGAGTCTATCATTAAAGAAGGCCTTATATTTATAGACAACGACGATAAGAAAGAGGCAGCGGTGCTGGTATCGTTTACAGGAAATATTAATCTTAAAGACCTTCAGGATATTAAAGATTTTAAAGGCTTTAAAGGAAACAAGGGCGAAAAAGGCGCTAAATAATACACGCAAAACAGAAACAAAGTAATACACAACAAACAACGAAAATGAAAAAGTTTATAATCACATTACTATTGGCAGTTTTACCGGCACTTATATTTGCCCAGGCTAATACAGTGTTTGACAAATTTGAACGGGATGGCGTAGATGCGGTAATAGTGAACAAAAAGATGTTCGAGCTGATGGGCAACATAAAAATGGACCCAAAGGACAAATCGGCCAAGCCGTACCTGGATCTTATCAAGAAACTTGATAAACTGAAGGTGTTCAGTACCACAAACGGAAAGGTGGTAAACGAAATGAAGAGCACGGTAACCGGCTACCTGAAATCTAACCCGCTTGAAGAGCTTATGCGCATCAACGAGGGTGGCAAGACCATCAAGATCTATGTAAAGAGCGGTGCAAAGGCATCTCAGGTTAAGGAAATGCTTATGTTCATTGAAGGCGGTGGCGCTAAAGACAGCACAGTGCTGATGTCGCTTACCGGTAACTTTGACCTTAGCGAAATATCGTTCCTTACAGACCGCATGAACCTGCCGGGCGGTGCTGCACTTAAACAGGCATCTAAAAAATAATGACCATGAAACGTAATTTATATCTGTTAGGGCTGCTGATGCTGGTATTGGTGTCGTGCGACCAGAAACCGTCACTGCAAAAATATTTTGTAGAAAAAAGCCAGGCTAAAAACTTTATGGCCGTAGATATAGGCACCGGATTCCTTAAGAACGAGGGACTTAAATTTACCGATGAAGAAACCAAGGCACTTGAATCCATGCAAAAGCTTAACATCCTTATCTTTAAAAGGAATGAAAAGAATGGTGCTGACTATGATGCTCAAAAGGCAGAAGTGAACACACTTTTAAAATCAGACAACTATGATGAGCTGATGAAAATGAGCCTTGGCGGCGGCGGTTTTTCGGTAAATACAAAAGGGGAGGGCGAACACTTAGATGAGTTTGTGCTTTTCCTTAACAACAAAGATACCGGCTTTGGCGTAATACGCGTACTGGGCGACGATATGACCCCTAAGAATGTTATGACGCTGGTAGGGTTGCTGCAAAAGTCTAACCTTAACAATGCACAGCTTAAGCCGATAATGGATATGATGCGACAAAAATAAAATTGAGTGAGTTAGTTAAGATAAATCCCCATCATGTAACTGTTGGGGATTTTTTGTTGGTTAAATGCGTGTTGTCTGTCGACCGGAATGCAATGGAGTTGAGATTCAAGCAATAAGCCAACTGGCGAAGCAGTCTCTGTGGGTATTATTTTTTCAATCCATTATTTGCCTGTATGTAAAGTCTCTCTAATACTAACTTATCTCTTTCTATTTCATTACCGCAAGTGTAAAATTTGTGATGTTTTTTGCTTTCATCAAGATAGTCAATCGCCTGAGAATAATTTTTCTCTTCAATTGCAATGGTAGCGAGTTTTACTAAAGCCTGATTCTTGTAAGAGTCGTTATTTAGAAGGGATAAAATTTTTGTAAAGCTTTCCTTAGCTTCTGATTTTGATTTGTACCAAAACTCAATCATTCCTTTTTGGTAGAGTGCGTCGGCGTAGTAGTCAGAATCAGGATATTCTTTTACCAGTTTGTTATAATATTCAAAAGCTTTCAAATTAAGTTCTTTGACCGTAGCCGCAGCTTTTTCTTTTACTTTTCCCTTTCCTGAAATATAGTTGTGTTGTAATTCAGTGTGATAAGTTGCTTCCTGTAAAGCCTGTGCGCTGTTATAAAGCGCAACGTCGTTAGAAACTTCCTGTGAAAATGCTGGAGCCGCTAAAAAGAGTAGGAAAAGAAATTTCATAATTTTAATTGGTATCGAGTATACTAAATTGGGAATTCACGAATTTTAGTACTGTCAAGTGCAATCCATTGATTTTCCTGGTTAATATATTTTATATCAAATTTTTCGGTTTTTATTATTTGAGTTTTGCCATCCTCATCTTCTTTAATTTGTTCATTTTTATAATGCATAGTTACGGTATCGTTTTTGATTTCCATTATTGAAGTAAGCTGGCATGAGGTTTCTAAGCTTGGACACCATCCTGAAAAGATAAAACTGTAAATACCTGAATTCTGCGGTGTGATAGCTTTGAAAAGATGAGTGCTTTCAGAGCAATAGGCAGAACCGGTAGAACATGTTGATAAACTAAAATAGGAGCCATATTTTCTGAAGCCTTCATATTTATTAATCCAGCAGCAAAAGTACATTCCGCTAAAGTAGCCTTCACTTCTTAAAACCTTTCCCGATTTATCTAACTCAGTTAAAACCTTGACTGCGGGTCTGTCAGTATGTATTATATCTTCTATACAGGCCAGATAATTTCCATTTTTTAACTTGTAAAATTTACCAATAGTATCGGTCAATTTGATGTCAGCCGCATTGAGATCAACAGAATCTCTAACTTTAGGATCTTTATTTGAATAGTATTCATAGCCAGCCTGAGCAAGTATATCAATTGCCTGTTTTTTTAGAATGTAGCCTGAATCGGCTTCAAAGCCGTATTCTTTTTCTGCAGCCGTCTTGAGAGTAGCATTGGTGTTGCATTGATAAAATAGCCCAACGATTAATAATGCTAAGATATAAGTAAGTAATGGTTTCATATTTACCGGTTAATGAGGTAAATATACTAAAGTATCAATTATATCCGATTGTAGAGATAAGGTAAATAAAGTTCTTTAGTTCGGCATATTTATCATCAAATTCTTCTTTGGTAAGCACTCCCATGTTCTTAAGCCATTTCAGGTTTTTAAGCTGATCTTCATAGTTAAGATCCTTATCTAAAAAAGCATAATTCTCTTTAAGATAAGTGTTTCGGGCTTCTATAAGGCTGTCGTAAAATTCAAACGTAGTTTCGGCATCCGGCTTGCTTTTGTGTATGAGTACCGGAGCGTGGTTAAGCAGGATAATTTTCCATAAGTCCTGTCGGTTAAAGATATAGGCACCCATTAGAAAAAGAGAAACTACAGAAAACCCTATGATCATATCCGGCGTAGCACTGTCTTTTCCTCCCTCAATGTATGACCATACACTTGAGAGTGCGACCAAAAAGAACAGCCCTGAACTGGCCAGGAAACCTAATTCGGTCTTTTTAAAGGATACTTTTTGATTGCTGAGGTTTTCAAACGGAATGATGACCTCTGTCTCATTGCCAAATTTTGACTGCTTGTATGAGAATCCCGTACCGTGTATTACCAGCTCTTTTTTAGTAAATATGGTTGTTTGTATCAGGCGGTCCATTGCAAGGTTTTTTTGGAAAGGTACAAAAAATGCGACTTTGGCTTAGCTATTTTTCCAATATTTATATGGAAAAAGGAGCATCCCGAAGCATTCGCCGTGCTCTTTATTAATGTGCTTATGGTGCATCTTATGGGCACGTCGTACAGCTTTTCCATAGCGGCTTTCAGCTTTCCTAAAAATTTTAAAACGCTGGTGGATAAAGATATCGTGTACTAAAAAGTAGGTAAGGCCATACGCGAAAATACCAAGCCCTATTGCAAGCCCAATTTCAAGTATATCGTACCGCCACAGCAGGAAAAACCCAATGCTGATAAGTGCATAAAAGATAAAAAAGGTATCATTACGCTCAAACCAGGAGTCATGGTCCTTACGGTGATGATCGGCGTGCAGGTGCCATAAAAAGCCGTGCATCACATATTTATGCGTAAACCACGCCATAAATTCCATGATGAAAAAAGTGAGTACAAAAACCAGTATATACAACCACATAATGTTTCGTTTAAATAATGTTCAGTCGGTAATCGAGGTAGCATTTGGCTAAAAGGCCAAACTTCTCATAATCAGGTACGCGGATGCGGGTTGCGCGTATCTGCAGGGGAGGGGTGTTTTTCAGCTTCTTCAGCAGTTTTTTATAGTACACATAAGCAGTATATACGCCAAACTTCGCCTCAGCAGGCAGTCGGACAATGCCCTTGTAACCCTCGGCAAGATCGGCTTCTATCTCTTCAATGATATGCGCTTTTGTAGCATCATCCATTTCTTTAAGGTTCAGTGTAGGGAAGTAGTTGCGCTCAAGGTCTTCGGTATCGGCTTTAAGGTCACGTAAAAAGTTAATCTTCTGGAATGCAGAGCCTAGCCGCATTGCAGACGGCTTAAGTTCTTCATATTTATCCGTGTCACTTCCTGTAAATACCTTTAGGCACATAAGACCCACTACATCGGCGCTGCCGTAAATGTATTCGTTATATTCCTCAAACGAGGCATAATCTTTTTTTACCAGGTCCTGCTTCATGCTTTTCATGAAAGCACCTGTTAAACTGCTGTCTATATTGTATTTAATAGCGGTATGCTGAAACGCGTTCAATACAGGGTTAAGGCTTATTTTGTCGTTAAGCGCTTTTGCCAGGTCGTTTTCAAACAGGGTAAAAAGCTGCTCTTTATCGTAGTCATGAAAGGAATCCACGATCTCATCGGCAAACCTTACAAAACCATAAATGTTGTATATGTCCTGCCTTATGGATGGGGCAAGCATACGCACAGCAGAGGAGAATGACGTGCTGTAGGCACGGGTTACATTCCTGCTGCAATCGAACGAGATCTTATCAAAAATAGCTTTCATATAGGTTGCTTTTGGGGTGGTTCAGCATTTTTAGGGGTATGTTTTTCTATCAGTCCGGCAACGAGTTTCCCTGATATCAAGGCAGGTGGAACACCGGGTCCGGGTACTGTAAGCTGGCCTGTAAAGTAAAGGTTCTTTACCTTGGGGCTTTTAAGCTTAGGTCGCAAAAAGGCAGTTTGCATCAGGGTGTTAGCCAGTCCGTAGGCATTGCCTTTGTATGAGTTATAGTCATTTACAAAATCATTCAGGCAGAAGGATTCCTTAAATATAATATTTTTTCTAACATCCTGATCGGTAAGTTTTTCAAGTCGCGTAATTATTTTTTCAAAGTACTTTTCGCGAAGTTCAGGAGTGTCTTCAATACCAGGTGCCAGCGGTATCAGGAATATACCTGCTTCTTTACCTTCAGGAGCTGCCGAAGCATCTGTCTTAGACGGGAAACTGGCATAAAACAAAGGGTTTTCGGGCCATTTTGGGTTGTCGTAAATTTCTTTGGCATGCAGGTCAAAATCGGTATCAAAGAAAAGAGTATGATGCTCTGTGTTAGCTATTTTCTTGTCGAAACCTACGTAAAACAGCAGGGAAGAAGGGGCAAAGGTCTTTTTATCCCAATATTTCTCAGAGTACTTACGGTACTGATTATCAAGTAGTGTTTCGGTATGGTGGTAATCGGCGCCGCTTACAATTATTTCAGCTTCAATAGATTGGCCTTTAATCATTACAGCTTTAGCTATACTATTGTCTACCAGAATTTTAGATACGTTTGCATCGGTCACTATTTTAACGCCCAGTTCTCTAGCCAGCGTTTCCATAGCCAAAACTACACTATACATGCCATTTTCGGGGTGCCATGTGCCAAGGCCAAAGTCGGCGAAGTTCATGAAACTATAGAAAGATGGTGTGTCTGAGGGTTTTGCGCCTAAAAACAGCACGGGAAATTCAAGAATAGACACCAGTCTTTTGTTTTTAAAACGTTTCCTGATATCCTTTGAGATGTTACCGAAGAACTGACCTACTTTGGTCATTGTCTGTGTGGTAACCAGTTCAAAAACAGACTCTCCAGGTCTGTAAACCAACTCTTTTATGGCTATATCGTAGTTGCTTTTTGCTTCGTCTATAAACTCTTTGAGCTGTGCACCACTGCCTTTTTCGATAGATTCGAAGGTTTGGGCTATAACATCCAGATTATCAGCTATTGTAACAAAGTCGAGTGTGTCAAAATAGACACTGTAGGCAGGTGATAATTTCTTAAGATTGTAGTAATCAGAGGGTTTCTTGCCAAAATCGGCAAAGAAGCGTTCAAATACATCAGGCATCCAATACCAGGTTGGGCCAATGTCAAAAGTGAAGCCTTCTTTTTTAAGCTGTCGGGCACGTCCTCCGACGGTAGCATTTTTTTCGTAAATTGTAACGTCATAACCTTGCTGCGCTAAGTAGCAACTTGCTGATAGTGAGGAAATTCCGCTGCCTAATATAATGATTCTCTGTTTCATGTTTAACAAATATAGCAATTTGTTAAACAAAAAGTACTAAATCTATGTTAACTGTAGGTGATCTGCAAAGCCTGTAATAGATTCAAACACCTTTATTGTGTCGTCCAGCAGCGCTGCAGGGATATACTGTATGTTACGCCCGAATATATAAAGTTTAGATTCGCCGTCATCCAGTATTTCTTCTTTTGCGCTTTTTATATAGCGGTTCATTTCTTCGGCATACGGGTGCGAAGTTATGTAAGTAACAAAGGTTATGTTGTCAAAATAATTCTTCACATCCTTTACAAAATGCAGCGGCATGCTTTCGCCAATGTATATGGTTCTGTATCCATTTAAAAGCAGTTCGTAGTTGATGAACATAAGGCCTATTTCGTGGATCTCATTTTCGGGCAGGTAAAGGGCAAAAACCCTATCAGTCTTTGTGGGCGGAAGCAGCTGCAGTTTTTCAGAATTAGCAGCTACCTTTTGTTTAATGAGCGAACTTATAAAGTGCTCATGTGCAGGAGATATTGTTCCTGTTTGCCATAACATCCCGATCTCTTCCAGCAAGGGTAAAAAGTACTCGTAAAATATAGCCCTAAAGGTGTTTTCTGCCTGAAGCGTATTGTAAGTTGCAGCAAACAAAGGCAGGTCAAAATTCATCATGGCCAGCTTAAAATTATTCAGCACATAGTTGTTCATGCTTTTGTTTGAAAGCACCTCCTTAACCAGTGCAGGAATGCTTTCTTCGGGCATTTTTGCAATGGCTGAGATTTTGTAGCCAAAGGAATTCAGGGTGCTTACATTAAGCAGTTTTTGAAGGTTGTGGGCGTCATAGTAACGTATATTGCTGTCGGTACGCATGGGTTCCAGTATGGCATACCTTTTCTCCCATATACGTATAGTATGTGCCTTGATCCCTGAGAGGTTTTCAAGGTCTTTAATAGTAAATACGTTCTTTATTTTGTTTGACATTTGATTTAAAAAGGTTAAACAAATATAAGTAAAAGTTATGGTTAATGTTACGTTTCGTGTATCGCAAATGCACATTTTGGCTTAAAATTGGCTTTTTGCAGGTGTTTGATAATTAGCGCTTTGCGGTTAATGTTGCGCTTTTGGTTTTTTATGAGTTTTTAGAATTTCAGAGGTACAACTGAAGATTTAGATTAAGCGGGATTTTTTCTTTTTTTGGTGTTGCTTATAAACTTTGTAATGCTGCAACTTCCAAACGTTGCCATTCCCTGCGAAAAATAAAATTAAATTTTCATCAACAACTTTAAGAAATCTTTTCCTAAAGAAACTGTATTCTCTTCATTTTAAAGGCTTTTAACTGCTTTATTCGCAATTAATACGGCAATTGGCGCATAACTTTCAACCGCAAGTGTAAAAACTTATAGGAATAAAAGCTAACTTGCTCATAGCTAATGTTTTTTTTATCAAAATAATGTGTACCTTTGCACCCTTAAAAACAATATATTAATGGAGTCCATTAGAAACATTGCAATCATTGCCCACGTTGACCACGGTAAGACTACACTGGTTGACAAAATCATGTACCACTGCCAGCTGTTCCGTGACAACGAGAACACGGGAGACCTTATCCTGGACAACAACGACCTTGAGCGTGAAAGAGGTATTACAATTACTTCTAAAAACGTTTCGGTTCAGTATAAAGGAACTAAAATCAACATTATAGATACCCCTGGTCACGCCGATTTTGGTGGTGAGGTTGAGCGTGTACTTAACATGGCCGACGGTGTACTACTGTTAGTTGATGCCTTTGAAGGGCCAATGCCGCAGACACGTTTTGTGCTTCAAAAAGCTATCGACCTAGGTCTTAAGCCATGTGTTGTTGTAAACAAGGTAGATAAAGAAAACTGTACTCCGGAAGAAGTACACGAAAAAGTATTCGACCTTATGTTTGAACTTGGTGCTGAAGAGTGGCAACTTGACTTCCCTACAGTATACGGTTCTGCAAAAAACAACTGGATGTCTACAGACTTCAGGAACCAGACTGAAAACATTGAGCCGCTTCTTGATATGGTACTTGAGCACATTCCTGCTCCTAAGGTATCTGAAGGTACGCCTCAAATGCTTATCACTTCTCTTGACTTCTCAGCGTTTACAGGACGTATCGCTATCGGTCGTTTAGAAAGAGGTGTTTTAAAAGAAAACATGCCTATCTCTCTTGTAAAAAGAGATGGTACAGTTATAAAATCAAGGATTAAGGAACTACACACTTTTGAAGGCCTTGGCCGTAAAAAAGTACTTGAAGTTGTTGCAGGAGATATCTGTGCAATTATCGGTATTGAAGGTTTTGAAATTGGTGATACTATCGCAGACTTTGAAAATCCTGAAGCATTACAGACAATTGCTATTGACGAACCTACAATGAGTATGTTGTTCACGATCAACGATTCACCTTTCTTTGGTAAAGAAGGTAAATTTGTAACGTCACGCCACATCAGGGACCGTCTGACCAAAGAATTAGAGAAAAACTTAGCTATGAAGCTTGGTGAAACTGATTCTGCTGATAAATTCATGGTTTTCGGCCGTGGTGTACTTCACTTATCTGTTCTTATCGAAACAATGAGAAGAGAAGGTTACGAACTACAAATTGGTCAGCCACAGGTTATCATCAAAGAAATTGACGGTAAAAAATGTGAGCCGATTGAAGAATTAACTATCGACTTACCGGAAAACCTTTCTGGCCGTGCTGTTGAATTCGTAACGATCCGTAAAGGTGAATTACTTTCAATGGAAGCTAAAGGAGAGCGTATGATAGTTAAATTCAACATCCCATCACGTGGTATCATCGGTTTAAGAAACCTATTGCTTACAGCTACTGCAGGTGAAGCTATCATGTCTCACCGTTACATTGGGTACGAACCTTTCAAAGGTGAGATCCCTGGCCGTAACAATGGTTCATTAATATCTATGGAAAACGGTAAGGCTATCCCTTACTCTATCGATAAACTACAGGATCGTGGTAAATTCTTCGTTAGCGCTAACGACGAGATCTACGAAGGCCAGGTTATCGGAGAAAACAGCCGTAGTGATGATATGGTTGTTAACGTTACCAAGATGAAAAAACAATCTAACGTACGTTCTTCAGGAAATGATGAAAAGGCAAGGATCATCCCTCCGATCATCTTCTCTCTAGAGGAAGCGTTAGAGTACATCCAGAAAGATGAGTACGTAGAAGTAACGCCAAAAAGCTTACGTGTACGTAAAATCTACCTGACTGAAACTGACAGGAAACGTTTTAAAATATCGTAAATAGTTGATAGTTGTCGGTTGACAGTTGTCAGATTTATATACAAAAAGCTCCCCGCAAATTGCAGGGAGCTTTTTTAGTTTATACGGTTCTGTTATTTTGACCAAAGCGATAGCGAAATGGAAAATCTCCCTGCTAAATAAATTTAACAGATAAATGAAAGTTTACTTTGCCGTTCTAACAGACCTATCTGTTTTAGCGTCTTCTTTAAACGCTTTCAGATTTGATTTTTTAAGTCCTAATCCTTTCCAAAAGTCCGGTGGGAATTTCATGCTGTCCGGTTTGCCTATCCAGCCATTGGTGAGGTTTAGCTCATAGCCGTTATCCAGTTTTTTATAAGCTGTAGAACTTATGGCAATTTTATCCCAGTCTCCAATAAAATCAAGGCTGTCTAACGAGGATGGATAGTCACCATGCCTTACCTTATACAATTCAATAAGTGATATGGTGGTCTTAAAATGCTGGTCGCCAAATTGCTGGTTTGCCTGTTCCTGCATTTCTTTCATTTTACCGGTACAGCTGCAAAGTGCTATCACCGGTACAAGAATGAGGGCTGTAAGTAAAGATTTCTTCATTTATGAGGTGTTAGGATGCTAAAATATTCTTATCTCAAAAGGCTAAAATGCCCTTTTATAGTTCGGCCGTCATCTAACGCGACTACATACCAGTAATCATCCGCAGGCAGCCTGCGTCCGTGATAATTGCCGTCCCAGCCTATGCCTTTGGGGTCTATGTCGGCGAGCAGTTGTCCGTAGCGGTCAAAAACATAGATCTTGCTGTTAGGGTAAAAGAAGGTGTTTACGCCTATAATATTCCACGTATCGTTTACACCATCCTGGTTCGGGGTAAAGAACTTAGGTACGGTTAGTACGGTAATTTCTTTAGAAACAATTCCGCATCCTGATACATCGCTAATGTATATAGTATGTATGCCCGGCGATACATTTTCAAAGAAATTAGATTCACCATACGGCCCATTGGGGTTATCAAGGCCGTACACATAACTTGTTGAAACACCGGCAGGCGGACCAGCAATCACTGTTACTGTATTATTATCCCTGAAGTCGCTTACAATTATATCTTCAATCACGGCAAGGTCAGACGGTTTTGCAAGATAGGTCTGGTCATTACTGCAGCCTGCCTCATTGGTAATTGTAACCTTGTAAGTACCCGGGCTATGTATCCTTATGGTGTTTGTTGTCTCTCCTGTATTCCATAGATAAGTATGCTGTGCAGAACTTAGGCCAGATACCGCTGTTAGCGTTGTACCGGTAGGATCATTACGGCAAATTATTACCTCCTGTATGCCTTTCACTACAGGGCTTCTAAGCGCCTGTATAGTAAAGCTTGTTGTCTGGTAGCATTCAGGGCTGGCGTTGTTTTGTATCCTTACATATATAGTTTCGGGAGTGGTATGGTTTGTATAGGCCTGGGCGTTAAGAGCGCCTGCATTTGTTTCTGCATCAAGTTGGGAACCAAAATATTTTACGCTGTTTAGCGTGCTGCTTTGGGCGCCGAGAATCATAGGTGTATTTTGCGTAAGGTCAAATACGGTTATGCCATCATTGTCAGGGTCGCACGTTGTTATTGCTGTTGCTGCATTTGCAACAGGCACAAGTGCAATGGTTACCGTACTATTTACATAAGAAGTTTCGCCCTGATGGGTAATTTTTGCGACAACGGTATAAGTGCCTGCCGAAGCATACTGATGCGTAGCAGTGGTTCCGGTAAAGGGGGCTGTCATTGGTGTGCCATCCCCAAAATCCCATGCAACGCTGTTAAATTCCTCGTCAATATTTAGTGTAAATTCTGTAACATCGTTAAGACATAATTTTTTCGCTACTATGCTTACTGAAAAATAAGAAGTGATAAAAGGCGGCAGGCCAAAGTAAGATTTTCCGGGATTTAAAGACAGCTGGTTTACCCCGTAGCTGCACAGTGCCCCGTCTTCTTCGGGATTGTTTATAACATCCAGATTAGAAGAAGAAACCACTGCCTTATATATCTTTCCGTTAGGGCCAAGCTGGAGTGTG
The DNA here is from genome assembly GCF_033042555.1 of Flavobacterium sp. DG1-102-2. Taxonomy (NCBI): domain Bacteria; kingdom Pseudomonadati; phylum Bacteroidota; class Flavobacteriia; order Flavobacteriales; family Flavobacteriaceae; genus Flavobacterium; species Flavobacterium sp. DG1-102-2. Next base: position 218,238 of record NZ_JAWLIK010000003.1, read on the forward strand.
CCTGACTGGCTGGTATTGGCTACCAACACATCCGAAGCCGGAATGTCTGCGCTTAAAAGATTGTACTGATGCACTCCGTTAATGCCGTTAGCCGGATCATAAGATATATACAGCTTCCTTGATTTCTGCGAAAATTCTACGCCATACGGTACGGTGTTCTGGCTAATTACCAAAGGATTAGATATAATTCCCGTTGCGTTGTCAAGGTCATACAATACTGCTGTGCCGTTTTCTTCTATAATACCTGTCTGCGTTCCCAGCTGATTGTGCGCAACGGCAATTTTTTTGCCGTTTGGCGATGCTTTTAGGCAGCCTATGGAATTTCTCCTGTAGCCGCTAAGCGATACCACAGGGCTTATCTGGGTTACTACAGGAGTGGCGTTAACACCGGCTTCGGTAACAGAAAAAGCATAGAACTTATCAATAAAATGGGTAATTACCCAATAGCCCGTACCTGTATTGTTCTTTAATGCAGTAACTTTTTCGGAACATTTATACCTGAGTTCTTCTAGGTTTGCAGGATCATACGTAACCAAATGGTTGTTGCGCGAACTTATATCGCCTATGCTGCCATTTTCGCCGGTAATGCTCAGGTCTACTACCGAATAGTTGAATCCGTTGTTAAAACCATCGTCATCGGCCGGAACTGTTCCTCCGTCGGTATATGTTCCTGCAAATTGTTCAGGGTATGCTGCAGCATTGTCATGATGGGGTTCATCTACGGTAAAGATGTAGTATATGTTTGCGTCTCCCATTTTAGGGATTATTATAGCCGATTGAGAACTTGACGGATCGCCCATTAGTCCCGTTCCTTCGGCATAATTCCCGTTTGGCATAAGTATGCTGTTCCTGTCCCAAACGTTCCTGCCATCGGTATAAAACAGTAGGTTGCCACTGGAATCTGATATGGAACTGCATCCTTCGTTAGTCTGGATGGCGCTGTTTGTAAGTACGTTTACTGAACCATCATCCTGAAAATGTATACCTGCGTTTATGCCAAAAAACCAGTTGCTGGCCTCCTTTTGGGCGAACAGGTTTATTGAGATAAAAAATAAAAACAGGCACGTAATTTTCTTCATAACAGCGGGTAAACAGTAAAATCCTAAAGTTACTGCTTTTATCTTAAAAGTGAAAAATGGGCTCTAAATTCCTTTGTTGTTTCGGCAGCACCATCAAATTCTTTATAAGTAACAGTAAACCAGTAATCAGATGCAGGCATGGCATGCCCGTTAAAGGTGCCGTCCCATCCTTCGCCCACGGCACTTATCTGCTTAAGAAGCTTGCCATAACGGTCAAAGATATAGATCTTGGCATCGGGCTGATCCAGCCCTATTATATTCCACGTATCACGGAATTTATCGCCATTCGGCGTAAAGAAGTTAGGGTAGTCAATAATGTTTACGCCGTCAATGATTATCTCGTCACATCCATTTTCTGTAATGTCCCTGACATACACTTTATGCGTACCCGGACTCACATTGATAAACACGTTAGTACCTTGCCATTGCCCGCCTTCGTCAAGCCTGTATTCATACTGGCCATAGCCCTCAACGCGTACAGTAATGGTTTGATTATCGCTAAAAGCATTGGTTACAAAATAACCGTTCCCAACAGGGCTTGCAGGACCGCTTTTAATAATGGTTACGGGGTCTATCGGCGCAGACTGGCATCCGTCACTGCTAATCGCGATTACTGTATAAGCTCCCTCTTCACCTTCTTCATCAATAATGATGGTTGGTCCTGTTTCGTTAGGTACTATCGTTCCGTTATGTATCCATTGGAACTGGTGCGTGTTATCCAGCCCCGAATCTATCGTGTACGGTCTTATCACATCTTTGGTTATAAAATCAACGCAAATTGTTCCGCCGCTAAGTTCAGGCTCGGGCAGCCTGTGTACAATAAGGGTAATTTGTACTACTGCATCACATTCGCCAACAGACTGGTTGTTGACCACACGTATCCATATATCCTGGGTATCTGCTATGGTGTTAGTAAAGTCAGCCGGATCAGGTATGGGGTTATTGCCTTCTTCGGCATCTTCAAGGCTCAGGTGATAAGTAACATCATACATTGCCGGATCTTGTATACCCAATACTTCATCCTCAAGCGTTGTAAGGTCAAAACTATGGAAACCGTCGTTTACGCCATCATCGTCACAGGTTTCGAGGCTGCTGTCAGCAGGTTGAGTGGCGGTTGCATATTCTTCAACCAATAGCATCATCGGGATGGTGACGCTGCAGCCTGTCTCGTTATTGGTGACCTGTACCAATATGGTTTGCTCATTAGCAACAACATTAGTATATACCCTTGACAGTGCCTGATCTGCATCCAGCGCTGCCTGATCAAAATAGAAGTTTATATCGTATAAATCCTCATTGTTGCCACCAAGTATCTCTTCAATTTTTGTATTCAGGTTAAAAGTAGCAAAGCCGTCGGTATCTTGTTCGCATATTGCGTAATCTACAGAGGCACCCACAGGAGGCAGCGGGTTTACTATAAGTTCCAATTTTACAATTTGTGCACATTTAGGCTCTAATGCATTACCTGAATTAAGGGCAACCCTTACCCAAACAAAGCCCGATGTGCTTTCATAGGACTTAGGGTCAGGTATTGGATTAATACCTTCCAAAGCATCAGCTTCAGACTCATGATATGTTAGTTCGTAGTTACTTCCATTATCTTTTATATCATTTTCCGCGAGGGTAAGGTCAAAGGTTTCGCTACCATTGCCATTACCGTTATCATCGCATACTACTAACGGATCCGGTGTTGTATCTGGCGTTGGTAATGGCAATACTTTTATGGTAAGCGTTGTGAAGCTAACGCAGCCGTCTTGGGTAGTTACTTTTACGCCAAGAGTCTTCACACTTGGCGGTGCGGGGGTGTTTGTATACGCTGTCGGGTTAGTAATGACGTTAATATCTGCCTGTGCTTCGGCGGGGCTTGGATAATAGGTAAATACAGCTCCCTGTCCTACGCCATCAGGGCCAAGTATTTCATCTTCTTTTACAGTAAGGTCAAAAACCGTCTGGCTGTCATTAGGCAAAGCTTCGTTGCACAGTGCCAGTATAGCAGGAATATTCAATTTAAACGGTGCATTGAAAATCAATTGGAAACTCGTGATGCTGTAGCATTCCGTTTCCGGATTTTCAACCCTTACCCATATAACCTGTTCGTGGGTGCCAATATAGCTCTGCGGATTGGTGATCCTGTTTGTAAGGCCACTGTCTGCACCTGTTTCGGTAGTGTAGTATTCCACGTTTATAACAGTGGGAATATCGGTTAGCGGAATGCCCAAAGCATCTGCAATGACCTGGTTTTGTACCGTCAGGTCTATCCTCCGCTTACCGTCCTGACCGTTGTTGTCACTATCGTCACAAAATGTAAGGTCTTCAAGGTTAGGTGCCTGCGGTGCAGGCTCAACCATGAGCTGTAAAGCGTAGGTATTGTAACAGCCATATTCGGGCTCTGTAACACGAACATAAATGAACTGAAAATAAGCATCAGAATTCATGTAGCTTTCAGGGTTAGGGATAGGAAGCACACCATTTTGAGCATTCTCCGGCGTTTCGTGAAAAGTAATAACCAGATTTGGCTCATTGTTTTTCATACCTTCCACCAGATCCAGCAGATTAAACCTGCCAAAACCCTGTCCGTTAGTATCGCAAACAGTCAGTTCGTCCTGTGTGGGCGGAAGTATAATTGGCTGCGGAACTACCCTTACGTCAAGAAATCCTATCCTGTAGCAGCCTGTTTCGTCGAATGTAAAGCGTACAAAAAGGGTTTCTACCGGCGTGAGTTCATTGGTATAATTTGCGGGATCCTCAATAGCAGCGGTATTGTTTTGTGCATCGGCAAAAGTATGGTGAAAGCTAACGGCTACGTTTTCCTGGTTTGCAATGAAATCGGGTATTTTTGAGGTAAGGTCAAAGACCTCTTTTTCATCTCCGGCGGGTGCTGTGATATCGCACAGTGAATACACCGACTGGTTGGTTATAAGGTCAGGCAGGCCGTTAACAATCAGCTCAAGCGGCACGACATCATAACAGCCGGTTGTAGTATTAGTAACTCTCCCAAATACAACGGCATTTTGAGAATTGTAGCTTGTTACATTAATAATAATTGGCGTTCCCGCAACTGCCGCCTCTTGGGTTGTATGAAAGGTAACGGAATACTGTGCAGGGTCTAGTCCTCCCAGTATTTCTTCAATCCTTGTGGTTAAGTCAAATAGGGCTGTACCATCGGCATCGTTATCGCCATTATCACACAGTGGGTAGGGGGCAGGGGTAACCGCTTCAGGAACCGGATTTACTATAAGCAGCAGCTCGGCAACATCAAAACATCCCAGCGCCGATTCTGCACGGATATACAGCGTTTGATTATGCTGCCCAATATTGGTGTAGCTTGAGGTACCTATAATGGCATTTACATCATTCCCGGCATCTTCAATAGTTTCATAAATGTGTACCGTTTCATACTCAAGGGCATCGCCCACCTGCTGTAAAACGGCATCGAGGTTAAACTGTGCAAAGCCGTCGTTATTAAAATCGCATACGTAAACAGGCTGAAGCTCGGGTATTACAGGCATCGGGAGTATAGTAATCATAAACGTGCCTGTTTTATAACAGCCTGTAAAGCCATCGGTAAGCCGGTAATAAATAGTCTGCGGATTAGTAACATTAGCATAAGCCTGTGACTGCAGGATGGCATTCCCGTCATCGGCATCCTGCTGCGAAGTATGATATGTTATGGAGACAGCGCTTTGGTTACCTTTCATAATCACGCCATAATACGTAAGGTCAAAAGGAGTAGAGAGGTCGTAAACCTCGTCCAGGTCGCATTTGGTCTGGTCGAAGGATATATTCTCGGGATTTCTTATTTCCGGCAATGGAATGATGCCAATAGTAAATGAAGTTATGCCATAACCTACACAATCGCCCGTATCTTTCTGAAACCTTGCCCAAATGGTCTGGGTTGTATAAGCAGCAGCATTTTGGTATAACGGTCCTATAGGGTTATTAGCAGCAATAGCATCGGCTTCGGTAAGGTAATAGGTTACGTCTCCTGTATTTCCATTTTTTATAGGATCATCATTCTGGTTCAGTTCAAATTCCCTGAAACCATTCTCATTTGTATCGCATAGCAGATAATTATCAGGCACGCCTACAGGTATGCGTAAAAGCCCAATAGTAAACGGAAGCGTATCGTAACAAGTTGTATCGCTATTATACATCCGCATATAAATAGTCTGCGGGTCAGAGATATTACCGTAGGCTTCTGGAGTGGTAATTGCATTATTGCCGCTATCCGCATCATCCTGCGTAAGATGATAGGTGATGCTCAGGTTAGCCTGCCCGTTAGTAAGCATCGCTGCATGTGTAGTCAGGTCAAAAACCGAAGTATTATCATTTACCCCATCGCTGTCGCACTGAAATATATCCAGCGAAATAGTACCGGGATTTGTAAAGGCGGGGAGCGGTGTTACATGAAGCCTGAACCTCCTGAAGTTGTAGCTAAAGCAACCATCAGTATCTTCAAGGCGTGTCCAGATGTTTTGTAGATATGGCGTGGTGTTAGTGAATAGCGGGCCAACAGGATTTGTGCCATTTCTGGCGTCCTGCAAAGATGTATGATAAGTCACTGCCGTAGACGGTGGGTTTGTACCCCTAACGTTATCGTCATTCTGGCTAAGGTCAAATTCACGGATGCCGTTCTTATCAATATCGCATAGGTACAAGTCTTCCGGTATGCCTGTAACCATAGAGGGTGTAATGTAAATGTTGAAACTGTGTGTAGAATAACAATTTGTTACCGTGTTTACCATCCTCAGGTAAATTGTCTGCGGATTGCTTATGTTTGAATAGGCTTCGGGAGTCAGTATAGGATCCTGCCCTGTAATAGCACCGTTAAGGTCGTCGTGGTAGGTAATGGCCATTGGGCTTTGTGTGCCAATGAACATATCGTTATACACCGTAAGGTCAAAAGGAGTGGACTGGTCGTTTACACCATCTTTGTCACACTGCTCCATGTCCAGCGGAATATTATTGGGATTTAAGAAAACGGGTACGGCATGAAAAGTAGCTGTGCCTGTCCATTCCATGGAAAAATTACCAAAGCCGTGCGGGCGGTCTACTGCGAGGTAATAAAATTCATTATCCTGAACGGTTATCCAGTGTACAAAAGCATCGCCATCGGGTCCGGGCCCTTCAGATGTATCGGTAGACTCTTCGTTCATACCGGTAGTAATATAGTCAAGCTGTGCCTGGAGCGGGTTTGTAGTTGAGCAGCGTATGGCTGTGCCAATATTATTACAGTTCTCTATGGGGCCAAAAAGCCAGAAGTCAAAGTCAATTTGCATATCATCTTCTTCCGGTGTAAGTATAAAGCCCAGTGTGCCGCCCTGATTGATTTGTATCTTAAGCCAAATGGTATTGTTTTCTCCGCTGGCACATGCATTGTCAGAATTAATCTCCAACCCGTCCTGTCCGGGCCCTTCTGCTTCGAGGTCATAGTAATTTGCATCACCGCACACAATTATTGCATCAGGACAGTCGTTCTGAGCATGCGCAGCAAAGCCAAAAAACAGCAGCAATAATAATGCATAGGTAACCCTCACAGCATAGCAATGTTAATTTTTCACTAAATTAAAAAAAAAATTATCTAATCATTGCAAAGTGCCCCTTAATAATTCGGCCACTATCTAACTGTAGCACAAACCAGTAGTCGGTAGCGGGCAACTTACGGTCGTTAAGCAATCCGTCCCATCCGTTGCTGCCTTTAAAACCGCCAAGTACTTTTCCGTAGCGGTCATATATGGTAACTTCTGCCTGGGGCTGAAGGCTCAGGTAAGGTATTCTCCACACATCATTCTTTCCGTCATTGTTAGGCGAAAAGAATCTTGGGTAATTTAGTATAACAACGTCTTCGCTAACAGTCTTACAGCCGCTTTTTGCTCGTATACTAATCGTATAAGGCCCCGCTTCCAGCCCCCTGAATGAGTTATTGTCAGAATATGAACCGCCATTAATAGAAAATTCATATTCCTCTGCATCGGGCATTACAACAGTAATAGAGTTATCGTTTGCAGTAAAATCGTCAACGTCTAATGTGTACCCTATAACAGGAAGCGGTGTTACACTTACCTGAAAAGAGGTTATGTCGCTGCCCTGGCACTGCCCTGTGCTTTCTACACGTGCCCATATCGTAGCCGTTGCCGTTTCGTACTGTTCAGGTAGCGCACTAAATTTAAGCTGTGCATTGGCCTGAGAGGTATAATAGGTTACTGCAGTTTCGGTATTGCCGTTTTGCAGGAGGCTGTTGTTTACAGAAAGGTCAAAGACCTGCCTGCCTGTTTCCTTAAGGTCGCATTGTTCCAGATCATCAGGATCTCCGGCAACGATAGGATTAGTTACTTCAATAGTGAAGTCCTGTACTTCAAAACACTCGGTAGATTCCCTGTGAAGTCGCATGTACAGTGTTTGCGGGTTGCTTGTATTTGTGTAAGCAGTTGGATCCTCAATAGCGTTGATGCCCAATGTTGCATCATTTATGTTTTCATGGTAGGTAAGTACAGCGTCAAACTGGTTGTTTAACAGCATTGCCTGGTTTATGGTAAGGTCAAACGCCGTTATCTGGTCATCTACGGCATCATCATCACACTTTACAATATCTGTTGTTGCAGCCTGCGGATTATTAAATACCGGTGCTTCGTTAAACGTTGCTGTTCCTGTCCATTCTATAGAGAAATCGCTGGCGCCTATAGGCCTGTCTATCACTAAAAAATATACATCACCATCATTTACGGTAAGCCATTGCACAAAATTATTACCGAAAAATCCCGGCCCTTCAGAAAAGTCAGTTTCGGTTTCGTTAAGACCTGTTATGTTGCTTGCAGAATTTGCTGCATCAGGGTTGGTAGTAGAACAGCGTATGGCGTGGCCTAAATTATTGCAGCTTGCATTAGGGCCAAAGATGTAAAAGTCAAAATCAATAATGATATCGGGATCGCTTGGGGTAAGGATAAAACCCAATGTTCCGCCGGTATGTATAGGCAGGCGAAGCCATAAACTATTTGTCTCAACACCTTCGCAGTCGTTATTTCCAAATGTAAGTTCCTCACTATTTCCGGTTCCCGCAGCAGTAAGCCCTGCATAGCCCGTATTTCCGCATACGGTAATGGCGTCGGTACAGTCGCTTTGTGCAAATACCGACAATATGCTGCACAGCAACAGCATAAAAGTCAATTTAAATTTCATAGCAATCGGGTAATATTTTCTTTTTCAACGTAAATATATTCATTTGTGTTAACATAATATTAAGATAAATAAGAAAAGGAAAGACTTTTTGTTAAAAATCTTTCCTTTTACGTTGTAGTTGTATAAAAAATATTACAGGTCGCGTTTCTTTAAAATTCGGTATGACATGTATAAAAAGAAAGCAATCCAGAATATTGATATTAGTGCCTCATACCAGTGTATACCGTAAAATTTAATGGTTTGATTTCCTGATACCTGGCTCTCTATAGCCTTATATGCCTGAAACCTTGTTACAGGCTCTTTTACCAGGTTCTGCATAGACTCTATTGGCATAAAGTTCATGATCTGCTGAGAAATTGCACCGTCTTTTATTATTGCAAAACGCAGTACTCCGTGCAATATGCTTTCTGCCACATACCATAGGAATATAAAACCTATGGCAAAAGCCGAACGTTTTACAAGCATTCCTGCAAAAAGACAGAACGAGAAGAACAGCATCATGTTCAGAAAATAGCCGCCTATGTACTGCAGGTCAGTAAATACTATAGATGCCTCTGTGTATGATGAAAAACTGTAGCCAAGTATCAAAGACATGACGAAAACAAAAACGGTCGATGCCACAGCAAACAGTACTACGGTAAGCGTTTTAGAGAAAATGAATTCTTTTTTGCTCAATCCGTCAATAAGGTTTTGTTTTAGCGTGCCATAGGTATATTCGTTTGCCATCATAGACACTATTATTATGGCAAGAAACAGCTTAAGCCAAGTAGCAACATACGTATTAAAATGCCAGATGAACGGAAAGTTAAAGATACCCATATCTGCCAGGCGGAAATCCATCCCCAGAAAGCTGAAGTTAACCGATGCCAGTAAAGCTATAAAGGATAGCAGTACAAAATAAGTGATTATAAGCCCTTTACTTGCCCTGTTTAGCCAAAGTTTTTGCAGCTCTATATTTAAAAGTCGTTTCATGATGCGTTAGTTTGAAGGTTTGTTAGATGTTAACTGAAGGAATTGTTCCTCAAGGCTGTGTTTTCTCTGTATCAGGCGGCTAAGTACCACACCGTTTGTAAACAGGTAGCGGTTAAGCTCTGCCGGCTGTAGGGGAGAAGCAAGGTAAGCCAGTATCCTGCCTTCTGTTTCTTCGGTCTTGCTCACTGCAGGGTGCTGTGACAGCAGTTTTTGAAGCTGTTCCTTATCATCGGCTTCAAGCTCAAAGAATCCTTCATTAGATATCATTCCGTTAACGCTTCCGGTATACAGTATTTCGCCTTTGCGCAGTACAACCACATGGCTGCATACTTTTTCTACCTCGTCAAGGAGGTGAGAGGCAAGCAGTATGGTTGTGCCCGTTGCGGCAATTTTTTTGATAATGTCCCTTATCTGGTGGATACCCTGTGGGTCAAGGCCGTTGGTAGGCTCATCAAGTATAAGTATTTCAGGGTCATTAAGCAGGGCAGAGGCTATGGCAAGGCGCTGTTTCATACCCAGGGAGAACGTCCTGAATTTACTGTCTTTTCTTTCCCATAAGCCTACGAGTTCCAGCTTTTCCTGTATTTTAGAAAGCGGCGCACCTTTTATCTTGCATACAAGTTCAAGGTTTGTGGCAGCCGTCATGTATGGGTAAAAATTAGGGCGCTCTATGATAGCACCTACTTTTTTCAGGGCATCATGAGTTTCCATCTTACCGCCAAACCAGCTGTAACTGCCCGATGTTTTATTTACTACGTTTAGTATTATGCCCAGCGTGGTAGATTTTCCGCTGCCGTTAGGACCAAGAATGCCGTATACATTGCCTTTGTGTATTTCAAAAGAAACATTTTTTACGGCGTGTATCCTGCCAAACTTTTTGTCAAGATTGCTTATGGTTAATATCGTTTCCAAAATAATTGATTTACGGGTTGTTTACTATAAGACGAGCGCTTAGTTGTTTTGTTACCCGCAAAACGTAAAAAAGGCAAATAATAATTAACAGGCTTATTCGTATGGTACCACGACAGGCTTTGCAACCTGAAAATCAGGCAGCTCTATATCGTTGTTCTTAAATGAATTTGTCTTGAAGATGTTGCTGCCCTGATCAGGGATGCTTGGATAAAAAGCAAACGATAGCTGAAAGCTGTTAAAGATGAGGTAGTCATTATAGATGAGCAGCCCTACACCAATTTTGGTATACAGCTTACTCTCGTAGAGTTTGGTTTGCTCATCGCCAATAACTCCCATACTGAAGTTAGCAAACGGATTTAAACGGAATCCAAATACATTCCACGGGGAGTAGGACTGTGTTTGCAGAGTAAGCACAAATTTCTTTGTGCCCAGCAGGGTGCGGGTGTCAAAGCCCTGTATGCCTTTGTCGCCGTTAAGGTTAAGCTGGTCTTTAATGATGCCCATTCTGTTATCGCCAAAAACAAGTTCGGGCTTAATAAAATGCCTGAAACGCCAGTTACCCCAGTCTTTTATATTAGTAAAGTAAAGCAGGTCAAGCCGCAGGGTCGTCTGCTGGGTTTTGTCTTTATAATAAAAAGTGCCCAGCTCGGTATTTAGGCTTAAATATCCCCAGTTATAATAGTTACCAAAGGCATAGCGGCCACCAAGGTACATTCGCCGCTCGCTGTTCTTGGCCTGCATACCGGCTGTTAATGAGTACACCTTACCTATGGGGATATCCTCTACGATGTCATAGTTAAAAAGAAATTTATCCTGAACGAATTTTCGCGATGTTAAACCCACACTTGCCATATACAGCTTTTCGTTAGAATAATAACCTACAGAGTCATACAGCACCGATGGGCGCTCTTTGTAATGCTGCGAAAAATATCGTCCTGTGGTGACAAGGCGGGTAGTACGTTCTTCTTCGCTTTCACCATCATAGATCTTAAAGGCATAACCTGCCCAAAGGTCATGCGCGTCAGACTTAAAGGTCTGCATGGACCATATTTTATTGACATCCGGCAGTGAGTCTATCACAACACGTGATTCGGCATAGGCACCACCTGCCCATTTGGTATACGCCGAAAAGAATCTACGTTCAAGCCCAATGCTCTTTATGTAATTATCGCTTTTCCATATCTCGTAGTTTACGGTGGCGTTAATGTACGTGTTCATGATATTGGGTATGGTATACCGCGAGAGGTTAGATGTTTCGCCGGTGTTAAAGCGCTTGTCAAAATCATTGCGAAATTCATGGCCTAAACCGAGAAAGTTTCGTTCTGTAATCTCAAAAGTAGTCCTTGAGCCCGAGAACGAACCGTTAGGGATAAGGCTCCATGAGTCAAGTACCCTCACCTCAATATCTACCGAGTCTTTGCTGTTACCCGCAGGTACAGGTTTAATAACTACACGGCGCACATAACGCTGGCTACGTATTAAACGTTCCGATTCTTTTACGAGCAGTGAATCCAGCGGTTTGTCTCGTTTTATAAGGAGGAGGTTGCGTATGGTAAGCTGCTTTGTTTTTAAGTGCACACCGTTACCAAATTTTTCTACCCAGGTATTAGGCTGTTTTGTAGTGTCGTTTATGGAGTACCCAAACGGGTCCATGGTTTCTACTTTTATCCTGCGCACGATCTTGCCTTCGTAACGGCCAAAATCGTTAAGCATCTCGGGAGTTTTAGCCTTTACCTTTTGGCGTGATTCTGCAGGTTTTTGCTTGGTAACCGGCCTGAATATGAGCTTATGTACAAATTTGGTAAATTTTTTACGCTTAGAGTAGTTCTCCAGCCTTTTGTACATGTCTTCTTTTTTAACCGTATCCTTCTTTTGAGCGGGCGTAACCTGTGCCCACGACGATGCTGTGGCAAAAAATGCCAGCAGTAACAGCAGTCGTAGTTTTAGCGCCATAACGGTTAACAGAATTGTTGTGGAAAATTAGGAAATAATAACCTAACAAAAAGATAAAAGTATGTTAGCATACCATTTTTACGAATGTTTTAACAACAAAAAAGAGGCCAAAGGCCTCTTCTTATCTTTTATGAAAAACTACGCTTTCTGCTCTTTATTAAAGTAAACAAGGTAGTAATACATTTGTTTTTCTTCATCCCAGCCTTTTTCTACAAATTTCTCGGCACTTTCAGGGTTAATGAAATCCATTTTTATCTGTATGTTAGTATCCAGGTTAATAACGTTCTTTATCTTTTTTCTTGCATCGCTTACAGCAGCATTAGCAATAGGAAAAGACGTAACATCATCTATGCTGTATTTAGGTGCCTTTTCTAACTTATAGTTTTTAAATTCAGGAATAAGGTCCGGGTTATCAATAACTTCGTTTAGGAACTTAGTTTCTTCAAAGTCGTCATTCTTGGCAAAGTGATTAACGGCCCTGTTCATAAACATTACCTCTTCTTTTTTGTCTTCTGCCGGCAGTACAACGTCTTTAGCAAAATCCTGAACAAACTTCATGTACTTTTTAGTAATAAAGTTCTCATCCTGAAATGCATCTACCGAAAGGAAATGCTCCAGCCAGTAACGCGCATCATAACGGTTGCTGTCTATGGTAAGTATTTTGTAGCCTTCTTCTTTTTTGTAATTAAAGATGATACATCCTTTATCAAGCTTATTTAGGTTGATACCCTGCTGAAGAAGCACTTCCATGTTAGCGCCATTCTCTTCAAGCTGAAGGAAATCTGTCTTTATCTCGCTTTTAAATATACCAATTGCGTCAACCGGGTTGTTGTCAATAGAAAGGTGCGTTAAATAAGCAACATACACCTCACCGTTTTTAATGTGCGGGTGGTTAGACTGCTCAAATAAGTGTTTTGTTATCTTTTTAGAAACCTCATGTACGCTTTCAGGATTTGTAAATATCTCTGTAGCATAGTTGTACATGTCGTGGTAATCTAAATGTACATCGTGTGCAAACTGAAAATAGTTTTCTTCCTTGTCCCTGAAAGGCTTAAAAAAATATTCTTTTAAAAGCGGAACGATCTCGTCAGACGGCGTGTATGTCTGTTCTGATAAGAAAATTGCCTCGTTACGGCTTTTATTGCCTACCCTGTGTACAGAAAGGCTCTCGATATGGGTATTGAATAAGTTGATCATCTATTTATGGTACTTAGCTGCTTAGGTACTTAGTCACTTAGGTATTGAACCTTATAACTAAAAAAAGCGTCTTTTATTTGCGTTCTTTGATTTTGTTGGAAAATGAAATTATCATTATTTCCAGTTCACGGGTGTCGTCATATAAAACTTTAAACTCCTGCCCGCTGAGGTATTCTATATTGTAAGCTATTTCTATTTGTGTCTGTAACTCAAAAAGTGAAGCAACAGCAATGTTACTAAATCGCAAAAGTTCTGTGTTAGAACCTCTGCCATAGTCTTCAGCAATATTACTGGGTATCGATATACTGCTCCTTCTTATCTGTGAAGTTAAGCCAAATAATTCTTCTTTAGGAAATGTTTTTGTGATAGTATAAACTTTGGTCACTAAAGCCATTGCTTTCTGCCAAATCAACAAATCCCTGAATGTGCCCATTTAAAGTCCTGATTATTTATAAGAGTGATAAACCTAAGAACCTAAGTTCCTAAGCGACTCAGCAGCTTTTTTAATTCCAGTTATGGTCGTCCATCTCGCCAAAGCTCTGGTCGTCGTCAAACATATCCAGGTCTTCTTCATCATAATCGTCATCAAATTCGCCGTAAAGGTCATCTTCGGCACCATCTGCACCAAAAGCGTGTTCCGGGGCGTTAGCCGGCATTTCACCATGTGCAAAAAGCAGTTCAGGATAGGCTACGCCGCTTTCAGGTTCTTCAATGGCAGCAAGCTCCACAAAGAAAGTCCACATGTTTAGGAAATCATAAACGTAGATGATCTTGTTGTCCATTTCGTCAAGATTATCTGCAAGTATGTAGTCTGCCATTGTTTTTTGCTCTCCTGCTACATCTCCTGTGTCAAACAACGGAATTTCTTCTCCCTGTGTCCATTCCTCATCGCTCATATAAAAAGAGGCGATTTCCATCCCGTCAAAGCCAAAGGCGTTAACAATAGCATTGTGAAGATCTTCAAGCGTATCGGTATTCATAATAGCGATGTCCCTGAAAATATCCTCTTCGGCATCAAGTATAACTCTGAATTTATAAACCATGATTCAAATATTTTGTAGACCTCAAAGGTAATCTATAAATTCCTATTTTGGATTTTGGAATTTTGAAAATTTTGGATAAGGCTTTTTTGTCCGGTGTCGGAAGTCTGGTGTCGGAAGCCAAAAGTCTGTTGTCTGATGTTGGGGTCTGGGTACACTTACTTCGGACCTCGGACATCTGACTAACAATCTACCTCTCATAAAACTCCAGCGGAAGTCCGTCGGGGTCAGTAAAAAAGGTAAAACGCTTACTGGTGAATTCATCAACGCGTATCGGTTCGTGCGGCACATCATTATTATCAAGCCAGGCAATGGAAGCCTCAATATCATCCACTTCAAAAGCAAGGTGGCGTAGCCCCGCAGCCTCTGGGTGCGAAACCCTTTTTGGTGGGTCGGGAAAGGAGAACAGCTCTATGGCATAGTCGCCATTAACAGCGAGGTCAAGCTTGTAGGAGTCGCGCTCTTTCCTGTAGTTTTCGGCAAGTACCGTAAAACCCATCACGTGGGTATAAAAATATTTAGAGGCATCATAATCAGAACAGATTATGGCAGCGTGGTGTATCTTGTTTATTGTAAGCATTGGTTCTATAATTATTCGGCTTCTGTAATCCACCATTGGTTGCCAAAAGGGTCTTCAAAACCTGCAGAGTAGCCGTATTCTTTTCTCTCAGGTTTTTGCAGTGATGTGCCGCCCTGTTCAATTCCGGCGTTGTAGGTGCGGTCTGCATTTTGTACAAAAATAAACATCCCAGCCGATTTCTCTTTCCATTCTGCCGTGCTTTGTGCAAACATAATAACGGCTTTCCCTATTTTTATTTCACCGTGCATTATAGAACGCGGATCTTCTCCGGGAACAATCATTATCTCTGATGCGCCAAATACTTTTTTGGCATACTCAAGAAATTCGGGTGCTTTATCCAGGATAAGGTACGGCATTACCGGAAGGTAGTAGTCTGGCATTTTCATAGTTAAAGATTTAGGTTGGTATATCAAAGATAAGGGCAACCAGTCTAAAACTAAACTTCTTTACAATTTAATTGACTTTTTTAAATGCCCTTTAAACTTCCTGAATTTATGAACCGCATGTGGCGAAGGATATTGGCGGTTCTTTGTTATGTTGTTAAAAATAAGCGCAGTGACAAGCAGTATCATGGCTCCGCTCAAAACAGGATTAAGTACATATTCATAGCCAAGGGCTTTTATCTGCGGGCTTCCGGTAACGGCAATAAGCGCTGTTGCGCCTCCCGGTGGGTGCAGGGTTTTGGTGATCTGCATCATGACGATAGACAGTGATACGGCAAGCGGTGCCGAAAGCCATATCATATCAGGCAGCAGCTTTTGCATGGTTACCCCTATAATTGCCGATATGACATGCCCGCCAATCAGGTTGCGGGGCTGCGCAAGCGGACTCTGGATTACGCCATAGACCAATACGCAGGAGGCCCCAAATGAACCTATCAGAAATACATAATCCTGTTGGGGAAATGCTTCATATTGCAGCCAGGCGATGATACCCATGCCTACGAACGAACCCAAAAATGCCCAAAAGTGTTCCTTATAATCTACCAGCGTTTCGCGGTAAATTACATAACGGGTCTTGCGGTAGCCGCGTTTTATTTTTTGTATCGGCATTTTAGTGTTTTGCAGGTGCTAAAGAGTAAACGGTGTAAGGGTAGATGGCTTTCGCCGAGTATTTTGCTACAAGGGTTCCCACCAGTATCGGTGCAAACAAGGTATAGTCGTTAACGAGCGCACATACCAGGAACAAGGCTGTAAATGGTGCGTGTATGCTGGCACTAAGCATGGCCGCCATCCCGATAACCATAAAGTTGATGGGTATCACACCGGCATCAAAATAGGTATTAAGAAACGAGGCAAAGAACAGCCCTATAAAAGCACCTATAAAAAGGCTGGGTGCAAATACTCCACCATCGCCACCTGCTGATAGCGTTATAGATGTTATCACAGGCTTCAGCAGCAGCAAAGCGGTAAATAGTGCTACGTGTGGCAATGTTAGTATCAGGGTATTTGCCGTAAGCAAACTTTCTTTCATGGCATGGTAGCCATCGCCATACAGCTGCGGAAAGATAAACAACATAGTGCTTATTATAGCTGCCGCAATTAGTATCTTATAATAATGCCCCGATATTTTTGAAAATTGGCCTTTAAAGAACATTACGCACCTGGTAAGGTATATAGAATTCAGTCCGCATAGTATACCCAAAAGGACAAAGTATGGTGTTGCAAACCAGTTCCATTGGGTAATGTTCATGGCAAATAATGGCTTCTCTTTAATGATAAGGATAAAAGCAAATGCTATGGCTGCAGCAAGCAGGTTGGTCACTAAAAATACTTTGTTTGCCTTTTTAGACACTACCTCATAGGCAAATAATAATCCGGCAAGCGGGCTGCAGAATAGTGCCGTAATACCGGCAGTGATGCCTGCACAGATAAGCTCTGTTTTATATTTTCTGAATATCTTCTCTTTTTCCTGTGCCAATGACCCAATGGCCGCTGTAGATACTACTGTTGAAACTTCAACACCCGTACTTCCGCCAAAGCTAACGGTAAGCAAGCCATTGATAAAGTGTGACGGTATCTTGTACGATGGCAGGTTCTTTCCTGTTGCGGTGCTCTCAAAAACTTCTTTAATGCCTTTGTTTTCTTTCTTCTTAAACAGGTACTGCCTTAATATATAAATTAGAGATAAACCAAAGAAAGGAAATACGATAAGGTACAGGCTGTGGTGCTGTGACTCACGAAAAAGAGCTTCTTCATAGTGTTCTGTAATATGTTTTAAAGAAACCGCAAGAAATGCGGCAAGAAAACCTATAACAAGCGAAACAACGGTAAGTTTGGCATACTTGTCAAAGGTATATTTTTGCTTACGGGCAAGATTAACCATTGCAGTAAATGTATTTAATACTGCAAAAGTACGCATCAAATTACGAATATGATAAGGAAATCGTTTAAAAGTGGGCTACAGCAGCTTATAACCCAGGATAATGCATGTAGAATTGTAACTTCCTGACCAGTAAGCATAGTTCAATAGTTCGTGCGAAAAGTTATGCCTCAATTCCACACTGTATTGCTTATAGCTGAAACCGCCGCCTAAGGCTAAACCCGAATTTTTTTCGATATCCAGCTTTGAGCCGCCAAATTGTATGTAAGGGTCGCCTAATGGTATAGCTAATACATAGGCAGCATCTATAAAAAATTTTGCATTTTGGTTGAGGTACATGTAATGCCTTGCGCCAAAAGGGAGTTCAATATAGTTATAGTCGGCTTTTACCTGCTGGTTGCCTTTTCTTCCGCTTCCGCTAAAGGTTTGATAATTAGGATCGGCAAAAATAGACCACTTGTTATTGTTAAATGGCATTACATATTCAACTTCTGCACCTATTCTTATGCCGGTTTTACTTTCAAAATCAAAATAATTTTTAGAAACACCATTGCTAACATCTAATGATGAAAAACTTATTCCGGGAGTAATCTTTAAATTAACGCTGCCACTGCTTTGTTTTTTGGTAAGGTCGGTTACCTTTTGCCCCGAATTTCCGTTATACTCATTAAAGAGTTTTACGATCGGGTCTTTTTTATACTGGACTTTCTTAAACTTATCCATATCATTCCTTTCGCCTTTCATTAGATTGTACAACTGCTGGCGGAAGAAATTGTTCTTGCCTACCTGGGTTCCTATTTTGTACTCTTTAAATACAAGCTGTTCTGCTTTGCTGTGATTGCCTGTGCTATAAAAGTATTTTACAAAGTTGCCTTCCTCATATTGGTATAAATTGGCTTTGCCCTCCACAAGAACATTTAGCAATAGGGTTTCTTCATTCCATTTTGGTTCTTTTTCGGTGTCCAGGTCTTCCAGTACAATTTTAGAGCGGTCTACGTTTACTGTAAAGCGCATGTATTTATATATGTTATTAATGCTAAATTCGCTGATTTGCCTTATTGTTTTAGTTCTACTCTCTTCGTTTTCAGAAAGTTTGTATTCTATGTTTGAGGGATTGTTTTTCCAGGCCAGATTTTTAATAAAGCATTCTGTTTTTTTACCGTTTTCTATAAAATATCCGGGTTCAAATCTGTTTTGCGCTATTGATATCAAAGGAAATAGCAATGATAGCAGGGCGATAGCTTTCTTCATCAGGGAGTAACGGTGTTGGTTAAATTGGTGGTGCTAAAGTAAAATAAATATTGCAATCTGCAACTCATCCTCAAAATTCTACAATTCAGGATTCTTTTTTATGATGGCTGGGATTTTCCACCGCAATTTTGATGAACCAAACCAACCACCATGAAACCAATAATTACTTTTTTACTGCTTATTATGACTGCCATCTTGCAGGCACAAACAAAGATTGAGGGAACACTTACCAATTCTAAGGGTAAATACCTCGCTGGAGCCAATGTTTACCTTGACGGTACTTATGATGGCGCGAGTACCGATGCACAGGGTTTCTTTTCGTTCGAAACTTTAGAAAAAGGGAATCAGATACTCGTAATCACCCTGCTGTTTCACGAAGACATACGTCAGGATATCGTAATTGAAGATTATAAATTGCAAGCGCTTGTTATGAAAGAAAGCGTAAATACGCTGGATGCTGTTGTAATTTCGGCAGGCACTTTCCAGGCGGGCGATAACAGTAAGGTAACGGCTCTTAAACCGCTGGATATTGTTACTACGGCAGGTTCTGCAGGCGATATCGTTGCCGCACTGCAAACGCTTCCGGGTACGCAGACAGTAGGAGAGAGCGGCAGGCTGTTTGTGCGTGGCGGAGAATCTGATGAAACGCAGACTTTTGTAGACGGATTACGTGTAGCGCAGCCGTATGGCGCTTCGGCTAATAACCTGCCCGCACGCGGCCGCTTTTCTCCGTTTCTTTTTAGCGGGATGACATTTTCTACAGGCGGTTACTCGGCAGAATATGGCGAGGCACTTTCAAGTGTACTATTGCTCAATACCATAGAAGAACCGGCACAGGAACAAACCGATATTTCACTCATGACGGTAGGCCTTGGCCTTGGCAATACCCAAAAATGGGAAAAAAGCTCACTGAGCTTTAACCTTAGCTACATCAACCTGCAGCCGTATCAGTGGCTTGTACCGCAAAAGGTAAGCTGGAACAAGCCGTATCAGTCGCTATCGGGAGAAACGGTGTATCGCTATAAATTAAATAATAACGGGATGCTTAAGGTATATGCCGCTTTTGACCACGCTAACTTTGACCTTAACCAGGAGGATGTTAACGAATCTAAGCCAGTACGTGTGGACATGAAGAACGATAATTTTTATTTCAATACTTCTTACAGAGGGATGTTTGGCACGCAATGGACAATACAAAGCGGTATCGCTTACGGCTACAGCCATAACAATATTGGCCTTAACCAAAATATTGTAACCAACGGCGAACACAGCTCTCACTTAAAATTAAAACTGCGTAAAAGCTTTAGCGAAAGGGTAAAGCTAACCTTTGGAGTCGATTATTTTATTACCGATTTTACTGAAAAATATAAGGAGCCGGCAGGTTTTCAGTTTAATAGCGGCTACAATAACTCAATAGGGGCGGTGTATGCAGAAACGGATATTTTCCTTTCCAGACAGCTGGCTTTTAAGGCGGGATTAAGGAGCTCGTATGCAAGCGTATTACAACAGGGTACGGTAGAACCGCGTGCTGCGCTGGCATATAAAGTAAGCGGTAAAAGCCAGTTCTCTCTGGCCTATGGCGATTTTTACCAGACACCGAAACAGGATTATTTAAAATACTACAAGAACTTTGAACACGAGAAAACAGCACACTACATATTTAATTACCTGTACAACATAGATGGAAAAATGCTAAGGGCAGAAGCTTACTATAAAAAATACGATAATCTTGTAAAATACAATGGTATTACGGCAGCTTACGATTCGCAGTATAGTAATTCGGGCAGGGGATATGCACAGGGGATAGATCTTTTGTGGAGGGATAACAACACAATTAAGAATCTGGAATATTGGGTGTCGTACTCATACATAGACAGCAAGAGGGATTACAGGAACTACGAACACAGTGTTACACCCAGCTACATAGCACGCCACAATTTTTCTATTGTAACAAAGTATTGGATAAACAGCCTTCGTTCTCAGGTAGGTATTACGCATTCATTTAACAGCGGCAGGCCGTATGATAACCCTAACGAAACGGCCTTCATGAACAGGCAGACCAAATGCTATAATAACCTTAGCATGAGCTGGGCGTGGCTAATGAGCCCGCAGAAGATAGTGTACATTTCAGTATCTAATGTAACGGGAAGCAGCAATGTGTTTGGTTATACTTATGCTAATAATCCCGGCGCTGACGGACAATATGCAAGACAGGCGATTACACAGCAGGCATCACGTTTTTTCTTCGTAGGCTTCTTCTGGACGATAAGCGATGATAAAGCTAAGAACCAGCTGGATAATCTCTAATTGTAAAAAGTCAAAAAGCCGTCAGGTTATAAAGCGTTATTTAATCGTTCCTAAGTAGGGCTTAAAGTCAAGGTGTTTGCTATACTGGTTCAATTTTGCAGCGTAGATGTAAAGTTCTTCGGGCGCTTTGGTACCATATACATGAACCGAATTCTCTGTACTGCCTTTGGTTTTAGTAAGGGTAAAGGTGCTGGCATCCATTATGGCATTGTCGTTATAAGCAGCTTTGTATTTAGCGAAGTCCAGCTTTTGCACAAGTGACTTCAGGCTATCTTTTTGCATATCGTCTAAAATGGCATAACTGTTGGCGGCAGGTTCAGGGCGGCGTTTAATAAAATAAACCGTATCACTGTTATTGAATTTTATAGAATAGTCAAGTGCCTGTGCCGAAAATGAATATTCAAACGTATCAAAAGGCAGCTCTGTTTTTTCGGTTTTAGAACAGCTTAAAAAAGTAATGGCAAGAAAAGACAGCGAGATATATTTCATGTATAAAATTTTGAAGGTTAAATATCGGGCTAATCTTTTTAACAGGCAACAAAAAACAGGGGCTATAGCCCCTGTTAGTTACCTAAACCTAAATTAAAACAAATCACCATTTTAGGTAAAACGGCAACCTTTCATGAAAAAATTAATTAATCCTTGATTAGTCGGGAATACGTCACACTGTTTCCCTGCGCAAGCTTTACAGCATATACGCCTTTATAAAGCTGTTGCAGGTCTATAACGCTGCCTTCGGTAATCCTTTTAGAGAGTACAAGTTTTCCGGTCATGTCATAAATCGCTGCCTCTCCCGAAAAATTTGTAACAGCCACCGAATTAACAGCGGGGTTAGGGTAAAGTTTTACATTATTGTGTGCAATAAAATCATCACTGCCCATGGTGAGGGCCTCCAGTTTAAGATTATCTACCGTAAAATAAGAACCATTATTATTAGGGCAGATAAGCCCGCCGGTATCACCGTCTCTTTTAAGTTTTGAACAATCTAATAAAACAATGATACTATCAGGTGTGTCCAGGCTTGTATAGTTTATGTTACAGGTAAAACTGCTGTAGTCTAAACTTTCGTTTAAATGAATTTTTCCTGAGCCTATGGTATCATTCTGGCTAAGTGCCGCATTCCATTTGGTAAGGAAAACGCTAACCCTGGCAGTATCCTTAACGATCTCGTTATTTTGAGCGAGCAGGTCATTTTCAGTATACTTGTAAAAACCTGTCAATGTAGATGGTCTGTAGTCTATAGGTACCTTCTGCTTGGCTTCATCTTTAACGTAGTTGTACCATATTCCCAGTTTTAGGGCATAGTCGCCATCCTGGGCCGCGGTATCGGCCGGGTAGTAAAATGTAGCTTCCTCACTTTCAAAAAAATCATTTCTTAAGGTCCAGCCTGTAGGCTTGTTCTGCATCCATTCTTCAATGGCTGCAGGGGCGGTTTGCCATTGTTCAAAACTCGTGTTTTGCAATTGTGCCATTGCGATAAATGGCAGTGCAAAAAGTGTTAATGTAAAAATCTTTTTCATAGCATTTTATTTAATAGATTAATTATATTTCAAAATTATGACTATAAAATGCCAGATAAGTTATGTAAAAGCCGTAAACACTTATAGATTTAATGGTGTTTGTGACAATAAGTACAAAACGCAGCAAATTATGCTGCGTTTTTGATTCAGAATGAAAAAGGGGGAATTATTAAGCGTATATCTTATTCAATATAGAAGATTGAAGCGCTGTGGGCGTAAGGCCTGTGCAGGACTTAATGAAACCGCTAAAGTTTGCCGGGCTGTCAAAATTCAGTTCATAAGCAATTTCTTTGAGCGACAGCTGGTTTAGGAGCATCATTCGCCGTATTTCAAGTATAAGCTCTTCATGAATGAGTTTAAGCGCAGTTTTACCAAGGCTGTTTTTGCAGGCCAGGTTGAGCTTATCTGGGCTGCAGTTTATGAGTTCGCAGTAGTCGGCTACTTTCTTTTTAGATTTTATGTATTGTGCCAGGAGCGATATAAACTGAACTACAACCTGATGGCCCTGTAATGTAACGGTATCGCTGTGCTGCTCTATTAAAGTAATAAGCAATATTTGCAGGTAGCTATATGCTTTATGGATAGAGAGTGAGGACAATTCTTCTTGCTGCAGCAGCACCCATATACTCTCAGTAAGACTGTAAAGATGTAGAAAAGTTTCTTTATCGGCTTTAAAAGCAGGATTGGTAAAATAGAGGTGCGAGTGCTTTATGGGATGAATAAGATCAAATATGTTCTTTCTGAATTGTATGATCATCCCTTCTGCCGATTTGCGTTCCATAAGATGTATCTGCCCCGGATAAATAGTATACAGCTGCCCGGCATGCATGTCGTGCTGATTAAAATCTATGATCTGGAAGCCATGGCCGCTTTTTACCAGTATAATTTCAAAGTAATCGTGACGATGGGCCTGATGAAAATTATAAGGATTAGGATAGTCAAGCGGCTCTATAATGAGCAGCCTGTTAGGGTGCGGCAACGAAACCGTATCGGGTAATTGCAATTCTTTCTGATCCATTTGTTCTAGCATTTTTTTAACAAACAGCGCTAAAACAGTTTACCCTAAGTTGTAGGGTTACTTTTGCAGGATTAGTAAATTGTGAGCTTTATTTTAGCAATTATTTAATTTTTATGTACACACAGGTAAGTGTAAGCATCTGCCATTTTGCGGCTGCAAAATCATAAAAATATTTGCTGAATGTTGCCTGAAGTTTTCCCGGGCTTAACAGCCTAATATCTTTCATTTCCCCGTAAACAGCAGGATCCTGGTTTTTATCGTTGTTTTCCAGCGTAATAACTTGAGTGGTTTTATTAAAATCAAAGACATACCCAAGGCCGCTTTTAGTAAAACTTACAGATCCCGGTTTGCCGGGCGTACTAACAACTACATTAGAGTGAGGAAGATAAAAGCTCATGATCTCTTCTACGTTGTTGTTATAAATAACCGGCTTTATTTCGAGTTCAGATGAGCTGTCAAAAAATGTGGCATCAATTTCCATAAAAAGATCTGTAGATGTAATGCCGTCATTATTCATATCGACTTCTATGTCAGATGACATGGAAATAAGTTTATAAACTCCTGCAAGGGACGATGAAGAAGTGCCGCTGCCATTATTTCTTCCGCTGCCACTGGTGCCATCATCACTTCCGGTGCAACCGGACAGCGAGATGGAAAAGGCTGTAAAAAGCATTACTTTTAGTAAAGTTGTCTTCATTTTAACGGATTTAAAAATCAATTACTTGGCAATGATTTATCAAATATAATAACAATAATGATACGTTGTGGTAAAATAGAAGTTTTAAAAGCAAAAAAAATGTGATTTATTTGTGAAAACGTTTTCTGATGCCTTAAAAATAAGGTGTTTCTTAAGTGTACTTTATTTAAATGTAAGATTGCAAAATTGTATTGATGTGCCGATTTTGCAATTCATCCCCTTAATTCTACAATTGGGTAAACCCTTTTTTTAAACATGGCAGATTCTGTACATATTTGTATCATCAAAATGTAGCAACCTAAATTTATTACTATGATACGACTTATTACATTATTCGTTATGATGATTGGCAGTACTCTTACTGCACAATCTCAATATGAGTCCGGAATGCAGAAGGCTTTCGGCTTGTGGAAAGAAGATAAACCTGTAGAAGCATCGGCAATGTTTGAAAGGATCGCCGCTGTAGAAAAAACAAACTGGCTTCCTCAATATTATGTAGCTTTTATCAATACGCTTGAAGCTTTTAAAACTAAAGACAAAGAGCAGATAAATGCCCTGCTTTTCAAAGCACAGGCTGCACAAGACATGGCAACGGCACTATCTCCCGATAATCCAGAACTATTGGTCTCGCAATGTCTTATCTACACCGCGTGGATTGTGTATGACCCTATGGCAAATGGTATGAAATATTCAGGCAAAGCAAACGAATTGTATGCAAAGGCCTATTCGCTGGCGCCAAATAACCCGAGGGTGGTATACGCTAAAGCCGAATTTGAAATAGGCGGTGCGGCATATTTTGGGCAGGACACAGCGCCGATGTGTAAGGAAGTAGAACGTTCAATAGGTCTTTTTGCTAACTTTAAACCCGAAACAGTTTTCCATCCTAACTGGGGAAAAGACAGGGCAGAGAAAAAGCTGGCAGAATGTAAAAAATAAAAATATGATTTTTGAAGACGACTCAAATATTGGCTATGTATTCCTGCCGGTTTTGGTACTAACGGCTATTTATGCAAGATTTATTAAGCGCGATACAGGCGATCCACTTCGTGATAAGCTTAAGGACTTAGAAATAATGCTGATAGGGTTTGGAATTACAATCTTCATCGCTGTCCTTGCGCTGCCGTCAACGCCATCATTGAGCACATTTGGTTATCCTGAAACGCTGGAAGATATAAATTCACAAAAGAAAATGTTGAGGCTTTTCCAGAAGTATAATAAAGCTATTGTAAGAACAACAGACGTGGTGCACTGGATGCTTTTTATAGCTGCGATATGGTTTACAGGAACACTCTATCAACTCATAAAAATTATGAGGATTAAAAGAGAAGTAAAAATAAGCGCTAAAAAGTAATGAAGAGAATCTATAGGGAAATATTCAGGTCGCTGGCCATAGGGACAATAATTTTTGTTGTACTGTTTTTTGTTGCCATGGCAAACGGAAAGGCTTTTAAATGGGACAATAACCTGTTCTTCAATTTTGTCTTTGTAATGCTGTATTCGGTTTTATTGTATGTGGCTAACAGTACGCTGTTTGTGCTTTTTGACAAAAAGTTTGGCAAAGGCACAATGAGCACGCCGCGGCTGGTGTATGGTTTCTTCGGATCAATAGGAGTATCGGTATTTATAATATTCTTGCTTCGTGTTTTTGAAGAGGTGGGATTTGAAGGCAAATCGTTTGCAGCTTATTTTGAAACAGAAACACTTTCTAACTATTATACCGCTACGATAATCACTGTTGTTTTAACAGGAGCAACACATGCTTTTTATTTCTATAAACGTTACCAGGAAAACAAGGTAAAGGAACAAAAGATAATTGCAGGTACAGCTTCTGCACAGTTTGAGTCGCTTAAGAACCAGATAGACCCGCACTTTCTTTTCAACAGCCTCAATGTATTGAGCTCTTTGATCGAAGAGAATCCTGATAATGCGCAGCGATTCACAACGTCTTTATCTAAAATATACCGTTACGTACTTGAGCAGAAAGATAAGGAGCTCATTAGTGTTCAGGAGGAGCTTTCGTTTGCAAAGACCTACATGAACCTACTTAAGATGAGGTTTGAGAACAGCCTTTCTTACGAATTACCTGAAAAACAACCGGACAGCGAATGTAAGGTAGTGCCGCTGTCGTTGCAGTTATTATTAGAAAACACGATAAAACACAATGTGGTGAGTCCGCAGAGGCCGCTTCATATTACGATCTTTGAAGAAAACGGCTACCTGGTAGTGGGGAATAATCTCCAGAAGAAGGAAGTACTGCAGGACAGGCGCGGAGTAGGCCTGCAGAATATAGTGAGCCGCTATGCAATTTTAACCTCCCGAAATGTATTGGTGGAGGCGTCAGATGAGTATTTTAGGGTTAAACTGCCCATATTAACTAAACAAGTTTCGGTTATGGAAACAACATACGAAAACGAACAAAGCAGCTATTTTAAAGCACAGAAAAAAATAGAGGAGATTAAAGGTTTTTATGGTAACCTTGCCTCATACATAGTAGTTACCATTGGCCTCGCCATTCTTAATCTGCTTACATACCCCGCATATTTGTGGTTTTTATTTCCTATGGTAGGTTGGGGTATAGGTGTAATCATCCACGGATTTAAAACCTACGACTATATGCCGTTCCTGGATAATGACTGGGAGGAGCGTAAGGTAAGAGAGATTATGAATAAAGAAAAGTCTAACCGCTGGAAATAATATTGATTATGGACAACTTAGAAAAAACAGCCTACGACAGGGCACGTCGCAAAGCAAAAGAAATAAAATCGTTTTACATAAACGTTACAAGTTACCTTATCTGTATACCCATTGTAATAATAGTGAACCTTACTTTTAGTCCGCAGTTTCATTGGTTCTGGTTTTCGGCACTCGGCTGGGGAATGGGTATTGCAGCTCACGCAATGGCAGCATTTGGCTATCCTTTTTTAGGCAAGGACTGGGAAGAGAGAAAGCTAAAAGAGCTGATGGATAAAATAGACAGGGAAAAAGAACAACAGGCTAAATATGAGTAACATGGAAAAATCATTTGACGAACAGGTAAGGCTTCAAAAAGCGCGAAAGAAAGTTAAGGAGATAAAAGGGTTCTATATGCACTTTGTAATCTACCTTATTGTTAATATCTTTTTCCTAATCGTGCATGCCTTTGACCTGAAAGAAGGTGAAAACTTTTTTGAATGGGATACTTTTATGATGCCTTTAGGCTGGGGAATAGGGGTGTTCTTCCATTGGTTAGGCGCCTTTAAACCCAGTGTAACCATAGCAAAAGAATGGGAAAAACGCAAAATACAGGAGCTTATGGAGCAGGAAAAGAACAACAAAAAGGAATGGCAGTAGTTTAACTGCGGTAAAAAGCTTACAACCAATAAATCATCAATCAAAAAATGAACGTTATAATAATAGAAGATGAAAAACCTGCTGCACGCCTGTTGCAGCGCAAGCTGTCAAAATTAGGAATAGAGGCGGGGACAATGCTGCATTCTGTAGAAGAAAGCCTGGAATGGTTTGGCAGCAATCCGCATCCTGAGCTTATATTCCTTGACATTCAGCTTTCAGACGGGCTTTCTTTCGAAATATTTGAGAACGTAGCGATTAACAGTGCTGTAATTTTTACGACTGCTTATGACGAATATGCCCTTCGCGCCTTCAAGCTAAACAGTATAGATTATCTTTTAAAACCTATTGATGAAGATGACCTGGCAGCAGCAGTGAATAAATACAAAGAACGACAGCCGAAAGCGCAGAACCTTTCTCTGGATTTTGACCAGATAAAACGAATGCTTGCCAACCCCGCAGAGAAAAGCTATAAGCAGCGCTTTACCATAAAAATGGGGCAGCACCTTAAAATGATAAACGTTGAGGACGCCGAGTGCTTTTTTAGTGAAAACAAAGGCACGTACATCCATACGACAGACGGCAGGGATTATCTTCTTGAAAATACCCTTGAGCAACTTGAAAATGAGCTGGACCCTGCAAAGTTTTTTCGCGTAAGCAGAAAGTTCATCGTTTCTGTTACTGCTATTAAAGATATTGTTGTATATACCAACTCACGCCTTAAAATAATTCTGCCTACATATAAAGACGATGAGGTTATCGTGAGCCGCGAGCGTGTAAACGATTTCAGGGAATGGCTGGGTTAAGCCTGTTTTCATAAAGTTGATGTAAAGTGCTTTGCTTCAGTAATTGGAGTGGCTAACTTTAGTAAAACTAAAAGTATCAGCTATGAAAACAAAGAAAGAATATACCAAAACCCAAAACCTTTCAAGAATTGCTCTTGGTGCCATGCTTGTTACAGCAGGTATAGGCCATTTAACCTTCTCAAGGAAAGAGTTTCAGGCACAGGTACCCGACTGGGTTCCTGTAGATAAAGACACAACTGTTTTACTTTCGGGAGTTGCAGAG
The DNA here is from genome assembly GCF_033042555.1 of Flavobacterium sp. DG1-102-2. Classification (NCBI taxonomy): domain Bacteria; kingdom Pseudomonadati; phylum Bacteroidota; class Flavobacteriia; order Flavobacteriales; family Flavobacteriaceae; genus Flavobacterium; species Flavobacterium sp. DG1-102-2. The sequence continues at coordinate 246,657 of NZ_JAWLIK010000003.1, forward strand.
ATTGCATTGGGCTTATCTATCGCTGCTTTAAAAAAAGAACGTAAAACAACCGGAGTTGTTGCTGCTTCTTTTTTCGCGGCAGTGTTTCCGGGGAATATTTCCCAATACAAAAATCGGCGTGACGGTTTCGGACTGGATACCGATAATAAGCGACTGGCAAGATTGTTCTTTCAACCGGTGCTCATGGGCTGGGCGTTATGGAGTTCAGGTGCATTGCAGTCAAAAAAGTAAAAATAATCAAGAGAATAACCGTATCTATGGTTTGATTCTGACGATTTAGTAAAAATAACCCAACCATTATTTTGTAAGGTAATTGTACTTAACTTTGAGTAAACCAATCACTTACTATTATGGAAACTTCTACTCATTACACAAAAGCCCAGAATATCTTCAGGATATTGCTGGGCTGTCTTTTAGTATTTACCGGTATAGGCCATTTGTCTTTTCTGCATGAGGAATTTCTTTCGCAGGTTCCCGGCTGGGTTCCGCTGGACGCCGGCCTTGTCGTAACACTGTCAGGTATTGTGGAGCTGCTGATCGGGCTTTCGCTATTATTTTTAGCCCGTTACCGTACTACAGTAGGCTGGGTCGCTGCAATATTTTTTATATGCATCTTCCCGGGCAATTATGCGCAATACGTAAATCATGATCCTGCTTTTGGGCTTGATACAGACAATATAAGGCTAACACGGCTGTTCCTGCATCCGCTGTTGGTTATCTGGCCTTTATGGAGTTGCGGCGTTTTTAATAAAAGAGGCAGGTAAATTATAGGTATAAAAAAACTGTTCGATAAGCAGAATACTACTTATAGAACAGTTTCGGAATATGTGGTTATATAACCCTGAAGGAAAATGGGCTATTGAAACAGGGATAAAATCTCTTTTTTCGCTTTGCCCAGTTTCTGTTCAAGTTTGCCCCACATTTCATCGTCTTTGCCTTCTTCATACGTCAAATCGTCGTCTGTAAGTTCGGCATATTTCTGTTTTAGTTTTCCTTTAAATTCGTCCCAGTTTCCTTTAAGTTCAGTTGAATTCGGCATGGTGTCTTTTTCTTTATTTGTTTAATGTAAAGTTACCTGCTCAATTCTTAAACTTGTGGTAAGGGAAATGTAAAACTATGCTAAATGTTGCTGTGCTTTCCTTCCGCTTTCCAGTATCATGTAATATTGGATACCAAAAAGAACAGAAGCCGCAACTATGTGCGTTGTCTGCATCCCAAAAGGAAAATCAAAATAGTACATTGCAATTCCTGATGCGATCTCTAAGATAAGCAGGTACATAACCCAGGTGGTTTTTGCATAGCCCAGGTTTAGTTTCCTGTTGCGCAGGTAAAGCCATAGGTTAACACCAAATACCACAAAAGAAAAAGTCCTGTGAATATAGAAATTAATGATTGGGCTGTCCATAACCAGGTGCATGTTTTCATAGCCAAGCATCTTGATGCGTTCGTCTACAAACTGGCGTACTTCAGTTCCCAGGACAACCTGTATAAGGGTTATAGCTAATGAAGCAACTAGCAGTGTCTTAAAAAGTTTATCTTTTTTTAATGTTACTGCGGTATGCGTAAGTTCTTTAGATTTATCAAGAATATACAGTATTACTGCAACAATAACAAGTGCTGCTACCATGTGTATGGTTATCTTGATAGGGTTCAGTACCGAGTCTACAACTGTTTTGCCCAGCCATGCCTGAAAGCCCATTAAAAATACGGCAAACCATGAAAGCAGGATTAGGCTTGATTTCGTCTTTCTGAATCTTAATGATGCAAATGCCATTGCTAACACAGCGAGACCGGCAAGCGCTCCTGTAAGCCTGTTGATGTACTCTACCCAGGTATGTACGGGATTAAATTCGGCGTAATCGTGTTTGGTGTAAACCTCCCAGTTTTCAGGGTTGTAAGTATCTGTAGTGGTAAATGTTTCTTTAGCCACCCAAAGTTTTTCATCCTGTATGATAACCTGACCTTTACTGAACTCGTGGTTTGGTGACCACATAAGTTCTTTAATATCAGTAGGTGGAATGTAGTACCCAAAGCATCTTGGCCAGTCAGGGCATCCCATTCCGGATCCTGTCATGCGTACTAACGCACCGGCTACTATTACTAAGTAAACCAGAATAAGAGCGGTTTTTGTAATCTTCTGAAAATTAAATTTCATTTCTTTTTTTATTGCGAATTACGGGTAAAGCCGTAATTTATTTTATGATATATGTCAGGTTCCTATGCGATTTATATTCTTTTATAGATCCTTCTTTCGTTAGGATAACAGCAGAGTGTCATTCTGAGCGCAGCGCAGCGAAGTCGAAGAATCTCAGGGAATAAACGACATTATAACTAAAACTTTGGGAATCAATCTGAGATTTCTCCACTCCATTATATTCCGGTCGAAATGACACACGTTTGCAGTCAACTTTGCGACTCTGTTACTTTGCCACTTCCAGCCCCATCTTTTTCGCTCTTTCCATCATAAAGGCATACGCCGAATCATAGTCATTATGAATCTCGCCTTCCAGTATTGCTTCTTTTATCGCTTCCTTAAGGACACCAATTTCCCTTCCCGGTTTCAGGTTAAAGATCTCCATGATCTCCTCTCCGGTAATAGGCGGCTGAAAGTTACGCACATGGTCGCGTTCTTCCACTTCCACCAGTTTTTGGCGTACTATCTTAAAGTTATTATGGTATTTTTTGAACTTCTGTGCGTTTTTGGTGGTAATGTCGGCCTCACATAGAATCATGAGATCCTCTACATCTTCGCCGGCATCAAAAATAAGCCTGCGCACTGCCGAATCGGTCACAATATCCTGTGCAAGGACAATGGGGCGCGAACTCAGCATAACCATTTTAGAAACAAATTTCATTTTTTGGTTCAACGGCATGTGTAGGCGTTCAAACAGTTTTTTAACCATTTTGCCACCCACAAACTCGTGCCCGTGAAATGTCCATCCCACTTTTTTACTGAATTTTTTGGTAGGCGCTTTGCCAATATCGTGCAACAGTGCCGACCAGCGAAGCCAAACATCATCTGTATTTGGCGCTATATTGTCTACCACCTCAAGGGTATGGTAAAAGTTGTCTTTATGGGTTTGGCCTTCTACTTCCTCAACTCCCTGAAGGGCGGTAAGCTCAGGCAGTATGATGTGCAGCAATCCTGTTTGGTGCAACAGCTTAAAGCCTAAAGACGGAACAGGCGACATCAGTATTTTATTAAGCTCATCTACAATACGCTCACCAGTAATTATTTTGATGCGCTCCTTATTCCTTTCTATAGCCTTAAGTGACTCATCTTCAATAGTGAAATTGAGCTGCGATGCAAAACGAATGGCACGCATCATTCGCAGCGGATCGTCACTATAGGTAATATCAGGGTTAAGGGGCGTGCGAATTATTTTGTTATTAAGGTCTTCAACACCATTGAACGGATCTACCAACTCCCCAAAATTCTCTTCAGCCAATGAAAGGGCTAAAGCATTTATTGTAAAGTCACGACGGTTCTGGTCGTCTTCCAGCGTGCCGGTCTCTACAATGGGGTTGCGGCTGTCGCGGTTGTATGATTCTTTTCGGGCGCCTACGAACTCAATGTCAATATCTTCAAAGCGAAGCATTGCAGTGCCATAGTTCTTAAATACCTGTACTTTAGGTTTGTTTGGCAAGATTTGCGATACTTTTTCTGCCAGGGCAATACCACTGCCTACGGCAACAATATCTATATCTTTCTTAAAATCCCTCTGCAAAAGAAAATCCCTTACAAAACCGCCTATCACATAACTTTTTACGTTAAGCGCTGTGGCTGCCTGCGAGGTGATCTCAAATATCCTGTTTGTTAGTGCTTCTTTGTATGAAGTATTGTTTTCCATTAACGTCGTATCACTTTTACCTGTAAGTCATTACCAAGTTTAATAATGGTAGATGGCTTAGCGGCAATTTTATCGTGGTGCAAATTTACGATATAGTCTACGCCGTCCAAAATATGATGGTCAATTTCTTTAAAAGAATTAGGGGTTGGCATGCCGCTTATGTTTGCCGATGTAGAAACCAGTGGTTTTTTCATGCGCTCCATGAGCTTATAGCAAAAAGGCTCTTTAACAAGACGCACACCAAGGGTCTTGTCTTCGGCAATAATATTTGCCGCCACATTGCGAGGGTTGTCAAGAATAAGTGTTGTAGGCTTTTCAGAAAGGTCAAGTATTTGCCATGCCACTTCGGGTATCTGGCTGAAAACGGTATGCATCATGCGGTCGCTATTCATAAGCACGATCATGCTTTTGCTTTCTTCGCGCTGTTTTAATGCATATATTTTTTTAACCGCCTCAGGGTTAGAGGCGTCACAGCCAATTCCCCAAACGGTGTCAGTAGGGTATAGTATTATTCCGCCGTTTTTGATTACTTCAAAGGCATTGTGTACTTCTGTATTTACATCGGGTGTGCTCATGCGTGTTATTTTAAGGTCATATATCCAGATTTTCGATCATGTATTTCGAAAGCCCAGTGTCTTCGTCAGTTATTTGTGTGGGTTTATTTATTGATATAGACATTGCATGGTTATCTTTTACTATGTACCACCACGTCCAGTAATCATTATCACCTTTTTTAACGCTTCCTTTTATGAGGTCGTCAAATTTTGATGTATCGTTTGGCCATTCTTCTTTTTTGATTTCTGTCAATTCAGCAAATTTGACAATAAAAGCCTTTGCTGCTGCTTTGTTCTCAAAAATATAACTGCTTACAGTAATATTTATTCCGCCTTCAGCCAGGTCTGTAAACGTTACGATATTATCTTCATGGTCGGTACCTACTAAAAAATCATCAGGAAAGTAAATTCCGTAGTATTGGCTTTCAGGAGAAAAATATTTCATAGTACGCTGTGCAAAAATATTTAGCGAAAGTAATACAAACAGAATCCAGATATAGTTAGGCTTCATGGTGTTACTTATAATTGTTTATGGTATCTGCAACCTTTTTGATTTCTTCCTCCGTCAATACAGGACTTATAGGCAAACTCAGTACCTCACGGTGTATTTGCTCTGTTATTGGCAAAGATAAATGATTTAACTGAGGATAAGCCTCCTGTTTGTGTGGAGGAATAGGGTAGTGTATCAGCGTTTGTACGCCGTTGTCTGCCAGGTGTTTTTGGAGCCTGTCCCTTTCCGGCGTGCGGATAACATACAAATGCCATACGTGATTGTTTCCATCTGATGGCATTTCAGGAAGTATGATCAGCGGATTTTTAATGTTCTCATTGTAGTATTTTGCTACCTGCCTGCGGATGCCGTTTTCGGTATCAAGGTACTGCAACTTGATATCAAGCACTGCTGCCTGCATCTCATCAAGGCGGGAGTTGAGTCCCTGAAATTTGTTTACATACTTTTCTTCCGACCCATAGTTAGCCAGCGCGCGTATCGTATTAGCTAATAATTCATCGTTTGTGGTAACTGCGCCGGCATCGCCAAGCGCTCCAAGGTTCTTGCCCGGGTAAAAACTGAATCCGGCTGCATCGCCCAGGTTTCCGGTTCTGACACCCTGCCATGCGGCACCTATAGCCTGTGCATTATCTTCAATTATCTTGAGGTTGTGTTTTTGGGCCAATGCTTTTAATTCGGCATCAAAAATTACCTGTCCGTACAAGTGCACAATCATTATCGCCTTTGTTTTTGGCGATATATTTTCCTCTATCAGGCTGATGTTGATATTATAAGTGTTGATATCCGGTTCAACCAACACAGGAACCAGGTTGTTATCTGTAATAGCAAGTAATGACGCTATATAGGTGTTTGCAGGAACAATCACTTCATCGCCAGGCTGCATAACGCCAAGTTCTATATATGCTTTAAAGATGAGGCGCAGTGCGTCGAGGCCGTTTGCTGTGCCTATGGCATGTGGTGCCCCAATATATGCAGAAAGGTTATTCTCAAATTGCTTAACTTCTTCTCCTAAAAGGTACCAGCCACTCCTGAATGTTTTAATCAGGCGCGCTTCTATCTCGTCCTGGTGAAGCAGGTTTATTTTTTGCAGGTCAAGAAATTTTATCATGCTACGTCTACGTCGGTTTTAGATTTGCAGATGCCGTTACAAATATAGGTAAGGCGGTTATCTATGGTTTTCCTTAAAAGGTCTACATTAAATTCAAGGTTGCTTTTGCTAAGCTCAGGATGGTATAAATGGTACAATATTGCAGAGTAATATATCCTCTTCCACTTTTTACCATTGTTAATCAGCCTTTGTGTCATTTCAGAATCTTCAGGCCCCCAGCCTACAAAGTTCTCATTGTAGCCGTTAATTTCCATAAGGTCGTTCCTGTAGAATGCCATGTTACATCCATAGGTTCCGTTAGAACTTGTAGTAATGTAACGTGTCTTTTTCTTCCATTTAGAAGGGATTCGCTGCTGATGCTTGAGGTTCCATTTGGTTTGTGTTAGCAGCTCAAACATATTCGGCAGCCTTTTTTGAGCGAGTATTTTATAAGTAAGTTCTTTTCTTAGGTTGATGCGATACGCCGATATATAACAGCCGTGCTCTGCCTGCAATGAATAGTCAAGCACATAATCCTTGTGTAAAATACAATCCTGGTCGGTAGTGATAATAAAATCAGCTTCAGAACTCATAATGGCAAGGTTTACCACTTTTGCCCTCTGGTAGCCGTTGTCTTCATGCCACACATGCCTAAGGTTTTTAATCTTATCCATGTACGACTCTATAAGATGTTTTGTTTCTCCCTTAGAACCGTCGTCGGCAATTATCACTTCATCGGGCGGGCGGCTTTGGCGCATAACGCTTTTCAAGCTCAGCTCCAATGCTTCAGGCCAGTTGTAGGTTGTTATTATCAAACAAATTTTCATCGCTTTTTTTTGGTAAAATTAAACATTTGGCTGATATATCTTTAATACATTTGCTAATCTTTAAGGAATAGCGGTATATGAGCATAAAACAAAAGGTACTACTTAAGTATTGGTATAAATACACGAACTATCAAAAATATCAGGAAATTAAAAATGGCCTTAAAACAGATAGTAAGTTAGAAGCCTATAACAAACATTTTAGTCCTGTCATAGACGCCATTAATGAAAGCATAGCCAATAAAAAAGTTTTAAATTTCAAACATTCCGGGCATCTGGGCGATATTGTATATTCGTTTCCCGTGATAAAAGAACTGGCTAAAACTCACGCCTGCAATTTATACATTGCATCTGACATTCCTATACACGTAAAAAATTATTACAAGCACCCTGCGGGTAAGGTAATGCTAAACAGCAAACTTATATCAAAGCTGCTTCCTCTGTTAAAAAAACAGGAATATCTTTCTACAGCTGCGGTTTGGGGAGGACAGGAGATAGATATTGATCTTGATCTGTTTCGCGACCTTCCTGTTGATTTTAGTTTCCTGTCTCACCGCTGGTATTTCCACATTGTAGGTATCCAGCCAGACCTTAATATTCCCTATCTTGAAGTAGACGAGCATCCTGTTATTAAAGATAAGGTAGTAATTGTAAGAAGTTTCAGGGCACGTAACTATTTTGTGGATTATTCGTTTCTTGCCAAATATGATAATTTATTATTTATAGGAATACAGGAAGAATACGAAGACCTGAAGGCAGTTGTGCCTAATCTTGAGTTCTATGATGTGAAAGATTTTTATGAAATGGCACAAATTATAAAGTCATCCAGATTCTTCCTTGGCAACCAGTCATTTGCTTATGCCGTTGCAGACGGGTTAAAAGTACCAAGACTGCTTGAGGCAAACCCGCCTTTTCCGGTGGTATATCCCCTTGGAGAAAACAGTTATGACTTTTATTTCCAGCAGCATTTCGAAACATTTTTCGACACGCTGTATAACAGGTAATTGTAATTACAGACTTTTATAAAAATTATAATAATTCTCCTTTAAGGTGTCAAGATCGTGGTTTTGCTGTACAAGGGTAAGGGCATTTTGTGTTAGTACAGATGCAAGTTCACTATCCTGTAAAACTGATAGCGTATGTTTAGCAAGTGTTTCCACATCCTTTACATCTGCCATAAGGCCAGTTTGTCCCGTTATCAGCACTTCTTTAATTCCTCCGGCATCAGTACTCACCACCGGTATTTTACTGGCAAACGCTTCGTATATAGTTAGCGGAAGACCTTCTGTAATGGAAGTCATTAAGAACACATCAAATTCAGGCAATAGCTCATCGGCATTATTCCTGAATCCGGTAAAGAAAACATCGTTATCAACCCCCAGCGTTCTCGTATAGGCTTCCAGTTCGTCTTTTAATACGCCGGTGCCTATTACAACAAACTTAACTTTAAGGCCGTTTGGTTTTGTTTCTAAAATCTTCTTTGCAGTATCTACAAAAGTGAAAATATCTTTTTGGTTGGTAAGCCCTGCAATGTTGCCTACTATTTTAGTGTCATTGCTAAAACCAAATTCGGTGTGCAGGAGGTGTTTGTTTGTTTTAGTTGCATATTTTTGTACATCTATGGCGTCATAAATGGTAAGCAGCCTTTCTTTGTCGGGTATGATGTTATCAAAAATAGCTTCTACTGCCTTAGATACCGACACTATCTTCTTGATTCTTGGATGCGAATATTTGTAACGGTTAAGAAACTTGTCCTTGATTCGGTTGTTTCTTTTTCTGCTTAAAATAAGCGTTATAGATGATGGCAGAAACTTAAGTGCTATCAGCGCATAGTTTAGCGCAGTAGAGTCATGTATGTGGAGAACATCTATCTTGTCTTTTTTGCAGATGTGTATAATAGCTGAAATTGTATTGAATACCCTGAACCGATCTTTTTTATACGTATAGCAATCGTTAGTATCCCTTTTGCACATGGCAGCAAGGTCAGCATTTTCAGGGCACAGGATATACTGTTTAATTCCTTCGGTTTCCTTAAGCAGGTTATAAATGGTGTACATCTGTAAGTCACCGCCCCTAAGGCCTACCATCGTTGTTACATTCAGTATATTCATAAAAAAATTGCTATGTTTTTAATTTATAAAGACCCAGTGCTTTCTTGAACGATTTATTGAAAAGCACCCATTTTACATACAGTTCGTTCTTAAAGCTGGTCCATGCCCACTTGCTGTGCGGCAATATGCCTTCGTTAATAACAGCCTTCATTGTTTTTGAAACTATAAATTCATCGTTAACGCTTTGCCACGGTATGTTGCCATAACCGTCAAATTCGTTAACCTTATTCTTTTCGTGAATAATAGACATCCACAGCCTTTTGCTGGTAATCTGCGTAATGCGCGGTTCTTTTTTCCAGTGGTTATGGTCGTTTGCCCAAACGGTTTTTGGGTTATCGTTCTTTTCGATCAGGCTGATAAAAGGGTTAAAGATGTGCTCTTTTTTGCCCAGCATGATAGTTGGCTTAATTTGCAGTGAATAGCCGTTTATGATATCTATCGCCATATACTCCTGGCTCTTAAACTGCTTTTGCACTTCGTCTATAAAGTTTTTGCTTATGCAGTCGTCATTGTCTATGCGCGAGGTAATAAGGTAGGGTTCATTGGCTTCAGCCGAAATAAGCTTGTGTATTTCAGGATAAAATGCCGGCATGCCTTCAATATAGAATAACCTGATGTTAGGCTGGTTGCCTATGATGGCCTCAATCTTTTGCTTGTAGGCATCAGGCGTGGTGACATCAAAATAGATAAGCCATGTAAAATTGCGGTTTACCTGTGCCGCTACCGACGGAAAACAGAAGTTCTCAAAAAGCCACAGCCTGTGGTCCAGCCATTCGTCTGTAAGCAGGGATTCGTTATTTTTAGCAACGTCCCATTTAGGATTCTTAAGGTTAAAGCGGGTAATCAGGTAGTGGTTAAACATGGTTGTGTTTTATCTTATGCCGGGTAAAAATAAACCAATTATTTGAAGTAAGAAATTCAAAATGGTTACTTTTGCATAAAATTGCATCTGCTGAATGAATAAAGTAATCCATCCGGAATTCCTGCACCAGGCTGAAGAAATAAACCAGATAATAGAAAATTTTAGCGCTACCGGTACAATGTTTGCCGACGGTGCCCGAAATAAGATAAAGCTTTTTGAGCTGGTCGGCCTTACGGTGAATGTAAAATCATTCAAAATACCAAACTTTATCAATAAGATCGTATACCGCACATTCAGGAAATCTAAGGCACGCCGCTCGTACGAGTTTGCCAATATCCTGCTTGCAAAAGGTATAGGCACACCACAGCCAATCGCTTATTTTGAAAATTTCACGGCTTTTTCGTTACAGGATAGCTACTATATGAGCGCCCAGATGGAAACAGAGCTTACGTTCAGGCAGCTGATTGAAATACCCAATTATCCTGACCACGAAAATATACTAAGGCAGTTTACCCGCTTTACATTTGAGCTTCATGAAAAAGGCGTTGAATTTCTTGACAATACTCCCGGAAATACGCTAATCAAAAAAACAGGCGAGGGACAATATGCCTTCTTTCTGGTAGACCTTAACAGGATGAAATTCCACACCCATATGTCGTTTAAACAGCGCATAGAAAATATGGCTAAGCTAACGCCGGAAACCAGGCTGATAACCGTTATGTGCGATGAATATGCTAAACTTTATGGCAAGCCTTACGATGAAGTACTTGCCCTTATGGTAAACCGTACACAGTACTTTAGCAACAGGTTTCACCGCAAGCGCGCCATCAAAAGAAAGCTTGGCCTCCGAAAAAATTAATTGTATTATCTTTGCACCTGAAAAAGGCGCTTAGCAGCTTAGCCACTTAGTTTTCTATGTATGGCCTGAGTTCCTAAATCACTAAGCACCTCAGAAACTAAAAAAAATGAAGATATCCGTAATAGTAAGTACGTATAATGCAGAAAAATGGCTTGAGAATGTACTCATAGGCTACAGTAATCAAACCTATAAGGATTTTGAAGTTATTATTGCCGATGACGGTTCGCGTCCTTCTACTAAAGAACTTATAGAACGTTATGCTGCAAATTACCCTGTGCCTTTAAGACATCTTTGGCATGAAGATAAAGGGTATCGCCGCCAGGAGATACTCAATGTCGCTATTGTTGAGGCTGCAAACGAATACATCATCATGACTGATGGTGACTGCATCCCTCGTAAAGACTTTGTAGAAGTACATGCTAAGTTTGCCGAGAGAGGTAAATTTCTTTCGGGTGGCTATTGTAAGCTCACCATGAAAACCAGCGAGACAATTACTAAAGAGGATATCCTTAACGAAAATTGCTTTGATGTAACCTGGCTTAAAAAACAGGATAAGCTTGGTTTCTCGCAAACGCTGAAATTAACGGCAGGTACAGTGCTTGGTGCCGTGCTGGATTCGGTTACAACTACGACACCATCATTCAATAACTGTAATTCTTCGGGATATAAGGATGATATGATAGCTATAAACGGTTATGATGAAAGAATGAAATACGGAGGTCCCGACAGGGAATTTGGCGAACGCCTTGAGAATTTTGGCGTTAAAGGAAAACAGATAAGGCACAAAGCCATCTGTCTGCACCTAGACCATGCCCGTGGGTACAGAACACCCGAATCGCTTGCTGCCAACCTGGCAATACGCAAAGAGGTTCGTGAGGAAAAAATAAAATGGACGCCTTACGGCATTAAGAAAGAAGAAGGGGTAACACTGCCGGAATAGCAGGTTATCCCTTTTTTATTGCTTATTACTAAGATATTGTTTATTTAGATATCCTTTTTACAAAGCTAACAAGCCTGTCGCTGTAAAGGTTTAGCGTAAACTTCTTGTAAAGTTCTGTCGCTTTGCTCTTAAATTCTTTAGGATGGTTGTTGCCATATATTTCCGGTTGAAAATCCTGAAGATGTACCGATACATGCTTTTCTTCGTCATTTAGCATGTTCCATGAGTTTTTGTTGATCCACGGAGAGAAGATGGTAAAAGTAGGTATGTTCAGCGCTTTAGCCATATTTACTGCGCCGCCTTCATTCCCTATAAGTGCATCACACTGGGATAGCACTGCCATAAATTCTCTTAGTCCTTTTGTATAAAAATCAAAAAGTATTTTTTGATGTGTTGCAGGTGTGCACAGTTTATATATATCTTTTGCCTGGTCAAGCTGTTTTGGCAGGTAGTTAAAGAGCAACTGCGCATTTGTGTTGGCAGCAATAAGATCAAGTACTTTGGCCATTTCTGCCGCAGGGAGGCTTTTTATATCGTCACTTCCCATTACGCTGATCATTATAACGGGCAGGTTAGGGTCAAGGCTGGCAGCCAAAAGCCTTTTTGCATCTGTTATCGCAGTATCCGTCAGGAAGATTTTTGGATATTCAATCGTATGTTCTAATCCCGTAAGCGCTTCTGTAAGCTGGTTACGGTGCACAAGTGCAGAATCTAATGTTTTCCAGTTAGGCTCTATAGTCTTATCATAAAAAAAACGGGTATACCATTTCTTGTACCCAATTCTTTTTTTAGCACCTGAAAATAGCGTTATGATACCGCTTTCCCACTTATTATAGGCATCTATAACAGCATCGTATTCTGTTTTGCGTATGGCAAACAGGAACTTAAGGAAAGCCCACCGACTTTTTCTGTATTCGTCTTTAAAAGAGATAATGTTATCAATATTCGGGTTGTTCTCGATAACAGGTTTGGTAAAATCATATACAAGATAGTCAATTTGTGCACCCGGATACGTTTGCTTTAGTGCATTGCAGATAATACTGCCTGCAAGCACATCGCCTATCATTTTTTCCTGTATGACCAGTATTTTTTTACCGTCGTACTCACGCTCGTGCATCTCTTTAAGGTATACGTATCTCATGTATACGTGATAACCAAGTATCTTGGCCATTTCATAACCGCGTCTTCCGTTTACAAATCCCAGTTTAAGCACATAGAATTTAAAGAAGCGGAATGCCGGCCTTACCGTAAAATGAAAGATGTTTGTCTTTACACCGTCCTGGTAAAACTCCCTCGCTTTAAGTTTAGAGTATTGCAGCCTTTTTTGAAGGAAATCTTCTTTATCCCTGAAAGAATAATGCTGTATGGCGTGTTTTAAGACCCTGCTTTTTCCGTCAATATCCAGTTTTTCATGAACCAGCTTGTCAGAATAGCGGCATTTTGACCTGCGGAATATCCTCGCTGTCTTGTCGTCGTTTACAGTACTGTTTACAAATGGCCTGTCTTCATAATAGAATATGCGTTTAACCCAAAGTGCAACTTCTTCAGGGTTAGAATTTACGGTAGCAACGATTTCATCGATACCTTTTTGGGTTACCCTTTCATCGGCATCAAAAAACATGACCCAGTCATTTGTGGCCAGATCTAATGTATAATTTCGCTGTTTAGAAAAATCATCAAATACCCGCTGGTAAAATTTTACATGCGGGTATTCCTGTTTTATGATAGCAGCAGTATTATCTGTACTGAAAGAGTCTACAACAATAATTTCGTCGGCAAAAGACATGTTGTCCAGGTACAGCCGTATGTTGTGCTCTTCGTTAAAAACAATGGCCAGTGCAGATATTCTATTATTCTGATCGCTCATTAATATGGTTTTAAACCGCTACATCATACTCGCGTAGTGCATTGTTAAGCGATGTCTTAAGATCTGTTGAAGGTTTACGTTTACCTATAATAAGGGCGCAAGGTACCTGAAATTCGCCTGCAGCAAATTTTTTGGTGTAGCTTCCCGGTATAACGACGCTGCGTGCAGGTACTATACCTTTCATTTCTACAGGCTCGTCTCCGGTAACGTCAATAATTTTAGTAGAGGCAGTAAGGCATACATTTGCGCCAAGAACAGCTTCTGTCTCAACACGAACTCCTTCTACCACGATGCATCTTGACCCTATAAAAGCACCGTCTTCAATAATAACAGGGGCTGCCTGAAGCGGTTCTAATACGCCGCCGATACCTACACCACCGCTAAGGTGAACGTTTTTGCCTATTTGTGCACAGCTTCCCACGGTAGCCCATGTGTCTACCATAGTGCCTTCATCTACATAAGCACCAATATTTACATAGCTAGGCATAAGTACAACACCCGATGAAATGTAAGCGCCGTATCGTGCAACAGCATTAGGAACAACGCGTATGCCTTTTTCGGCATAATTGCGTTTTAATAGCATTTTATCGTGGTACTCAAATATTCCTGCTTCAAGGGTTTCCATTTTCTGGATAGGGAAGTACATAACAACTGCTTTTTTAACCCATTCGTTTACCTGCCAGCCGTTTTCTACAGGCTCTGCAACACGTAATTTTCCTGAGTCTAAAAGTTCAATAACTTCGCGAATAGCGCTTGTTGTAGTTTCTTCCTGCAGCAAAGCCCTGTTCTCCCAGGCCTGCTCTATAACGGTTTGTAAATTCTGCATTTTTAAATTAGTTTCGGCAAATATAATATGGATTTTTAAGATGGCATAAAGTTAAACAGGCTTTATGAGTATGCTTTTCAAACATAATGAATTATATTTACATCTGTTGATGATTTTATTATGAAAGACAACTTTTCCGCTCAGGCCGTGCAGTATTCTCAGTTCCGGCCGTATTATCCTTCAGAAATGATAGACCATATCGTTTCATTCGTAACTAATAAAGAAACAGCACTGGATGTTGCAACTGGCAGCGGCCAGGTAGCAATTCAGTTGTCTAAATATTTTACTGAAGTTTATGGTACAGATATAAGTGACAAACAGTTGGAGCACGCTGCAAAGGCAGATAATATAGTGTATAAAAAGGAGAGTGCTGAGCAAACTTCTTTCGGCGAAAGCCAGTTTGATCTTATAACTGTCGCTCAGGCAATTCATTGGTTTGATTTTGATGCTTTTTTTAAAGAAGTGTACCGGATACTGAAACCCGACGGCATTTTTGCGGTACTAGGTTACGGACTTTTTTCTGCCAATGGCGATGCCGATAAACTGCTGAAACATTTTTATTATGATATCACCGGTCCCTATTGGGATGCCGAACGCCGTTATCTTGACGAAAACTACACTACGATACCTTTCCCTTTTGAAGAGCTGGAAACCCAAGAATTTGTGAACGAATTTACATGGACCTTTGAGCAGCTTACTGGATATCTGGAGACATGGTCTGCTGTGCAGCACTACATAAAGAAAAACGGCACTAACCCTATTGACCTTATAAAGGAAGAACTAAAAGAAATTTGGGAGGAAGGCGACAAAAAAGTTACTTTTCCTTTACTTTTGAGGATTGGGAAATTACGCTAGTCATGCAATTTTTCAATCTTAAATTTTTCAATCTTTAAATCTGATAAATGAGAATCCTCGCTATTGATTACGGACTTAAACGTACCGGTATTGCGGTAACCGATGAAATGCAGATGATCGCTTCGGGGCTGACTACGATTGCCTCTGAAACAGCAGTGAATTTCCTTACGGATTATTTTGCTAAAGAAAAGGTGGAAAAGGTGCTAATCGGCGAGCCAAAGCAGATGAACGGGCTTCCGTCAGAAAGTGCGCCGCTTATCGAGGCATTTGTTGTAAAATTCATAGCACAGTTTCCTGATATGCAACTGGAAAGGGTAGATGAACGCTTTACAAGTAAGATGGCTTTTCAGACTATGATAGACAGCGGGCTAAAAAAGAAGCAACGTCAGGATAAAGGGCTTATTGATGAGATATCAGCAACAATAATGCTTCAGGATTATTTATCCCGAAAAAAATAAAGAAAATTATTTTGGTTTTGATAAAAATTGAAATTTAACCCTTTTACTGCCAATTTAAGATAAAATTTTAAGTTATTCAAAGTAAATTTGCAGTACTCAAATTTACACAATGTCCACAACTATAAAACAGGAGCCAGATGTGGTTCTTATAGGCGCAGGTATCATGAGCGCCACCCTTGGCATGTTCTTAAAAGAACTGATGCCTGAAGTGAAAATTGACATTTACGAAAGGCTTGACGGGGCTGCTGCCGAAAGTTCTGACGCATGGAACAATGCGGGTACAGGCCACTCTGCTTTTTGTGAGCTTAACTACACCCCTGAACTGCCTAACGGAACTGTAGAAACGGTAAAAGCGGTTAAGATTGCAGAATGGTTTGAGGTATCAAAGCAATTCTGGGCTTACCTTATTGAGCAGAACCGTATCTCTAAACCCGAAGATTTTATCAGGAGTATTCCGCACATGAGTTTTGTGTGGGGGCAGGAGAATGTTGAGTACCTCAAAAAACGTTTTGAGGGGCTTACAAAAAATCCGCTGTTTAAAGGAATGGAATATTCTGAGGACAAAGAAACCCTTAAATCGTGGATGCCGCTTGTTATGGAGGATCGCGACAGCAGCCAGCCTGTTGCCGCTACCCATATGGCTATAGGTACCGATGTGAACTTTGGCGAACTTACCCGCGATATGTTTACGTGGTTAGGCAAACAGCCGGGCGTAAACATGTACTTTAACCACGATGTGAGCGATATAAGACGTTCGCGCAAAACCCCAAAATGGAAGCTTAAGATAAAAGATATGTCTACAGGCAGCAAAAGGCGTGTGTATGGCAAATTTGTTTTTATAGGCGCAGGAGGCGGATCGCTTCACCTGCTTGAAAAAGCAGATATTCCTGAAGGAAACGGTTTTGGAGGTTTTCCGGTAAGCGGACAATGGCTTAAGTGTGTAAATGAGGAAGTAATACAAAAACATAATGCAAAAGTATACGGTAAGGCATCTGTAGGCGCACCGCCAATGTCTGTGCCGCACATTGATACCCGTATGATAAACGGAAAGAAAGAGCTGTTGTTTGGCCCTTATGCAGGGTTTAGTACCAAGTTCTTAAAGCAGGGGTCGTATTTTGACCTGCCTACCTCTATCCGTGCTAATAATATTGGGCCTATGCTTGCAGCGGGTTACCACAATATGTCGCTGACTAAATATCTTATACAACAGGTAACACAGTCGCAGGACGACAGGATGGAAGCCCTTAGGGAATACCTTCCGGATGCTAGAAAAGAAGACTGGGTACTGGAAACAGCCGGCCAGCGTGTACAGGTTATCAAAAAGGACGAGAAAGAAGGCGGTAAGCTTGAATTTGGTACCGAAGTTATAAACAGTGCCGACGGTACGCTTGGCGTGCTTTTAGGAGCTTCACCGGGTGCAAGTACAGCGGTTTCTATCATGCTCGACCTTATTGAGCGCTGCTTCCCGGAGCAACTTAAAACCGAAGCATGGCAGGATAAGCTGATAACGATGATACCATCATACGGCCAGCAGCTTAATAACAATCCTGAACTGCTTGCCGAAGTGCGCAAACACTCTGATAAGATGTTAGGGCTTACAGCTTCTGTAAACGTTTAAAAAGTACATATACTTTATAGTAAAATGCCATCCTGAAAAGAGTGGCATTTTTATTTGGTTATAATTTTCCATATATCTTTTAAATATTTTTCATAGTATTGTAAGAAGTTTAAATCAAAATTTATGAATGGTTTTAGTAAAGGCCTGTTAGTGTGGCAATTATTTAATGTTATATTGGGTGTAGGGATTGCGTTTTTAGTTTATTATATCATTAAGAAGTTACTGAAAAACAACCCTGGCAAATGAAAAATGTTTTAACCATATTCCTGTTATTATTTTCTGCTTTATCTTTCAGCCAATCAGAAAAAGATTCTTTGTTTAAAAGAGATGCTGCGTTGATTTATAATACTTTAAAAGTGATGCATCATTTAGACAGTGCAGTAAAGGATTATTATCAAATGCCTGTGGAAGATAAAAACACTTCTGGTCAGGATCTGCCAAAATACCTCGAAGAAAATGTATTATCTACTAATCCGGTACCTGATGTAGACCTTTTGCTGTACCTCGAAATTTATATTAAAAAAGATATTCCGCAGGACTGGAACACGTTTGCTAAACGGGTGTATAATGCAAACGCAAAGGGTTGTTAGGTATAGCTGATAAATATGGTTATCCATCCCACAAAAGAATTGAAAAATTTATAGGTATAAATCTGGATATATTTGCCATCAATTTTGCTTTGACTTCCAATAATTATTATGAAGATGTGACTAAAATGATGAAAAGGGAGTATAAGCTCGGTAATGTTACGCAAACCGAATTTGAATTGTATTCGATAATGGGAGGTAAGACATTTGTAACAAAGCAAGACGCTAAAAAGCTTGAAAAATTAAAAATAAAACAACAAAAACGAAGAGTTGAACTAAAGCCTTAGTTTGATATGAAACACTTGCTGTCTATATCTTTATTGTTGTTTTCAGTCTTTTCATTTAGCCAGGTAGAAAAAGATTCTCTGTTTAAGAAAGATGCTGCATTGATTTATGATACATTAAAGGTGATGCATCACTTAGAACGTGCCGTGATGCAGTATTATTTAATGCCGGAGCAGGATAGGATAAGTACAGGGCAAAATTTTCAGGAATATATTGAAGCAAATGTTTTAGCCACTAATCCTGTTCCTGATGTAGACTTGTTACGCTTTTTAGAAATATACATTAAGAAAGACGTTCCGCAGGATTGGAAAAATTTTATGGCTAAGGTAAATAATACCAATGCAAAAATGCTTTTAACCCTGACGCACAAATACGGTTATCCGTCAAAGCAAAGGGTTGAAAAATATGCAGGAGCTTACAATCTGCCCAATGCCAGTGTAATATTCGCCGTTCGTCCTAACAGATATTATGATGAGATGGCCAAGATGCTGAAAAAAGCCCATAAAAAAGGAGATTTGTCAGATCATGACTATGATCTCTTTTTGGCAATAGGGGGGAGAGAAGCAATATCTACTAACGAGGTTAAAAAAATAGAGGGTCATACAAGGTTTACTATTGGTGAACAATAAATAAGTTTATGAGATTTCTCCACTACGCTGCACTACGGTCGAAATGACAGGGTGCTGAATTATTCCTACCCCTTCAGCTCCAGCTGCCTCGCAGCCTTTACTATTTTTTCTGATAATCCTGTAAGCCAAACCAGCTGCTCTATCACAAGGTGCGCCTCTTCCATCTTAAGTCGGAATTCTTCTTCATCGGTAATGTGTACTTCCTTCAATTCGCGTGCGCGGATGTTTTTCAGTTCGGTAAATCTCAGGGCAAGTTCTTCGTTATTATCTTCATGGGCTTCGTTAGCCTTTGTGTCCATAGTCAGCAGGGCAATGGCGTTGTCAAGGTTTTTTATTACAGTGTTTACCACAACATTAAACGCTTCAGAGGCTGTACTTGTTTTGTGCGATTGTATATACGTGCCCAATGATGCCAATGACGATACCAAAGTATGGTTAAGCACCGCAAGTTTGTAAACCTGGTTCTGTTGTTTTTGCTTTGACTTTGGCTCCTGCACCATTCGCTGGTACGATGACATGAGGTTACCCAGTTCTATAAAGGCATTTTTACGGGCAAGGCGGTACGATGTTGGTACAATGCCCTTTTGGTTATAGTAATGGGATATTTCGCTAAGGTAATTCCTATTGGCTTCAATAGATTTTTTTATAAATACAGGAAGGCTCATAAATTCCCATGACGGCCACAGAAAGTAGTTAGCTGCAAACGTTATTGCTACGCCAATGGCAGTATCCAGTATGCGGTATTGTATAACATGGGTGATATCCGGCGTAAGCATTCCATAGACAAAAACTACATATATGGTAACAAATGTGGCACCTATGCGGTAATTTGTTGCCGTAAACGTGTAACCCAGGAGCATACATATAATGGTAAGTGTACCTATAATCACCGGATGGTGTACAAAACTAAGTACGGCAAAGGCTATTACTCCGCCAAGTATGGTGCCTACGATACGCTGGTACGAACGCTGTTTTGTGAGCCCATAGCCGGGACGCATAATGACCACAATGGTAAGCAGTATCCAGTACACATTTTGCAGCGGAAAGATAAACGATAGTATGGTACCCATGGCGATACACATGGTAAGCCTCATGGAATGCCTGAATATGGTAGAGGAGAAACCTAAATTTTCCTTTAAGGTATGTACAGGGTAATAATCGGGAGTGAGGAATTTTTCAAGGTCTTTATCCCTGCCATTGCCAAGTTCCTTAAACTTTATTTTTTCGGTAAAGGCACGTTCTATGAGCTTTATCTTTTCAATTTGCTTTTCGGCATAATGCAGCATGTTCTTCAGCATCCATACACCTTCGGCGGCAGCCTCTTTACCTAATTCTGTTTCGTATTCCAGTATGGCTTTTTCCAGCGCTTCGAGATCGGCGAGCAATTGGTGCTTGGGAGTATATTTCGTTCTGTTCTCTATGCTTTTTGAAATTTTCTTAAGCGAAGAAGCCAGGTTATACGCCAGGTTTTGGTAGGTATTAAGTACTTTAGGGTGCTCACTGAATTTTTGGTGCAGCTTGCTGTGGTCAAACGATGTGGATAAGGCAAGCTCTAAAATCTCCATAAGCGAAATGAACACCAGCAGCATCTTACGGCTCCGGTTGGAATTTTCGCTATTGTAGCGGCTCCTCAATAGTATTTCACGCAGGTTTTCATGGTTGAGGTTTATCTCAACCTGTAGATGAAGCTGTTTCTCTACAATGGCAGCCCTGTCGGCATCAGCGTTCCATAAGTCGCCGCGCAGCTTCATGTACTTTGCGGTAAGCTTCATGCAGTCGGCAATCTGGAGTTCTGTATAACGGTGCGGACTTAAGTAATTAAACGATACCGACACTAGTGTATATATGAGTCCGCCTGCGAATATTAGCGCTGTGTATTCTAATATGTCCCAGCCGGTATGAATATGCCCTGTAGCAAGTACCGTTGCTAAAAGCCCTGAGAACGACACCATGGTTGCCCTTTGCCCATATACTGATATCATGGATAAAAAGAAGACAAGCACAAACATCAGCGGATAAAACAGCAGCTTAAAAGGGTGCAGCAGGTTAACGATAAGTACGCATCCTGCAACGATAAGTGATGCTGTTAGCAATCCTTTTGTACGGTGCAGCAGGTTGCTGGGAATATCGGCAGGGTAGGTAAGGAATGCTCCCAATGCAACGGCAAAACCAAGCTGAAAATACCCAAACCGAGAAAGGATCATAACCGGCGCGGCTGCGGCAACCGTAACGATCACGGCTTTGGTAAAATTATTACTGTCGGTAAAATTGCGTATCCTTTGGAGCATATTGTTTAACTATGGAGTAAAGGTAATGAATGTTAAAATTATTCTTTGGGCGGGGGCTTTATTTCTCACAAAATTTTAGCATTTGCACGGAGGCAGCCAAATCATTTTAATTTATTACTTTTGCAGTCTCAAAAAGCAGTTATTTCTGCAGGCTAAAATTTAAAGCGAGTTACTATGATATTACCAATTGTTGGATACGGTGATCCTGTATTACGAAAAAAAGGGGTAGAGATAAGCAAGGAGCATCCTGAGCTTAAAAAGATCATTGCCGATATGTATGACACCATGTATAATGCTTATGGTGTAGGCCTTGCTGCCCCACAGGTAGGTTTGGCTATCCGTCTTTTTGTGATAGATACAACTCCGTTTAGCGATGATGAAGACCTCTCGGCAGAGGAGCAGGCACAGCTTAAAGATTTTAAAAAGACCTTTATAAACGCTACTATCCTTAAGGAAGAAGGTGAAGAGTGGGGTTTTAACGAGGGCTGCCTTAGCATACCTGAAGTACGTGAGGACGTTTACCGTCATGAAAAGATAACTATTGAGTATTTTGATGAGGACTTTAATAAGCATACTGATGTTTATGACGGCCTTATTGCCAGGGTAATACAACATGAGTATGACCATATAGAAGGTGTGTTGTTTACCGACAAGATATCTACGCTTAAAAAGACACTGATCAAAAAGAAACTCCAGAATATAATGGAGGGCAAAACAAGGCCGGATTATAAAATGAAATTTGTTGCCAAAAAAGGCAGATAATTTTTGTTTTTTATCCCAAAGATTAGATATTTGCCTTCCCATAAAAAAATAACATAATGAGCATAGAGAAAATATTATCCATTTCAGGAAAACCGGGACTATATGAACTAAAACTTCAAACCCGTACAGGTTTTGTTGCAGAATCTTTAGTTGACGGTAAAAAAGTTACTGTAGGGTTAAGAAGCAACGTAAGCCTTCTTTCTGAAATATCTGTATATACGTATGATGGCGAAGTACGCCTTTCTGAAGTATTCCGCGCTATAGCGGCTAAGGAAGATAACGGCCCGGCACTTTCGCACAAAGAAGACAATGCTAAGTTAGAGTCGTATTTCAGGGAAGTGCTTCCTGAGTTTGATGAAGACAGGGTATATGCTTCAGACATTAAAAAAATCCTTAACTGGTACAATATGCTTCAGGCAAAAGGCCTTGTTTCTAAAGAAGAAGCTGCACCTGCAGAAGCTCCTGCACAGGAAGAAGTTAAGACCGAAGAATAATACAAGTTCTTAGTTATATAATTTATCCTGCCTTTTGTTTATCAAGAGGCAGGATTTTTTAATTTTACAAAAAAAAAAATGAATACAAGACAGCAGCAGCTCGATGCCTTTAGCAGGCTTCTCGATATCATGGACGAACTTCGTGAAAAATGCCCGTGGGATAAAAAGCAAACACTGCAAAGCCTTCGCCATCTTACCATAGAGGAAACCTACGAACTTGGGGATGCTATTCTTGATAACGACCTTAACGAGGTTAAAAAAGAGTTGGGTGATGTTTTGCTACATATTGTTTTTTATGCCAAAATAGGTAGTGAAACCGGCGATTTTGATATTGCCGATGTTGCTAATGAGATCTGCGATAAGCTAATTCACCGCCATCCGCATATATATGGTGATGTGGTGGTAGAAGACGAAGAACAGGTAAAACAAAACTGGGAAAAGCTGAAGCTTAAAGAAGGCAAGAAGTCGGTACTTGAGGGTGTTCCTAAAAGCCTTCCGGCGTTAGTAAAAGCAAGCCGTATCCAGGACAAGGCTAAAGGCGTGGGCTTCGACTGGGAAGAACCGCACCAGGTTTGGGATAAAGTGCAGGAAGAGATAGAAGAGTTTCAGGAGGAAGTTAAAAATGGCGACCAGGATAAGATAGAAGCCGAATTTGGTGATGTCTTATTTTCCATGATCAACTATGCACGGTTTTTAAATGTAAATCCTGAAGACGCCCTGGAACGCACCAATAAAAAATTCATTAAACGCTTTATGTACCTTGAAGGCAAGGCAGAAGAACTTGGTAAGCCACTTGCCGATATGACACTTGCTGAAATGGATGTTTTTTGGAACGAAGCAAAGAAATTGTAAATCACCCCCTATTATATGAACAGAGTTATAGTCCTGCTGCTGCTTTTTGCAGGCGCCTGCTACGGACAAAAATTAACGGTAGCCGAAGTGCAGCTGCGTATTAACCCGGCATCTGCCGAAGAGCTTTATTATAGTTTTGCCGACGGTGACAGGGTATTGTTTACTGTAGAAGAGAACAATGGCAATACTATTGATGAGGTTACGGTTTTTGAATATCCAGACACTTATAAGTATAAAGGCCATGATGTTAAGAAAGAGAAGAACCATGAATTTATGATGACAGGTAAATCGGTATATAAGTTCAGGTTTACAAATACTGCAAAAGAAGCCAGGGTATGCAACGTTAAGATACAGCGCGTTCCGGCGGGTAAACAAACCGAAAATTTTAATACAGCGGTAAAATGGGTAACCGTGCAGGATACCACATGGAATTCGTATACTAAAGATGTCGTGGTAGGTTATGATACCTTATCTACGCAAAAAATGCGTAGGGTGCCTTATTTTGAAAAAAGGTATGAAGAGGTAGTCATGGATAAAAGCCAGCGCGTAAACAGTAAAACCACCTTAGGAGAAACCAGGGTAGCAATTCCTTTTTCGCTTCCTGTAAATTATACAGGTAAGGATGAAACCAAGAAAGTCATAGCATGGGCGTACTGGGTTGGGGTAGGAGAAGAAAGCAATGAATACTGGAAGGAGAACCGTAAAATGATTGTTGAGGGCGTTAAAGGTATAGCCAGTTATTTTACCACGCCATTGGGCGGAATAGCTGCCGGCACACTCACTAACCTTGCACTGCCGGTTAATGGCGAAGACGTTGAATATGCCTTAGTCAATGAGGCTAACAGCAAGCTGCTGCTTCAGGATAAGGCATATAAATCATTTGATGCAGGTAAGGGTGTTGCATCCTTCAAACGCTTTATAGATGCTCCCCTTCAGCAAGGTAAATATTATGTTGTGCTTAGCAACGATAATTATGTACAGGGAATTGATGTAAGTGTAAAAGTGTCTGCCATTGTAGAACATATTAAATATAGGGATGAAAAATACATGGACAAGATTATTACCCCTCGTTATGAAAAGCGAATTGTTAAAGAACCGAAAATAGCCACAAATAAAATACCTGTTCCGTTTGATTGGAAAAGTAAATCGTAAATGGTACTATTTGAGATAATTGTACTTAAAAATAGTTATAAATTAACAAGAAAGCCCGGGTTAACTGTTGAAAAATAGTTGATTGCGGGTTTTTTGTTATATTTTTCGAATATTCACAAATTTTGAGGAAATTATGTAATTAATTCTTAAATTTCTAAAAATTATGTTAACCTAAATTTACTTTCATGTCAAAAAAATTACCTTATTTATTAACGTGTCTTTTTGCTGCATTGTCCTTTAATGCAGTGACGGCACAAGAGTATGTGCAAATGCCCATTGCCAGTGGGCTTAACGCCGACGTTATCGCCAATGGTGTGGGTACAGCCATATCATCTACCTCTATTGATATCGATGGTGTTAACTACAATTATGTGGCCACTGATTTTAAGCTTACGGCAACAAGTACACCTATAACATATGGAGTTCCTGTAAACGGGCTTATCAATTCGGCAGTTACTTCAACGCCGGGTTTATCTTATCAGCTTGCTCCCGTGACAGGGAATAACTCACTACGATTACCAACTGCAGCTCCTACAGGCACCGTAACATTTACTACCCCAACAGCAGCAGTAACGTTGTACATGCTTGCTGTTACAGGAAGTGGTACAGGAACTGTAACCGTTACCGTAAATTATACTGATGGTACTAGTACTCCTTTTGCAAGTACTACTGTTTCAGACTGGTACGACGGTGCTAATGCAGCTATAATAGGTATCGGCCGTATTAACAGGACCAATAATGGACTTGAATCCAGTACGATCAATCCAAGGATGTATCAGATTGCCTTGGCTATTCCTCCGGCAAACCAGTCTAAACCAATCGCCAGTGTGCAGGTGACTAAAACATCTACAGGCGGAGAGGTTGTAAACGTTTTTGCATTCTCTGCAAACGCTTATACCAGCTGCCCTGCACCAACTAATATCACTGCTGTTTCTACAACAGATGGTGCTACAATTAACTGGACAGCTCCGGCTACTGCTCCTTCAGGAGGTTATGATTATTATACATCTGCTTCAGCAACACCACCTACAGCTACTACAACGCCTACAGGTAACGTTGCAGCAGGAACGAACACAAAAACCTTAACAGGTTATGCAATAGGTTCTTCTTATTATTTCTGGATACGCTCAAACTGTGGAGGTACAACAGGGTTTTGGAAGCAGGTTATTTTCACACCAGGTCAGATTGTCCTGACCTATACTACAGGCGAGATAAGCAGCCAGTATAATAACGCTCCAACGATTACCTCTACGACGGCCTGCCCGGGAAATCTTACTGCTACGATACCTCCTGGTTTTAAAATTGCTTCTGTAGCGACAAGCTATAATTTTACAGCACAAGCCGGCCTTTTCATGTCTGAACAGCAATCATTGTTAGCATGTACTACCAATAATACCACTGAGGCAAGTTTATCAACTGCTCCGGGTAACGGTGGAACTGCTGTCTACAACCGTACAGGAATAAATATAGCCAATGGACTTGAAGGTACTGTCGCTTTCCAGCTAAGGGCATGGAGAGTATGGGGAGGCGCCGACTGTAATGTTACCTACGGTAAAATTGATAACAATACCTGGAAAATAACGATCAATCTTGAGTATGCAACTTGTGCTACTCCTGCTACCCCGACAGCTGCTAATCAAAATATCTGCCCTCAGGCAACTATGGGCGATCTTACAGTAACAGGTACTACCGGGGCTGTTAACAAATTCTATACTGCTCCTACAGGAGGTACTGCAATTACTGCCTCTACGGCGGTAGCTAATGGTACTTTTTATGTATCTCAAACTGTTGGTACTTGCGAAAGTGCAAGATCTGCTGCGTTTACCGTAACACTTGCTCCAACAGCTGCTCCAACAGCTGCTGCGCAAACACATTGTGGTGGTACTACGGTAGCTGCCCTTACTACAACATCAGGGGTTAATACCAAATGGTATGCAGCAGCAACAGGTGGGTCAGCTTTAGCGGCAACTACTGCCCTTGCTACAGGAAACTACTATGTTTCTCAAACCGTGGGTGGCTGCGAAAGCGCAAGAATTGCCGTTGCCGTAACGGTTAACACTACTCCGGTTCCGGTAGCAGGTACTTCTCAGGTATTTTGTGCAGGTTCTGGTGCTACAGTTGCTAATTTACAGGCTACTGCTGTAACGGGTGCAACACTAAAATGGTATTCAAGCGAAACGTCAACAACGGTATTAGCTTCTACAGCCGTATTGGGTACGGGTACATATTATGTTTCTCAAACTATAGGCACATGCGAAGGTTTAAGAGCATCGGTTAGTGTGGCTGTTGCAACAGTTGTACAGCCTACGGTATTTGCTCAGGAGCTTTGTGCAGGAGCTACGGTTGCCAACCTTGTTGCTACAGGCGGCCAAGGTGCAACTTACAAATGGTTTGACTCTGCTACAAGCACAACACCACTTGCCTCTACAGCCCTTGTAGTTGGCGGTACATACTATGTGTCACAAACATTAGGAACATGCGAAGGCCCTAAAGCTTCTGTTGTTGTTACTATAAATAATATTACTGCCCCGGTGGTTGAAGGCCAGGATTTTTGTGCTGGCGCTACAGTTGCATCACTTGTTGCTACACCTTCTGCGGGTGCTGTAATCAGATGGTATAACGGCGAAACTTCAGCTGTAGTACTTACATCAACAACACCACTTGTTTCAGGTACATATTATGTATCTCAAAAACTTAATAACTGCGAAAGCGGCAGAACAGCTGTGGAAGTAGTTGTTAATGCAGTGGTAACAGCTCCTGCAGCTGTTTCACCGCAAGCTGTATGTATTACGGCTACACTGGCGGATCTTGGAGTTGAAACTACAGATGGTGCAGCTTTAAAATGGTATGCAAGCGCTACAACGTCGGCTACCCTTGCAGCTGACGCTCCTGCTGCCGAAGGTACTTATTACGTATCTCAGACTGTTGGAGATTGTGAAGGCCCAAGAACAGCAGTTGCTGTAACGCACCTGCAAATTCCGGTGCCTACATCTGCAAGCTTTGCAGTATGTAATGGTACGCTGCTATCAGAACTTGAAGTAGAAGGCGTAGAGGGCGGTACATTCAACTGGTATTCATCTTTAGATGGCGATACATCTGTTAGTGCCGCTACTGCTGTTACAGCAGGTTCATTATATGTTTCTCAAACTGTTGACGGATGCGAAAGCGGAAGGGTAGCAGTTGCATTCACGGTATCTACAACAGCGGTTCCTACTCCTGCTGCAACACAGGCTTTCTGTGGTGAAGGGCTGGTTTCGGAACTTGACGGAGGTACTACAACTGGTTATACTGCAAACTGGTATTCTCCTGACGGTGCTCCACTTACAGGTACTGAACCTCTTGTAACAGGTACTTATACTGTATCTCAGACTTCAGAAGGATGTGAAAGCGCTACTGTAGCTGTGTCTGTAGTAGTATCTCAAATCCTTGGTGCTCCTGTGGGAGAAGCTTCTCAGGAATTCAATGCAGGTGATACTGTATCTGACCTTACTATCGAAACTGAGGCAGGTGCACAACTACAATGGTATTTCTATGATGAGCAGGAAGATGCCTGGTTCGAAATTTCTTCAAATACAAACCTTACTGACGGATATACGTATGGTGTAACTCAGGCATTTGGTACTTGCGAGAGCGAAAGACTGCCAATCACTGTATCTGTTATCCTTGGCAACCCTGCTTTTGAGTTAAAAGGTGTGAAAGTATATCCTAACCCAGCATCAGACGTTGTAAACGTTCAGGCTAATGAAGTACTTTCAGGAGTTGTTATATATAATCTTTTAGGCCAGGAAGTGTTGCGTCAGTCTGCTAATGCAGATACTGTACAGCTAAACATTTCTTCGCTGCCACAAGCTACTTATATCATGCAGGCAAGCACTGCAAATGGTGGAGCTGCTACATTTAAAATTGTAAAACAGTAACAGAGTAATAGTTTTTAGTTCATAGAGGGGTTCGGCTTTTGGTTGCCGGCCCCTCTTTTTTTGTTTTATATTGATTTAGATGTTGAATGAATAGACATTGAAGGAAAGACTTTGAATGAGTTATTTCAACCAATTTATCGGGCTAACAGTAATGCAATTAAAGGGCATAAAAAAACCATCAGCTTTCACTGATGGTTTTTCTATTTTGATTATTGTCCCTCCTGCTGTTGCTGCTTAAGGACCCTTATTTGTTTAAGCTTATCTTTCCACGTTTTAAGTTCTTCTTTGTGGCGTTCAATGCTTTTTTGAACTTCCCTTACAAATGGGTTATCACCTTTTGCGTTAGAGATGAACTGGATATTGTTTTCCAGCTGGAAAATTTCTCCCTGTACTTCATCAATCTTACGCATTATGAAAAGCTGTTCGTTTTCAAGCCTTCTGGTGTCATCGCCTTCAGACATTTGTTCCAGCCTGTTGTTGAACCTCACCATATCGGTCTCCTTCTTAGAAAGGCTCAGCTTGTCAAACAATGCATCAAGTATTTTGTTGAATTTGCCTTCTATATGCCTTCTTGCCTGCGGTACGCGGCCTAAAGCCTTCCAGTTCTCAATATGTTTTTTGATGCCGTCAAGATCTGTTTTATGGTCGCCTGTGAGTTCAAATTCTTTTAAGCTTTCTAAATATTCTTTTTTCTTGTCAAAAGCTTCCAGTTCATCTTTGTTTGCTTCGTTGCGCTGTGCATGAAGCCTGTCGAAGTAATGGTTACAGGCTGCCTTGAAATCTTTCCAAACGCTGTCAGAATATTTTCTTGGCACATGGCCAATAGTTTTCCATTCGTCCTGGATCTGTTTCATGACAGGGGTAGTGGCGGCAAAATCCTCACTTTCCTGAAGCGACCTTGCTTTTTCTACAAGTGCCTGTTTCCTGTTCAGGTTATCCTGCTGGTCCTTTTTAATGTCTTTATAAAAAGAGTTCTTAACGGTATTAAAGTTCCTTACAGCAGCTTTAAAAGCAGCCCAGGTATCTTCATTTACCTCTGCCGGTACTTTACCGGCTTTAAAGAATTGCTCCCTTAATGCTTCAATGCGGTCTATTTGTCCCTGCCATGCGCTGTGTGCTGTTATTTTCTCTTCAGATATAGCGTCGATCTGAGCGATGATATCTTTCTTTTTAGCCAGGTTAGCCTCCTCCTGTTCCCTGCCTTTAGCCACTAGTTCCTCACGCTTGTCGTGCAGCTGTTTTGTAAGTTCGCTAAAGCGGTTCCATATTTCCTCACGGTGCTCACGTGATACGGGGCCTATCTCTTCTTTCCATATTTTGTGAAGCGCCTGCAGCTCACGGAATGCCTTATTGATATCCGATTCGTTTACAAGTTCCTCGACACGGGCAACAATCTTTTGCTTTTGCTCAAGGTTGTGCTTAAAGTCCATGTCTCGGGCTTCCCTGTCAAGGTGAAGGTGGTCGTAAAAACGCTCTATGTGGAAATGGAAGTTGTTCCAAACGTGGTTGTATTTGTCACGCGGAATAGGGCCTGCATTTTTCCAGCGCTCGCGAAGATCGCTAACGTGCTTAAGTGCATCCTTAATGTTTTCGCTGCCTTCAGCAACACTTTTAAGTTCCTCAATAATGGCAAGCCTGTTCTCAAGGTTGCCTTTAAGGTCTGTCTGCAGTTTTTTAAAGTGGCTGTTCTTTTTATCCCTGTATTGGTTATAAAGGGTATCAAACTTGTTTTTAAGAGGGAAGTGATATTCAAATTCAGACGTGTCGCCGTTGTTCTCGTGGCTGTGCTCGTCTTTTTTCTCCTCAATAAAATGATTGTATTTAGAATAGAATTCTTTGCGTATTTCTTCGATGTGGTCTTTAACCGACATCACTTTTTCTATGACAGCAAGCTTTTCAAGTTCTTCCGTAAGGTCTTCCATAGAAAGTTCCTCATAGTTTTTCATAGGGATATCATGCCCTATAAGCGATTCATCTTCGCCTTCCTCAGCATTGCTTTCCGCAATGGAATCCACTGCCGATAATTTTTTATCTTCAGCAGGAAGTTCAGCTGTTTCTGCCGCTACTTCGTCGGCCTTATTTTCATCTGCTACTACTGTAGGTGCTACAGCGTGAGAATCTTCACTTTCTTCTTCATTTGCAGGCTCATCGGCAACTTTTGCAGCTTCCAGCAGCTCTTTAGGAGCAAAAGGGAGCTGACCTTCAGTCTCATGGACTAAAGGAGTTTCGCTGTTTTCAACATTTTCATTTTCAGCGTTGTAATCCGTGTGCAGAGTGCCGTTTACTTCGTTTATTTGCTCTCCATCTGCGTTATGCAGGTTATCATTCTTTTCTTCTAACATCGTAAAAATGCTTAAGTGGTTAATTGCTTTATTGCCGAAAGATACTAAAGCTGGTTTAAAATTCAAAGAAAAACATTAATTTCTAAAGGTTTGGGCAATTTAATTCGATATAAGTAACGATTTATTAAAAAAGGTGTATTATTTTTTATTCCATATCTTCCAGGCCTTTTCTGCCTGGTGTACCAGCATCTCATAACCGTTACTAATTGTTGCTCCATTTTGGGCAGCACGCTTCATGAATTCGGTTTCTGCGGGGTTATACACGAGATCGAATGCGATATGCTTATTGGTGAAATGCGAATAGTCTATTGGGGGGCATTCATGTACATTTGGGAATGTTCCCAGCGGTGTAGTGTTTATGATTATCTGGTAATCATCAAATACATCTTTATCAAGGTCTTCATAAGCATAAATCACATCTGTAGCGGTGCGGGAAACAAAATCATATTTAATCTTCAGTTGGCGAAGCGCATAAGCTATAGCTTTTGATGCGCCTCCGGTACCCAGTATCAATGCTTTTTGATGATGGGGCAGAAGCATAGGCTGTAAGACTTTACGAAAGCCATAATGATCAGTATTAAAGCCCTTTGTGCCTTTTTTAGAAATAACGATAGTGTTTACAGCCCCAATGAGCTGTGCTGTTTTTGAAACTTTATCCAAAAGCGGAATTACCGCTTCCTTATACGGAATGGTCACGTTAAGCCCTTTGAGCCTTTTGGTATTCTCAATGATTTCAGGCAATTGCGATATGTTGTCGATATCAAAATTGGTATAGGTATAGTTTTCAAGGTCTGCTTTTTCAAATTTTGCTTTAAAGTAACCGGCAGAAAAAGAGTAGCTTATATTACGGCCAACAAGGCCAAAACGTTTTGGTTTCAAATTATTCTAGTGTTAAGGGTAAGGACATCTGGACGCGTAAAGCTTTTCCGTTTTCAATAGCGGGATACCACTTTTGCATCAGCTTAACTGACTGCTCAATGTCTCGTATTAATTTTTTATCATTCGATGTATATATGTTTATATCCGACAAATTTCCGTCTTTTTCAATAGTGAAATTCAACTGCGACTTTTGTTTTAAGCGGTTTAGCTTTTTTAAAGAAGCTTTGCTTAGTTTTTCCTTCAGCTCTTTAAGAAAATTATTTACTCCTCCCGGATAATCTGCGCTTACACTTATTCCCGGCAAAGGGCTTGTCATCAACTCCTTCATAAATAGGAAGTCAACTTTTATCAGACTGTCTAATGTTGTTGTTTGGGCAATGCCAGACGTAAAGTGCAGAATAAACGCTGCTAGAAATAGTTTCTTCATCCCATAAAAGTAAAAAAACCTGACTATTTTTATATAGTCAGGCTCGATATTTCTGAAATTCAGTTTATTACTGTCTTTTTTCGTGCTTTTTTATCTCATCCTGAACTATATCAGAATAGTAAATGGCAGGGAAATATTCTTCTATAAGCATGTGGTGTTTAAAGCCAAGACGCAAACCGTTGCTTAAGTGAAACACCGCTTTATCTTCTTCCTGCTGCATAAAATACAGCCCGGCGAGACGGTATTCTACCTCATACTCTTCAGGAAAATATTCTGAAGACTGCAGCAGCGTGCTGATAGCAGTGTCATATTCACCAAGGGTAACCAGTGTATCGGTCCAGAACAACCATGTGTCCAATTGATAATCGCCAAATTCTACAGCCTTACGGTAGCCTTCTTCGGCTTCTTCGTGAAAGCTAAGCGCCTTATTGATTACAGCATAACGTTTCCAGTACAGTTTGTTCTCGTTGTCAATACCAATCGCCTTGTTTACATAATAAAGGGCTTTCTGGTAATTCTTACGGCGAATGTAAAAGTCGGTTATTGCTATCCATGCTTTGTCAAGCAATGGATCTTCGTGAACAGTTTTAAGGTAAAACTTAAGGGCTTCCTCAAAATTACCCATGCGTTCGTGGCATTTACCTACGCGCAATAGAGCAAAAGAAGTAGGGTCATCAAGTTCCATTGTCATGTTGTAGCACTCTATAGCCTCTTCATAACGTTTCAATTTTTCAAGCGACTTTGCTTTTTCAAGAAATGCACCTAAGAAACTGTCGTCTATAAGAGTGGCATAATCAAATGCGCGTAATGCGCCTTCGTAATCTTTTATGGCATAATACTGCCTTCCTAGCTGATGCCATGCTACTTCGCTGTACGGGTTCTTGTCAATAAATCCGTTAAGGAAGTCTATTGCCTCTAGGTTTTGGTCAAGAAAATCAAAGCAGTATACAACATTATACAGTGCAGAATGATCTTCGGTATCTTCATCAAGGCATTTGATAAAGTTATCCTTTGCCAGTTCCAGGTTGTCCATAAACAAGTACTCCATACCTATTAGCGAATATACGTCGGCAAAATCGTCAGTATATTCAAGGGCGGTCTGTAAAAGTTCTACAGCTTTATCATGCTGATCCCTTTTAGAGTAAATATTTGCTTTCTGGATATATATTTCTTCGTTTGTTGGCTCAATTGCGTACAGCTCATTCAGTAATTTTTCGGCAATGTCTAATTTATCATCAAAAACTAAAAGCTCTACTTGCACTAATTTTAAACCTGTGGACCTGGGATGTTGTTCCAGGCCTAATTTTAAGGCCTTCTTAGCTAAATTTATTTTTCCGGTGTCGAGGTAGTGAAGAATGATGTCTTCAAACTCTTCGGAGTCAAAGAATAAAACTTTGTTGGTTTTCAACATCGATTCAAACTTTGATAAGGATAAACTGTAATCTTCTTCTTCGTGGCTCAAATTCATACTCCCAATTTTTTAAAATTACCCTTCTTAAAGTTACGCAAAGTAAACCTCAAAAGGAAATAATTTAGATTTCTTTTGAACAATTTAATTAACAAATTTTATTGTTAATTATTGTACTGTTCGGCAAGAATCTCATTCATAACTTCAATAATAATGCCACACCCTTCTTCAATCTCCTCATTACTCAATGTGAGGGGAGGAGTTATGCGTATTGCTTTGCCTTCAAACAGCAGCCAGAATAAAATAAGCCCTTTTTCCTGGGCGCGTAATATCACTTTATCGGTAATATCTGCAGCAGGAGTCATGGCAGCCAGCATAAGGCCTCTGCCACGCACTTCTTCAATCAGCGGATGTACCAGCAGTTTCCTGAAAAGTTTTTCTTTTTCAAGCGCCTGCGCCATTATGTCAGTTTCCAGTAGTTCCTGTAGCGTAGCCAGGCAGGCTGCTGCAATTACGGGATGTCCGCCAAAGGTCGTTATATGTCCCAATTTAGGATCATGGCTCAGCAGGTCCATCATTTTGTCGTTTGCAGTAAAGGCACCAACCGGCATTCCGCCGCCCATACCTTTGCCCATAACAACAACATCAGGTACAACATCATAATTCTCAAAGCCAAATAATTTCCCTGTGCGTCCAAAGCCCGGCTGGATTTCGTCAAGTATCATCAGCGCGCCCACTTCGTCACAGCGCTGGCGCACTTTTTTCATGAAGTCGTTTTCAGGCTGAATAAAACCTGCGCCTCCCTGAATCGTTTCCAGGATTATGCCCGCAGTTTTGTTGGTTATTTTCTGGAGGTCTTCTTCGCAGTTAAAAGTGATGAAATCCACATCGGGGATTAGCGGGCGAAATACCTGTTTGCGTTCCTCAAAGCCCATAACGCTCATAGAGCCCATAGTGTTACCGTGGTATGCATTAAAGCACGATATAAGCTGGCTTCTTCCGGTAACCCTTCTCGCCAGTTTTAAAGCACCCTCAATAGCTTCGGTGCCCGAATTTACAAGGTATGTCTTATTAAGCTGAGGCGGCATATTTTCGGCTAAAAGCCTGCACAGCTGTACAGCAGGATGCTGCGCATACTCGCCATACACCATCACATGGCTGTACTTATTCAGCTGATCTATGATGGCCTGGTTAACCCTTGGGTGCTGATGCCCAAGCGTTACCGCCGAAACACCTGCCTCAAAGTCCAGGTATTTTTTATTGTTAGTATCGTATATGTAAGAACCTTTTGCGTGCGAAACTTCCATCCCTAACGGGTAAGGGGAAGTCTGCGCCTGGTATTTTAAAAAATCGTTGATCATTTTATATTCTTATGCATAATTGAGATTGCCACATTCCGCTGCACTGCGCTGGCAATCACAGAGCGGTCTGAAAATCCGTAACTGTGACTAAAAATTATTTTTTATTCAGTAACAGGTTTCGGCTTAGGCTTCGGGTTGTTCTTGTCGTAATCCAGTGTTTGCTTAAGCGGTTCCATAGGTGTGTCTTCTACAGCCTTGTCTTTTTTACTCTGGTTTACGATCTTATCGTGAATTTCCTGCTCTTCAGGCGGAAAAATATCGTCTTTGGTCTTTATAATTTCGTCTCCCCGCCATATAAAGCCCCTAAGCTTCCGCACATTTTGAGGAAATTCAGAATCAGGGTAGGTAAAGCTCTCTGTCTTTTTGTAAATGTATACCGATGTAATTTTGTTGTCTTCGAGATCCATGTGTATTCTGCTGCCTACTCCTTTATCAATGCCAAAGAGTTCCTGCTTGTCATACATATAATAGATTTTCTCGGCATTTCCCACCATGTCTACCTGGTACATTTTGTTGTCTTTAAATTTACCGTACAGGTTCTTGCCCTTTATTTGGTTGTATCCGGTGCCGAGGGTGTCTTTCTGTATGATAAAAGCATTGTTGAGCACCTTTAGCGAATCTACCTGCTGGGTTTTATTGTCTGATATGATATGGATTACATCACCCGTAAGCTGGCTGTCGCCATTCCATACCACAGGTCGCTTGATAAGCTGGGTTAACCCTTTCTTTTCATCAGAATGTATAGAATCGCACTTACCGCTCATGTCTATCTTATAAAAGCGCGCATTGTTATAGCCTCTTATTATCCTTTCGCCGGGTTTACCCGTAACAACCATGAGTTTGGCGTGGGTGTAGAGCGTATCTTTTTCTACCAGTGTTTTGGCTACCGCGTGTTTTGTCATAACAAGCGAATCACCTATTGGTTTCCGGTATATTTCAGAGTAATGGCCTTCCAGCACATATTTGTTTATGGTGTCGGTAACTTTCACATTGTTTGTTGCAGATGAAAAATTCTTCGGCTTGTTATAGTAGAGGCTGTCACCTTTAATTATCCGCGTACCATATCTTATATACGATTTGGTTAACAGCTTGGCTTCGTTCTTTTTGGTGTCATAAAAGCCTTTTTCTGTATATATAAAGTCTTCTTTGCTTGTAATGGTTGAAGGACCAAAAACATACGAGTGACCAGAATTGGTATAATAATCAAGATGGTTAGATTTTAATACATATTGAGGGTTGGTAAGCACCACCGCCGTTCTGAATTCGTATTTCTTTTGCCCGGCAATATAACGCCCCGACTTACTTTTCAACGTGTTTTGTCCGTTTACTATCGTTCCGTACGTATTGTAATAAGCCTGTTGTATGGTTCTGTCAAAGTTAATAGTATCGGTAGTAAGCTTCATTTCCGGTGAACGCATCACTACATCGCCTGTTGCATAAGCAAATTTGCGGTCACCATTATATTCGGCATATTTGCTGTCCATGAACAGGGTATCGCCCTGGTTCATTTTTACATTCCCAAAAAGCTTTACATAATTTTCCTTAGTAAAAAAGTAAGCTTTATTGCAATTCATCTTTATACCTTCGTGTACTACTACAACATTCCCTATAAACACGACAGCGTCAGGGATTTCTGTTTGGTTCTTGTCGGTATAATCTGAGTTTTCAATGATAACCGGCTTTTTCTGCTGTGCCGTCATCACCTGGTTTAATAAGGTAAAAGATATAAGTAAAAAAAGAAGCTTTTTCAATTTTATGGAATTTGAAACAAATTTAAGCAAAAACTATAACAATAGGTATGTAGTTTTATTGTGGTATAAATGTTTTTCCTCATTTTGGTTTTCTCAAAACATAAGGGGTAATTAATGTGTATGGTACATTAGTAGATAACATCAGAGTGTAGCTTCTCCCTCTCCCTTGGGGAAGGCTGGGGTGAGGCAAAAAAAAGCCGCTCTTTCAAGCGGCTTCTGTATTATTTCATAATTGTCTGAGTCCTGTCCGGGCCTACAGATACAACTTTGATAGGCACTTCTAGTTCTTTTTCAATAAATTCAATATATTCTTTAAGTTCAGCAGGAAGCTCATCATACGTAGTCATTCCTGTAAGGTCTGCAGCCCATCCTTTTTTCTCAACAAAAACAGGAGTTACATTTTCTGGTTCAATGTTGTAAGGGAGGTGGCTTATTTCTTCCCCTTTATATTTGTATGCTGTACATACCTGCAGGGTGTCAAAGCCGGAAAGAACGTCCCCTTTCATCATGTAAAGTGCTGTAACGCCATTAACCTGAACCGCATATTTAAGTGCAACAAGGTCAAGCCATCCGCAGCGTCTTGCACGTCCTGTAACCGAACCGAACTCATTACCAACGCGTGCCATTGTAGCACCGTCTTCATCAAACAATTCGGTAGGGAAAGGTCCGCTGCCTACACGTGTAGTATATGCTTTAAATATCCCGAATACATCTTTAACCCTGTTTGGTGCAATACCAAGGCCTGTACAAGCTCCGGCAGCAGTAGTGTTAGAAGAGGTAACGAAAGGATATGTACCAAAATCGATATCAAGAAGCGATCCCTGAGCACCTTCAGCAAGGATAGTTTTTCCTGCTCTCATTGCCTGGTTAAGGTATTCTTCACTATCAATAAATTGTAGTTTCTTAAGTTCTTTTACCGCAGCAAAGAATTCTGCTTCAAGCTCAGCAAGGTCATACTCAAGCTCTACATTGTAGAAGTCTATCATAGCCTGGTGTTTGTCTGCAAGATGGCGGTAAAGTTCATCAAAATTAGCAAGTTCGATATCGCCTACGCGAAGACCGTTCCTGCCGGTTTTGTCCATATAAGTAGGACCGATGCCTTTAAGGGTAGAACCAATTTTTGCCTTTCCTTTAGATGCTTCAGATGCAGCATCAAGAAGACGGTGGGTAGGTAATATAAGGTGTGCTTTTCTTGAAATAAGAAGGCGTGACTGAATATCAATGTTGAATTTTTCAAGTCCTTCAATCTCTTTCTGGAAAACAACAGGATCTATAACGACACCGTTACCAATGATATTTACAGAGTTTTTGTGGAATATACCCGATGGTATAGTTCTCAAAACGTGTTTAATTCCGTCAAATTCCAGTGTGTGGCCAGCATTTGGTCCGCCCTGGAAACGGGCAATGATATCATATTTAGAGGTGAGTACGTCAACGATCTTTCCTTTACCTTCGTCGCCCCACTGTAATCCAAGCAGCAAATCTACGGTCATTCCTATTTATTTGTTTGTTATATTGAACTAATTGTTTTTCCGGATAGTAGTAAAAATAAAAACCAATCCTTTTCAGGGTTGGTTTGTCGTTTCTTAAAACGGGCCCTTATTAATTTTCTGCGGCAGGCAGTTCAGCGATAGGCTCTTGCTCTGCAACAGGTTGTTTTTTATGGCCGTAAAGATATAAAGAATGGTTATGAATTTCAATACCAAAAATTTCTTCTATCGTTTTTTTGATAGATTGTATCCTTGGGTCGCAAAACTCTATAACTTCTCCCGTGTCTGTCATTATAATGTGGTCGTGCTGTTTGTCAAAGTACGACTTCTCGTAGTGGCTTTGGTTCTGGCCAAACTGATGTCTCCTTACAAGGCCGCATTCTAAAAGCAGTTCTATCGTGTTGTACAGTGTAGCACGGCTTACACGATAGTTTTTGTTCTTCATCTTTATGTACAGCGATTCAATGTCAAAATGTTCGGTGCTGTCATATATTTCCTGAAGTATAGCGTAGCGCTCAGGAGTTTTCCTGTGGCCATTATCTTCAAGAAACTTTGTAAAAACATTTTTTACAATGTCCTGGTTTTTATTATTTTCCATGGTTTTTGTATCGATGGTGCAAAGATAATGTAATTTTCGTTAAGTGAAAGCATTAACCTTAATTGTTATGAATCCTCGTCACTTTATCTATGCCCTCAATTTTTTTAATATTTTCAATCAGTTTTTTAAGAATGGTGTTGTTTTGTACCACCACGGTTAGTTGTCCGTTAAAGATACCCGCATTACCGCTAAGCGATATACTTTGTATATTAACGTGCATGTTGCTGGATATTACCTTGGTAAGCTCGTTTGTAAGCCCTAGTATATCCATACCTGTTATTTTAAGGGTTGCCTTAAATTCTTCCTGCGAAGAGTCTATCCATTTGGCCGGCATGATGCGGTACGCATAATTGCTTTGCAGCCTTATAGCGTTAGGGCAGTCTCTTTTATGCACCTTTATCCCCTCGTTAATGGTGATAAAACCAAAAACATCATCCCCGGGAATAGGGTTGCAGCAGTTAGAAAGCTTATAGTCCAGTTTGTCTTCATTCTTGCCAAACACAAGCAGGTCATAATTACGGCTTATCTCTTCTTTCTGGATCTGCTCCTGCGGAAGATTTGGCGTACGCTTCATTTTGTTCTTAAAGAAGTTCATGAAGGTATTGCTCTTCAGTGCAGCATAATCCTTAAGCTGCTGGTTGTCTATGGTTCCCACGCCCACGCGGTAAAACAGGTCAAGGCTGGTCTTTAACTTAAAATAATTTACCAGTTCGTTAACCGTAGTCTCGTTAAGTGTTATCTTAAGATGACGCAGTTTACGGGTAAGCAGTTCCTTGCCATCGTCGGCAATTTTCTTGGTGCTTTCGTTAAGTACGTTCTTTATCTTGTTCTTGGCACGTGCTGTAGTAACATAATCCAGCCAATGCGGGTTAGGTTTTTGGTTGGCCGATGTAATAACTTCTACCTGGTCGCCGCTGTTCAGTACATGGTTTAACGGAACCAGCTTGCCATTTACTCGTGTGCCCCTTGTCTTTACACCTATCTCTGAGTGTATGCTAAAAGCAAAATCCAGTGATGTAGCACCTTTAGGAAGCGATTTAATCTCTCCTTTTGGCGTAAATACATAAATCTCTTTGGCGTATAGATTCAATTTAAAATCTTCAACAAAGTCCACGGCATTCGCCGACGAATTTTCAAGCGCTTCCTTAAGCAGGTTAAGCCACGTTTCAAGTCCGTGTTCTTCGGTAGAACCTCCTTGTTTGTATTTGTAGTGGGCAGCGTAGCCTTTTTCGGCAACTTCGTCCATACGATCGCTTCGCACCTGTATCTCAACCCATCGTCCTTTAGGTCCCATAACTGTAATGTGCAGCGCCTCATATCCTGTAGATTTAGGCGATGATATCCAGTCTCTAAGTCGGCTTGGGCTTGGGCGGTAGTGGTCGGTTACTATAGAGTATATCTTCCATGCCACGAATTTTTCATCGTGCTGGTCCGATTTATAAATGATGCGCAGTGCAAACTTATCGTATACCTCGTCAAAAGTAACACCCTGGGCTAGCATCTTTCTTCGGATGGAATAAATTGACTTCGGCCTGCCTTTAATCGTGTATTCGATATTTTCAGCGTCAAGGGAAGCCTTAAGTACATCCGATATCGATTTGATATAAGCATCCTGCTCCTCTTTGGTTTCTTTCATTTTGCTCACAATGTCGTTATACACTGCGGGCTCAGTATACCTCAAGCCAAGATCTTCAAGCTGCGATTTTATGTTGTAAAGCCCCAGGCGGTGTGCCAGCGGAGCATAAATATACAATGTTTCCGATGCTATTTTAGCCTGCTTATAGTCGGCCATGGAGTCCATGGTCTGCATATTGTGCAGCCTGTCGGCGATCTTGATAAGGATTACCCTAACATCATCATTCAGGGTAAGCAGCATCTTACGGAAATTCTCGGCCTGCATCGATATCTCCTGATCGGTCTTAACCTGAGCTATTTTAGTAAGGCCGTCAACAATCTGTGCAACTTTTGGGTTGAACATGCGCTCAATGTCTGCAACAGTAATGTCGGTATCTTCTACAACGTCGTGCAGCAGGGCAGAGGCAATAGAAGTGGCACCCAGCCCAATTTCCGATGCTACAATTTTAGCCACGGCAATAGGGTGGAAGATGTAAGCCTCTCCCGATTTCCTGCGCTGGTCCTTGTGGGCATCCACAGCAACATCAAAAGCTTTTCGTATAAGCTTTTTATCGTCTTCGCTAAGCGTTTGGTAACTGATGCGGAGTAACTCTTTGTATTCTTTGGCAATAGCCTTATTTTCCTGCTCTGTATCGATTTCTATCATAGTCCTTTGTCAATAGCTTTAAAATTAGTGATTTTTTTCATCAAAAACAAAGCTCCCTATCGAATTATTCTATGATTGCATAATTAATCGCCGCAATACGTTTTTAACAGTTTTTTTTCGGAACCCGAGATTTTCGCCAGGCGGTAGGCCAGTGACGCAAGCGGACTGAAGATGTAGAAGTATAAATTTTTTAGATGGGTGTCGCCCCAATAAAGCAGGGCTGCGCCATATAGCGGATTTTTAGGTATCATGCTTTTTGTGGTCCTGCCGTCATTTACCAGACCAAATAACCCTTTTATGAAATTTTCAAATCCGGGCTGTCCGCTGCGCAGCATGATCCTGAAAACAATCGGTTCGGTTCCGTCATTAAAGAAACGATGTTCAACACCTATGGGCACAAGACGGTTTTGTCCCGGTTCCAGATAAACTGTATCTTTTTCATAGAGGAGGCCCAGCTTTCCTTCCACAGCAAAGAACTCTTCGGTAAAGCGGGTATGATAATGGGGCGGATTACCGCCACCAGGCATAAGGTAAACTTCAAGCAAAGAATATTCTCCGCCA
This sequence comes from Flavobacterium sp. DG1-102-2, assembly GCF_033042555.1. Classification (NCBI taxonomy): domain Bacteria; kingdom Pseudomonadati; phylum Bacteroidota; class Flavobacteriia; order Flavobacteriales; family Flavobacteriaceae; genus Flavobacterium; species Flavobacterium sp. DG1-102-2. The sequence goes on from NZ_JAWLIK010000003.1 coordinate 287,944, forward strand.
GTATCGGCAGAAGACGCCAGTATTTTAGTGTATTCGCCGTTTAACGGATTGTAATATGTCTTTGCATTGCTCATCATTAGCAGGGGAAAAAGCTTTCTATAGCTACAAGTACGCCTTTCTTAAATGTAAAACGCCATAGGTTATCATCAAGATCACTGCCTGAACCCAGCAGGAAACCTGCCTCAGGTGCATCTTTGTCAACGCTTTTTACCGCTTCGGGAAACAGCGTCTTAAGATCATCTATTTTTGTATTGGCATTAAACTTTTTGCCTTTGTAGCTAAAGAAAAAGGAACTCTTCTTATCAAAAGTTATCTTCCTGAAATTCATTATGCCGTTGTCAATCTCATATTGAAGCTCTTTATAAAAATAATACTGAAAATTGCTGTCTTCGTCAGATCCGCATATATCAGCGTAATCAGGGGTAAAAATCTTATCGGCTTTTTTGTAAACGGCTTCAAAATCACGTTTTGATATCGTCAGTTCCAGTTTTCCGTTTATACGTGCTTCGTCCCAGTTAAGCGTCTCAATTTGGGCATTCGCCGAAAAAGTAATCAGCGTAAGTAAAAAATAAATCAATTTCATATCGTCAGTTTTCTAAAAGCCGCGTTGTCTTTTAGCTTCAAAAATTAGTATTGCAGCCGCTACCGAAACATTCATGGAATCAATCTCGCCCTGCATGGGAATTATTATGTTTTTTGTGGATGCATCGCGCCATTCCTGCGTAAGGCCGGTTGCTTCGGTACCTACCACAAGTGCGGTAGGAGTGGTGTAGTCCTGGGTATGGTATTGTGTAGAATCCTGAAGGGTAGCGCAGTAAATACTTATGTTCTTTGCCTTAAGAAATGCAATAACGTCATCGGTAGTTCCTGCGGCGATCTGGTTGGTAAATAAACAGCCCACGCTGGAACGTACCACATTAGGATTGTACATATCGCTTTTAGGGTTGGCTATAATAACAGCATCAAGCTTTGCGGCATCGGCAGTGCGTAAGAGCGCGCCAAGGTTGCCCGGTTTTTCGGGAGCTTCTGCAACAAGTATCAGCGGATTATTGCCCAGTTTAAGGTCGGTAAGTTCAAGCGATTTGCTTTTGGCAATGGCTATAATACCTTCGGTAGTATCTCGATAGGCCAGTTTTTGGTAAACGTCGCGGCTTATTTCTATGATTTCTATCTGCCTGCCTGCAAGCACAGACACTTCAACTTCACTAATCATATCCGGCAGGAACAAGACGGTTTCAATTTCGTAACCGCCTTTTCGTGCCAGCTGTATCTCGCGTTGTCCTTCAATTAAGAATGTACCGCTTTGGCGGCGGGCTTTAGCCTTCTCCTGAAGCAGCACCAACGATTTGATAAAAGGATTCTGCGGGCTCGTAATTTGTTTCATCTGGGTATATTTCGCCTGCAAAGTTAAGCAACAATAGCTATTACTTAAAATATTTTGCCTGTTCCTGCTCTATGCGCGCCTGCAGCTGCTCTAAATTTCCTGTATTCTCAAGCGTAATCTTAGCCAGTTTAGATGTAAAACTTTTAGGGTTCTTAGCGATAAAACGCCTGTATTCAGCAATATTTTCATCTTCAAGCTGGCCTGTTTCGGTATTCATGGAGCGGGTGTTGTCCATACCTAAAAGGTAATCCATCTGATATGACTTGTAATTGTCTATGGCTTTCTCCCTTAATTTAGTTTTTGGGAACTTCTGCAAAAACGTTTCCCAATGCAAAACCCTTTCAGATACCTGTTCAAAAGTTACATGAAGGCCCGCATCAAAAGCATAAACTTCTTTGTCTTCATCGGCATTTATGCGTATAAATTCTTTATAGTCAGGAGTTACGTAAAGCTTAAAAATATTGTAATAATAATCGCTTCCGGCGCAAATATCTACATAGCCTTCTCCCTGTTCACACAGGTCAAGCCCCGCTTTTTTTAGCAAAATCACTTTGCGCTGGATAGAATCTGGAGGAGTAATACGCTTTTCTTCATCATAAAAATAATCGTAAAAATGTTCCAGCATATAATTTTCTGCCCTGTACATACTGCTAAGCAACAGCATGTTTTCTTCATAATAGGCATCATAAATTTCATTTGCCTCTTCGCTGGTAGATTGGGTAAGCAGAATTTTAATATGCTCTTTACGATCGGTATATAAGGTTACAAGCTGCTGTAAATCGGGTTTTGCATCGCTTTGGGCGGTAGCTGCCGCAACAGTGTCGGCAGGTATTTCCAGTCTTTCAACAGACCGGTCGGCATTGTTTACCGTCGTATCCTTTTTACAGGATGCGATAAGCAATGCGGCTGCAATACATACAATATGGTTTAGTTTCATGAGCAGTTTATAAAATCCCCCTCGATTTTATCTCAAGGTATTTATTAATACTTTCAATAGTGAGGTTTTCAGGTTTTGTAAGTACAGAGTGTATGCCGTATTTCTTAAGCTCGTTTACGATAAGCCTTTTTTCAAAGGCCAGCTTTTCGGCAATAACCTGGTCGTATACGTCCTGTATGTTCTTAGAGTCGCTGTTTATTAACTGTTCTAACTCAACATTTTCAAAAAACACCACTACCAGCATGTGGCTGTGGGCAATACCTTTTAGGTAGGGCAGCTGGCGTTTCAGTCCGTCCAGCGTTTCAAAATTTGTGTAGAGCAGTATGAGGCTCCTTTGTGTAATGTTCTTTTTTATGTCTGTATACAAACGCCCAAAATCACTTTCAAAAAAGTTAGTGTTTATATTGTACAGATTTTCCAGTATGCGCTGCATTTGCGATGAACGCCTTTCGGCAGCCACACGGTTCTCTACCTTTTTAGAAAAGGCAAACATACCCGCTTTGTCCTGTTTTTTGAGGATGATGTTAGAAAGTACAAGGGTAGAGTTGATGGCATAATCCAGCAGGCTCAGCCCGTTAAAGGGCATTTTCATTACACGGCCTTTATCTATGGCCATGTATACCGTCTGCGAACGCTCGTCCTGAAACTGGTTTACCATCAGCTGGTTTTTCTTTGCAGTAGCCTTCCAGTTTATCGTTCTTATATCATCTCCCGATACATATTCCTTTATCTGCTCAAATTCCATGGTGTGCCCAATTCGGCGTATTTTTTTAAGCCCGTACTGGAACAGCCTGTTAGAAAAGGCCATAAGGTCGTATTTGCGAAGCTGGATGTAAGAAGGGTAGGTAGGCACCATTGCACCTTCGTCAAAAATAAACCTCCTGCACACTAAATGCAGCGGCGACGACACATATATGTTAAGCCTGCCAAAGTGGTATTCGCCACGGGAAACCGGGCGAAGCATATACTCAAAGGTGTCTTTTTCGTTAGATGCTATTTTGCGGTTCAGTTTAAAATCCCTTACCTGGAACTGAAACGGAATTTCGTCTATAACCTTAATGTCTACGGGGAATGAATAGCCGCTCTCCATTCTTATGGTTACAGGGTTTTCATCGCCATTAGAAAATTTCTCCGGTGTATGCCTGGATGCAGTAAATCTCTGGTTGGTTGCAAAAAGCAGCAGGAAATCCAAGACTACAAAACCGATGGCTGCATATACCACGAGCCATGTTGCATTGTATAGTGACGGAAAAAACTGGGCTGTTATAAAGCACAGCAGTATGGCCATCACTACATAGAAAAAGAAATTATTCAGGTATATTTTGTTAAGCCACTTCATTAGCGTGGAATTTCTACAGTGTCTATTATTTGTTTAATGATCTGCTCACTGGTAATGCCTTCCATTTCGCGTTCAGGAGCCACCATAACACGGTGCTGAAGCACAGGGATGGCTGCGTCCTTAATATCTTCAGGAGTTACAAAATCCCTTCCTCTCAAGGCTGCATAACCTTTAGACGCATTAAGGATGGCGATAGAGGCACGAGGTGAAGCACCTAAGAAAAGGAATGCATTCTCTCTTGTGTTTGTTACTATTCTTGCTATGTATTCCAGTAATTGCGGCTCTATAACTACCTGTTTTACGATAGCCTGGTATTTTATGATATCTGCCTGAGATAATACCTGTTTGATATGATCCAGCTTTTGCCTGTCTTTAAGAGCGTTTTCCTTTTGCAGGATGGCAATTTCTTCCGTCAGGTTAGGATAGTCAATGTTTATTTTGAAAAGAAAACGGTCTAACTGTGCTTCCGGCAGGCGGTAAGTGCCCTCCTGCTCAATAGGGTTTTGGGTTGCAATAACTAAGAAAGGTGCCTCCATAGTATAGGTAGCTCCCTCTACTGTTATCTGGCGCTCTTCCATAACCTCAAATAGTGCAGCCTGTGTTTTTGCAGGAGCCCTGTTGATTTCATCGATCAACACGAAATTAGAAAATATCGGACCTTTTTTAAAGTTGAATACCGATTTTGAAAGGTCAAACACCGATGTTCCTAAAATATCCGATGGCATAAGATCGGGTGTAAACTGTATCCTGCTAAAATCCAGCGAAAGGGTTTTAGACAATAGTTTTGCCGTGATGGTCTTTGCTACACCCGGTACACCTTCAAGCAGCACGTGGCCGTTAGAAAGAATAGCGACTAGCAGCTGGTCTATCATTTTGTGCTGGCCTACAATTACCGAATTGATCTCGCCTTTTATAGCATTGATGCCGGCCTGCAGGTCAGACAGGTTCAGCCTTGACTGAAAGCTGATATCTTCGCTTTCCTGGGCAGCGGTTTTTTCAAAATTAATGCCTGTGCTGTTTGTCTCCTGATTGTTACCAGGTGTTATTCCGTCGTTGTTGGTGTTGTCCATATTTTGGTTTTCAAAAGATTCTGTCATAATCTTAGTTTTTCAATTGCTTTATTAATTTCCAGTGCATCAGCTTCGTTGCTGGCAAGCTGGCTTCTGTGTTTTTTTATTAAACCTACCACTTTTTCAATATCCTCTACAGGCTTGCCTGTTTTTAAGTGCAGCCTTTCTATAAAATCCTTATCAAGCAAATAGGTATCTATAAGGTACAAGTTACGGATGTGCTCTAAAAAGTATATTATCTTTTTTTCTATTATCGTATGGTGGTCGCCCTCCTGAAGGTAAAGGTTACCAATTGTTTTGGCAAAATCTACGGTTGTGTTCTTAAGCGGCAATATTTCCGGTACTATGCGCTGCTTTCTCTTGGCATTAAAGAAAATAAATATAAGGAACGAAATGATAGCAATCCAGAATGCCGATTTTAAAGCACGCTGCGAAAGTATGTACCTGAATATACTGTCTGATTCCTCGCCATTCTCGTATTTTTTAGCATACCAAAAAACCCTGCCCTGCGGAATGTATGACAATACACCCTCTGCATACTTGTAGTGGTCGTCTTTCAGCAAATGGAAATTACTAAAAGCAGCAGGCTGTGTGTGCAGTAAAATGCGTCCATAACCGTAAGGTACTTCTATAAAGTCGGCGTGTTTCTTTTTTCCTATGGTCTGGTAGCCAAGTATTTTTACCTTTTCAGTGTCCAGCGAATCAAAATACGTATAGCCTGTACCGCCTTTAAAAAGGTATTTCTTTACAGGTTTCTTTTCTCCCAGCGATAAATAAGTAGAATCCTTTATTGTAAAATCGTCGCCGGTTTTTAACTTTAATGAATCCAGTATAGGGCCCGGAAAGCTCTTCATGCTCAGGAAAATCGTGTTTCCATGATCTGCATAATAAAGCAGCTCCTTAGCCGACTCATCGTCTATCTCGTTTTCTTCGTTTATGTTTATAAAGTTACCAGGCTCCCTGTATCTTTTGCTCTCATAGTCATATAGGCTTTCAAAGAATTCATAAGGGGTTGTGGTAAGTTTCTGTACCGTATCGCCTTTAAACAATTCAGGCGATTCCTGATCAAAAATGTACAAGCCCAATGGCACTTTATCTTTAGTAGCATAGGTTGGTGTCCAGTCTATGGTATCGGGCCTCATAGCGTCTGCTATTATTATAATCAACAATACCAGAACCAGTAATACGATAAAAATTCCTGACTTTTTATTCATCTTATAGCGTATTTAAGGTTTTTTGGAATGTTTTTTCGGCTTTGGCAAATGCCTGTTCGTCCAGCGGAAAATCGCCATACCAGCTATAATCATACACATATGTAAGGTATTCAAAATCTTTTTTAAGCTGTGGGTTCTTTATTTCATACAGGTAATCACTGTTTGTTTTATCCCAGTACCAGTCTATAATTTCGCGGTCTGCCATTTTTTTAAGCAGCCATAAAAAGTAGTATCGCACAGCCAGTTTATAGTTTCCTGCCTGTTTCGTTTCAATAGTCAGCTTGTTGAAATCCAGTTGGTGGATATCTTCTTCAAACACATCGCTGGCAGTAATCTTTTTGCGCGAACGCCCAAAGATCCACATACCCTCCTTGTTTAGTATTGCACGCACTATCATGTAAATAACCCCAAGGATCACAAGGCCTGCAATAATACGTTTAATAACTACCGATGCAGTGCTTTCCGGTTTGCCATTGCTTGAAAAAATCCAGTCAAGGATATCGCGTACTCCTTCCCAAAAGCGGTCCCAAAGTGTTTTAGGCTTTGGTTTAGGTTCATATAAAAAGTCTTCGTCGTCGTATTTCTTTTTAAAACCGTCTTTTAATCTTCGGTCTTTATATACAGGTTCAACGTAGTTTATGGCCTCTGCAACAGAATCCTTGTTATTTGCAGGCGTAAATTCTTCAATGTATTCCTCACTTTCATTCAGGGAGTCTGCATGGATAGTTTCATCCTGCAAAATTCCTGCATTAAGAAAGGCGGGGCTGCTTAATAACAGCAGGTATAGTAATAGTTTATTCACAGTTAATCGTGGTTGTACGGTTGTTATCGTTTATAGCTATTGTAATGAGGCAAAGTTCTTTTTCATTTTCCTGTTTACCCTGAACGGATAGATAAGGTAATAATAAGATATAAGCGATAATGTAAAAAATATTATAAAAAGGTTCAAAACCCTTGGCATATCAGGCGAATAGCGCGTTACAAACCCTTCGAGCATTCCTGCAGCAAATGTAAACGGCATGGTGCTGAGCAGTATTTTGAGTCCGCTCTTAAAGCCTATCTTAAGCGATGCCATCCTTGAATATGTTTTAGGAAACAAAATACTTGCACCCAGGATGAATCCTGCAGCAGCTTCTATCACGATGGCAAAAATTTCCATGCAGCCGTGAATCCATATTCCGCGAACACTCTCCCAGAAAACGCCCTGCTCGTAGAAGAAATACTGGAATGAACCCAGCATAACGCAGTTGTAGAACAGCATTAGTAAAGTTCCAAATCCGGCAAAAACACCATATAAATAGCACCTGATGCCCACGTAAAGGTTGTTTGCAGTGATGCCTACGGCGCTTCCCCAGTTGCTGCCACTTTTATACACGGCAACTGGATTTCCGTTCTCTATGTTCTCCAGGGTCATGTTTACATAATTGTCGCCAAGTATAAGCCTAACAAAGGTTGTATCGTTAGCGGCAGATATAACGCCTATAGCTGTAAAGATAGTAAACAGCAAAAAGGCATATAATACATAACGCCTGTATTCATAAATAATGAGCGGCACTTCGGTCTTAAAGAAAAAGATGAACCTGTTGCCCTCTTCGCGCTTGGTTTTATAAATTTTTTGATAGGTAAGCGAAGCAAGATGATTTAAGTACACAACGGTCTTGCTCTTAGGGTAGTAAGTCTGCGAAAAAGACAGGTCGTTAACTAATTGTATGTACAAACTGGCAAGTTCGTCAGGATTTTTTTTAGCTTTACCGAAAATAGCCTGCTCAAATTCAAGCCATTTTTCTTTATTTTGTTTTATAAATGCAACTTCTCTCATACACAGCTAAATTATAAAATATGTCAGAATTATCTATAACAACAACACAAAATGTGAATATTAATTTTACAGCTGCCCATGCGGGCGCCAGAATGGGGGCAAGCTGGATTGATATTTTTATAAAGGGAGCTTACACCGGTATCGTTACTTATATCCTTATGAGCGTTGCCGGGCTTGATAATTATATGAGCAGCCTTGACCAGTGGGAGGTAGCAACTGTATACCTTGGGATTAATATCCCGGTGATATTTTACAGCCTGGTATTTGAAAGCATCTTTGAAGGGCAGACCCCTGGGAAAAAGCTTCTTAAGCTTAAAGTCATCAAGATAGACGGCTATCAGGCAAGTTTTGGAGACTATCTCATCCGATGGCTGATGCGCCTGGTTGATATCAATTTAACAGGTGGTATCATTGCGCTTATCTTTGTTTCTAACAGCAAAAAACACCAGCGTTTAGGCGATATGGCAGCAGGTACTGCCGTTATTAACCTTAAGAACGACATCAGCATAAACCATACAATATTGAGGGAAGTACAAAGCAATTATGTGCCTATATATCCGCTGGTTATTAAGTTGAGTGATAACGATGTACGTATCATTAAAGAAACCTACGAGGCCAGCATGCGCACAACAGATTTCCCAATGATAGAAAGGCTGCAGATGAGGATTGAAAATGTTACGGGAATCAAATCTACATCGGCAAATGCGATGGCATTTGTAAATACGGTCCTGCACGATTATAACTACTATACCCAGAATATGTAATGTTTCAACTGCTTGATATACTGGGAACAATGGCCTTTGCCATCTCCGGGTCACTTACCGCAATGAATAAAAAGATGGACCCTTTTGGGGTGTTTGTCATCGCTTTTGTAACCTCTGTGGGTGGCGGTACGCTGCGTGATGTTTTGATTGGCCGAACCCCTGTGGGCTGGATGAAAGACCTTACTTACGTGTACATGATCATTGCCGGTTTTGTTATCGCCTTGTTATTCAGGAAGAAGCTTGATAAATTAAGGGTTTCACTGTTCCTGTTCGATACAATTGGGCTTGGTGTGTTTACGCTTATCGGCCTTGAAAAAGGTATTGCCATTGGCCTGCATCCTGTAATATGCATTGCGCTTGGAACCATGACCGCTTGTTTCGGCGGAGTGCTTCGTGATATTCTTTGTACCGAGATCCCGGTCATTTTCAGGAAAGAGATTTATGCCACAATTTGTATCATTGGCGGCTGTGTTTTCTTTTTATTGCGCAAATGGAACGTGCCGCAGGATGTACTTTATCTTGTCACTTCTGGAATTATTATAGGTATCAGGCTTTTAGCGGTAAATTACAAATGGTCTATGCCGGTTTTAGAGCGTAAATAAGCCGTTTTTTCAAGAGCCTAATGTTACGCTTTTGGTTCTCAAAATGCGGATTTCGTGCGCAAAATTAGAAGTAGACAAAATTCTAAAAATCAGCATATTGTAAAATAATGTTACGCTTTTGGTTTTTCTGTTTCAGAGGCCAAATGACATATTCACAAATCACCAAAATGAGCTATTTAAGTTTTAAAAATTCGCTCATGTTTTCCTTTTCAAAAAGTATGCGCCCAATTTTTATATCGCTCGATCCTTCCTTAAGCTGATAGGTAAATGCAGGTGTGTCGTTTTGCAGATTGCAGTCAAGGTATAGACAGGAAACTGCACCAGACTTTACTTCATCCATAGCTATCAGTTGGTGCAAATGGCTCGATACAAAGAACAGCGACTCCGGAAAATTGAGCATCCCTTTTAATGTTGACCTGCTGATTTCCAGCGCATCATCAATGTTCGTTCCTCTAAAGAGCTCGTCAAATATGGCAAACCCCGGCTGGCCCGTACCTGCTTCCCGGACTACCTTTTTGAGGTTCATTATTTCGGTCATAAAATGGCTGTAGCCGCTCTGCAAATCGTCGTTCAGGTTAATAAAGATTTCTATGTTGCTGTAAAACGGAATGTTAGCCGCTGATGCCGGTATGGCAAAGCCAATGTTAGCCAGGTAAACGCATATGCCAATAGCTTTAAGCAGGGTTGATTTACCCGACATATTAGGCCCTGTAAGCAATATCACATTACTGTTTGAATGCAGTGTATTCTTAACCGGATGCTTAAGTACCGGGTGATAAAAATCATTGATGGACAGTTTATTGCCCCCAATTTCGGGGAATTGAAATTTATAGAAATGGATGCCCTGCGCTACAGAGATGTACGCTTCAAAACGGGTGTATGTGGTTTTGAATGAGGTGTCAAGTTTCCTGCTTTTCCTTTTGGCTATCAACCTGAAAAATGCGATTATGTGCTTTATTTTAAGCTTGTTCTCACGGATAAGGCTTTCGTAATAGTTTAGCCTGTAGCTGCTCAGGTAATCGTCCATTAGCGCCAGTTCCTTTTTGTATTCAACAGGAAATGCCGTAGTAGGAACATTTTTTATGTAATGGTGCAGGCGGTTATACATCAGTACTACCTGCACAAATTTACTGCGGTACTGGTGGTATACCGCCTTAAAAAGCCTCAGCCTGAGCCTAATATTCTTAGACAGGTATTCTTTTTCGGTAAACTTTTCTATAAAGAAATCGGCTTCACGAAAATCAATGCGGGAGTAGGAGTAGTTTGCAAACATTTCAATATTAGCCAAAAAGCCCTTGAGTATATTCTGCCGTTCAATAACTTCCTGTTGTGATGCGAGTGGTGTAAGCATCATTCTTTTAAGACATTCACGCGCATCGTCGTTTTGGGTATAGTCAAAAAAGGTAACGATATCCCGGGAAATGCTAAGGTCTTTTATTTCCATAATTTTAAAAAAATCCAAATTTCAAACTCCAACTTTTGGTTCCAAATCATCGAATCACGAAATCCACAAATCGTCAAATCTTACCTCGTTACATATACCCATCCTACGATTGGCTCGGCAAAATCAGGGTCGTTAAGCTCTAGTACAAAGTAGTAGGTGCCTACAGGAACCTGTGTGCCTTCAGCGCCAATTTTAGATACGTCGGCAGTAGCATCCCAATCGGCGGTACTGTGGTTTCCGGTCCATATCAGGGTACCCCAGCGGTTGTATATGCTCATCTTAAAGTTTAGGAACACATTGCGCAGTCCCTCTACAAAAAAGTCGTCGTTAAGGCCGTCGCCGTTTGGCGTAACATAATTATGGGTTACAGGGGCACATTTTTTAACCTTTAGCAGGAATGACGCCGTTGTATGGCAGGTGCCATTAAACAGGCGCACATAAATGCGTGTAGGGTTTTCATTTATGCTATAGCTCGTTATATTGTAGATACGGTCCAGGTCTTGGTCGGCGTTGGCCTGAGATGTGTAAAACGTAACCGTTTCGTTAGGATAATTTTTTAAGGTCTCGGCATAGTCAGAAAAGTCGAAAGTTGCCGATCCAAATCCTGCATCACACAATTCAATATCATCCGGCTGGATCAGTACAGGCGATAACGGAAGGTTCTCAGCCTGTGCAAATTCATTATTTGTTTCGTTAAGCTCTAGAACTATCCCCATGCCATTACCGGTATCATCGGCAACTAATTTAAGTTCAAAATCAAGCGGAATGCCTATTGGCACAGTAACTTCTATGAATCCCGGTTCGCTTTCGCCAATCTCCAGTGCATTAATCGTGTGTACAACTGTAAGTACCTGACCATCGGCATAAATAGCAACGGGAGTATTGGCAGGCAGTACATCTGTACCGTTTACATTGCTCACGGTATAGTGTATGTGCAGTATGCGCGAGTTACATTGTTTGTAAACATCATCTATAACCACTGTAGCATCAGGAAAATAACAGTCAATTATAAACAGCGTAAACGAAGCCGTGTCATAACAGCCGTTTTCATCGGTAAGGCGCACATAAACTTCTGTATTGTGAGGAGCATTGTAGTCAACAGGATCTATAGGGTTATCGCCACTGTCGGCATCTGCCTGAGAGGTGTGGAAAGTGACCACATCTGTAGAAGTTACCTCCAGTGTCTCAGCGTATATTGAAAAATCAAAGACCCCAATTCCCGACCCGTTAAAGGTTTCGCATCCTTCAATAGCTGCAGGCTGAATTAGTACGGGTGACACCCAAAGCATAAACGACTGGGTAGTGCCATTGTTCAATTCATTAGTTTCTATAACAACACCAGTTCCATTGCCTGTATCATCTGCTACAATGGTGAGGTTAAATGTTTGAGGTACAGCAGCAGGTATTGTTACCGTTATTGTGGTTGTAAGGCTTCCGCCAATGGCAATATCTGCAGTTGTAGCTGCCGTTGCAATAAGAATTCCGTTAGCATAAATAGCAACTGGGGTATTGGCGGGCAGTATGTCTGAACTGTCAAAATTGTTTACAGTATAGGTTACCTGTAATGTCCTGGAATCACAACTTGTAACTATATTACCTATTGTAACTGTAGCATCAGGAAACGTACAATCTATGGCGATCAGCTCAAACGATGCCACGGTAGAACATCCGTTGGGGTCGTCCAGGCGCACAAATACCGTTTCCGGATTTTGTGTGGTAAGATAAGCATTGGCTGCTGTAATCTGGTCGGCAGCATCTTCAGACTGTGCTCCTGTAAGCGTATGGTAAAAAGTAACTATTTGGTTGTCGTCTGTCTTCAGCGATTCTTCGTAACCTGAGAAGTCAAAAATACCCACATTAGTTCCGCTTGCCGTTTCACAGTGGGTAATATCGGCCGGGTCTATCGGATCTAGCGCCCAAAGGATTGTCGTGTATGTAAACGAGTTGTTCTGTTCGTCTATTTCAATCACGCTGCCTGTTCCTGTTCCGTTGTCATCTACAATAAATATAAGCTGCACTTCTCCGGTAAGCCCCGTAGGCAGGGGCAGGGGAAGCGTGCCGCTTTCACTGCCATTTATAGCGATTTCGGTCTGTGTAAAGAATGATGTAAGAACATCTCCATTATAGTAAACCGTTACCTGCGTTCCGGCAGGCAGGGGAGCGGTGCTGTTGTCGTTGTGCACCGTGTAATCTACCTGAAGCGTTTGGGCCGCACAGTCTTTAAATTCGTCATCTATGGTTATGGTGGCATCGGGCAATTCGCTGTTTAATTTAGTGACGATACAGTTTACAATAACCACATCCTGGCCGGACTGCAATGATACTTCGGCTGTTGTATCGCCTATAGCTACAAAATTATCAAGTGTATATATATCCAGGTCCATGTTGTATAAAGCACTGGAGCCGGTAATACTGTTAGTACCATTAAATGCATTAGCAGAGGGATTAAGCGGTGGGTTGCTTACCGTTAAATTGTTTATTTTTAGCGATTCGTTAACCGATATGTTTGCATCGCCCTCCCAGGCTACAAAACCTATCTTAGAACCTGCGTTGTCTATTACATTAAGATTGTCAAGGGTTATATTAATGCTATTTGGAACCATCTGGAAACCGTCATAGACATTTAGCTGATTAAGGGCCAGTGAATTGTTTTTATAAACAATTACGAGTGTCCAGCCGCCAAAGCTGACACCGGTACGACAGTAAAGATTTTCACTGGGCGCACCACCATTTATCACATCAGACAGGTCCATGTCAGAGAAGGTATAAGTACCGTTGCCTTGAGCCAGTACAAGCGCGGTAACATCGGCAAATGCGCTAAAAAAATGCCTTTCTACATTTTCACCGTTTTCTATAGATTCATAGAGCATTGCAAAGTCGCGTTCGGCAGTTATTGCAGTTCCGTTAAGCTTAACCTCAAAATCGCCAGTTCCCGATCCTGCCCAGTATAAATATGCTTTTTCTATTATGTTACCTGATGCCAATGACAGCTGGGCCGACGATGAAGGCAGCAGCTCGCAGGGTGCAAATGCGCCGTTAAGTCCGGTTGGGCCATTAGGGTGCTCATTTAAAGTGTTCCCTACAAACGTAAAATCGTACCTGCCGTTAAATTGCTGGTAAAGGGCTATGTCTACCTGAGGATAAGCTAAAGATGCGGTTAAAAACGTAAAAAGCAGGAGTAGTATTTTTTTCACAGCAATACTTTTTTTGCTTAAAATTAACAATTATTTGCTAACAGCCAATTTTTTAGCTTAAAACAACATTATTAATAATTTACGTTATTATTAGGAGGCATTAAGAGGCATTGCCGAATAATTTTCTATTTTTACGACTTTAAAAAAAATATTATGGCCAATCATTTTTTATATTTTGACCCCGGTACAGGCGCTCTTGTAGTACAGCTTTTAGTTGCTATTGGCGCAGGTGTTACCTTGTTTTACAGAAAAATTACAACAGGTATAAAATCGGTTTTTGGAAAAAAACAAAATCAGGATCATATGGGTACTATTGATATTGAGGAGAATAAGGATGCAGACAATAATAAATAGGCATGCATCTTCGTTCAGGGATCCTTCAGGTAATATATTTACAGATAACGGAGTATTGCTCAGGTCTGTAAACCCAATATATTTTGAACAATACAATGCATTAAACAATAGCGGTTTTTATAAAAAACTGTTTGATAACGGCCTGCTTATACCTCATGAAGAGGTTGCAAACGAGCAGAGCCACATTACCATAAAACCAGAAAAAATAGCTGTCTTTTCGTATCCATACGAGTGGAGTTTCTCGCAATACAAGCACGCTGCGCTGCACACGCTTAAGTTGCAAAAATACTGCCTCCAGAACGGATATACCCTAAAGGATGCCACTGCATTTAATGTGACCTTCCACAAAGGATCTCCCGTTTTTGTAGACAGCCTTTCTTTTGATAAATATAGCGAAGGCGAACCATGGCGTGCTTATAAGCAGTTTGTAATGCACTTTTTAGCGCCGTTGGTACTAGCCAAGTATTATGGCAACGACATGCTTAAGCTCCTGTTGCAGTATATAGACGGCATTCCGTTGCAAAAGGCTTCAAAACTATTGCCGTTCAGCGCAAAATTCAGTCCTGTGCTGTATACCAATATTGTTTTAGCGGCTAAGTATGATGCTAAATATTCCAGCGACGATAAAGGCGCAGGTAAACAGGTTACTATCTCTAAACAAGCACAGATACGAATACTTGATTCGCTGTACAATTATATAAAAGACCTTTCCCTTAACGAAAAGACAGAGTGGAAAAATTACTATAGCATTACTAATTATGATGCTGCAGCTTTTGATTTTAAAAAACAGCTTGTAAGTCAGTGGCAATCTCAAATAAACGCGCAAAAAGTAGTAGACCTTGGTGGTAACGACGGAACCTTTGGCCGTGTGCTCAAAGACAGCGCTGCCGAAATCCTGGTTACCGATATAGACCCTAATGCTGTAAACCAAAACTACAGCCAGGTGCTTTCTAATAAAGAAAAAAACATACTCCCGCTTGTGAGCGACCTGCTTAATCCATCACCGGGGATAGGTTTTAATAACAAGGAGCGTTTGCCGTTACAGCAGCGTATTAAAGACAATAATTTTGACCTGTCTTTAGCGCTCGCACTCATACATCACATATCGCTTACAGGTAATGTGCCGTTTGAGATGAGTGCTCAAATGTTTGCTTCGCTTACGCCATACCTTATCATTGAGTTTCCTGACAGGGAAGACTCATGGGTAAGCTTCCTGCTGAAAAGCAAGCGTGAATTTGCAGGCCATTTTGATTACTATAATAAAGCAAACTTTGAAAAAGCCTATACAGATGTGTATGATGTTGTAGCCCAGCAGGAAATACCTAATACGCATAGAACCATGTACCTTCTTAAAAGGAAATAAGATTTGAATGATTGAAAAAATAAGACAACGACTGTTTGCGTTTTTGAAGTCAGATAAAGATGTGCCGGTGCTCGCTGGTTTCAGTGTTGGCATCTACATGTTTCTGTTATTATATTCCCGTAACCTGGGTATGTATAATTCTCTGGTGCAGTTGTTATTTTACAGCTGTTATTATATCCTAATGCCGGTTACTATCCTGTTTTTGGGCTGCCTAATTATAGAAAAATTAAAATTCGTAAAATTTAAAAAACAGTTTCTTTTTGCGGGTGTGCTTTGCTTTTTTCTCTTTTTTATAATACAGAACAATGATTTTGGATTTTCTAAAAAAATCGCTTTAGCAGCATCTTTCGTTATAGTTGCGATACTATCTTTTTTTCTTAAAAAGTATTACAAGATAGCTGTTGTCCTATTGCTGTTTATGGCTGTTTTAAATATTCCTTCTGTTTTAGCTTCGGTAGCAGTAATTACTTTTGCCGATAAAGGTTATAATCATCCTACAGATGATATTGAAGCTGTAAAATTTAAAAATAACCCTAATATTTACTACATACAGCCCGATGGCTACGCCAGTTTTGATAATCTGAAAAATAAACTGCACGGCTACGATAACAGTGCCTATGAAGATTTTTTGAGCCAGAACGGTTTCACCATGTATGGCGATTACAGGTCTAATTATGCGAGTACCCTGCTTTCAAATTCGGCTACATTTTTAATGAAGCACCATTATGCAGCTAACGATATTGAGCTTTTTAATGCAAGGGGTATTATAGTGGGAGATAATCCGGTTTTGAGGATATTAAAGAATAATGGTTATAAGTCTCATTTTATAACCGAAAATCCTTACTTACTGCTTAACAGGCCAAAGTTAGGTTACGATACCACTAATATCCCATATAGCGAAATACCGTTTTTAGGCGGCGTTCTCGCTAAAAATGTCTGTAGCGACCTTAAAGCCCGATTAGATGAAGATAATCGTTCGGGTGGCCATAATTTTTACTTTATAGAAAAATTTCTGCCAAGCCATATCCACAACAATAAGCCCGAATCGCTCGGTGCTGCAATTGAAAAATCGGAATATTTTAAAAGGCTTAACGAAATGAACCTATGGCTAAAAGAATTGATAAGCTTTATTATGGCAAAAGATAAAAACGCGATGATAATTATCGGTGCTGATCACGGCGGTTTTGTTGGGTATGATTACATGGGGCAGAGTTTTGAAAAAAGGACTTCAGACAAAGAGCTTGTAAAATCTATTTTTGGCGCGCAGCTTGCCATCAGGTGGACTACCGAAAAATCCAGAGAATATGACACCCGCCTAAAAACGGGAATTAATTTATTCCGTACGGTGTTTTCATTTTTATCAGAAGATAAAAAATACCTTGATAGTATGCAGGAAAACAGTAGTTTTATGCGATTGGAAAATAATCAGGGTGTATATAAATATATAGGCGAAAACGGTAATATAGTTTTTGAAAAAATATAGTTGGTAATTATTTAATATGATACAAAAAGTAAAAAATAAATTTCAGACTTTTTTAGATGATCCCAAAGATGTGCCATTTTTAGCGGGGTTTATTAGTGGTTTATATCCTTTTTTGTTTTATTATTCCAATAATTACCCTGCAATAGATTCAGCAGGACACTTTCTGATATTTTCGCTTTTCTCAATTATAATTCCTATTGTAGTAACGCTGGCGGGATATTATTTTTTTAATGCCGTACCAAAATTAAAGCCGTACAAGTCAAATTTGTTATTTGCTTTATTAATAACCATAACAGCATCTTTACTCATTATTGCAGTAACACTCACATTTAGAAAGAAACTCGCAGTGCTTATTTTTGTACTGGCATTTGTACTGTCTTTAAAATTTTACAAATACTACAAGCATCTTATCGTCATAATTTGCGTTATGGCTATTTTACCGCTTTTAAAATTTTCCTTAAGCTTATATGAAGATTTGAGAGGTACAGAATGGACGCAGTTAACGGATGATATAGAAAATGTGCAATTTAAAAATAAGCCGAACATTTACATGATTCAGCCTGATGGTTATGCAGGTAAAGAAGCTATAAGCAATGTGCCTTATAATTACGATAATCAGTTTTATGATTGGATTGATAACAATGGGTTTAAAGTTTATGATAATTTCAGGAGCAATTATCCGGCGAGCCTTACTTCAAATGCTTCGATGTTTGCCATGAAACATCATTATTTTAATGATGTCTTGCTCCCTTCAATAGATATGCCAAATGCAAGAAACGTCATAATGGATAATGCATCCCTGCGCATACTTAAAAATAATGGTTACGAATCCTTTTTTGTAGCTCAGGATGAATATTTTCAGCAGGACAGGAGTAAAAGTATCTATGACAATTTTAATATACAGCCCGCGGAGGTCGCTTATTTTACCTACGGGCATGATAATATAAAAAATGTAGATGAGGATTTAGATAGTGCCATGGCGCTTAAAACAGACAAACCAAAGTTTGTTTTTGTAGAAAAGCTACTTCCGCATCATGTGCATTTTTCTGAAGGCAAAAATCATATAGAGAAAGAGCGAAGAGACTATATTTCAAAAATAGAAAAAGCAAATACATGGCTGAAAAAGACAATCTTAAAAATAAAAAGTAAGGATAAGAATGCATTGATAATTATATTATCTGATCATGGTGGTTGGGTCGGCTTTAATGGTGTAAAAGAGTTTTACAGTACCAACTCTGCTCCGCTTATTCATTCTACTTTTGGCAATTTCGCGGCAATAGATTGGAATAATAATGAACATGATGGCTATGATGATAAACTTAGATCAAACGTTAATGTGTTTAGGGTTTTGTTTTCCTGCCTTAGCGAAAATAAATCGTACCTTAATCATCTTGAAGAAGACGCAAGTTATAATATACGGCCGGGCAATTTTATAACGCAGTCTGTACATAAGCTTATTGATGGCGAAGGTAATTATGTAAATGAAAAGCACTAATGCTATGCAATATTCAGTCGTAAGATATTCAAACGAAAATTGCCTCCAGTGGAATGAAGTCGTAAACAGTTCTAAGAACGGTACATTTCTGCTTAACCGCGGTTTTATGGAATACCATAGCGACCGCTTTGAAGATTTTTCGCTTATGGTATTTGAGGGTGATAAACCCGTAGCAATACTTCCGGCTCACATAAAAGAAAATGTAGTATACTCGCACTGGGGCTTAACCTATGGCGGACTTGTATATTCTGATAAGCTAAAACTGGCGTCAGTGATAAAAATTTTGGGAGCTATTTTGAGTTTCCTATATGAAAATGGGGTGCATAAGCTCCATGTAAAATTAATTCCTGCCATTTACCACAAAGTCCCTGCCGACGAATTTAGCTATGCGTTGTTTACTGCCGATGCTAAATTAACCCGAAAGGACAGCCTTTGCATTATAGATAACGACAACAGGCTGCCTTTTACAAAAACAAGGAAAGAAAGCATAAGAAGAGGATTAAAGAACGGGCTTGTCATCAAAGAAGAGCCTGAATTCCAACTGTTCTGGGATGCAATACTTATACCTAACCTGCATCATAAGCATGATGTAAAGCCTGTACATACCGCGAAAGAAATAGCATTGCTGCATCAAAAATTCCCTGATAATATAAGGCATTTTAATGTGTACCTTAACGATGCAATTGTAGCGGGAACTACAGTTTTTATAACTGATACCGTTGCGCATCCGCAATACATTTCGGGAAATAGAGATAAAAACGAGTTAGGAAGCCTGGACTATCTATATGCGCACCTTATCAACGATGTTTTTGCAGATAAACGTTTCTTTGACTTTGGCATATCTAACGAAGAACAGGGACGAAAACTCAATGAAGGCCTTGTTTTCTGGAAAGAGAGCTTTGGTGCCAGGACTCAGGTTCAGGATTTTTATGAGGTAGAAACCGCTAACTTTACAAAGCTGGATAACGTACTTATATAATATTCCATTTGGGCAGCATCGCTAACATACTAAAAAAACCTATTGTAAAAATATCTTCGCTTAACGGCGTAAGCGTTATTGTGCGAATACTTGGAGGCTTGGTAACGTCAAAAGCTATCGCAGCATATGTAGGGCCGGGAGGTATGGCTATCATAGAAAACCTTCGCAGTTTTCTTACTCCCGTAGAAACATACTCCATGCTGGGTATGCAGAACGGCATCATAAAATATGTAGCCGAATACCAAAAAGACGAGGAAAAGCTATATAAAATACTCTCAACCGTTTTCCTGAGCATTTTTGCCGTGGTAATAGGCTTAAGCATCCTGCTGCTGCTGTTGTCTGGCTATTGCAGTGAATGGATATTCAGGGACTATTACGAATATGCATGGGTGTTTAAAGTACTTGGCTTTTCATTGCCATGGTATGCGGGCAGCCTTTTATTTATAGCTATCCTTAACGGACTGGGCAATTACAAACAGGTAATATGGCTTAATATCAGTGGAAATGTACTCGGCGTAGTATTATCGGTACTGCTGATGTGGAAATTCCAAACTAATGGGGCCCTTCTGGGACTCATATTGTTTCAGTCGGTCTTTTTTGTACTCACGTTTTACAGTATATGGAAGCGTTTTCCGCGACTGCCTTTTATACGTATTAAATATTTTGATAAAGCGACATTACGAGATTTGTTATCGTATAGCATTATGGCGCTGTTCTCTGCGCTTGTCGCCCCTTTGGTAAGTATCTTTATCCGTAATAACCTGATTGACAATTTTAGCCTGGATACGGCAGGTATGTGGGTTGCAATGAACAGGATATCTTCATACTATATGATGTTTGCCACGACCATGCTGTCGGTTTATTTCCTGCCGAAGCTTTCTGTTGCCCAGTCAAAAGGACAAACAAGAGATGTATTTCTAAGTTATTACAGAAGTATGCTGCCCTTGTTTGGAACAGGCATGATACTGCTTTATTTACTACGTGAGTTTGCGGTGCTATTTATATTAAAAGAAGATTTTTTACCGGTTACAGACCTATTTTTCTGGCAGCTTACAGGCGACTTTTTTAAAGTAGGCGCGCTGATACTCGGCTACCAGTTTTTTGCTCAAAAACTAACAACGGCTTATCTTGTAAGCGAAGCTGTATCCTGTATAATTCTTTATATCTCAAGTACAATTTTGATAGCTCATTTTGGTGTGAAAGGCGCTGTAATGGGGCATGCTCTGACATATTTTATTTACTGGATAATGCTGGCGGTGTATTTCAGAAAGGGTTTGTTTAATATCTGATAAATAATTACCGCCTCAGCAGCAGCATTTCCCTATCACCTTTGCCTTTGCCATATACGTAAACAGAATCATAAACAGATAGATCTATAGTGTCGTTAATGCGTGCTGTTTTTTCAGGGCCGTAACAATTAAGGCCGTCAATTTTTCCGGTAACTTTTTCATTTTCTATTTGCAGCTTAGAGCATATAAGCCCAAAGTTGTTCTTTTTGCACCAGGGTTCAAGCCATTCGGTAAACGAAGCACTTACAATATATATCGTGTCGTTGTTATCAATATGCGTCTGTAAAATTTGGCTTAACTGTGGGTTGAGGTTCTTATCAATCTTGTTAAGAGAAAAATTCGATGCTGCTTGCTTAAAGGTTTCACGATCCATACCACCAAAGAAATGGCTGAGGTATTTCTGTTTTGTGACTGCATTGCCCTGCAGGCCAAGTTTGAGGGCTGCAAGATGTGGAAACAATTTTGCAATGCCAATATAGAAGCTTTTCCGGCCTACTGCAAAACGCGTAAATTCAAGAAGGGAATCTTTTGAATATAACGTATTGTCAAAATCAAAAATGGCAAGCGTCTTTGTCATTTGGTTATTGAATATAAAGGAGGTATACCATTATGGAGATCCAGCCCAGCAAAGTAATTTGTATCACCCTGTTGCGTAATACTATAAGGGTGGGGGAATAAGTAACCTTGTCTACAAGTGTAAGCTTCATGTAATACAGCAGACCGTTTACCACAAAGATCACCGATACATAAATAAGGTGCGATCTGTAATGTTCCTGTACCTCCGAAGATAGGGTGTATAATATGTAGGCCACG
The DNA here is from genome assembly GCF_033042555.1 of Flavobacterium sp. DG1-102-2. Taxonomy (NCBI): domain Bacteria; kingdom Pseudomonadati; phylum Bacteroidota; class Flavobacteriia; order Flavobacteriales; family Flavobacteriaceae; genus Flavobacterium; species Flavobacterium sp. DG1-102-2. Next base: position 309,487 of record NZ_JAWLIK010000003.1, read on the forward strand.
ATTATAACCGCAGCAAGTATAGACAATACCGTATCAATAAAATTTAGGTTATAACCGTCTATGTTTTTTCGCACCTCTTTTCCGTCAAGGGATAAAAGTACGTCGGCCCTTCGTTTTGCAAACCCCAAAAACAGCGCTAGGAGATACGTAATAAGGAGAATCCATACGGAAGGCTCAACCTCGGCTACTATTGCGCCTGAAAGTACCCTTAGCAAAAATCCCGTTGCTATAATGTTTACATCTACAACAGTAATATGCTTTAGCCATTTTGAATAAAGTATGTTCATTGTGATGTAGATTCCTATTACTCCTAATAGCCTGAAAGATACGAACGATGCCAGCAGTATGCCCGTCCCGGCTAATATAACCATTAGTGTCAGGGCGCTACTTTTAGGTATTGTTCCTGCAGCGAGTGGCCTTTCGCACTTTACAGGATGCTTTCTGTCCTCCTCAATATCAAAATAATCATTAAGTATATAGATAGCGCTCGCAGCCATGCAAAAGCTTACAAAAGCTATCGCTGTATTGATTATTGCATCCTGTATCAAAAATTTACCGCCAAAGAATATAGGCGCAAAAACAAAAAGATTTTTAATGTATTGCTCTGTTCTTATCAGTTTCAGGTAACTTTTTGTTAAGTTCTTTTGTGTCATAAACAGTAAAGTATCTAAGCTTTTCTATAGGTGTACAATTCTCAGCTATGTATGCCGAAAATAGTGTCTTGTTTGAGGCTTCAGCCTCACCGGCATCAAATATAGGTTTATATTCATTGTCAAGAAATATATAGCCGTTGCTATTTGCAGCTTCTGCCAGCATCTTGTCAAGTTTAAAGTTGATTTCTGAATTAATCATCCATCCGGCTGTCAACGGATTGGTTTTATCAAAAATGTAATAAGTACCCGGATAATGAGTAGCGGTAATGTAAACCGGACCGTACTTGTCAATCAGTTCTTTAAGCTGCAAAAACTTATCAAAATTTTCTTTGTTAGTCCTGATATATTTTAGCTTAGGAGAGATAGCTCCCATGTCGTAATCTAAATCTGTTACTACACCGCTCCTGTATGGATACAAGTTGTACGCAAATGCCACTATACACATTACGACCGCAAGAATATTTTTTTTTGAAACTATTTTTTGGGACAGAAAGCCATCAGACAATATAAAATACACAGCAATTATGGCTGAGGCAAAAAGTGTAGGGTAAGGATATCCCCAACTTACCGACGAACACCACGCGATGCCAAGCAACGCAGCAGCGGGGTATAAATAACTGATTTCTCTTTTTAGCACAAAAATATTATATATCCCTGCTAAAGCGCACGAGTTAAATGCTATTATAGATCCCAGCTGTGCCTCGCCGATACAATATAAAATTATTGCAGCCACAAACTGGCAGATAATAAGCCATTTAAAAATAACCGTGAACGATGTTTGTTTGACGGATTTATAATTAATACCAATTAGTATAGACGCTGCGATAATCAAAAGGTATAGTTTATAGTTTTTATGGGCATAACCGTATATGCAGCTGTAATAAACATCATAAAGCCTTGTTTGCCCGGTTATGCAGTCTAAGAAATTATGAAGCGATGTTACTCGGGTTATAATGCCAATAAATACTCCTGTAAGCAATAAAAATATACCCAGGAAAGCTGCTGCTTTTTTAAATCCGTAATCTATAAATACCCAAACAAGAAAAATTATTGGCACAGGATAATAGGATTGTTTGCATAGTGCAGAAAGCAATACTAATAACGCTATAAAAAGGAGCGATGCATAACTTTTACTATTTCTTGATTTTACATACAATGCAGCTGACGCAAAAAAAAGTCCATCCGGAGTGTACCATGGGTACATTGGATAGTTGAGCAGTGAAATGATGAACCCAACGGTTACAAATCCCCAAACGTTTATGCCATATTTCTTTAGGTTGTAAATGTTATTTATGGCAAGAACGGTAAGGCACACTTGTAACGCAAAGACAATACTGTTGATGCATTTTATAAAATAAAACTGCCCCTCCTGCGGTAATAAACGCATCAGAGTGGCTGTGTAATAAGGAGAAAATGGTGTTTTTGTATAGATGAAATCCCTATACATAACTTCACCTTTAACTAAGCGCCATGCCATACCCGATATAAAGCCTGTATCCCAGTCTTCATATCCATTTCGGGCTATAAAAATAGTGTATATCAGCACTGTTGTAATAAAAATCAGTGGGTAAGCAATTTTTTTCTGAAGCATTACAATGTATTTAATTTTCCCATTTTTCTAAATATTTTTGCGCGGCTATTATATAATCGTGCTCGCTATCTATGAAATCCCTTGCGTTTTTGCTGATGGCAATTATCTCTCCGGGGTTTTCTATGAGGTAAGACAGTTCGTTTACAATACTGTTAACATCAGGCAGTGCGTTAACAGCAACTCTTTGCGTGAGTTTGTAATGCTGCATAAATTCTGTTTCGGCTCCTGTAAAAACCACTTTTCCTTTGGCCATAGCCTCAAGCGCGTTGTATCCCTGGTCGTAGGCATACACCTGGTCCATCAGTATGTGTGCCTTATCATATACCTTTATATATTCGTTATAGGGCAGTGTCTCACTAATAACAATCTCAGCCTTTTCTGGATATTTCTTACGGATTATATCTAGTGCCTGTTCAAAATAAAAGATGCCCTTTTGGTTATACGTCCATCTGTTGATGCCCAAAAAAATAACGATTTTATCGTTAATGTATGGTATGGTATAGATAAGGTTGTTTAGTACTACAGGATTACCTATAAGGCCTATAAATTTGTCATTCTCCTTAAGTGGCAGGGCATAATCCATATCGCTTGCTATGACACCTTTAATTTTGGCATATACAAATCTGTGCAGTTTTTTATGCGAAGCTGTTACATAATCAAAAATGTATCGGTATTCAGGTATAAGGCGTTTATCCTTAAAATAAGGATCCATAAGTGAATAACGTGGCTTTTTATCCAGCATATAGCGTACAACGGTATAGTCTATACCGCAACATAATAAAAATGCCTTTTTATTTTGGTTAAAAATTTTACCTAAAAGATACTTTTCAAAAATAGGAACAGTTTTTATAGGGGCCTCATTTATCAGCTGTACAACATCGTAGCCTTTAAGTTTGGAAAGTAGTTTATAAAAACGAATTCCGCGCTCCCAGTAGGATATGTCATGCTTAAACATCCTGAAAATAACCTGGCGGCCCATATTCAAAATGCCCTTTGTAGTATATTTTGGAGCAATAAGATAATCTGAGGGGTAATTCTTAAAGGCGTCACCATCACTCACCAGCGTTACCTCGTGGCCTAATGCCTGCAGACCCTCTTTTAGGGAATTGTGAAGCCTGCTGTATTCGCCAATAAGTAAAATCCTCATGAATGTTTATATTTGTTTCGAAAATAGCTAATATATACCAATGAAGCAACCCCATGAAACCAAAATATGTCTTGTAGGCGACGCACTTTCGGGCGGGGGGGCAGAACGTGTACACGCAATTTTGTCTACTTATTTTACTTCGCAGGGTGTAGAAGTTCATAATGTGATCGTTCAGGATAAGATTAGCTATGATTTTTCGGGCAGGCTGCTTAACCTGGGGCTTCTAAAAGATAAAAAAAATGGGATAAGCAATAAGCTGAAACGCTTTTTAACCCTGAGGCGCTACATAGTTAAGCATGACTTTGATTATGTTATAGATTTCCGGATGCGAAAGAAATACATTCAGGATTTCTTTATTTCTAAATTCGTTTATACCGCACCAGCAGTTTACACAGTACATAGTTCTGTCTTAGAATGGTATATGCCCCAAAATGCATGGTTTACAAAAGTTATTTATGGCAAAGCTTATGGTGTTATCAGTATCACCACAAAGATAAAAAATAGGATAGAAGCGCTATATGAGCTAAAAAATGTTGTAAACATTTATAATCCTGTAAACATAGAGTATATAAATGATAAATGTGGTGAGAAGACTGATGCTGATATAAAATTTCCCTACATAATGGCTGCGGGAAGCATGCCGGAAAACAATATCAAACAGTTTGATAAGCTTATTGAAGCCTATGCCAATTCTGTACTGTCTCAAAATGATGTTAAACTCCTTATTTTGGGGGAGGGAATAATGAAAGCAGCATTAAAGGCACGTGCTGCACAAAAAGGCCTTTCAGATAAAGTTATTTTTAAGGGTTTTAAGGAAAATCCGTATGTTTATATGCGCAATGCGCTTTTCTGTACGTTAACCAGCAAAAATGAAGGCCTGCCTATGGTATTGCTGGAATCTTTGGCGTGTGGCACACCCGTAGTAGCTTTTAACTGCTACACAGGCCCGTCTGAAATTATTGAAGATGGAGTAAACGGACTTTTGATTGAAGACCAGAACGTTCAGGAGTTTACCAAAGGGCTTAACCGTATGTATAGTGACAAAGACCTTTATGCTAAATGCAAGAGTAATTCGGAAGCCAGCGTTAAAAAGTTTTCAATACAATCAATAGGCCGTCAATGGATGGAATTTTTACAAATACAAAACTAAAATGGAGATACAGCTCATAGATATACCTAAAATACAAAATGCCAAAGGCAATATTGGCGTAATTGAGCTCGATGTAGTTCCGTTTGATATTAAAAGGGTATATTACCTTTATGATGTGCCAAGCTCTGCATCAAGGGGAGGCCATGCACATAAAAACCTGCAGCAGCTTTTAGTACCGCTTTCGGGCAGTTTTGATGTAGTGCTTAAAGACGGTACTGAAGAAGTTACGATAACACTTAATAAACCCGACAAAGGCCTGCTTATAAACAATAATATTTGGCGCGAACTCGAAAATTTCTCATCAGGGGCAGTGTGTATGGTAATAGCTTCAAGAGTATATGACGAAGCAGATTACATACGCGAATATGCCGACTTTTTAGACTATGTGAGGACTAATAAGAAGTAGGGTTAAGGCCATTTTTTATCAGCAATCCTTTTATTCTTTTTATTGCTCTTAAAATAAATGCAGGGGCATATAGCAATACAATCTGTTTATAATTAAGGCTGGAAAGGTCAATTCCCTTCAGCATTTTTTTATAGCCTTGTGTGTTAGCATCCAGTTTATAATGTTTTGCCATTATGTAACGGTGAAAATCCAGGTATTTTTTAAGGTCTTTTCTGGCAGGGTACAAAGCCTCATATTTATCAAAATCGGTAATGCTCCTGTTTTTGAGACCTGAATGGGTAATCTGGTTTTCAGATGCCATTCTGTAAATCATCAATGGCCTGTTTGCGTATGCCATTTTTACGGCAAGATGGGCTCGTATATTAAAATCAAGGTCTTCAGCAAAAGTTATTGATTCGTCATAATGGCCTATTACATCAAAAGCCTCTTTTTTTACACAAAGGGAAGACGGATAGTATATCGTCTGGTTTAAATTATTGATGAAAAAATCATGTACCAATCCTTCCTGAGCAGAAAAATCATGTTCTACATATACCTCGTTATAAACTTCTTCATATTTTGAGGCGTACATTGACGCTTGCGGATATTTTTTAGATAAACCGGCCATGCTTTCTAAAAATTCTTCTTTCCATAAATCATCAGCATCAAGAAAAGCTATCATTTCACTGTCAGCATTTTTAATTCCGGTGTTCCGTGAGGCAGAAAGGCCTTTGTTTTTTTCGTGCCTTATGATCCTTATCCGATCATCTTTTATTTTTTCAACAACAGATATACTGCCATCCGTTGAAACATCGTCAACAACAATCACTTCAAAGTCAGTAAAAGTTTGTGCCAATACACTATTTAGCGTTTCAGCAATAAAATTTTCTTTGTTATAAAGTGGTATTACGACAGAAAAAAATGGCATACTATTATATTTTGCGCACTATTAAAATAGTTTCATTTGCGGTAAGTCCGTTAAAAGCATTAGCATTAAAAGTTTTGACTTCAACATCAAAACCTGCATTTTCAAGTCGTTGTTTTAAGCCGTGTACAGTGTAAATCCTCACATGGTCGTCCTGCCCAAAATGAATTTCACGCTCTTGCGGGGATTTTATCAAGGGATTTTCATATATATCACCTTCCTTATAAGGTGTCTGTATCAGGGCGTGCCCTCCCGGTTTTAAAATCCTGTACAGTTCGGTCATTGCCAGTGCATCATTATCAATATGCTCAAGAACATGATAACATACAATGAGGTCTATACTACTATCGGGAAGATCAATATTGGTAATATCATATCGATGATCGGCATTAAAATTTCCTGATAAGTCTGTACTTATATATTTTATGCTTTTAACTTTCTTTAGTTTGTTAGAAAGGCTTCGAGAGGGAGAAAAATCAAGAAAGGTAATACCTTCTTTAATAAATCCGCTGTTTTCAATTTGCCATAATCGCCTGTCGCGTGCAAGACTTCCACAGCTTGGGCATAGTTTATCGTTATTGTGGGGAAGTATAATAAAACGGCTTAATTTTTTGCCGCAGATGTTGCATTGGTGTTTACTGCCGGTGTAGCCTGCGGCGTAAATCTTTCTTAGAGCCTGCTCATATTTAAAGATTTTCTTTTTGCCAATTATTTTTATCGCCAGCTTTTTAGCTATACCATACATACATTATGCTTTTAAAGAACAAATATAGCTCAATCTGTATAAATTAAATACAAACAGTGAAGGATTACCGGATGTAAGATTCTTAAACATTACTTTTTCAAACATCTTATAGAATAAGCCTGCAGGCACGCTTAATCCTGTTCGCTTAAACTTGCGGTATATAGATAGCATTTTCACAAAACCGGAATCTATTTTACCCTGCCTGTAAAGCATACGTAAATTAACGAGCCCCATTTTAGTTTTATTTAAAAAAACTTCGGCAGGGTCTATGTCGCCATGTTCAACAGGATTATTAATATGTTTTATCTTTAGTTTCAGCAGGCTTACCTGATAGGCATATAGTGTATCTTCATGGCCATATTTGCGTAGTTCAGGATCAAATGCCACCACATCAAAACAATGTTTTTTGATTAATACATTATTGCATAGCAGTTTTTGATACACCGCAGTATCACGCTGTTCAGCAGTGGTATCTTCTATAAGCAGGCCGTATTTCCAGCGTAGTTTTTGATTTTCTTTGTTTACATTCTCAGGATGTTTCCTGCCACCATAAATTATATCATTGTTTGTAGTATTGTTAAGATAGTCCTTTAAATACGAGTCAGATATTATGATACCATCACCATCTATAAATAAAAGGTTTTCATAGTTTGCCTCCGCTGCAAGGGTATTTCTGTTTTGCGCAAGGCCGCCATTCGTTTTCTGCTGCATAAACCTGCAGTGGGACAGAGAATCTATATGCTTATTTTGCTCAATAGTTGCCAAGGCTGTAGAACAGTCATCCATTACAATTACTTCAAACACGATATTTTCCTTCACAGCCTGGTCATGCAGATCTTTTACAAGAGGATATACAGTATAATTATAGGTGGGGATGAGTATGGACAGCATTTAATTATCAGTTTGGGCAAATGTAATAAAGATTAAAAAAATAATGAACAGTAATATTTGAATAGCACAAATAATGAACGTTTTAAAAGTTATGCCCTAACTTTGCTGCATAATCAATGAAAGATGATAGAGATAGCTATCTTTAGTGACATACACGGCAATCTGCCGGCTTTAAAAGTAGTAGTAAAAGATATAGAGCAAAGAGGAATCGACCAGATGTACTGCCTGGGCGATCTTGTAGATTTTGCTCCCTGGGGTAACGAAGTGATAGAATGCATAAGGGATCTTAAGATTCCGTGCCTTTTAGGTAATCATGATGAGCGTTTAGCCTTTAACAACCCGATAATCCCTATACCGCACCACGACGCCGAAGAAACAATGCAGCGTACAAAAGCGATCAATCACTCTAAAGATACCATTACAGAGGCTAACAAGAAGTGGATGTCGCAGCTTCCTTACACAATAGAACTTCGTTATAAAATAAAAGATACGTTCAGGAAGGTATTACTTGTGCATGCTAGCACCCGCAGTAATGACGAATACATACATGTAGGGCACGATTCAAAAGATCTGGAGGGAATGCTCACTTTGTCCGGCGCCGATGTAATCGTAATGGGGCATACGCATATTGCTTATCAAAAAGAAATACTACTGGGTGGAAATGATAAAAGGCTTTTGCTCAACGACGGTTCTGTAGGAAGGTCGAGAGAAGCAGACAGGCTCGCATCATATGCAATCCTGAGAATATCCGAACAAGGTATAACTGCCGAAATAGTAAAACTTGAATATCCTGTACAGGAAGTCGCGGATGCTATTTTTAAAAGCGATATTCCTGATTTTTACGGAAACTTTCTGCTAAATGGTAATGTAACAGTATAATAAAAAATGCCCTTTACAATTGTAAGGGGCATTTTTATGACTGTTTAATTTTGCTTCCTGCCGGATGGCGGTTGTGTTGCTGACCGGTTTCCGCATAAAATGCGCCGGCGTAGGTTTTTAATGCCATATACGAACGGGCGGAAAGTGTATGACCCCTTTACAGCCTCCTCAACCGACTGACGCCCGTCATCTTCGTTACAGCAGGCAGGAAACACGTAATTATAGTTTTGTAAAGGTAGATAATGCGATTTGTAACACAGCTGCCTTTAAGATTTTGCTAAGTATTAAAAGCGCGTTAAAACAAAATCGCCCTAATGAGATTAGGGCGATAAAGGCATATACTGTTAGTTATAATTCTTGATGGCTTCTACCGGTGCAAGAACATTGTAATCTTTCCATACCGATGGATCGTATTTAGAAATATAATTGAGATTATAGGTGGTGTTTTCTGTAACGTTTTTAAATTCGTCGTCGCTTATAGGTTTCCTGTCAATAATAAAAAGTTCCTTAATGTTCATGTTGTCAAATTCGCCAAGGAAATCCAGTTTGATCATTTTGGTTTCTTCATTTTTATCGGCCTTATTTTTGGTAAATTTCAGGGAACGATTCATGTAAGCGTAAGTGCCTGACTCTTTTTTTACAAAGTTTAAAGCATATTTGCCATCCTCACTTTTTGTATATGTTGCCGATACTTTCGTTCTGTCTTCAACCATTTTTACACCGAGTAAAAACTTAAGGCTTACACTGCTTTCTGTTTTGCCTTCAACAAGGTTATATTCAAGTTTTGCAACGCCAAAGTCGAATGCATTTACATATATTTTACCGTAATAATTAGCCGATTTTTTTAATGGTTTAAAATCAATTATGTAAATAGTTTCATCATTCATTGTAGTGTAACCTTCAAGGGTATAAGTATATTTCTTAAATTCTGTAAAGAAATCCAGTTCCTCATTAGTATAAAATTTATTTAGCGAACTGCTTAGCGCCGTTATACTGTTTCTTAACGACGCAGTTTTTATATCTGTCTTTACATCCTTCTTAGGGGAGTTAATCTTCAGGGAGTCATCAATAGGTATAATTCCAGATTTTACCTTATAAGTTGCACCCGGATCAAGATATTTTTTGATAAGTTCTATGGCCTTTCCGCTCATTTGTTCGCCTGAAACGTCTTTCTCATTGTTTTTAAGCTGAATGGCTTTTTCTACAGCTAATTTTTTCAGGCTGTTCTGCTCATATAGAAAACCATAGTATTCGCTAAAATCTTTAGAGGTTTTACCTTTTGTCTTTTTAGACATTTCTGCAAATTCTTTGTTTATTTCTTTTAATGTCGCTTTACTGTCTAACGATGACTTAAGCAGTTCAAACTGGCTGTCAAGTAATTTATAGCTGTTAGACGAACGTAGGAAGTATGTTTCTTTTACCGTTTTTTGCGCGTAATTTTTAGGTGCATTCTTGATTACCTCCGTCAGGATTTCTGTAGCAGATAACTTTTTGTTTGTAATGAATACTTCATCAAGGACATTAATTTTCTCTTTAAGATTATATGTGCCTTCTTTCAGTTCAGAAAGCGGCAATTGTACACTCTCAAACCCAATGCATGAAATGATAACTTTATCTGTGGGAGCAAGTCCCTCAGTATTTACGGTAAAAACACCTTCAGTATTACTCATAACGCCATAGGTGTCGCCTATCATAATGTTGGCATATTCAATAGGTTGCTGCTGCCGGTCTGCTACCTTACCAGTAATTGCTTGTGCAGCAATGTTTAGTGTACAAAGTAAAAAAGCAAAAAGTGTAATAGATAATCTTTGGTTCATGGCTATTGGTTTAGGATTACTTATATGACGCTTACCGACAGTTTTTGTAACAGGAATTTAAAAAATGTTACTGGTAAATGTAATCCATTAAAAATAATTAATCAGTATTGTCTTAATAAATGTGTGGAATTTCAGTTTCTATTGTGGAATAATTCCACAGTTTTTCCACATAAAACAAGTAGCGAAACCCTTGTAGTACGTGCAAAAGGGCTATGGCACGGGGCTTGCTTAATCTCATATGTCGATAATATTACACGATGCTGTCGATTTAGAATGAAATTGAACCCATAAGATCCACACCCATGAAAAGCGACACAATTACTGCCAAACAACTATACGCTTCAAAAAGTATTGCAGGTCAGCAAAACCATTTCAGAGTTTATAATGAATCATTAAAACCTGAACCGGCTGCTGTAATAAAAAAGAAAGAAGAGACAAATAACGAGTTTAAAAAGAAACCATCTGACCCTAAAAAGCCTTTATCGCTTTTAGTGCTTATAGGTACTTTTGTACTTATGCTGGGTGGAGGTTATGTAGTATACGAACTGCAAGACGACTTTGAACAGTTTAACCTTGACAGGATGAATACCACTTTCGGATTCATATTCTTTGCGATTGCTACGGCATTATTTGCATTTAAGTTCGTTTTCTTTCTTTACAATGTATTTCTTTACCTGCGATACAAGCCTATCGAATCGGTTTCAGATGATTTGCTGCCTACGGTAACCGTTATCGTTCCTGCATACAATGAGGGTAAACTTGTGCTTGATACTCTTATAAGCCTTGCTGAAAGTGATTATCCTGTAGAAAAATTGCAGCTTCTTGCCGTAGACGATGGAAGTAAAGACAACACATGGCAATACATGAAGCTGGCTAAAGAAAAACTAGGCGATCGTTTATCAATATACAAACAACCAGAAAACAAAGGAAAACGCCATGCGCTTTACCGTGGCTTTAACCTGGGAACGGGAGAAATATTTGTAACGGTAGACAGCGATTCTATCGTTAAAAAAGATACACTTAGAAATCTTGTAAGCCCCTTTGTAGTAAACGAAGACTGTGGTGCTGTTGCGGGTAACGTAAGGGTGCTTAATAAAGATAAGGGCATCATTCCAAAAATGCTTAACGTAAGTTTTGTAATGAGTTTTGAATTCATGCGTTCTGTAGAAAGCAGGCTTGGTACTGTTATGTGTACTCCTGGAGCACTTGCAGCATACAGAAGCTCAGCAGTTTTTGAATGTCTTCCTGAATGGATTAATCAAACGTTTATGGGGCAGCCGTCAGACATTGGTGAAGACCGTGCCATGACAAACATGATACTTAAACAAGGATTCAAAGTATTGTTCCAAAGAAACTCTTATGTACTTACAGACGTTCCTGAAAAATACAGCGGATTATACAAAATGTTCATCAGATGGGACAGGAGTAACGTGCGTGAAAACATAATGATGTCTAAGTTCGTCTTTAAAAACTTTAGGGAAGGTAATAAAGCAGGAGCAAGGCTGCTGTTTATAAACCAGGCTTTAAAGATTGTAATGACCTATCCTTTCTTAATGTTTATGTTATTCTTTATCGTTGTGCATCCTGTATTGTTCTTAAGCTCTACGCTTTTCAGCATATTGGTAATGTCAAGCTTTCCGGTATTGTTTTACGCAAAAAGATACAATCTTGCACAGTCCTTCTGGGCATATTCGTATAGCGTTTTATATACCTTTGGCTTGTTCTGGATTACCCCTTATGCCATAGTTACAGCAAACAAAAGAGGTTGGTTAACACGAGGCCTCGCTCAAAAATAATATTCCCAAACATTTAAATTGAAGAAAATTCCCCTTGCAAATTGTAAGGGGAATTTTTTATGTGAATATACTTGTATATATAAATATATTTAACAGGCTAATACGCCTAATTTTGCTCAATATCCATTTGGTAAATCATTCCGTCGTTGATAACATAGATGTGGAACACCCTTCCGTTAAATAAAATGTTTCCTTCTAAATCTTTTACCAACTGGTCAACAGTTACTTCAAAAGTCCCGTTATCGCGTTCACAAAAACCAACAGGATTTACATTAGGGTTTATTTCTTTCCATTGGCGTTCCCAGTATTCCCTTACGTCTTCATGCCCTGTTGCGTAATCGCCCTCCCAGGCTCTTGACCATTTTACGTCAGGATGCATAACATTCAGGATTGCATCAATATTTCTTGCATTAAAAGACTTGTATGCATTTTCAATCAGCTCCTGTTTTTTAGCTATAGTATCGTCGTTCATAATGTTTGTGTGTTTGTATAGTTAACCGCAATTTAGTCAATTTTAAATGTAAGTCTTATGACTGCCCCTAAAATTAAGTTTTGGTCAATTGATGCAGCAAAATGTAAGAATTACATAGAAAAACTTTATATTTAGCATTCAAACCGCTAATAATGAATGTCAGTATTTCTGTAAGGCTATTGGGGAGAAAGTACCCGATACTAAATGAAAAGCAATTGGAGTTAGATACCTCAGTTTCGGTAATAACTACGCAAAAAATTATAGAGCTGGTGGTAAAGCATCAGGTGGATATGTTTAACTGCTCTTCATTTGAGTCTGATGATCAGGATAAGACACACCACCCCAAAGAAAATTATTTATCTGTGTTAACCGATACAGGTAAGGCAGGCTTTGGGGCTATTTACAATCATCAAAAGCCCAATCTCGATGCGGCAATAGAAAATGCCCTGCTGGCTTTTCAGGATGGCATCTACACTGTTTTTTATGGGGATGACGAATTATCCGCTCTGGATATGAAAATAGATTTGCAGGAAAATAAGCCTTTAACTTTTATCAGGCTTACTTTTTTAGCTGGCGGTCTCTGGTAGTATTTAAAACTAATCAATCAAATCAATATGTCTGTTGAATCAATTCTTAAAAATAAGGTAACAGGGAATCCCGTTAAAAAATATAAGAAGGAACTAAAAGAAATTGCCGAAAGTAATCTGGTATCCAGGCTGCTGCTTAAAAATAAGCTTAAAAAGGAAGTAGCCGAATTTGGCCTGGCCCTGGTTAGTCTTGATACCGATTATACGGGAGCCTCTGTTTCGTTAGGCTCTAAAAAGTGTGATGAGCTGGCAAAATGGATAAAACCAGGTATGTGGAATGATAAAAATTACCATGAGCTGCTGGTTTACTTTTTTGGCGCTGAGCAGGCAGAGTTCGTCAAGCAGGCATGGGATAAGCTTCCTCATAAAATGTATCAGTTGGGCTATGCCAGGAGGTCATTCAGGGCGCCAAATAATGAAAGGTACCTGCTCGTAAATCAAATCAATTTTTTGAGGTCGCTGCTTAGCGGTTCAAAAGTATACGGCTATCCTGAAGGTACATATTATGACTTGACTACAGAAGAACAGATATGTTACGATACAGAGGTTACTAATACTGCAGGCCAGTTCATGATCTGGTCGGCAATGTTAGACTCAGGAAATACTTCAATATACCAGTTGTTTGAAGATATTTTATTCAATAAGCATCCGTACGGTAAGGTGTCACGCAACATAATCAAGGCATTGTTAAACTCTGCTAAGAAGGAAAGCTGGGAACTTGTAGAAAAATTGCTGCTCGCCGCACAACGACAGGAAGGCCTGCGCCAAACTATTCTTGAAGCGCTGGACGAAACAGATATAGGGGCACTGGAATACATGATAAAAGTGGTGCTAGAACATAAGCTTACGCGTTTTTCATCGGTTGTAAGAGCAGTAGATACCTGGGCGGGATTAGGATGGGATGCCGAGAAGGAAGCCACGGTAAAAAACATACTGCAATTGGCAGCATCTTATTTTGCAGATCCGGCATCTATTGCAAAAGGCATACAGAGTAAAAATAATAATGAAGTGTATATGGCCCTGTGGGTACAGGGCGTTTTTGATGTAGAAAAAACGGTGCCCTACCTGCACGAACTTTTAGAGAAAGGTACTGTAGAAAAAAAATGCCTAGCCCTGAAGTTTGCAGGCGAAACACAGGACCCTTATATAGAAATGCCATTGTATTACAAGGCGTTGCAGTTTGACGATTTACAAATACTGGCCTTTGCCCTGCCACGCATGAACGGATTGTTGTTGGCGAATGCAAAATCTCAGTTTTATGTACAAAATGCTGATTATCCTGATTTCTTTAAAAAAACATATGCGTTGGCTCAAAGCACAACCATAAAGCAAAAAGCTTTTGAAGGCAAGGTCTTTTCATGGCTTACGGTTACTTTTCAAAAAGATGATCTCTATACGGCCGCCATTAATCTTATTGGAGAAAATAATGAAAGGCTGGAACGCATACTGAACCATTTTGAGGAATTCTCCATAGAACTGAGGAGCACGCTTACCCAAAGGATTCTGAAAGACTTTTATTGCTATGGCTATAGCAGCTTAAATAGTAATACCAACACTAAAAGGACACCAACAGATTTTGAAAGGGGCTTTGCCCTGCGTATTTTAAAAGACAGGGGCGAGGCACTCGTAGCAACGGCTATGAATACTCTTAAAAGGGTTGATATAAATAACGAAGAGATGGCACTGTTTAACAGCCTGCTTAAACGCAGGAATGCTACCCTGAAAAAACATTTGATAGAAATTATACTTGAGCAGAAGGAAGCTAAGATAGAAAATGTGATTAGCGATATTTTAGATAATGGCGATGTAGAACAGCGTATGTCTGCCCTTGATATAATGCTGCAGCTCCAGAAAAACAAAAGGCTGGAAAAGAAAGTAAATGATTGGGTTAAAGAATATGCCGCACGCCCTAAAATTACTGAGAAAGAGCTGAAGTTTATGGAACAGCTGCTTCCGCAGGAAAAAAAGGAAGTCCTGAGTGAGGAGAACGGCTATGGATTTTATGATCCAAAGCAAATATCCAATTATGCGCTGCCTGTACCCGATAAAGATTCACGCTATGCTGTTGCTGTAAAGGCAAACCAATACGGATTTTCTAAACCGGTTTCGGTTATAAAGAATGAGATAAAGAAACTGAACGATTTATTCGACCGGCATAAAAACTATGAATACGAGGTTGAAAACTATGATAACAGTAAAGAAACGATACTGCTGGGTAATGCTTTCAGGGGAGTAAAAAGATTGCCTGAAACTGCAAGTGCAGAAGAAATAGCCGATAATTATCCGTTATTCGATGTCTGGTCAGAGTGGTTTAAAAATTCAGGACTGACAGAAAGCGATTTATTCCTGCTCACTCTTGTAGGCAATTGCGACAGGAAGGTGTGGAGGGATTTTCTTGAAAAACACGTTTTTTACCATCAGGACTTTATACCTAACCCCATACAAAAAGGCTATTACTGGAACAACCCTCTTATAGATATCCTCAAGTCGTTACAGTTAAGGTATCCGTTTAAAGAAAAAGAGCAATTTCTTATTGATGCCTGCAGCATGCTGTTTGCCGACCTGCCAAAATCGGTACTGAATTATGAGTATAAGCCTGCTAAAAACGAATATTATTACAGGCATGAAAACGGGGACGGTTGGCAAAACCAGGGCCATTTTGATGTTTACCTGAACGCCATATCCCTCAACAACCTCACGCCGGAGCAAGGCATTAAGGTGTGGAATCTCTACAGGTGGAGACAGTTCTCAGGACTGGAAAGGAACATAGCTGTCAATAAACCGCCTATATATGTATATGGCTTGGCCTTTGAAAAAAATGTTATTACAAAGGGCGAAGTGTACGAAGGCATTCTTGAGAGCGAAAGGCTTTCTGTCCTAACGGGAAAGACTAATCATTACCGCCATTTTGATAGTGCAAACCTTTTAAAGAAGTTCCCATTTTTAGAGCCGATGGTCGACAAGATAAGGGATACTTTTTTAGATATTGAGTTAAAACGCGGCGATTCTAATACCTCTGTAACACATCTTGTGCAGGGGTTCGAAAAAATATACGGCATTAACCGCTTTGCAGAGCTGCTTTCGGGCCTTGGCAAGCAAAGCCTCTATAAGGGTTATATTTATTCCTGGGGATATACTGAGCTTAACAGGCAAAAGCTATTCAGTTATTTATTAAAAAGATGTTATCCGTCAGAATCAGATACACAGGAACTTTTTAACGACTTTGTAGAAAAAGCAAAAATACCGGAGGAAAGGCTTATACAGGCGGCCATATATGCACCGCAATGGCAAAAATTTGTGAGCAGCTATTTAAGCTGGAACGGACTGGACGAAGGCATCTGGTGGCTGCACGCCCATACCAAAACTGCTGCATACAGTGATGTGAATTCTGAACTGGAAAGTGAAGCAGCTAAATTTTCGGCGATTGACCTGCAGGATTTTAAAGATGGCGCTGTAGACAGGGATTGGTTTGTATCCGCCTATAAAAAATTAGGCAAAGCACGATGGGAACTACTATATGATGCCGCCAAATTTGTAACCGACGGCAACGGCCACAGGCGAGCCAGGCTATATGCCGATACGATTACCGGCGACCTCAAAATAAAAGAGGTTACTGCAAAAGTGAAAGAGAAAAGAGACCAGGATTATTTGCGCGTGTATGGTTTAGTACCGCTTAGTAAGGCAAATCCAGAAAAGGATGTGTTAACCCGGTACGAATACCTTCAGCAGTTTAAAAAAGAGAGCAGGGAGTTTGGATCTATGAAACAAACCAGCGAGGCTTTGGCTATCAGGGTTGCATTAGAAAACCTGGCGCGTAATGCAGGATATCCTGATCCTGTACGTTTAACGTGGGCAATGGAGACAAAACAGGTCCAGAATATCCTGTCTAAAGAAACCGAAGTAACTATTGAAGGCACAACTATACGTTTAATTGTAAATAGCGACGGAAAAGCTGATGTGGTTGCTATTAAAGGCGATAAGGAATTAAAGACAATTCCGGCAAATGTTAAGAAAGATAAAGGGTATATTGAACTGACCAATTATAGGAAAACCATGCGCGAGCAATGGACACGATCAAGAAAAGGACTGGAAGAAAGTATGATTCGCGGTGATGAATTTTTGTTTTCAGAAATCAGTAACCTTTTTGAACATCCTGTTATCTCTAAACACCTTGAAAAGCTGGTGCTTATAGCTAACGACAATACGACAGGTTTTTACAAGGATGGCAGCCTTATAAGTGCACATGGAGAAATTTTTGCGTTAGCTGAAAATCAGACCCTGAGGATTGCGCATTGTTATGACCTGCATAAAAATGAAGTATGGACAGACTATCAGTCTTATTATTTTGATAATAAGATCCAGCAGCCCTTTAAGCAGGTATTCAGGGAACTGTATGTACCTACCGCCGATGAGCTTGGCGAAAAATCAATATCCCGCAGATATGCCGGCCATCAGGTACAGCCTAAGCAAACACTGGCTTTATTGAAAAGCAGGGGATGGAGGGTTGATTATGAAGAAGGCCTGCAAAAGGTGTTTCATAAAGAAGGCTACCAGGTTAAAATGTATGCAATGGCAAACTGGTTTTCTCCTGCCGATGTAGAAAGCCCAACCCTTGAGACCATCGAATTCCATTCATTAAAAGATTATAAAAACATAGCTTTTAAAGATATAAACCCGCGTATTTTCTCAGAGGTAATGCGCGATATAGACCTTGTGGTTAGTGTTGCCCACGTGGGCGGTGTAGATCCTGAGGCAAGCCACTCATCTATAGAAATGAGGTCGGTGCTGCTTAGGGAAACCCTTAGATTGTTTAAGGTTGCTAATGTTGAGGTAAAAGGCAATCATGCCCATATACAGGGTAAACTGGCTAATTACAGTGTGCATTTGGGTAGCGCCATCGTGCACCAGGTTCCGGGTAAATATTTATCTATATTGCCGGTGCATTCGCAGCACAGGGGCAGATTGTTCCTGCCGTTTGCAGATGACGACCCTAAATCGGCAGAGGTCTTGTCTAAGGTGCTTTTACTGGCAAAAGACAATGAGATACAGGATCCTACGATCTTAAGCCAGATAGATAAACAATATGTACGCGAAAATTAATAGCCGGGGCAACTGATAGCTGTTTGTTTATAAAGCCCTTAAGCATAGTTTGTATGCTTAAGGGCTTTTAGTATTGACCAATGTGCATTTACCTGAAGTTTCTTCCTTTATGGAATACAGCTTCCGGTGTTTTGCCTTTTGTATCTGCATCAGGCTGTGGCTCCACACTTTCATCGCCTGTTCTCAGCAGATAGGTAAGGTTATAGCATGAATTTGCAATGATGTGTATAACTTCCCCTTCAATCTGCACTTTTCCCTGTACCATGAGCAGG
This sequence comes from Flavobacterium sp. DG1-102-2, assembly GCF_033042555.1. Classification (NCBI taxonomy): domain Bacteria; kingdom Pseudomonadati; phylum Bacteroidota; class Flavobacteriia; order Flavobacteriales; family Flavobacteriaceae; genus Flavobacterium; species Flavobacterium sp. DG1-102-2. The sequence goes on from NZ_JAWLIK010000003.1 coordinate 327,897, forward strand.
CGCGCCTGAACGATATCCCTGCGATAGGTTTCAAAAACCTTTCCCCAAACTACCAGGTTAGCAAAACCTGTCTCATCCTCAATGGTAACAAAGATTACACCTTTAGCGGTTCCGGGCCTTTGCCGTACAGTAACCAGCCCTGCTACAGCTACAATGTCGCCGTTTTTCATAGTAGGAAGGCTGCCTGTTGGCATTACCCGCATAGCCTCCAGCCTCCGGCGTGCAAAACTTACAGGATGCGCCTTGAGCGATAGTCCCACCGTAGCATAATCTTCTACTATGTGTTCGGCATCGGTAAGCAATGGTAGTGAGAGCTGACCCTCTGCAGCACTTTCCGAAGGCTGCCCCTCAAACATTCCTATAGGGCTGTCTGATAACGAAGAAACCTCCCAAAGCGCCTGCCTGCGGTCAAAGCCAATGGAGCGGAACGCATCGGCATCTGCCAGTTTTTCAAGGGCAGCCATAGATACCCCGGCATCGAGCAATGCATGTATATGTTTAAAAGGCATTTTACGTGCATCCATCAGTAACTGTACATCATCGCCCGATAATCCTTTTATTTGCCTGAACCCAAGCCGCAGGGCAAAATACCTTCCTGATTTTTCTTCCAGGGTATTATCCCATGAGGAATGGTTGATGTCTACAGGGCGTACTTCTACACCATGATTGCGGGCATCAATAACAATCTGGGCGGGCTGGTAAAAACCCATGGGCATACTGTTGAGCAGCGCTGCTGCAAAAACATCAGGATAATAGCATTTTATATACGAAGAAACATAGACCAATAAGGCAAAGCTTGCCGCATGGCTTTCGGGGAATCCATACGAACCAAAGCCCTCCAGCTGGCGGAACACACGGCGGGCAAAATCTTCCTCATACCCCTTAGCTATCATTCCGGCAACAAGTTTTTTCTCCCAGTCGCTAACCTTGCCTTTAGCCTTAAAAGTAGCCATGCTGCGTCGCAGCCCATCGGCTTCGGCAGGTGTAAAACCAGCTGCAACAATAGCAATCTCCATGGCCTGCTCCTGAAACAATGGTACACCCAGCGTGCGCCCTAATATTTCTTTTAATTCCTGGGATGGATAATGTATAGGGTCAGTTCCATCGCGGCGGCGAAGATAAGGGTGTACCATATCTCCCTGTATAGGGCCCGGGCGTACAATGGCAACTTCAATAACAAGATCATAAAAGCATTTTGGCTTTAGTCTTGGCAGCATAGACATCTGGGCACGGCTTTCTATCTGGAATACCCCTAATGTATCTGCGTGGCTTATCATTTCATAGACTGCAGGGTCTTCTTCCTTATTAATATCAGCAAGGGTATAGTGTTTATTATAATGCTGTTTGCACAGGTCAAAAGCCTTGCGAATGCAGGTAAGCATTCCTAAAGCAAGCACATCTACCTTTAAAAATCCCAGTTCTTCAATATCATCTTTGTTCCATTCTATATTGGTACGCTCTTCCATGCGCGCATTGAGTATGGGGCACAGGTCAGATAGCCTGTCCCTGGTAATTATGAAACCGCCGGTATGTTGTCCTAATTGCCTTGGAAATCCTACAAACTCCCTTGTAAGCTCTAAAGTTTTCAAAAGGTGCGGGTCGGCAAGGTTAAAACCTTCAGAGGTAATGCGGCTATCGTCAAGCTCATCGCGAAATTCCTGTATAGAGGCCGCAAGGCGGTCAACTGCATCTGTAGATAAGCCCATTGCTTTAGCCACATCGCGTATGGCGCCTCTCCAGTGTACCTGTGTTACGGTAGCCACGATTGCTGCACGGTCGCGCCCGTACTTCTCATAGATATACTGAATAACTTCTTCACGGCGTTCGTGCTCAAAATCAACGTCAATGTCGGGCGGTTCGTCGCGTGCATCAGACATGAAGCGCGCAAAGAGAACCTTAAATTTAGACGGATCTACCGATGTGATGCCCAGGCAGTAACATACTACAGAGTTTGCTGCCGAACCACGCCCCTGGCACAAAATATCGCGCTGCCGCGCAAAGCGAACAAAGTCGTATACTGTTAAAAAATAAGAGGCATAATTCTTTCGTTGCATGAATTCAAGCTCATAACGAATGTTCTCTGCAACTTTTTCCGGTATGCCGTCAATAAATTTCTCATTAGCGCCCTGCCAGGTAAGCATTTCCAGTTCTTCCTGCGGTGTGCGTCCGCCGGATGTAATTTCTTCGGGATAAATATACTTAAGGCTGTTCAGGGAAAATTGGCACGCATCGGCTATTTCACGGGCAGCAGTTAACGCTTCGGGATAATGCCTGAACAAGCGCTGCATTTCATCTTCAGTCTTAAGGTAACGCTCTGCATTTTGATAGAGGCGGAAACCCGCTGTGTGTATGGTACATTTTTCGCGAATGCAGGTAAGTATGTCCTGTAGCTGCCTGCGTTCAGGTTCGTGATAATGCACATCGTTAGTAGCAGCAAGCTTTATATCCAGGGCTTCAGATAATTCTGCAATGCGGTGCAGGCGTTTGTTATCGTTAGCCTGGTAGGAACGGCTCATACCCAGGTAAAGCGCTTTTCCTAAATTGTTGCGGTACTCGCTCAGTGTATTTTTATAGGTATCATCAAAATCAAATGCTTCATTTAATAAAAGCGGTGGCAGGGCAATAAATAGAATTCCTTGTGCATGCTTATATACATCATTTTTGTAAAGGTGGCACTTACCTTTTTCGGCGCGCAGGTTGCCTGTGGATAAAAGGGCAGAGAGCCGTGCATAGGCATCTTTGTCTGTAGGATATGCCAGCAGGGGAGGTCCATCCAGCAGTTCCAGCCTGCACCCTATTATAAGCCGTATGCCTGATTTTTTTGCGGCAGCATGGGCACGCACTACGCCGGCCAGGGTGTTATAATCGGTAATGGCGATTTCCCGGTAGCCAAGCGTAGCAGCCTGTTCCACAATTTCGTGGGGATGTGAGCCCCCGCGCAGGAAGCTGAAATTTGATGTTATTTGTAATTCTGTATAGCTCATGCAAAAAAACCGTGTAAAAACCATTTAGGATAATCACCGTCATACGGGCCGGAGCGGAACAGCCAATACCGGGCACCTTTATCGTCTTCGACTACATAATAATCCCGGTACAGTCCGTCTGAAAGCCACCATTCCTGCTCAATACGCTCAGGGCCATCGGCTTTGGCAACAGAATACCGTGTCCCTTTATGGCGAAATAACATAGGCGGATAATCGGGCAGTACAGCCGAGACTTCTATGGTTTCGGGGACAGGTAGTAAATGAATAGGGCGGGGCAGGTCTGTACGCCATTCTGTTACAGGCTTCTCCCATAAAGGAACGGCCTGTTTTATAGATCGTTCCGGCCAGTGATGTTCTGCCGGTAAATAGCGGCTCACGGCGCCGGGGCCTATTTTTGCCGTTACCCGATCCAGCAGCTCTGCTACTTTTTTGTCGTTTTGCGTAGCTGCATTCCAAATGGCTGCCTGCTCATCGGTTACCGGTTCTACCTTTGGTGCTTCCAGTACAAATACTTCAAAACCCAGTGCAGGCTCCAATGTCGCGATCTTATGTTCAAACAGTTTAAATAAATGTGTTGTATTACGCGACGGGTGGCCGGTGCCAATGTCCAGTTGCTGCACTATGCCATCTACGCGGTAGCACCTGAATACAGCATTACGCAAACCGAGTCCTTCAGTTTGTAACCGTGCGCAGATCATTTCTAAAAGCTGTTGTAAGGCAATCGTGATACCTATGGCAGATGCGATGGGCTCCATGCCCGAAAGCCGTTCCTGATAGGGTTCAACAGGTTGTACAGGTACTATCCATTCTATATCGGTTCCTAAAGCCTGTGCGATTCTTTTGGGAAGTTCTTTACCAAAACGCCTTCGAAGAGCCGAAGACGGCATATTGATAAAGTTTCCTATCTGCCGCATACCGAGTTTTTTTAAACGTGCCAGGATGGTGGCCTCCAGCCGTAATGCCGCAGGAGGCAGGCTTTGTAATGCATCGCGCTGTTTGCCCTGTTTAACTATCGTCATGGGTTCTGCAAAACGTGCCACAGCCCATGCCGAGGCAATCGTATCTGCAATAGCCGCCTGAATAGTGTAGCCGTAACTGTTTAGCTTAGCCGTGATATGTTCAAGGTAAGCCTCCTCGCCACCCCAAAGGTGTGCACAGCCGCTAATGTCTAATAGCAATCCGTCGGGCAGGTCAACGGCAGCATAGGGCGTATACATAATGCTCCATTCTGCCAATGCCTGCAAAATTTTTTCTGTCCTGCCCGGCTCTGTTTCCATCATCCCCAGTTCAGGAAAAACAGCTTTGCAGTCGGCCAGTACCATACCGTTAGCAATTCCTTTTTTTGCAGCCTGCATGCTTACTGCGTCAATAACCATCCTTCCGCGTTGGCGTGAAGCCATAACAAAGGCCTTGCCGCATAATTCGGGCTGTTTTCTGGCTGCGTATTCTGTCAGCAGAAAAGGAAAAGCTATTGAGGCATATCGTGGCATTATCCTGTATGTCGTTCGTTTAAAACCGGTATAACAAAATGTTTATCTGCAAGGGGTACAAAGTTTTTGCCTGACCAGCTTATCTGCCAGGCATTAGGCCGTCCGTTACGAACTTTTAGCAATTGCACATCCCATGAGCTTTGCCCTACACCGGGTAAATTGTCTGTAATCAGGCTGGGTAAGGGTGTTATCTTCCAGCGCGTGGTACAGGCAACGGCATTTTCGGTACGGGGGCAATAACGATGGATGAATCCTGTTACGCCACTGTTTTCTACAGCCAGCTGCAGCCGTCTGGAATCGGTAAAGCTCAGTTCTTTAATTTCGCCTATAACTGCGGTAAGCGCTTCGCATTTTAGCGCTTCCTCAATAATCCAGAGTGCCTCTTTAGGACGTGATGTATTGATAAAGACAATGCGGTCAGGCTCCAGCCCAAAATGTTTTAGACCCGGGGCAAAATTTTTTCTTACGCCTGTAATCCATAAGGAAAGGCCGCCCTGTTTTATCAGTTTGCTTATAATTGCAGCCATGAATCCGGTAGTTGCCGCTGCGTTGGCTGCTTCATAGCTTATGAATTCGTGAATCGCCCCCGTGGGGAACGTATTTTCGGGAAAGGCAGCGGCAAAAGGGGCTAGGCCAATAGCGGGCTCATGGGATTGCTTTCCCATTCCCTGCATAGCATTAATGCCTGCCTGGAGCTGCTTCGCTATTTCTATTTTATCTGCTGCCGGTTTCACTTTTTCTTAATTATAGATTGAATACGAGTAAAAATATTGCTTTTGAATTCAACAAAATTAGGACAGATATTCCCAATATTATGTATATTTGTTGGGATAAATAATCCCAAAATACATATGTCTTTATTCTCTGACAATATCCGCCACCTTAGGGTTACAAAAGATGTTTCGCAGGATTTCGTAGCCGAAAGCCTGTCTATAAGCCGTGACAGCCTTGCGAAATACGAACAAGGAAAATCACAGCCCCCCTATGAAACGCTGATCAGGTTATCCCGCTACTACCATATTAGCATAGACCTGCTGCTTACGGTAGATATCCGAAAGATTGACATGGAGGGATTAATAAAATTAGATGACAACCGCATCCTGCTGCCTATTACAGTAGAAAAATCAGGAGAGAATATGATTGAGATCATTCCTCATAAAGCGCGGGCAGGCTATATGGCCGGCTACAGTGACCCTGAGTTTATTGAGGGGTTGCAGCACATCTCACTGCCATTTCTTAAGAATGGTAAATTCCGTGCATTTCCTGTCGTGGGCGATTCTATGCCACCGCACAGGGATGGTTCTTTTATCATTGGTAAATATATAGAACAGCTGGGCGAGGTGAGGGATGGGAGGACATATATTCTTCTGACTAAAAATGAGGGTATTGTTTATAAACGGCTTAACAAGAATGGCAAGAACAGCCTGACGCTAAGTTCTGATAATACGCTTTATGATCCTTACGTAATAAAAGCATCTGAAATACTTGAAATATGGGAGTATGCCTGCAGTATTGCTACCCACGAATCTGAACCCGATGACAGCCCTGAAACGATTAGAGATGTACTACAGGGAATGCGCAGGGAAATAGCTGCATTGCGTAGTATTAGTAAATAGGATAAAAAGCCTGTACTGTAAGTTTTTGACTTTTAACGACTAAAGTTTTCTTAAACCTAAGCGCAATAAAAGTTATTCTTAGTAATTTAAATGAATAATCATCTTCCCTGCTTCTGTTGCATAAAGGAGATTATTATACTGCTAAAAGCATTAATTATTGAAAATACACTTAAGTATATAAAGGGATGGAAAAAGTTAAGAACAGTTTGAAGGGCAAGACAGTAGTTATTACAGGTGCGAGCAGTGGTGTTGGCCGTGCTGCAGCCGAAGCATTTGCGCTGCAAGGTTCAAATGTCGTTATAGCTGCAAGGGGACAGGAAGGTATTAATGAAGTGGTAGCGCTCTGCCAGGGATTAGGTGTTACAGCTATTGGGGTTTCCGCAGATATGTCGGTAGCGGAAGACGTTGAAAGAATAGCAGCAGAAGCTTTAAAAATAAACGGTGTGGTTGATGTTTGGGTTAATAATGCCGGTGTAATGGCTAGTGGGAAGTTTGAAGAGATCCCAATGGAAATCCATGAGCAGGTAATTAAGACCAACTTATTTGGATACATGCATGGCGCTTACAATGCTATAAAAATATTTAAAAGTCAAAATGAAGGAATTTTAATTAACAATGTGTCTATTGGTGGCTTTATGCCTGCGCCCTATAGTGCTGTGTACTCTGCTACTAAATATGGCATAAGGGGCATGATGGAATGCCTGCAAGGTGAAATTTCTAATAGAAAAAATATTCACATTAGTAACCTCTATCCTCAGCTACAAAACTCCACGGGCAATTTACATTCGGCTAAATATTCAGGTTTTGCTATGACAATTCCTCCTGTAGCTTCAGACCCGCGCGAAACGGCGGCAAAAATGGTTGAATTGGCAAAACATCCTAAAAAAGACCTTTTTCCTGACTTTAGGTCTGCGGTTATTACAAATATGTACAGGCTGTTTCCTAAACTGATAATTAATACTGCTTCCTCAGCTGTACGGATAAAGATGAGGTCTAACCAGAACAAAGAGGGTAATGCCGGAAATGTTTTAGAAAATTCTAAAGAACCGCTTCGCGTTTACGGAAATAAACCAATGACGGTGAGGAATAAAAATATCAGTGTAGCTTTACTTGCATGTGCAGGTTTAGGCCTAGTGCTGCTTGCACTTAATAAAAGTCAAAATAATAAAAAACATGGCTAATGCTACATTAAACTTTATGTAATAAAAAAACCTGCTTAAGAAGTTAAGCAGGTTTTTTATTGGTGTGGAATCGCCGGGAATCGAACCCGGGTCCAAACAGGGAAGCAAAGAGCTTTCTACACGTTTAGTTTTCGCTTGGTTTTTCGTTGTTGTGCAAGGCCAAAAACTACCACACAACACTTATCTTCTGTTTTCTCAGGGCTTCCGCGAAGCGAAGAAACCCCCAGGTTTACTTTTACGGTTCTCCTAAACGAAACGCCATAAACCAGGGCTTTTCAGGAGAATCCTGCCTCCCTGCCTTGCAGGGACGAGGCTAATCTTACTTTAATTTAGATTAAGCAGCTAGAGCGTAGTTATTTTCGCCGTTTATAAGTTTGAGGCCAATTTATTAACGAGAACTAACCCCTGTTCTCGACGTGCTTACTGTTCAATTCGGCCTGCTGTCAAAACCAGTCGACCCCATTTAAAGTATATGATTTAATAATATCAAAAACGGTACCAAATCACTGTGCAAATATAACAATATATTTTTCAAATATTAATTGCTTACAGTAGTAATAACTGTTATATTTGAAAACAATTTTTAAGTTTGTGTTATATTATTGTATTCATAACGTTTTAGCAAACTTTAAACTAACAAATTAGTATACTTTAAGAATTTTGATTGCTATGAAATTTGGTATAATAACAGAGAGAAAATCACCGCCAGACAAGAGAGTAGTTTTTTCGCCTGAAGAACTGGCAGAACTACGCAATAATTATCCGCAGGCTGAAATTAAGGTAGAAGCATCTGAAATTCGAGTATTTACTGATGCCGAATATACCGCAAAAGGATTTGAAGTGAGCACAGATATGTCTGATTGCGATGTGCTTATAGGTGTTAAGGAAGTTCCTGTTGATGATCTTATACCTCAAAAAAAGTATATATTTTTTTCGCATACTATTAAAAAACAGCCTCATAACCAAAAACTTTTGCAGGCAATAATAGATAAAGAAATAGATCTTTATGATCATGAAACGTTTGTAGATGCAGATGGTAAGCGTCTTATAGGTTTTGGTAAATATGCAGGGAACGTGGGTGCATACAATTGTATAAGAGCACTTGGAGTTAAATATGAGCTGTTTAATTTGCCAAAGGCTGAAACGCTTCATGATAAGAGCATGCTTATTGCAAGGCTTAAAAAACAGGTATTGCCACCCGTAAAAATTGTCCTTACCGGTTTCGGTAAAGTAGGTATGGGGGCCAAGGAAATGCTTGATGGTATGAAGATTAAGGAGGTTTCAGTAGAGAATTATTTTTCAAAAAATTATACTGAGCCTGTATATGTTCATATTGATGTAGAGCATTATAATAGAAGAAAAGACGGAAAGCCATTTGATAAAAATGAGTTTTATCACGATCCATCAGGCTATGAGTCAGACTTTGCGCGCTTTTCCAAAGAATCTGATATATTTATTGCAGGACATTTTTATGGCAATAATGCCCCTGTTATATTATCGGCTGATATGCTTAAGGCTGCAGATAACAGGATTAAGATCGTTGCCGATATTTCGTGCGATATAAACGGGCCTGTGGCGTGTACGCTAAGGTCGTCTACCATTGCAGAACCTTTTTATGGCTACCATCCATCAGAAGGTGTTGAGGTTGATGTTCATCATCCTGCTTCAATTGTGGTTATGGCGGTAGACAATTTACCTTGTGAACTCCCTAAAGATGCAAGTGAAGGTTTTGGAAGAATGTTTCTTGATCATATCATTCCTGCCTTCTTTAATAACGATAAAGATGGGGTGCTAAGCCGATCTCAGATAACCGATAACGGAAGGCTGACCGAAAGATTTAGCTATCTCAAGGACTATATAACAGAAAAAGAAAACGTGCCCCATATATAGGGGCATTTTTTTTGCACTTTTGCTATTTTTGTTTTGATTAAATTTATCATTCTAACCGCTCCCGATATGTTCCTGAAAAATATATTCTCAGTTTTTCTCTTATTCTGTTTCTCGATAGTCTCTTCTCAGGAACTTTTGCCTTTTGTAGAAAATTTTACCAAGTCAGAATATAATGGTGACAACCAGGTATGGAACGTTGTTCAGGGTAATGACAATGCAATGTATTTTGCTAACAACCATTATTTTATTCGGTATAATGGTGTAAAATGGGAAAAATATTCGCTCCCAAATAAAACCATCATCCGTTCTGTTTTTGTAGATGGAGATAAGATATACTGTGGTTCTTACAGAGAATTTGGTTTCTTTAAGAGGGTTGAAGGTAAAATGGTATATACATCTATATCAAAGATCAATCCGAAATTGTTTAGCGGAAATGCGGATAACGAGGAGGTTTGGAAAATATTTAAGAAAGGCAGCAGTATTTATTTTCAGGGGTTTAACGAGATTTACGTTTATGATGGCACTGCTATAAAAAAAATCAGGTTTCCTGAACAGATATCCTATTGCTATGTTATAGATAATGTAATATACGTTGCAACAGTACGTAAAGGGATTTTTGTAATGAACGGAGAAACCTTTACGAAGATGCCCAATTGGAATCTTGCTGAGGGCAACATTATACACAGTATAGAAAAAAAGGGTGGAGTCTTTTATATTTTCACCAAAAACAATGGGATACTTGTTTCTAATTCTGCCGGAAAGCTTGAAAATTGGAACAATCCTCTAAATGCTATAATAAAGGATAATGTAATAACTGCAGGAAAGTTTCTTGACGACAAAGTACTGGCGTTAGGTACAGGCCGTAACGGACTTTATGTAATTAACCTTGCCGACAATACCTATAAAAACATCAATCGTAATAACAGCATCAAGAATAATACGGTGCTGTCTATAGCTTTTGATAAAGAAAAAGATCTTTGGCTTGGGCTTGATAACGGCATCTCTCACATTGAGATTAATTCGCCGGTATCTATATTTTTAGATAATTCCGGGTTGTTAGGATCAGTATATTCATTGGCTGCACTTAATAATGGCGGTCATCTTCTGGTTACGAATCACGGTATTTTTACACATAAGAATAAGCAATTAAATGCCATTCCAAATTCGCAGGGGCAGGTATGGGATATTTATAAGGAAGGCGACCGTTTTATAATAGGCCATAACGATGGGACATTCTTATATGATGGTAATGCACTGCAATGGAAAAACCCTGTTAACGGCGGATGGAAATTTTTGAAGAGCCAGTATGATAACGTTTATTTTCAGGCAAACTATACCGGTATTGCTGTGTATAAAGATATAAACGACCTTACTAAGGTAACTAAATTGGATAAGCTTAATAAGCCTATACGGAATATTGCCCAAAATAAGCCGGGAGAAATATGGGCGGCAGATAATAACCGAAGCCTTTACCGCATTACCTACAGCAAAGATTTTAAGGTAAAAGAAGTTGAAAATATTTCAAGCACGAATAAGATATCAGGAGATTATGGAGTAAAGATCTTTAATTTTAGAAATGAGATATTGTTTCTTATCAATAATGTATGGTATGTATATAATGGCATTGCCAATAAGCTGGAAGAAGATAAAATATTTAATACCGCATTTAAAGGCATTTCAGATATTATTCCTGTAGACGACGATCAGTTTATGGTGGTAAAAGCATCGCAGCTGTATCTTATAACTGCGGGTAAAAATGATTTTTTATGGAAACTCCTTCCTGAAAAATACTATCGCAGCAAGCTAATCCTTGATAATATACAGGTTTACAATGACAATGGGCAGCTATTGGTAAACCTTGATGACGGTTTTATAGCTTTTACTCCCACTGAAAGATCAGAAAAACGGCAAAAGATCAGTATTGAAGGATTTTACGACAACGAGCTGATAGATTACAATACTAAAATTAAATACAACCAATCTGTAGAGATAGATGTCAAACCTGAATTTTATGGATTTAGCAGGCCTGATCTTACCTATACGCTCAACGGATCGGACGAATTTTTGCCTGTAGGTAACGGTCATCTTACGCTTAATAATCTTGGAGGGGGAAAACAGGAGTTAGAAGTTTTTTATAACGATGGTAAAAACAATATAAAATTGGGTGATTTTAAGTTTTATGTTTCCAGCCCATGGTATTTTTCTTTCTGGATGATCTTGGTTTATGTGTTGTTTGTAGCTATAGTTTTTTTCCTATACTATAGGTGGAATAAGGTAAGGTACATGGAGCAGATAAAACTTAACGAAGAGGAGCTTAAGCACAGGCGACAAATTCTGGAACTTGAAATGGAGGCCGAAAATAAATTAAGGAAGCAACAGCATGAGAAACATATGCTCGAAGTAGAGGTGCAGAGTAAGGCATCTGAAGTTGCGGGTAAATCGTTATCTATTGCCAAGCACAATGAAATGATTGAAAGCATTCAGGAGGCTTTAGAAGTAAAGCAAAATACTGCTGAACTTAAATCAGCAATCAAGAAAATCATTAAAACCAATACCCTTAGCAAAAACGAATGGCAGAGTTTTGAGAAAAACCTGGTAAAAAGTCATGAAGAGTTTGTAGACAGGTTATCTAAAAAATATCCAACCCTTACTTCAAAAGATATTAAACTTTGTATTTATCTTAAGATGAATTTGTCATCAAAAGAAATTGCTCCCCTAATGAATATATCATATCGCGGCGTAGAACTTCACCGATACAGACTTCGCAAAAAGCTTGATATTACACAGGAGGAAAGCCTTACCCGCTTCATGATAAATGTGTAATTTATTCCAGTTATAATTTATTTTATTCAATTTTTAAACTAAAAAATTAACTATTGAATACTACATCAATACTACATCAATTGCTATTTTTTAGATGTATTATAGTAATGTTTAAATTGTTGTAATATAGAGTTTTATGTTGTATTTTGATTGAAATGATGTAGTTAAGATATGCTTAAAATGTATTGACTACAACGATGTAGTGATTACTTTCGTGCTACTAACTCTTTAACATATTCAACAATATGAAAAACTTTATTCTTGTTTTATTCCTGCTGCTTGGTAGCATCGTTACCTACGGTCAGGAAATTACAGGTACAGTAGTCGATTCTGATGGGCAGCCGATACCGGATGCATACATCTCTTCGTCTTCTGGTGCCGTAGCATCATCAGATCTTGATGGTAAATTTTCTATTGCCGGTAAAGCAGGCGATATGATCACTTTTTCCATGATTGGGTTTGATAAAATAACTGTAGCGGCCACAGCAGGCGCTATGTCGGTATCCATGAAAACCAGCGCAGCAAACAATCTTGAAGAGGTTGTTGTTGTGGGATATGGTACTCAAAAGAGATCTAATTTAACAGGCGCCATTGGCTCTGTAAAAGCAGATCAGTTTACAAAACAGCCGGCATTTAATGCCATGGGGTCTATCCAGGGTAAGGTTGCGGGTGTACAGATTATCAATAATGATGCTCCCGGAGCTGCTCCTACAGTTAGGATCAGGGGTTTAGGTACTGCTGCATCGGGAACAGAGCCTTTATATGTAGTTGATGGTATCGTCACTACAGATATTAAAAACATCAGCCCTGCAGATATCGAATCTATGGACATCCTGAAAGATGCTTCATCTGCTGCGATCTATGGATCTAATGCTGCAAACGGTGTTGTTTTGATTACTACTAAAAAAGGTAAATCAGGTAAAATGACCCTTTCTGCAAGCTCAAGCTACGCTGCAAAATCAATTCTTAATCAGGTTGATATGGCAAGTGCTTCACAGTATGTTACATATTACAACGAAAATCTTGCTGCTCAGGGAAGAACTACAGGTTTCCTTACTGCAAACCAGCCTTATAACACAGATTGGTTTAAAGAAGTTGCTCAGGTAGGCCATACTGTACAGAACAATGTATCTGTATCTGGAGGAAGTGATAATGCGCAATATTTTGTAAGCTATAACAATTACAGCGAAGAGGGTATTCTTAAAGATCAGAAATTAAACAGGAATGTGATCAGGATGAATAATACATTCAAACTGTTTAATGATAAACTTAAAATTACGCAGTCAGGTAGTATGGCGTTCACAAAAAATAATCCAAAACCATTTGGTGCGTTTGATGATGCTTACAGACAGGCACCTATTGTGCCAACACGTTATGCTAATGGAGCTTACGGACAAAGTTTTTACAACCAGACAATAGGTGTTGTAGGGTATCAGGGAGCTGCAGGTGATGCTATAGGACGTTTAAATTCTATCGGTAACCCGCTGGCAACAGTAGGTTTTACTAATAGAGAAACAAATTCTACTGCACTACAGGGAATGTTTGATGCTGAATTGAAGTTAACCGATTGGTTAAAAGTGAATTCAAGGATTGGTTTAAACAAATCGTATGCAAAAACAAGGACTTACGATGATATTAAAGGACGCTATCTTGCTGAAGATCCTACGAGGACAGAAGCTGATTTCCTCGCACTTCAGCAGGCTAACCCTACATCTACAACATATCAAAACAATATGCTCTCGTATCAAAATGATGAGTTTTTCCGTTATAACTGGGATACATTCTTAACATTTGACAAGCAATTTGACAAGCATAGTGTAAACGTTATTGCCGGTGTAACAAGAGACAGGAGAAATGATAATTACACACAGACATCTACAGGATATAATGTGCCTGTTAAAGAACAGTACTGGAACTTAAATCAGGCTTCTTTAACTTCAGCTACAGGTTATTATGATACTGCTAAACAAATCATTTCTTACTTCGGACGTTTATCATATAACTACGATGGCAAATACTTTTTAACGGCTAACTTTAGAAGGGATGGTAACAGTACATTTAAAAACAATGAGAAATACTGGGGTAACTTTCCATCAGTTTCCGCCGGTTGGGTTATTACAAGAGAAAATTTCCTAAGTGATATTAAAGGACTTGATTTTCTTAAGATAAGAGGTGGTTACGGTGAGCTTGGTAACGCAGATGTTCAATTTAATCAGACTGTGATTTTAAGAGGAACAGACAGCAACAACTATAACTACGTACTTGGACCGGGCCAGGTTCTTGCGCAGGGGGCTTATTTAGGATCTCCTGCTACACCACTAAGCTGGGAAGTAACTAAAGAGGTTAATGCAGGTCTTGACTTTGAACTTCTTGACAGAAGGTTAACAGGTAGTTTTGATTATTACAACAGGCGTACAACAAATGCAATTCTAAATGTTATTCCTTTACGTAACTCACCTAATATCCTTAACTATAATGATCATGGTGCAGAGATCGTAAATAAAGGTTTTGAGATTGGTCTTAATTGGAAAGACAATATCGGAGAAGATTTTACCTATTTTGTAGGCGGTACATTTACGCATAATCAAAATATGGTACAGAATGTTAAACCGGCTTATGACGGAAGCACAGGCGGTAGCCTTGCTAACGGGCAAATAACAAAGAGGCTGCAAAATGGACAACCAATTTATTCATGGTGGATGTATGAGGCAGACGGTGTATGGCAAAACCAGGCAGATATTGATGCAAATGCACACCTTGCAACTGCGCAGCCTGGACAGTTAAAATACAAAGACCAGAATGGTGACGGCAAAATTGATGATGCCGATAAAAAATTCTTTGGTAACTATATGCCTAAATTCAACTACGGTCTTACTGTAGGTTTCAACTACAAAAATTTCGACTTTTCTGTTGATGGATATGGTGCAGGAGGAAACAAAATTTATAACGGACTTAAAGGTACACGTATAAATGGTGGTGAAAACTTCTCTGCAGACATGTTTAACGGTCGCTGGACTCCGGATAATACTACTGCAACAAAACCTGGTGCTAACCGTGATGCCATTGCATCCAGCTATTATCTAGAGAAAGCGGACTACTTGAGGATAAACAACATTACTATAGGATATACCTTCAATAATGTTTGGAAAGAAATTCCAAGATTAAGGGTATATGCAACGGCGATGAACCCATTCCTGATCACAAAATATTCAGGTTTTACTCCGGAGCTTAACACTCCTGATTCAAACGGAAATGTTACTGCAAACGGAATCTCTGGTATCGAGCTTTCTGCCTATCCTAATGTAAAAACATTCATTTTTGGTGTTTCTGTAGATTTATAATAAAATAGTTATGAAAAAACAATATAAAACAATATTATGCCTGTTAATGGGTGCTGCGGTACTTACAGGCTGTGATGACTTTCTTGACGTAGATTCAAGAAAGGATACTGATATTAACGATCAGGAACTTGTAACCCCTGAAGCATACGTAAATGGTATTTATGGTATGCTTACGGAGTGGGATTATGCATTCTCTTACCTTGGAGTTACAGAGATGCTGTCTGATAATGCAGATAAAGGAAGTTCACCATCCGATACCGGAGGTGATAAGAAAGAACTTGATGATCTACAGTTTACCAGCAGTTCAGGATCTTTTGATGCTATGTGGGCTAATTGGTACAAAGCAATAGGCCGTGCTTCTTATGCTATCGAGTATACTGAAGGTTTTGGCCTTACAGATGAGGGATATAAAAATCGTCTTATAGGAGAGGCTAAATTTCTTAGGGCTTATAACTATTTCTTTTTAGTAAGAGGTTTTGGAGATGTGCCTTTACAGCATGTTAGCCTTACTGAACGTGTTCCTAAAGAAGAGGTTTATGCTTATATAGAAGCAGATCTTCTTGATGCTATAAACACATTGCCTAACAAAAGTGACTATGAGTCTAAAGATTTAGGCCGTGCTACTAAAGGTGCTGCACAGGCACTACTTGCTAAAGTGTATCTGTATGAAAAAAAATGGCAGCAGGCTTATGATATGGCTCAGACTGTTATAGGCTCTGGCCAGTATAGCCTTGAGAACGATTATGCTACATTATGGAGAGTTACAACTGAAAATGGAGTTGAATCTATTTTTGAAGTTCAGGCAAGGGGCGAAGTAGTAGCTCACGGTGTTCAGCAGTATTCTGAAACTCAGGGTGCACGTGGTACAAGCGGCTGGGGCTGGGGCTTTAATACGCCGTCTCAAAACCTTCTTGATGCTTATAACGCAGCAGGAGATGACATAAGGAGAGATGCAACAATTATTTTTGCAGGCGAAACACTTTATGACGGGCGTATTGTAAGTGCAGCGGTTGAAAACCCAATGTACAACGAGAAAGCTTATTCAAGTGCTAATGCCGGTGCAGGAGATGGCGATAAGAACATTCGTGTACTTAGGCTTGCTGAAATTCACTTAATTGCAGCTGAAGCGGCTAATGAGCTTGGCAACACTGCGGCAGCCCTTACAAACTTAAATATTGTAAGATTAAGGGTAAACCTTGGTGAGGTAACAGATACTGCAAACCTTAGACAGGCAATTTGGAATGAAAGAAGGCTTGAACTTGCATTTGAACACGACAGGTGGTTTGACCTTGTAAGAACAGGACAGGCAGCGTCTGCAATGCAGGCAGCAGGTAAAAACTTCATCGTGGGAACACATGAGCTTTTCCCGATACCTTACAACCAGCTGATTCAGACACCAACAATGACTCAGAATCCGAATTACTAATACCAATATTCTTCCTCCTTATAGTTTACTGTAAGGGGGAAGATTTTTTAATAGCATGAAAATAATTACAAAGCCAATGCTCAGATATTTACTTATCATTCCGACGCTTTTCGCAACAGGATGCAGCTCAGGCGATCCAAAAGTATCAGGAACTCCTGAACAGCCTGAAACTCCTGCCGTGCAACTAACTGATGAGCAGCTTGTAGACCTGGTTGAAAAACAAACTTTTAAATATTTCTGGGATTTTGCAGAGCCTAACTCAGGCCTGGCACGTGAGCGTTATCATCCTGATGGCAACTACCCTGATAATGATGCCCATATAGTAACTACCGGAGGTTCCGGTTTTGGGCTTATGGCCATCATTGGCGGTATTAACCAACAGTATATAACCCGCGAAGAGGGTGTAGAAAGGTTTAAAAAAATTGCAAATTTTCTTGAAAATGCCGACCGCTTTCATGGCGCATGGCCGCACTGGATGGACGGCAATACAGGTAAGGTTAAGCCTTTTGGACAAAAAGACAATGGGGGAGACCTTGTTGAAACGGCTTTTCTGACAGAAGGTATAATCTGCGTGAGGGAGTTCTTTAAAAACGGTACTCCCGAAGAGCAGCAGCTTGCACAACGATATGATGCTATGTGGAAAGGTATTGACTGGAACTGGTACCGTAACGGGCAAAATGTATTGTACTGGCACTGGTCGCCAACATATGACTGGCAAATGAACTTTCCGCTTGAAGGGTACAATGAGTGCCTTATAACCTATGTTTTGGCAAGCGCTTCACCTACGCATGGCATTACACCCGATGCGTATCACCAGGGATGGGCAAGGGGAGGAAACATCGTTTCTAACAATACAAAATATGGATTGCCACTTATTTTAAAACACAATGGAGCAGAAGAATTTGGCGGGCCATTGTTCTGGGCGCATTATTCGTATGTAGGACTTGACCCTCATCAACTAAGCGATCAATACGCTAATTACTGGGATCTTAATGTTAACCAGACAAAGATTGACTATCAGTACTGTGTAGAAAATCCTAAAGGATATGCAGGATATGGACCTAATTATTGGGGGCTTACAGCTTCTTACAGCCATAACAATGATGGTTCAATAGGCTATGATGCCCACATGCCAAGCAACGATAAGGGAGTTATTTCGCCCACAGCGGCAATCAGTTCTATAGTGTATACACCAACCGAATCGTTAGCAGCTATGCGCAACTTTTATGAGAACCATAATTCGCTGCTTTGGGGGCCTGCCGGTTTTTATGATGCACACAGCCAGCAGTACAACTGGTCTGCTAAAAGATATTTAGCAATAGATCAGGGGCCAATGGCAGTAATGTTAGAGAACCATCGTTCAGGTTTGCTATGGAGTTTATTTATGAACGCACCGGAGGTTAAACAGGGACTTATTAACCTTGGTTTCCATTCGGGTAAATACGGATTTTAATGTACAGGCTTATTCTAATAACTGCATTTGCAATATTCATGTCTACAACGGGTTTTGCTCAGCAGGATAAAAGCGGGTCTTTTAAAACCGAGATCGTACAAAAAAAACAACTGGGCTATCTGCTCCATTCACCAGATGATGCAAAAGGGAAGAAGCCTTTGATCGTTTTCCTTCACGGATCGGGAGAAAGAGGTAATGACCTTGAGAAAGTGAAAATACATGGCCCTTTTAAACATTTAAAAGACCATAAACTGGATGCTTATGTATTGGCACCACAATGCCCAGATGAAGAAGTATGGGATCAGGAAGTGTTGTACCGATTGATACAAAAGATAGTAAAAGAAAATAACATAGACAGCAAGAAGATTTACGTAACCGGCATGAGCATGGGCGGATGGGGAGCTTGGCAGCTCGCATTTGCACATCCTGATGCATTTGCTGCACTTGTGCCTATCTGCGGTTTTGCAGATAGTGTACCGATGATTGAAGACTGTAAAATGAAAAACCTGCCAATACGCATTTTCCATGGTTTGATGGACGATGTGGTAGAGGTGGAATATGCCATTGCCATTTACAGGAAGCTAAAACCTTGCGGAGGCGATATTGAACTCACCATTTTTGATGACGCCAATCACGACAGCTGGACAAGGGTATATGACAACAAAGATATTTACGAATGGATGCTGAAGCAGTCAAAGCAGTAAGCATTTATCTATTTATACATTAAACATCTAAAAAAATAAAATGAAGAAGTATTCAAGAACCTTACTTTTTGTGTTGGCTTGCTCAGCAACCATGCACGCCCAAAAAGCAAAGAAAACAAACATCAAACCCCGCAATGAGTTCATACCGGAACTTATGGCTAAAATGACCGTTGACGAAAAAATTGCACAATTAGTGCAGTTTACTGCTGACGGCACAGTTACAGGCCCTAAGAGCGGTAATAACTTTATTGACGAGATAAAGAAAGGAAATGTTGGTTCTATACTTAATGCAACAGGTGTTAAGTACACAGGTGAGCTGCAAAAGTTGAATATGGACAACTCAAGGCTTAAAATTCCGTTGTTGTTTGGTTATGACGTTATTCACGGATACAGGACTATATTCCCTATTACACTCGGAGAAACAGCAAGCTGGGATCTTGCTGCAGTAGAACTTGGCGCTAAAGTAGCTGCTGATGAGTCGGCTGCATCAGGTATACACTGGACATTTGCACCAATGGTGGATATATCGCGCGACCCAAGATGGGGCCGTGTATCTGAAGGAGCAGGGGAAGATACTTTCCTTGGTTCTAAAATGGCATTTGCACGTGTTAAAGGTTTTCAGGGTAACGACCTGATGTCGCTAAACTCTATACTTGCCTGTACAAAACACTTTGCTGCTTATGGCGCTGCCGAAGCAGGACGTGATTATAACACTGTGGATATGAGCGAAAGGGTTTTGAGGGAAGTGTACCTTCCGCCATTTAAAGCTACAGTAGATGCAGGAGTTGCTACCTTCATGACATCATTTAACGAAATAGCGGGCGTGCCATCTACCGGAAGTAAATTCCTTGTAAATGGAATACTTAAAAAAGAATGGGGCTTTAATGGCTTTGTAGTTACTGATTATACAGGTATAAACGAAATGGTGCCGCACGGCTATGCAAAAGACGAGGCACATGCAGGTGAGCTTGCGCTTACAGCAGGAGTAGATATGGATATGGTGGGAGGCGTTTTCCTTAAGCACCTAAAACTGTCTCTTGCCGAAGGTAAGGTAACAATGGCACAGATAGATGATGCCTGCCGCAGGGTACTTGAAGCAAAGTATGATCTTGGACTTTTCCATGACCCATATCGTTACAACGACGCTAAAAGGGAGAAAGCGACCATCACTAAAAAAGAATACCTTGATGCTGCACTTAACGTAGCAAACAAATCATTCGTTCTGCTTAAGAACAGCAATAACGTCCTTCCGCTTAAAAAAGAGCAAAAGGTTGCTTTTGTTGGTCCGCTTGTTAGCGATGAATTCAATATCATCGGTTCATGGGCTGCAACAGGAGACAGGAATGGTTTTGCTGTCAGCATCCAGGAAGGTGTAAACAAGCTTGTTGCAGACAAGAGTAAAGTTAGTTTCGAAAGAGGCGTAGAAATACTCAAGGATGACAGAAGCATGATACAGAAGGCTATTGCGAGTGCAAAGAATGCCGATGTTATTGTTGCTGTAATGGGCGAATTTGAAAACATGACAGGCGAAGCTGCTTCACGTACAAATATCGATTTACCGGGCATTCAGAAAGAATTCCTTGCAGAGCTTAAAAAACTGAATAAGCCAGTAGTTCTTGTATTGCTTAACGGCCGTCCGTTAACGCTTACATGGGAAAATGAAAACATGGACGCTATTCTTGAAGCATGGTATCCGGGCACTATGGGCGGAGATGCTATTGCGCAAACACTTTATGGCATGAATAACCCAGGCGGTAAACTTCCTATGACTTTCCCTCGTAATGTAGGTCAGGTCCCTATCTACTACAATCATAAAAATACAGGAAGGCCGTACCTTGGAGCTAAAGATCCTGAGCAAAAATACAAATCACGTTACACAGATTCTGATAACAGCCCTCTGTATCCCTTTGGTTACGGATTAAGCTATACCACATTTGAATATTCTAATCTTAAACTTTCGTCGTCTGCACTAAATGCAAACGGTAAACTTAAAGTTACTGTAGATGTTGCCAATACCGGTAACTATGATGGGGAAGAAGTAGTACAATTGTATGTTAAAGATGTTGTAGGGTCTGTAACGCGCCCTGTAAGGGAACTAAAAGGATTCAAAAAACTGCTTATCAAAAAAGGAGCTAAGCAAACCGTAGAGTTTGAACTTTCTCCTGACGATTTGCGCTTTTATAATATAGATATGAAGTTTGTAGCTGAGCCGGGCGATTTTGAAGTATTCGTAGGCGGAAATTCAGATGCAGCACTTAACAGTAAGTTTGTGTTAGTTATTTAAATTTTAGGGACTTATTTTTCACATTCACTAAAAGGCCATCGTAACAGGTGGCCTTTTTCGATAAAAATTAATTAGATTAGTGCCATAATAATTCATCACTTATTATGAGATACGTAATTGCATTCTTCTTTCCGTTTCTTTCGCTGATGCTGCAGGGTAAAATAATGTCAGGGCTGCTATGCCTCGTACTGCAGTTAACCCTAATAGGCTGGATTCCTGCCTTCATCTGGGCGGTAACATCCCTCAACAGGATGTATGCCGACAGGAGGAACAGGCAGCTTATCGCCGAACTGAAAAGAAGGTGAGAGTGTTATGGCCTGATCGCTTTAAATAGTATTTATGAAAAATTATATTGCTTTACTGGCGGTCTTTGTTTTTTCTTTTGGCTACAGCCAGCAAAAAACCTATTGTAATCCTGTTAATATAGATTATGGTTATTGCCCTATACCTAATTTTGTAACCCAGGGAAAACACCGCGCAACGGCAGACCCTGTAATTACTTTTTTTCAGGGCAAATATTATTTGTTTTCAACAAATCAGTGGGGTTATTGGCACAGCGATAATATGCTGGACTGGACATTTGTACCGCGTAAATTCTTAAGGCCGGAACACAACGTATACGACGAGCTTTGTGCACCATCAGTATCTTTTGTAAACGATACGCTATTGGTAGTAGGATCTACGCATACCAAAGATTTTCCGATTT
Source organism: Flavobacterium sp. DG1-102-2 (assembly GCF_033042555.1). Lineage (NCBI taxonomy): Bacteria > Pseudomonadati > Bacteroidota > Flavobacteriia > Flavobacteriales > Flavobacteriaceae > Flavobacterium > Flavobacterium sp. DG1-102-2. The sequence goes on from NZ_JAWLIK010000003.1 coordinate 349,795, forward strand.
GGATGAGCACCAACCCAAAAGTAGACGAATGGAAAGAACTGGTACACAAATTTGAAGCAGGCGCATGGGATCCGCAAATCTTTTGGGATAAGGAAAAGGACGAAGTATACCTCTATTACGGATCGAGCAATATGTATCCATTGTATGGTGTAAAGCTTAACCGCAAAACCTTTCAGCCGGAAGGTGAAGTCATTCCGTTGCTGGCATTGAATGACGACGAACACGGATGGGAACGTTTTGGTGAACATAATGACAATACTTTTCTTCAGCCGTTTACCGAGGGCGCATTCATGACTAAACATAATCGTAAATATTACCTGCAATATGGTGCCCCTGGAACCGAATTTAGCGGCTATGCCGATGGCGTATATGTAGGCAATAATCCGCTGGGACCTTTTGAATACCAATCGTTCAACCCATTTTCGTACAAACCTGGAGGTTTTGCAAGAGGAGCAGGGCATGGCGCTACCTATCAGGATAATAATAATGCCTATTGGCATATATCTACCATAGTACTTTCTGTTAAAAATAATTTTGAAAGGCGATTAGGTATATGGCCTGCAGGCTTTGATGCCGATGGCGTTATGTATTCCAATACCGCTTATGGCGATTACCCAACCTTTCTTCCTTCAGAAAATAAAGATCACACAAGGTTAAGTTCGTTCTCAGGATGGATGCTGCTTAACTACAACAAGCCGGTTCAGGTATCGTCTACACTGGGTGGCTTCCAGCCTAACTTTATATCCGATGAAGACATAAAGACGTATTGGTCGGCAAAGACAGCTAAAAAAGGCGAATACATTATAAGCGACCTCGGCGAAACAAGTGCTGTAAATGCTATCCAGATAAACTACGCTGATCAGGATGTTGAGCTGATGGGTAAGCCCGAAACTACTACAGGGCATAAATATATCATTTACAGTTCTACAGACGGCAAAAAATGGAATGTGCTTGTAGATAAAAGCAAAAATACTAAAGATGTGCCGCATGATTATATAGAACTTGCCAAGCCTGCAACGGCGCGTTATATAAAACTTGAAAACCACCAGATGCCTACGGGCAAATTTGCTGTTAGCGGACTTAGGATTTTTGGGAAAGGAAACGGTGCAAAACCGGGTGTTGTACAAAATTTTGTTCCGCTTCGTGCCGAACCTAAAAAGAAAGGCGAGCGCCGAAACCTATGGTTCAAATGGCAGCAGGAGCCCAACGCCGACGGTTATGTGATCTATTTTGGCAAATCGCCTGAAAAATTATATGGCTCAATTATGGTATATGGCAAAAATGAATACTATTTTAGCGGGCTGGATAGGAGCGATGCATACTACTTCCGGATTGAAGCTTTTAATGCCAATGGCATAGGGCCAACAACAGAAATTAAAAAATCAGAATAACCCAAACATCTATAACCCAAATACAAATTAACTTTTAAAATCACATTATGAGTTCTGAAAATTCACAAACCAAATGGGGCCAGTTTATACCGCTGGTAACCGTTTTCTTCTTTTGGGGATTTGTTGCTGCCAGTAACGATATCCTTATTCCTGTATTTAAATCGGCTTTTAGTTTAACCCAAAGCCAGAGCCAGCTTGTGTCACTTGCGTTTTATATTGCCTATACGGTAGGATCGCTTTTATACCTGGGTATTTCAATTATTACAGGAAAAGATGTTGTAAGCCGCATTGGTTACAAGAATTCATTATCATTAGGCCTTATAATTTCAGCATTAGGAACATTATTATTTTATCCTGCGGCTAATATGGGCTCATTCCCATTAATGCTTTCAGGTCTATTTATTGTTGGCCTTGGTTTCTCGCTCCAGCAAACTGTAGCAAATCCACTCGCGATTGCTCTAGGACCTATTATAACAGGTTCACAGCGTTTAACCCTTGCAGGAGGTATAAACAACTTTGGTACAACAATTGGTCCGCTGGTTGTGAGTTTCGCGATTTTTGGATCAGTTTCAGAAGCTAGCACTGCTGTTAGCATAGAAAGCGTTAAGGTACCATATCTTATACTTGGAGCTGCATTTGCATTAGTTGCAGTATTACTTAAGTTCTCATCGATACCAAACCACCCGCCGTTAGAAGAAGGTGACGTTGTTAAAGAAGAAATTGGAGGCCCTAAAACATCAGCGCTTGAATATCCACAGCTTTTAATGGGTATGCTTGCCATATTTCTTTATGTGGGCGTAGAGGTATCTACAGCAAGCAACCTGCCTGCATATCTTGAAAAAGACCTTGGTTTCCTTACACATAATATTGCGCCTTATGTTTCCCTGTATTGGGCAAGTATGATGATAGGCCGCTGGGGAGGTGCTGTTGAAGCTTTTACAGATAGTAAATCGATGCAGACATTATTTAAATTTGTTGCACCTTACCTTGCTTTTGCAGTGTTCTTAGGGGTAAATGCATTTATGGGGCATGACCTTGCTCCGTTCTATGTATATGGATTAATAATTATCGTTCTTATCCTTGCCGACCTTGCCAGTAAAGGTAACCCGGCAACGATGCTGTTGTTGTTCTCTGCACTTGGTATATTGGCACTGCTGATAGGTATGGCGACAACCGGTATGGTAAGCGTTTATGCCTTTACAAGCGTTGGTCTTTTCTGTAGTACGCTATGGCCTTGTATCTTTACACTTGCAGTAAGCGGACTTGGCAAAAAAACAACACAGGGCAGTAACTTCCTTGTAATGATGATTATGGGTGGTGGTGTAATGAGCTTTGTTCAGGGGCTTGTTGCAGATGCAACGACTATTAAAACCAGTTATATCGTAGGCGTTATCTGTTTTGCCTACCTGGCATTTTATGCATGGAAAGTAAAAGGCATCCTTAGAGGGCAGGGCATTGACTTTGATAAAAAAATAAGCGGAGGCCATTAATATCTGGCTATCTGTATGTTATAATTAACGGCTGCTTTTGCAGCCGTTTTTTTTATAATTTGCTAACATTGCTATATACGAAAATCCTTATCTTTGAGTTAAAGATATAAACTATGAAAAAGAAAATTTTATCGATTGCGCTTTTAGGACTGGTACTTTCAATAGCATCTTGCAGCAAAAAAGCAGAGGGTGATGCATCGGCAACAGCTGTAGATTCTACGGCGATTGAAGTTCCTGCTCCTGAAACTACTGCAGATACTACTGCGTCTGCAGCTCCTGCTGCTGCAACTGTATACAAAGATGGAGAAACCGTTGAAGTGTCGGGCGTTGTTAAAGAGATCAACAAAGGCAAAGACGGTTATACAGCTAAAGTTGAAACTGCCGATGGCAAGAAATATGGTGCTACTATAAGCATCCCTAATATGACAGATCCTAAGCAATACAGATCGGTTAATGTAGGTGATAAGATTACTGTAAAAGGAGAGGTTACTAACCTTGAAGCAGAAGCTATCATCGTTGTGAGAGAACTTAAATAGTTATAATTGTTATATATAAATAAGAAACCCTGTCCGCTCCCGGACAGGGTTTCTTTGTATAAAAAGGGTTGGTTGGTGTGTTTTTATTTCCATTCAATTTTTCTGGAGAAGTACATTACCGCTCCGAGGATAGCAAACAGTCCGATGCTGCCCACTAGCAATGCATAGTTCTCAAGTTGTATAATAACATAGATAAAGCTGTACAGTGCACTTAATGAGACAATGATAAATAACGGAAACTTAAGGTCTTTAAGAATGGAACGCGAGTAAAGGCCTATCATGACTACTACCGAAATTCCCGCTATAATATACGCCAGCGTAAAACTGCTGTGTTCTGTTATAGAAATAAGCAGTGTATAGAACATAATAAGCGCAAGCCCTATCATAGAATACTGGAAAATATGAATGCATATCTTACTTACCGATTGTATTAAGAAGAATACTAAAAAGGTTAACCCGATGACAAGGAAGCCATATTTTGCAGCACGTTCGTTTTGCTGATACTGGTCTACGGGTATAAGGAATTTTACATCAAAGGTGTAGGCTGCAAGGTTGGGCAGTGTGCCAAAATGCTTTTGGCCAAAAGCCCTGTTGAGGTGCGATACTTTCCAGTCAGCGGTAAAACCATTATCCGTTATTTTTTTGCTTTCCGGTAAGAAGTTGCCATCAAAACTCGGCGAAGGCCAATTAGAAGTCATTTTTGCCGATGTCATTTTACCTATAGGCACTATTTTTATCTGCTCGCTGCCTTTGTAGTTTATTTTGAAGTCAAAATTTGCCGAACCTGATGCGAATGCACTTTTTATATCAAAAGGCCTTGTTTCTAATGATGCTACAGAATCCCTGCCTTCGTCTTCCTGAACGGGTTCAAAAGTGTAGCTTTTTCCATTTATTGCTACCTGCACGCTTCCTGTTATACTTTTTATGTTATTCGTCTTAACTACTATGCTGGCTTTGTTCCACTGTATATTTTCAGCCGGAATGGATTGGCTGCCAAAATTTGGGTATTGGTAATTGCCTTTAAAATTCAGCAATGAAGTATAGATCACAGATTGATAGTTGGCCCTGTTTTTTTGCTGAGTCTTTACGTTAATATCGGCATTAAGCTTATCAGGAAAAAAATAGGCAAAGCGTGTTTCGGCAGTTTGCTGCACGGTTATCTGTTTTGTTTTTTCGTTTGAAATTTTTGTTTCACTGTAATGGGTATAAGGCACTTTTAGCACCGGGCCATACATGTATACGCTTTCGCCCCACTTGGAATTTATTTCTTTAATAACCTCCTTCTGGCGGTCTGCCCTTTCAAAAATAAGGGTCTTTACATATTGCAGCGGAATAAGCAGTACGAGTGTAAGCAGACCTACCATAAGTATTTTTGCGGTACTTGACTGAAAGAAATTAGGACTGTTACTTGGCTGGTGCATTGGTGATGACTCAAAATTTTGATTCGTTTCCATAATTGAAATTGGTTTTATGTTAATGATATAATGATGTATGCAGTTTAAATTTTAAATGACTCTGCTATTATGAAAAATATTTATTATGACTATATAGACGTACGCAACAGGGAAGTTTGCTAAAAGTATAAGTGAACCGGTAATCAGGCTTCTCTGGTAATAGCGATATACAAATGAGAACGCGATAAGCAGGCAAAAGGTTACCGTATTTATTACGGCAGCAATTACAACAAAAAAGAAACCTATGGGAAGCAGGAATTCAGTATCAATGACCGTTAGCGCCAATAAAAACAAGGATGTCCCAAAGGCTAATGTTACATTAAACAGCCATTTTGGAATGGCTAGTAGCAGGTCAACGCGGTTTTCTATGATATCCTCATATGTTTCCATAGTTTTATTATTTAAAATTGATAAAGAGAAGACGTTGTGAATGGATTGTTTATCACTACATATAAATACAGTATCGCTACAGGTATGTTGATTAGCAGTATAGCAGCCTGAAGCAAAATCTGTTTTTGATATTCTTTGAATAGAAAAGAACAAATAATGAGTGAACCAAATACCGATGCGTTAAGAAAGAAAGCAAAAACCAAATACAGCATTCCTATCCCTATAATCATTTCATCCTTTATACTTAGATGGAGTAAAAGCAGCAGCGTTCCAATGCCAAATGATAGTCCGGCAATCCATCCCGGCAGCTGTAAAAGCTGAGCCATCCTGTTGTTAAATGTTGTTGGTATCATGGTTTATCGTATTAAAAAGGTATCTTTTATTCTGTCTATTGGCAGGTGCAGCATCTTGAAATGATTCAGGTCATAAAAGCGCAATGCATTTTTTCCGTCCTTATATCTTATGTAGAAGTAGTGTAGTTGCAGCGGATAAAGCAACGCTCCTGTAATCATTACAAACAGGTTTTTAAATGCCAGGTCGCCATTGCCAAAAAGATAAAAATGCATTGCTATTTCTTCTTTGTCTGATACTTCTTTGCTTATCAGAACTCTGTGTATGTCAGTTAATTCAGGCTGAGGATCGGCATCGTGGCTGTTGTTGAACAAGAAAGAACCAACATGGAACCCAAGCGTATCTTTTGGGTAGCCAATAAGATCGTCCATAGAAACAGGGGCTTTTTTACCCTCGATAAAGATGCTGATGATGTTTTTCAATTTTTTCATGATGTTATATTTTCACTTTGAAATTCAAAGTATTTTTACAAATTTTTTTTGGCTTAGGCGTGTGATAGAGGTTGAATAAGAGGAACATGAGCGTACCAAAGCCAATGGTTATGCCCCACGCAGGTTTACATGTTTCGGCATTGGTCAGGCTGCATAAAATATCGATGGTCATGGTGTAAGGCTTTTGTAAAATGTCCCAACTGTTATAGCGTAAAAATCGGCCTACATACATGCCAAATCCGCATAGCAGGCATACACCCGCCATTATAAACCATGCAGTATTGTTTCCAAATCTGTACACAAACAGCCTAAACATATCTTTCATTGAGGCAAGCCCAAACAGCATTCCTGTTATAGAAAATGATGCGATGAGCAGCACATCAAACCACACGGGAACACCTGTTTCTCGTTTCAGGTGCATAAAGTCGGTTATAATGTATGGTGCGTTAGGCAGGAGCAGAAGCCAGCAGAATAATACCGGTAAATACAGGTACCACGTATTAGTAATCTTGAGATTGCTATATAGCATTGATGTTAGTCCAAGCGGGGTGTAAGCTAGGAAGAGGTTCCAAATCAGAAAAAAGAAAAATATGGAATGGGTGATTTTAGAACGCACTAATAAAAGAGCGATGCAAAATGCTGCAAGAGCAAACAGTATGTAATGCCTGCTGAAAATTCGGGATGCGGTTGTTTGTATCATAGTTTTAGTTTTTTAAAGTACTTTGTAATTCAAAGTTAATGGATAAAAAAATAGGTTAGCTTTTCTGAATCAATTTTTCAAGGGCATCTATGTGGTCTTTAAAGGCTTTACGACCCTCTTTGGTAGCCATGTAACGTGTATTGGGCTTCTTGCCAATAAACTGTTTTTCAATCATAATATATTCTTCTGCTTCAAGTGCTTTAGCGTGGCTGGCAAGGTTGCCATCGGTCACGCCCAGTAACTCTTTAAGCGTATTAAAGTCGGCATATTCGTTCACCATAAGGATCGACATGATCCCCAGGCGTATGCGGTGGTCAAAAGCTTTGTTTATATGTTGTAGTATGTTCTTCAAATGTTACTGTTTGCGGTCGTATTTAAAATACATTAATGCTCCATAAATGATGTGGCATACACCAAAACCCAACGCCCAGAACTGCAGGCCATAACCCATGTATGCAGTAGCAAACAGGCCCAGTATAACTATGGTAATGCCCAGATAGCGCACATCCCTCACCGTATATTTACTGGCATTTACACACGCAAGTCCGTAGAATATAAGGGTTATAGGTGCAATAAGTCCGTAGTAATGATTCTTCATCAAAAGTACAGCAAAGATACCGCCTGTACCAAGAGGAATCAGGAAATTAATTGCCAGCCTTTTTGAGGTTGAATTCCACATTGATTCCTCCGATCTTTTTGCTTTACGCATCGTAAGGATAAATGCCGTAAGTACCGAAAGGAAAAGCACAGCTCCGGCTATAAGAACGATAAGTTTAAAAGAATAACTCTCTAAAGTGACCTTGCCCTGATTATGTATTGCTATTTCTCTTATAGCAAAAGCACCTGATAGCGCATAGATACCAGCCATAACTCCTGCCATACCACTTAACGAAAGAAACTGTGACGATTTGTCCATCATTTTCTTAATATCCTGTATGTCCTTTAAATAGTTTTCCATATAAAAGTACTTTGAAGTACAAAGTAAATTATAAAAATTGGATTGGCAATGCAATATGTTAATTTTTTTAATAGCAATTTTGGGCCAATAAAAAAGCCCGCATTTGCGGGCTTTTAATTTTATATTTTTTTTGATAAGATTCTTCACGTCATTATATTCTGTTCAGAATGACAACAGATAACCAAATTAACCTTCTTAAAACTGGTTTATGGTTTTTCTGATTGCCACCAATTTTTGCATAAGGCCTTCAAAGTAGTCCAGGTGAAGCATATTAGCGCCGTCACTTTTAGCATTAGCCGGGTCAAAGTGGGTTTCTATAAAAATACCGTCTACACCTACAGCGATACCAGCCTTAGCAATAGTCTCGATCATGTCAGGTCGGCCGCCTGTAACACCAACAGTCTGGTTAGGCTGCTGAAGTGAATGGGTAACATCAAGTACTGTTGTAGCAAATTGCTGCATGGTAGGTATTCCCCTGTAATCTACGATCATATCCTGATAACCGAACATAGTACCACGATCGGTAACCATTACGTTCTCATTGTTAGAGTCCAATACTTTCTGAACTGCATGTTTCATGCTTTCAGGGCTCATGAACTGTCCTTTTTTAAGGTTTACAACCCTTCCCGTTTCGGCTGCAGCCACAACAAGATCGGTCTGGCGTACAAGAAAAGCAGGGATTTGAAGGATATCTACATACTGGGCAGCCATGACAGCGTCCTGTTCTGTGTGGATATCTGTAACGGTAGGCACCCCAAAAGTTTCAGACACTTTACGTAGTATCTTAAGCGCTTTTTCATCGCCAATACCTGTAAAGCTGTCAACCCTTGAACGGTTAGCTTTTTTGAATGAGCCTTTAAAAACATAAGGTATCTGCAGTTTGCTGGTTACTTCGACTGTTTTTTCAGCTATGCGAAGCGCCATCTCTTCACCTTCAATGGCACAAGGGCCGGCAAGAAGAAAAAAGTTGCCACTGTCTGTATTTTTAATTTGAGGTATATTCTGTAAGTTCATTGTTGTGTTATAATTTGATGCAAAGATAAAAATAAAAAGCCTTTGCTGTATACGAAGGCTATCAAGAGTATCTATTGAGCAATAGGTTTTATGGCAAAACCATGCGGTGCAATCACCTTGCCTTTTTCATAAAGGTTTATATAGATTTTCTTGGGAGTATTTAGACCCTCCCAGGTAACTTCGTATACATCTAATAATCCGGCTCCGGCATCAAATTTTTTTGTTGGAAATGGGCAGCAGCTTTCCGTTTTTGTAAATGTCAGCGCTTGTCCGTTAGGTCCTGTAAGTGCACCAAAATAGCGCTTCACATTCAATTCGCCAGTAGTCAGCGGCAGGAAGCCAAGATTTACCGGATAGTCCTGATCGTAACCATATTTCTTGTCCTTGCTGGTTTCAGTTATTATAAAGGTTTTATCCTTGCTTAGGGCAGGCATGATAGCATTATCATCAATGTTTCTTATGGTATTTCTTGTGCTTACACAAGATGCTGTAAGTACAAGAGCAATACAGGAAAGTATAAGGTATCTTTTCATGATTGATTAATTGTTAACCAAAAGTAATAATTTTTGTGCGATGTTTTATGTCGCATGTTAGAAGTTGGGAGTATGATGTCTATTATCTCAAATCTAACATCTCAAATCTCCTTTCTCAATACTAAACTAAAATGTTACATTTGCAGGTAAATAATAATAAGTATGGAAAGTATATACGGTACCTGGCCGTGGTATGTGTCAGGATTCCTTATAGGGTCGGTTATGCTGGCGCTAATCTATTTTGGAAAAACATTTGGTATGTCGTCTAACCTTCGTACCATGTGTACAATGCTTGGCGCAGGCAAAACAACCGAATTCTTTAGATTCGACTGGAAATCACAACGCTGGAACCTTGTCGTAGTACTTGGTGCGATGCTTGGCGGATATATTGCAGTACATTTTTTAAGCGATCCATCAGTACCAACAGTGCAGGTTAACCCACAAACAGTTACCGAACTGCACATGATGCATATTGACGCACCCAATGATAATGGAAACGGCAAATTACTGCCTGATGCATTAACAAGCGCAGAAGCCCTGCAATCGCCCAAAATCTTAGGTATTCTATTGCTTGGAGGACTTCTGGTGGGCTTTGGTACGCGTTATGCCGGGGGCTGCACATCAGGGCATGCAATTACAGGCTTAAGCAACCTTCAACTTCCGTCACTTATTGCAGTTATAGGATTTTTTATTGGCGGACTCATTATGTCATGGCTGCTGTTACCATTATTCTTTAATTAAGATCATCTCATGAAATTTATAAAATACTTATTGGTTGGTGTTGTGTTTGGTATTGTGCTGACCAAATCTGAAGCGGTATCGTGGTACCGTATTTACGAAATGTTCCACTTTCAGTCTTTCCACATGTTTGGCATCATCATGACAGCTGTTGTAGTAGGTACTATAGGCGTACAGTTAATTAAGCGTAATAATGTAAAAGATATTACAGGAGCACCAATTGTTATCCCCGACAAAGAAAAAGGCTTTACCAATTATCTTGTAGGAGGTATATTGTTCGGCTTAGGCTGGGGACTTATAGGTACATGTCCGGGGCCAATGTATATTCTTATCGGCGCCGGTTTCTACGGAATAGGCGTAGTGCTATTAGGCGCATTAGTTGGGACTTACTTTTATGGTATTGTGAAAAGCAAATTGCCTCATTAGGATGAACAGGTTCAGTCAGTATATTTGTGAGAAATATAATGTCGAGCATTCTCCTGTTGAAGAAAATTCAATTATTGAAATTTCGAAATCAGTAAGAGAAGGAATAATGCCGATGGATGGATTAAGACATCCGGTCGAAGGCAACTCAAACGGATGGTATATCTGGGCAGGTGATTTTTCAGAGGCTACTGATTTCTTTGAACCGATACATGCCTCTCATTTAAAAGATATTAATCAGAATATTATCAGATATTTAGGATTGCCACCGGGTTATCGTTTCTTAATGACAAATGATGGATATGAAGATGTATGGGAGGATAAAACTTTATTAGATATATAAAACACAAAAGGGATAAGTTTAAAGCTTATCCCTTTTGTGTTTATTTTTTTGTCCTGCTACTTATTCAGCCAGTTTAGTAAATCGTAAAAGTTTTGCGGTGCAACACCGTGTCCGGCGTTGTACTCGTTGTACTCAACATCAAGGCCTAAGTTTTTAAGGAACTCCGGCGCTTTGCGGGCCCATTCAACAGGGATAACCTGGTCTACAGTTCCGTGAGAAATAAAGAAGCGAACTTTAGCGGCATCTTCTGCATGCAGGCTGTTGCCTACGATATCCATGTTTAAATATCCGCTTAGTGCTGCTACACGTGTTATTTTTTCAGGGTGTGTTAACGCTACGGCATAGCTTAATATTGATCCCTGGCTAAAGCCAATAAGCGTTACATTATCTTTATCAATAGGGTAGGCAGCAATAAGCTCATCAATAAACTTTACGATAAGGTCACGGGATTCTGCTGCCTGTTTATCGTCAGAGAATTTATTCATGTCGTTATCAAACGTAATGGCATACCACGCATGGCCGCTGTACTGCGGAAGGTTATACGGTGCTCTTGCCGACACGATAAAATAGTCATCTGGCAATTGCGCTGCAAACGAGAAAAGATCTTCCTCGTTGCTTCCATAGCCGTGCAGTAACAACAGTAACGGATTCTTATCCTTTTTTACTTTTGGTTCTCTTACAAGATGGTATAATGATAAGTCCATATATTATAATCCTTTAAAAAGTTTCTGAAAGAATGGGCCCAATAACGGAATCATATTCATTTGTCCCTGAATTGCCCCTATAAAACCATAGGTCCAAAGAACAATAAAAAACAGATAAAAAGGGCCTGTTACATACCAGCTGTCAAAATTTGAGATGGTTGATCCTAATAACATAGACAATAGGGTTAATCCCAACGATTGTCGTATATGGAAAGATGCAAATGCGCTTTTCTTTTCTGCGTCGCTGTTCATTACCATGGCAATGATACAGCCAATAATGTGCAGGTATGAGATAATGGCATTTGTTTTGCCTTTTTCTAAATCGGTCATGTTAGTCGTTCAGTATTAATTTTCCCTGATTGTATATTCCGTATGCTTTTCCTTTAAGCGCATGGCCTAAGAAAGCAGAGTTTTTTGATTTTGATTTGATGTCCGCTTTGCTGAAAGTCCATTGCGTGGCAGGATTAAACAGTGTGAACGATGCAGCTGCACCTTCTGTGATATCCTGGTTGGCAAACCCAAATACAGGTTTTCCTGCCGTGAATTTCTCAACGATGACCTCAAGCGGCAATATGGTTTGCAGAGCGCCAAAAGCACTTTCAAAACCTATTGTACCATCTTTGGCAAGGTCAAATTCCAGTTTTTTGTTTTCTATGTCAATAGGGTTGTGGTCTGATGTTATCATGTCTATCGTGCCATCAAACACCGCTTCAATCAATACTTTACGTTCAGCATCCGGGCGTAGCGGAGGCATAACCTTATAACGGGTGTCAAAGTCAACCAGCACTTCATCTGTCAATATCAGGTTGTGGATAGCCACGCTGCAGGTAACATTAAGCCCTTTCGCTTTAGCTTCTTTAATAAGCTGAACCGATTTTGCCGTAGAGATTGTAGGTATATGCATCTTGCCGCCAGTATACTCTAAAAGGTACAGGTTACGCACTATTTGGAGTTCTTCGGCAAGGGTAGGGATTCCTTTAAGGCCAAGGCGCGTGCCTACAATACCTTCGTGAACAACGCCCTTGCCTTTTATGTTACTGTCTTGTGCGAAGGCAATAACTAGTCCGTCAAAGTCCTGAACATATTGCAGTGCAATCTTTAAGATGCCTGCATCGGTAATCGATTTATTATAATCGCCAAAGGCAACAGCCCCTGCATTTTTCATGTCAAAAAGCTCAGCGATGTCTTTGCCTTCACTGTTTTTTGTCAGCGCTCCTATAGGGTGCAGCTTTGTTGCGGCATGCGCCGATTTTGTTAAAAGGAAATTGATGTCGGCCTGTCTTTCAGCAATTGGGTTTCCCGTTGGCTGAAGCGCGATATCTGTAAAGCCGCTTTTTGCGGCAACGTCAAGACCATTTGCAAGGGTTTCCCTGTCTTCATAGCCTGGCTCGCCAAGACTTACAGAACTGTCAAACCAGCCTTTAGAGATGTGAAGGTTATCAAGTTCTACGGTCTCAAAGCCATCAGCTGCAATATTTTGGCTTATTTTTTTAATGATGCCGTTTTCCACCTGTATGTCTACAGCCTGCTTATTAAAAGGGCTGTTTTTGTCAATAATAACGGCGTTTTTGAATATCAGGTTCATTTTACGAATTTTTGAATAAGAAGTTCAGTTAAAAGGAAAATCAGCGTGCCGATGATGAACCATTTCCATAATTCACTAGCGGTACGTTCTGACTTAATATCGTTATATACTGTCGCTACCGAAGTGGCAGCTGTAAATTTATCTGTTACAGCTTTATTTTGCAGGGATAGGTCACTTTCTGTCCGTGCATGGTTAAAGCTTATGCTCCTAAGGTTTTGGTTGTTTTTATAAACTGCAAAGTTACCCGCTTCCTCAGGGTAATCACCAAAAGAAAGCTTGACCTTGTTATTCAGCAATTGCTGCATCGGGATAAAATCAGACGTTTCGTTTTTAACCGTCAGCACTTCATCTTTAGATAATAGGGCATCCAGTAGCAGGTTTTGGTTTTCGCCAATAGTGATAGCGCTAATTCCTGTTTTCCCGCTGTTTTGTGCCATATTATAAAAGGTAGGCACGATGAGCGGAGAATTCTGGAAGTTACTGTTAGTCTTAGTAATGGCTGCAGTAAATACATATACATTGCCCAATTTATTGCTTACGGATGCAAGAAACGGCGTCTGGTCGTCATAGCTTAAAACCGGCAGCGCACTTCCGCCAAGGGTAAATCCGGTAGTTGCTTTAGGGTATTGAAAGTTGTCGGTTTTCTTCTCAAATACTGTAGCATAGAGCGGGTGGTTAAAGGCAATCTTGGTAATTTGTCTTTCGTTGCTGTTCTGGCTTTTGAACTGGCCTCCGCCAAAGGCTGCCATAAGGCTGTTCAGGTTTTGCAGACTGCTGTCCTGTGCCGGTATTATAATCACGTTTCCGCCTTTAGCATAAAATGTTTTAAGTGTCGTAATGAGCGCCTGTGGAATGTCTTTTACCTCGTTTAAAATGATTGCATCCTGTTTGTCAAGGCTGTTATAGTCCAGCGAACGCAACTCTGAAGCGGTAAAGTTAAAATCATCATCGGTGTAGATTCTCGCAAGAAAGCCATTTTTGGAGGTATCGCCAATGGCAGTTACGTTTGATTTTTGTGGCTTTGAAATGCTGAAATAATGATTGTTATCATACATCAGGCTGTTATCATTGATGGATACATATCCGTGAAAGTCTTTTTTAGGAATGGTGAAGGTGCTCGATTTTTTCGTGCTGCCATCAAACTTTACCAGTGTTTTAGCGGTAAGGCTTTTGCCATTGTAAAGCGAAATAGGCACATCGTTCTCTACATCGCCAAAAGCTTCCATATCTACTTTTATCTCGTAAAAGTTGTCCATAACCTGAGAGATGTATACACTGTCTATAGAGACGTTTGCAGTGTTCTCTGCTTCGGGCACTATAAAATAGGTAGGCGATTTTCCATCAAATTTAGAAAGGTCTTTGCTGTCAAGGTTGATAGCGTCGGTAATAACAACAATATCTTTACCGCTATTCGGATTCTTAGCCTGTGCTTTTGTCAAAAGAAAATCCGGACGGAAAGGCACATCACTATATTTGATGTTCTGAAGGTCTTTTTGAATTGATTTTACATCGGTGTCCCACCAAACGTTAGTGTTTGTAATAAGTGAGAACTGCTGATTTTCGGGTGTATTTTCAAGGATATCCTGTACTGCACGTTTCAACAGTTCGCCCTTGCTGCCTTTAGTCTGCATGGAGAAAGAATTATCCAGCAGGATAACCATTTCATTACCTTTATTATCATCGTCTTTAGCCTTAAAATAGGGCTGCGCAAAAGCAACAATAAGAAAGGCGAGCAGTAATAAACGGGTTGCGAGTAAAAGCCATTTTTTGATCTTAGAGCTTTTGCGGGTTTGCATGCTCAGCTCCTTAAGGAAGCGTACATTGGTAAAATATTCTTTTTGAAAACGGCGCAATTGAAACAAATGGACCAGTATGGGAATTGCAAGCAGGAAAAGAAAGTATAGAATTTCCGGGTGTTTGAACTGCATTTCGGTTGAAAGTTTGTCAAAAATACTAATTTTTATTGTAAACCGCATAGCAAATCCCTACGATAAATTTCACATCATCTTTAAATGCCTTACTTTTGTTTTTCCATAAATTTATTCGAATGAAAATTATCAAAGTATTACTAATACTTCTTTGTATGAATGCGGCAGCACAGGATAACTACAACCTTGTTATAGGTACTTATACAAACGCCTGTGCCAGTAAAGGTATTTATGTGTATGATTTTAATGTAAATACGCTTGCCTTTAAAGAAAAGAACAGTACTGATGGCGTTATCAATCCAAGCTACGTTACCGTAAATAAAAGTAACTCTGTGGTATACAGCGTTAATGAGGACGGAGAAAAAAGCAACGTTAGCTCTTTTAAATATACTCCGTCTACAGGAAAACTTCAGCAGATGAACAAAAGGGATGCAGAAGGCGCCGACCCTTGTTACATCATCAACGACGACAAAAATGTTATTGTTGCCAACTATACAGGCGGAAGCATAGCCGTGTTTGGTAAAAAGAATGATGGCAGCCTTACCGATGCAAAACAGGTGGTTAAACACACAGGAAGCAGTATAAATACAAGCCGCCAGGAAAAAGCACACGTACACATGGTGTATTTTTCGCCAGATAAAAAATATGTATTCGTAAATGACCTTGGAGTAGATAAGATATTCATTTACAATTACGCCTCTGATGGCGGCGAACAAACGCTTACACTTAAGGAAACCGTTGATGTCAAGCCGGGAAGCGGGCCAAGACATCTTGTGTTTCATCCTAACGGCCTTTTCGTTTATCTTGTAAACGAGTTAAGCGGTACGGTAGATGTTTTTAGTTACATGAAAGAAAAGATGGTCCTTATACAGGAACTAACACTTAATGCAAAAGATTGCAACGATTTTAATGGTGCTGCACATATTTCGTTTTCTAATGACAGTAAATATTTATATGTTACCAATAGGGGAGATGCGAATAATGTAACGGTATACAAAGTACACGCTAACGGGATGATGAACCAGGTACAGCAGATAAGTACAATGGGCGAGGGCCCTCGCCAGTTTGTTATAGACCCTACAGATAATTATCTGCTTATGGCCAACCAAAATGCTAATACTATTGTCATCTTTAAGAGGGATAAGACGACAGGCCTCCTTAGCGACACGGGCAAGAGAATAGACATCTGCTCTCCGGTATGCCTGGTGTTCACTCCAAATAAATAAAATGAAATTTAAGGTATATTTTTAGGGTTCAAAATCCTAAAATACGCAGTTTACCACGTTTTCGTTTTTCATTTTTAACAATTTATGGCTTAATTAGAGATAAAAACGTCGTTATTTATATATAAGGGTATTGAATAATTTTCAATGCCCTTATTTTTTTTAGAATAATTTAAAAGTTATTTAACATTAGCGCCAATAGCTAATAAATTTATAATTTGTGCGTCCAAAATAACATCTATTAATGAGTACTTCAACACAAAAGAATCAGGGAACAAATTATACCGTTCCGCTGATTACCATCACACTTTTATTCTTCATGTGGGGCTTTATTACCTGTATGAATGACATATTGATCCCGTATCTAAAAAAACTGTTTGAGCTTACCTTCCTGGAGTCTATGCTGGTGCAGTTCTGTTTCTTTGGGGCTTACTTTTTAGGCTCTCTTGCTTACTTTTTAGTGTCATACAGCTATGGTGACCCTGTAAATAAAGTAGGATACAAAAATGGTATCATCGCCGGTATCATAGTGTCGGCTCTTGGGTGTATCTTATTTTACCCTGCAGCTACTTTTTCAGTTTACGGATTGTTCCTTGGGGCACTATTCGTATTAGGTTTAGGATTTACAATCCTGCAGATCACTGCCAATGCCTATGTATCGCTGCTTGGTACAGAAGACAGCGCATCAAGCCGACTAAACATGACACAGGCATTCAACGCCTTTGGTACTACAATCGCGCCGATATTAGGTGGTTTCCTTATCTTCGGGTCAAGCGCGTCACACGAGATCACAGCTGAGGCTACACGTATACCATACCTTGTATTTGCTGGTATATTACTACTGGTAGCACTGCTTATCTATAACGTAAAACTACCGTCATTCCAGGCAGAAGAGGAAGTGGAAACTAAAGGCCTTGGTGCTTTAAAATTCCCACAGCTTAAGCTGGGCGTGTTAGGGATCTTTTGCTATGTAGGTGGTGAGGTTGCGGTAGGGAGCTTTATCATTAGTTTCCTTGAGAAAGATTATATCATGGGCCTTAGTGAGGCTGTGAGTAAAAACTACCTAGCATTATACTGGGGTGGTGCCATGATAGGAAGATTTTTAGGAGCTATATCGTTAAACCATTCGCTGGGGCAAACCAAGAAATACCTGTTCATGCTTATTACAGCAGCGGTTGTATTCCTTGTAATATATGGTGTGGTAGACCTTACTTTCTCTCAGATAAGTTTCTTCCTTGTATTTATCGCACTTAACTTTGTAGCATTTATGATAGGTAAATCGGCTCCGGCTAGAACGCTTGCTGTATTTGCTTCGATCAATGTTATATTGTTGTTATCTGCGATGTTTAACGAAGGAGAACTGGCTATGTACAGCATACTTGGTATGGGTATCTTTAACTCAATCATGTTTTCTAATATTTATACATTAGGTATATCAGGGCTTGGCAAGTATACTAGCCAGGGCTCATCGCTGCTTGTAATGGCAATCCTGGGCGGGGCTATCGTTCCTGTAATTCAGGGCGCTATTGCCGATTCAGATCCTGTATACGGAGTTCAGCACTCATTCATAGTGCCGGTATTCTGTTATTTATATATACTGTTCTTCGGTATTTACTGTTCACGTAAACTTAAGAATGTAGAGCATTCTGCGAAGGTTTCAGGACACTAAGAGAATAAAAAAATATGTAAAAAGGCGCTCACAATACTGAGCGCCTTTTTTATTGAAAATTAGTATACAATCTATTCGCTTTTGTCTTCTACATCTGCTGTAGCGGCATTAAACTTTACTGATTCTATTCCGTTGTCCCTCGATGTTTTTCCTTCATACATCTCACTTTGGCCAATGATCAGGCCATTCATTGCTTTGAGGGTAAAATAATATTTTCCGTTAGAGGCGGTCTTTTTCTCAAACCTGGAATCTATCTGCGAATTTTTCCGCACAGAATCTATGCCTCCCATACAGCTTGCTTTAGTAGTATAGCCTTCGCTGGTTAATATGCCCTGGCCATTGCCGGCTTTCAGGTCAAACTGGAATTCGCCGTCTGACCTTTTTTTAATAGTAAATTTGCCCATATATAGTATTGGTTAGTAGATGATCGGGTAAAAGGCATATTAAAGTTAGCAGAAATTTTGTTACTATACAAAAGGCAGAGTGCATACTTCAATTTTATCGACGTACTGCATCTTCTTAAATCTAAAGCATAAAAAAAGCGATGCTGTTGCATCGCCTTGTATATTTTATTTGTCCTTGTCTTTTCTCTTTTTATCACGAGCCCTTTCAATACCACGGTTACGCGATTTTGTTTTTCGGGGTTTGGTTTTCCCGGGACCGCCAAGGTTAACCTTTTTATTTTTTTCTTTCTTCTCGTGGAAACCTCCGGTAGATTTTTTAGGAGCCCTTACAAGCACTTTCATCTTTACTTTGTCTTTCTCAAAGTCCAGCATACGCTCGGCTATTTCAAGTCCTTCAGGCAGGTCAAGGAATTTAACTTCCTTTTCCATCAGCACTTCTGCTTCTACCTCAATGTTTTCTTCAGACGGCGCAATAAAACTTATGGCAATACCGGTTTTATCGGCACGGCCTGTACGGCCAATACGGTGGATATATTGCTCCGGTACTTCAGGAAATTCCATGTTGATAACGTGGGTGATGTCAGATATGTCAAGTCCACGCGCCATTACATCGGTAGTTATGATACCCCTTAATTCCCCTTCCTGAAAAGAAGCCATGGTATTAAGCCTGTAATTTTGCGATTTGTTAGAGTGGATAACTCCAAACTGCCCCGGAAAATCTTCCAGTGAATCAGCAACAAGGTCGGCAGTTCTTTTATTGTTTACAAAAACCAGTACACGCGAAATGCTCTCATCCTGGTGTAACAGGTTTTTAAGGAGGTTAACTTTTGTAAGGAAGTTAGGTACGCGGTAGCCCAACTGCTCTATCTGGTCAAGCGGCGTACCACTTGCAGCCAGTGACACTTCTTCAGGAAAATCAAAGTAATCATTAAGCATATCATCTACTTCATCAGTCATTGTCGCTGAGAAGAGAATGTTTTGCCTTTTAGCCTTCATCATTGAAAGGATTGAGGTTACCTGTGTACGGAAACCAAGATTCAGGATCTCGTCAAACTCGTCGATGACCAGTTTTTTAACTTCGTCAAAACGTACAACATTGTCAAGGGCAAGGTCCATCATCCTTCCGGGCGTACCCACGAGAACGTCTACACCTTCGTATACCCTTTTCTTTTGTGTGTTGATATTGACACCACCAAATACACCAAGCGTACGAACCGACATAAATTGCGTAAGTTTCTCCACTTCTTCCACAACCTGAACTACAAGTTCGCGGGTAGGCACGACAATTACGACACGAGGCACGTGTATATCGGCAAACTTCCATTGCTTAAGTATTGGCAATAGATAGGCAAAGGTTTTACCTGTACCTGTCTGCGCAATACCCATCATGTCGCGGCCTGAAAGTATTACCGGCATTGCCCTTAACTGGATAGGGGTAGGAGTTATAAAGCCTAACTCGTCAAGTGCTTTTTGGAGTGCTTTCGGCAGGTCTAAATCGTGGAATGTGGCCATGTAAATGCTGTATTTTGTGCAAATATAGGCATTTTAGGCGGAAGAAGCCTGATTAACAGACGCACGTTTCTTTAACACTTTAACAAAACCTTTTCAAATTTTGAATTTAGCCTAGGTATCTTAGCTATATAAAAATAAAAGCCATGCCAGAATTTGTAGTTATAGGAACCAGCATTTCCACAGCAGCAATAAGGGATTATCTTTTTGCAAAAAAAATAGATAAAGGCGATTCGCTTGTACTTAGCACTTCAGATTATGAAAACATAATTGAAGAGATAAGGCATTCGGATGAGCCAATAGATATCCCGCTAAATGTATTAGGCGTATTGCTTATTAAAGATACGTCAGGAGATGTGCCTCCGGGTAAAGTACAAATCGTTAAGAATGACCAGTTATAACAGAAATTTTATTTCTTACTTTTTATAATTGAAAAAAAAGCTTCGTAGTAGTGCCCGGAGCTTTTTTTATATCCTGCACTTAAAAACAGTAAACATTCTAATAATACACCATGCATCACGATTTCGAAACCATTAAAGCTGCGTTTAGGGAAGCCGGTATAGACAGCAAAAAAACAGAATTCAGCATCACTAATTATTCGCTTAATACTAAGCTGAGCTTTAAGTTTGCCAATGCAGACGAGCTTCTGCTTTTTTTAAATCTGAATACTTCAAAAGATGATGAAAAGGTCAATGAAATCAATGCTATGATAGTAGATGCAGGCGTTGATCCCAGGTCATATTTCTATGTAAATTTCTTTAAACCTAAAGTAGCCGAACTCTAAAAGCAACTTTGTGCTCGAGGTATACCTAATCGGTATTCAGCGAATTACACCGTAATTTTCTTGCAAATAATACGTTAAATCGGTATAAATTGCATAAATTTGCCATTTGTTAAACAATATGAAAGAGAATTGCAAGTTATTAAAGTTGCAACCAATGGAAGTGATACATTCTTATGAATGTTTTTAGCAATTTGTCCCCTTTTGCTATATCGCACGCTGCCTATTTATTAAAAAAGTGAAAGGACATGAAACTATTTTCGTTACTGCTATCAATTTTGGTGTTTTTTACATCATTGTATTTTTTTGTGCTCAAAGTGCCCAATATATCTACGCTAAATGATGTCATCTATATATCCCTGCTTGTAGTCCTTATGGCTATATGTATCGTAGGCGTAATCATAAACTGGGAGTTCTTCAGGCGTAAAAAGAAAAACAGGATTATATTGTTTGTAAACAACGGCTTTTCTAACAAAAAAATTAAATAAAAAATCCCACGCTCAGCGTGGGATTTTTGTTTGGTGTTATTTTTTATCGACAACAGGTCGGTTTTCCCTGTTTGCCAGTTCCCAGGCAGTAACAAATGCCAGTTGGGTTCTTTTTGCCAAAAGATCATATTCTATTTTTTGAGGCTCATCACCCTGTTTGTGATAATCTTCGTGGACTCCATTAAAGTAGAAAATAATTGGAATTCCCTTTTTAGCAAAGTTGTAATGATCTGATCTTTCATAAAAATGATTAGGGTCGTCTTTAGCGTTAAAGGTGTAATCCAGCTTAAGATTAGTATATTTTTTATTTGCCTCTTCGTTAATGTTGTGCAGGTCTGTACTCAGCCTGTCTGACCCTATAACGTATACATAGTTACCATTATTCTTATGTTCTTCGTCGCGACGGCCTATCATATCAATATTTAGGTCGGCAATTGTGTTTTTGATAGGGAATAGCGGATTCTCTGAATAGTAGCGTGAACCATGAAGGCCATGTTCTTCGCCTGTTACATGAAGGAATAGTATAGAGCGTTTTGGGCCGTATCCATCTTTTTTAGCCTGCATAAAAGCCTGTGCAATCTCTAGTAGAGCTACGGTTCCGCTTCCGTCATCGTCAGCACCGTTATAAACCTCTCCATTTTTCATACCTACGTGATCGTAGTGCGCCGAAATAACCAATACTTCATCCGGTTTTTCTGTACCTTCTATATATGCCCAGATATTTTCAGAATCGCCCAGTTTAGGGCTAAAGGCTCTTGTCATAAACGCAGATGGAACCGGCTGGT
Organism: Flavobacterium sp. DG1-102-2; assembly: GCF_033042555.1. Classification (NCBI taxonomy): domain Bacteria; kingdom Pseudomonadati; phylum Bacteroidota; class Flavobacteriia; order Flavobacteriales; family Flavobacteriaceae; genus Flavobacterium; species Flavobacterium sp. DG1-102-2. Next base: position 371,623 of record NZ_JAWLIK010000003.1, read on the forward strand.
AAAAATCGGATGCCCCTTTAGGAAAAGAGATACCGTCTTTTTTATACTGGTCTATAAGGTAGCGTCCGGCTTTCTTTTGGCCTTCCTCTCCGGTATTACGACCCTGCATGTCATCCCCGGCCACGATATAAAGATGTTTCTTAAGATCGGCCTGCGTAATGGTCTTCATGTATTTAGTTACATCAGCCTTAGCATAATCTTTTTTTGTTTCTACAGAAGTAGATGCACCACAGGACACTAATAGTGCCGACGCAGCCAAAAGACATAGTCTATTCATAAACGAGATTTAATATGAAACGTAAAGATAATATTTAATGGATATGTTATGAAGTATGCAGCTAAAAAAAAGCCCCTGCATTGCAGAGGCTTTTGTATCGTTGTACTAAGATAATCTTACTTATATACATTTTCATAGGCTATGGTGGTAGTGGCGCCTTTTATGATTTCTGAAGCATTTTCTACAGACAGTGTAAGCTCCGTCATGTAGTCATAATAGTCTTTATTTTCGGCTACCGCATTGTTATATGCTTTATTAACTTTCTGCCACTGCTCTTTAGCATCTGCAACAGAACCAAAATTTGTCGCATGGATATTTTTTTCTATCCATTGGTTAAAAGCAGTTTCATTGCTGTAAAGTGATTTGTCTATTTTTTGCGCAAGTTTTTTGTCAAATGCCCTGCTAAGGCTTACGGATTTATTGTAGCTCGGGCTGTCGGCTCTTTTAAGCTCTAACTCTTTAAGCCTCTCATAGCGTATTTTATACTCTTCGCTATTTTTAGCCAGTGTTTTAGAACATTGCGAATTTTGTGCTGCTGTGCATTTAGCGCTGCAGTGCTGTGCGTTTGCTGCTATGGTACCCCCCAGTGCCATTAGCATGATCATAAAAGTCTTTTTCATATATCCCCCAGGATTGATTTACTCTGCCTAAAGTACAAAATATTTTTCTTCTAAAACATTCTTATTGAAAAAGTTCCGTTAAAAATACCATAAAATGCGACCATGAGCGTTTATCTGCCTTCTCGTTATAGGCTGCGCCTTTAGCATTATCACTGCCGGCTTCTTTTTCTGTAAAGGCATGTACTGCATTGCTGTAGTACACCATTTGCCAGTCGGCATTGCCATCTTTCATTTCTTTCTGGAAAGCTTCGATATCTTTTTGAGGCACATAGGGATCATCTGCTCCGTGTAACACCAGGACCTTTGTTTTTATTGCATTATTTTTGCGTGCAGCATCTTTACCTAAACCTCCGTGAAATGACACAACACCTTTAACGTTCATATCGGCACGTGCAGCCTCAAGAACCCCTGTACCTCCAAAGCAATAGCCTATCATCACAATGTTATTAGCATCTGCACCGCTTTTTATAAGCTGCTCTAATGCGGCGGCAATACGTTTCTGGTAAGCTTCATAGTTTGTTTTGTAGTAGCCCGCCTGTTTTCCTGCATCCTGTGCATTTGCAGGGTAATTTCCTTCGCCGTAAATATCTGCAATAAAGGCATGATAGCCCAGTTTAGAAAGTTTTGCTGCAACCTCTTTAGTATGGTCGTTAATGCCAAACCACGCAGGTAATATAAGTACACCGGGCTTTTGTTTTAAAGGTTTCACAGGTATAGCGGCAAAGCCATTAAGCTTTTGTTTGCCCTCTGTGTATGATACAGGTTTCAGTTGGGCGTTTGCCTGTAAAGTTACGATGGCAAGCACTAACATTATTTTTGTTTTCATTGGTAAAAAATTAATTTAAGTAAAGATAAAAAAAGAAAGCTTTCATACACAGGGTACGAAAGCCTTCCGGGTGAATCAAAGTTTCAACCTTGAAATTAACTTCTCTGAAGTTCATGTTTTCCTTCTTTGATTTCTTCTACCATCTTTTTGTTAAAAGCAGGCAAATCGTCTGGAGTACGGCTGGTAACAAGTCCGTTGTCTACAACAACTTCTTTGTCTACCCAGTTAGCTCCTGCATTCTGAAGGTCTTTTTTGACCGACATGAATGATGTAAGTTCTCTTCCATCCACAACTTCTGCATTAATAAGCAGTTGCGGACCGTGGCAAATGGCTGCAACAGGTTTCTTTTCGTCAAAAAACGCCTTTACAAAAGCAATAGCATCATCGCTTCTTCTTAAAAGGTCTGGGTTGATAACACCTCCCGGAAGTACAAGTGCATGGTAGTCTGAAGAAGATACTTCATCTAATGTGTAGTCTACAGTATATTCTTTGCCCCAGTTTTTTTCTGCCCATGCTTTAATAGTACCGCTTTTAAGGCTCACGATATCGGCCTGCCAGCCCTGATCTTCTAAATATTGTTTTGGTGATTTAAGTTCGCTTTCCTCAAAACCGTCGGTTGCCAGTATGGCTACTCTCTTGCTCATAATTGTATTTTTTTGTTGTTAGTATTTTGATAATCATAAAAGTACGAGAGCCTGTTTGGGATTAGTTATAACGCTGTATTAAAGTTGTCCTAATGTTTGTTAATGAGCAAAATAGTCTTGGTACTTTTAAGATGATAATTCTTAACATGAAATGAAAAATATTTTTGAGTGGAAAAGGCTTCTGTTTAACGACCTGCCTTTTGAATTTTTAGCCGAAGTGATTTTCCGTACCGTGATTATGTTTACGGTTGTACTGCTTACGCTAAAATTTGCCGGAAAGAGAGGGGTAAAGCAACTCTCAATATTTGAGGTGGTAATCATCATCTCATTAGGATCTGCTGCTGGCGACCCAATGTTTTATGAAGATGTAGGCCTTATACCTGCCATAACCGTATTCCTTATCATACTTTTTATGTATAGGGCTGTAACCTGGCTGTTGGCGAAGAGTAAGAGATTTGAAAATTTTATTGAAGGAAAACCACATTGCATTATAGAAGATGGCCAATTTTCTATTACTAGCTTTGAAAAAGAAGACCTTGCACAGGACGAATTTTTTGCCGAGCTAAGGTTGAAATCAATTGATCATTTGGGGCAGGTAAGAAATGCTTACATGGAAACCAATGGCGATATAAGTGTTTTTTTCTACGAGGATGAAGATGTCAAATTCGGACTTCCTATACGGCCACAGTTATTTAATCTAAAAAGTACTGTAATACCAAAATCGGGAGTATATGCCTGTACATTTTGTGCCAATACACAAAGGCTTGAGCCTACAACCGGAAAATGTACCGTATGTTCAAAAAATGAATGGGTTGAGGCTATAAAAGGGAGAAGGATAGTTTAATAGCGTTTCATAAAAACTTAGAGTTTTATCGTGGCTATCATTAAGTCTTTTTTCACCTTTAAAGATAGACCGGGTAACCATAAAAAAAGCACCGTTGAATTACCAGCGGTGCTTTCTTTCAAATATAATAGAATTAACTTAACCTCTTCTTGAACCTCCACCTGAACGTGAAGGTGCCGGTGCAGACTGCATTGGAGCGCTTTGTCTTGCTGGCGCTGCCTGTTGAACCGGTGCGCTCTGTCTTACAGGAGCAGCTTGTTGCTGTACCGGGGCAGAACGTTCCATTTGAATAGGAGCTGCCTGCTGCTGTACCGGAGCAGAACGTTGTATTTGTACAGGCTCACTTTGTCTTACAGGAGCCGCTTGCTGCTGCACCGGAGCCGTGCGCTCGATACGTGCCGGAGCTGCTTGTTGTACCGGAGCCGAACGCTGCACATCTGTGTTTCTTGCAGGAGCTGTATATTCATTCTTCGACTGTTGAACAGCACTGTTTCTTACGGCACTGTTACTGGTTTTTGCAGGAGAATCTGCATTTCTAGCCGACTGATTCCTTGATGAATTAGAAAAACTGTTGTTGTCTTTAGCTCTCGCAGTTGTTTCCCTCTTATTAGATTTATCGGCATTTCGTGAGTTAGAAAACGAGTTCTTTGTTGCAGATCCTGCGCCACGGCTGGTCCTTAATGTACCGCGGCTTTGTTCCAGTGCATACCTGTTGCTTACATTTTTATTCCTGCTGCTAAAAGAGTTGTTAGGATGCTGCTTTTCATAAGCATTCTGCCTCCTTGAATTGTATAATGTTTCAGATCGTGAGCTTCTTCTAGTGTTTACATAAACATAGTTATTTCTGGTATTTATGTGATTATGAACACGCGTTCTGTATCTGTACACAGGGTATGGCGCCCAGTAGGTGTAATATGTTGGGTAATAATTCCAATACCACGGTGAATAGTAAGGACGGTAAGTGCTAACCCAAAAAGTATCATATATTATTGGCTGCGACACGTATACCGGCTCATAGATATAGTTAGATCCATACATATAAGTATCTCCTACTACTTGTACCTGCACATTGTTGCTTCGGTCTTTTTCTACTTCAACAGTTGCGATATCCTGAAAAGTATCGGGGCCTAATACCGCCTGTATTATGATTAGGTGTGTATTGTTCTCGGCAGCTTCTACAACTCTCAGGTAATCTACCTTGTTATCTCCGTTAAGATCCAGGTTAGAAATTTGTATCTCCGGGTCATTAAGCCTTCTCTCAAAATCTTCAAGGTCTCTTGATTCACCAAAGATAGAAGCTACAGCCTGTAGGTCAAGGTTATCGCTTATGTCGTTATTGTTAGCCCGTACAGTAGTGACGTCCTGCGCAAATGCATCTGCCGAAAAGAGCAGTGTAAAAAGGGCTATCTGTTGTAATATCGTTTTCATGGCTTAAGTTGTTTTATGATGGTTTCAGTTGTTATTTATTTCCTGTTTGATTAGCAATATTCAATTACTGTGCCAATAATTTTTTCTTACCTTTACAGTGTTCCGAAAACCTTGTAGTACTGGGGTTTTAAAAATATAAAATAATGCAGATACGCAAAGCCACCTCCGAAGATTTTGAGATTATAAACCGTTTAGCTATAGCAACATGGCACGATGCTTACAAAGAGATTTTATCTGTAGAGCAGCTGCATTATATGCTCGAAATGATGTATAGTAAAAATGCCATAACAGAACAAATTCTTATAAAAGGGCATCGTTTTTTATTGTTATATGAAGGCGATAACTATCTTGGTTTTGCTTCTTACGAGCTTAATTACCTTTCTGAAACCACAAAACTCCATAAACTATATGTATTGCCTGAAACGCAGGGCAGGGGCGCGGGTAAACTTTTAATGGCTAAAATTGAGAAAGCGGCTGCGGCTAACGGAAACAACAGGATTAGCCTGAATGTTAACCGTTACAACTCGGCAGTGCAGTTTTATGCTAAAAATGGCTATGTAAAAGTAAGAGAAGAAGATATCAATATTGGTAACGGATATCTTATGGAAGACTTTATTATGGAAAAGGGGCTCTAAACTTTACCATTCTTTTGCGTTTATATTATGATGCCACTAACACATGTTTAATGGCACAAGGGGTAAATTTATACTACAACAAATTAAACCCTGATTATCATGATAGTACAAATTCCAGAACTACCGGACAACATGGTGGGCTTCCGTGCAGACGGTGAAGTGACCAAAGACGATTTTGAAGTAATAAAGCACCAGGTGGCAAGCCTGGTTGAAAAAACAGGAAAACTTAACTACCTGCTTTTTCTTGACAACTCCCCGGCTGATTTTACCGCAGGCGCATGGCTTGAGGATGCACTACTCGGCATAAAGAACATAACAAAGTGGAACCGCTCTGCTATTGTAACCGATTCTGACACCGTTATAAAGTTTACCGATGTATTTAGCAAGGTAATGCCGGGCGAATTCCGCGGTTACCATAAATCAGAATATCAAAATGCTGTAGACTGGGTTTCAGGCAGGAGTGAAAATTAATTTTTAACCACGTAAATCTAATTGCTATGTCAGATTCAAATTCAAAAGATAATTTTAAAGACCTCCATAATAAAGAGGCAGTAGCCAAAATAAAAGAAATGGCCGAAGATATAGGCTCCTGTATGTTTTGTACAGAGTTATCAGTTCGCCCCTTTCCAACCCGCCCGATGGCGGTACGTGAAGTAGATGATCAGGGAAACCTTTGGTTTATAAGTTCTAAGCAAAGTAATAAGAACTTTGAGATAAGGCACGACGACGAAGTACAGCTGATTTTTTCTAAGAATTCTGATGCTCATTTCCTTTCTGTGTATGGTAAAGCTACAATCTATAAGGACAAGAAACTAATTGAGGAACTTTGGACACCTATAGCAAAAGCATGGTTTGAAGAAGGTAAAGATGATCCGGATGTGACTGTAATCAAAGTTGAAACTAAAGATGCTTACTACTGGGACACAAAATACGGAAAAATGATCTCTATGCTTAAATTTGCGGCAGCTGCAATTACCGGCAGTGTTGATAATGATGCAGGAGTAGAAGGCAGGTTGAATGTAAACAATGAGCTATAAATAAAAAAACTCCCACGTTGAAACGTGGGAGTTTTTTGCTTTTAAAGGAAAATTACTTTTTATCCTCGCCTTCATGTTTTGAAGGTATAAATTCAACATTTCTTTCTGTTTCTTTTTGCTCTACATATACGGCGTATTCCGCCGGCTGTATACGCGCACCTTTAAAGCAGGCGTACTCGCGGGTGTATTCTGCGCCAAAATAAAGTATTGCTGCGGTATAATAAATCCATAATAATATTACTATAATAGATCCCGCTGCGCCATAAGGCGATCCTGCTGCTGTAGTTTCTATGTATATACCTATCAAATAACGTCCCAGCATAAACAGCAGTGCTGTAAAAAAAGCTCCGGCACGCACATCTTTCCAGGCAATTTTGGCATCAGGCAACACTTTAAATATCACTCCAAACAGTACCGTAATTACTGCGAAGCTTATAACAATGTTGGCAATGTTTATCAGTATGATCGTAAGGTCAGGAAAGTAGCTTCTTAATATTTCGTTTAGTGCCATAAGTGCACCATTGATTATCAGCGATACAATAAGCAAAAAACCTAGCCCTACAATGATTGAACCCGAAAGCAATCTGTCTTTAAGCATTTTCAGCCATCCTCTTTTTGGTTTTGCCTTGACACGCCATATCATATTTATGGAATCCTGAATTTCTCCAAAAACAGTGGTAGCACCTATTACAAGAGTTATAGCACCTATAATCGCAGATAAGGTAGACTTACCTGATAGCTGGAGGTTACGTATTATCTGTTGTACCTGAGTTGCGGCTTCGGCACCGATAAGGCCGTTAATTTCATCAAAAATCCTTCCCTCACTGGCTGTCTGCCCAAAGATAACACCGGCAAGCGATATGATAAGCAGCAACAGTGGCGCCAACGAAAAAAGGGTATAGTAAGATAACGACGCGCTAAGTTTTAACCCCTTGTCGGCCATGAAGCCTGTAAAGGTATTTTTTAGAATTTTAAACGCGTTGGTAAGCGATTTTTTGGAGAAATAGTTCTTCATAGTGATAGCAATTATTGTTATAAAAATACATATTGCATGAGGTAAACACTACAAAATTAACATAACTATATATAGCAATGATAATTTTTGCCATCCAAAAATACCATCAATTTAACAGGTAGGTTCAAAACACAATTATTTCATAAAATTGATTCTGTATGCTTGCACAGCATTGTACACGCCTTAAAAAAGGCGTAACTTTATACAGGTATTTTGCACCATTATTAGTGCACTAAATTCATCACTACATGAAGATAATAATAGTTGGAGGCGGCTTTGCTGGTATAAACCTTGCCAAAGGCCTCGCAGGAGACAAAAATTTTGATGTAACACTTGTAGACAAGAACAACTACAACTTTTTTCCTCCGCTTATATACCAGGTAGCAACGGCTTATCTGGAACCATCAAGCATCAGTTACCCCTTTCGTAAATTATTCAGAAAAAATGACAATGTGCATTTTCGCCTTGGCGAAGTGCAGTCTGTAAGGAAAGAAGACAATACTGTTGTACTTAACAACGGAGAGCTTAAGTATGACCGCCTGATATTTGCAACAGGAGCAGAGTCTAATTATTTTGGCATGGAGAACGTTCGCAAGAATGCCATCCCAATGAAAACGCTAAACGATGCTATCGAGATGCGTAACAAGCTGCTTCAGCGTATGGAAAAAGCAACAATACTTACAAACAGCCGTGAGCGCCGTAAGTACCTTAATATTGTTGTTGCAGGAGGCGGGCCTACAGGTGTTGAGGTATCGGGTATGTTTGCCGAAATGCGCAGCGGCATACTGCTTAAAGAATATCCTGAACTTTCTACCAGTGCCAGTAATATTTACCTTGTAGACGGAGGCGACGCGCTGCTTGCACCAATGAGCAAAAAATCGCAGGAAGATACACTGGAAGCTTTAACGAAGCTTGGCGTTATCGTTAAGCTAAATACCAGGGTTGTTGATTATAAAGATGATACTGTGTACTTTCATAATGGCGAAACCATACAGTCTAAAAACCTTATATGGGCAGCCGGAGTTTCGGCAAAGGTATTTGAAGGCATACCCGCAGAGAGCTACGGCCGTGGCAGGAGGTTTAATGTAGACGGTTATAATAAAGTGACCAATACCACTAACATCTATGCATTAGGCGACACCTGTATCATGGAAGCGGTAGACCTGCATTTTATGGGCGGGCATCCGCAGCTGGCACAGGTTGCAATTCAGCAGGCTGTGTTATTGGCTAAGAATTTTAAGAATGAAATTAGTGGCAAACCCCTTAAAACATTTACATATAAAGATAAGGGATCTATGGCAATCATAGGGAAAAATAAGGCTGTAGCCGATCTTCCTAAGCCCGAAATGCATTTTAAAGGTTTTATCGCCTGGGCTATGTGGTTATTCGTTCACGTTATGTCGCTTATAGGATACCGCAACAGGATACTTACCGCATACAACTGGATGGTAGCTTACTTTTCTAAAGACCAGTCTTTACGAATGATCATCAGGCCTGATAAAAGCAGAAAAAAAGAGGAGGCTGCCAAAACAGTTTAGCCTTTTAAAAAAGATCTGATCTCATTGACATAAATCTCAGGGTGTTCTGTTGCTACAGAATGCCCTGCTTTTTTTACTACCATTAGCTTGTGATTAGGAAACAGGTCTAGATATTCTTTCGCTGCGCCCCATTTCTGGTTGTCATACTGGCCTTTCAATACAAGTATAGGTATTTGCATGCCTTTTAGAGCTTTTCTTGGGTCTTTGGTTCGGGCAAGGCTGTTGTATGTCATAACCTGTGCATAATAGCCTCCACCTGCCTCAGCGGGAACAGCATTATCAGGATTTGCTACCGTAGCTTTATTCAGCTGACTATTAAGATAGGTCTGAAAATCATCAGCTTCTTTATCGGTCATCAGTTTTTTGCCGTTCACCGCAGCCATAAATGAAGCGGCTCTTGTTCTTAAATTGTTAGCTTTAAGATTAGCATCCCTATTATTAAACACTGGCTCTTTAAGATCAAGGCTGTCGGGCGCTGGTTGTTGTAACGCATCATTGTTAAAAGGAGCGATAGGTGCCGGCCCGGTAAATACAACTTTTTCTACTTTAGAAGGGTTATCTGCAACATAAAGTGTTGCGAGAATCGTGCCCCACGACTGTCCTATCAGTATAACTTTATCGGCTTTAATTTCTGCTACAATGGCTTCCAGGTCTTTCTTATGGCGGTCAGCTGTATATTCAGTTATGTCATTCAGACGCGCCGAATGCCCGCTGCCTATCTGGTCATACAGATAAACGTCGTATCCGTCGTTTGACAATTTACCTAAAAGCCCGATGTTTTTGTCTGTTATAAATCCGCCGGGACCTCCCTGGAGAAATAATACCGGTGATGATTTCCTTACACCTTTTGCCGGCATAAATGTATATCCGATCCTCGAACCCGTGGAAAGATTCCAGTATTTTGTCCCTTTTCGCTCCTTAAATTGGGGAACATCATAAGAATTAGGATATAGCACAGAAAATGCCATCCATCCTAACAATAGTGCAATGGCTAGTGCTATATATTTTACGGTTCGTTTCATAAGAAAGCTTTTTCTTATAACGAACGAGATCCTATTTTGTAACAGCAGATTGGATAATTAGAACGGATAACCTATCGCCAGGTTAAATACAAGGTTTTCTTTTCTCCAGTATTTACTCCCAAAATCTATATCGTCAATAACCCAGCGTTCACCTTCAGGTAGATACGGTTTTCTTAACGGCCATGCAAGGTCAAGTCTTAGTACAAGGAAAGAGAGGTCTACCCTTAAACCTGCACCTGTACCTACAGCAACTTCATCCATGAATTTGCTTGAGAATTGTGCACCCGGTTTGTTGTCATTTTTATTCCAAAGCCAGATGTTACCGGCATCTATGAACAAGGCACCGTGTATTACACTAAATAATTTTGCCCTGTATTCGGTATTCATTTCCAGTTTTATATCTCCGGATTCATCGGGCAGGAACGAGCTGTTATCAACTTCTCTCCTGTAAGTTCCGGGACCAATGGAACGCGCCCTGAATGCCCTGATACTATTAGTACCGCCTATAAAGAACTGGCGGATAAACGGAAGCTCCTTAGAATTGCCATAAGGAAGGCCGGCCCCCACAATAATCCTGCTTGCAAGTTGCGAATTTGCAGTTATATTTAAATAATGCCTGAAATCGTGCTCTGTTTTAATGAACTGGCTAAACGGAACGCCAAACAATTTTGTAGGGTCGTCAGTGTTTCCACCTGTGGCAATACCGGCAATAGTCCCTGCGAGGTCTATAGATCCCTTATAGTAAAATGTATTTCTTTTACGCTTTTGGGTAGAATTATTATACGTGTACGAATACGTTGGGCCAAAGATCAACTGTTTCTCAATTACTTTTTCAAGCGGTGATACAAGTGCGCCTGTTTCATTTTTATCAGCCTCAATTTGTGCCCTGTATATATCAGTGACGTTTGTAGGGCTTACAAAATTGATGTCGGTAACCATAAGCTGATGCTCAACACGGGGATTGTCTTTCCATAAATACCCAAAGTTAGCTTTAAAGGAATTCAGGGAATAAAGTTTAGACCTATTCTGATATTCATAGCTTACCAATGCCCGGGTGCGTGGTATGTAGGCACTTGAATCAGCTATGTGTATCGGAGATATAAATCGGGGCCATGTAAGGCTTACTTCTGTACCCACACGATACACATTATACCCTTTGTTCTGTCCTGATACCTGTACTTCAAGACCACCAAAAACACTCACATTAAGCAGTTCTGCTGCCCTGAAGGTATTACGGTTGCTCCAGTTTACATTAATTTCAGAACCGTTATAATTCGCAGAGTTGGTCTTAGCCAATATTTCAACCCTTATCGATTTTCGGGGCAGGGGAGTAAGGTAATAATATACATCCAGTGCCGATGGCAAAGAATCAGAAAGGCGAAATTCATTCTTAACAAACTTAAAGGTCCCCATGTTTACAAGCCTGTTTAAAGACAGGTTATGATCCCTTCTGCTGTATTTGTCGCCCCTATGAAAAAACAATGTGCGGTCAAATATTATAGGCCTGAAAGTATGTTGAGGATCTGTAATAACAAAGTCTTTGTATTTAATAACGGAATCCTGAGCGGTAATAAGGGTATCTTTAGCGGTAGCTAACGAATAATTGGGGTAAACATAAATGTCGTCAATAGAATATACTTTTCGAGCTTTTTGGGGCGTCTCGTCTTTTACTTTTACAATAAGGTCCACCTGATGGTTACCAACGGTGCTGTCTACCTGTACAAGTATATAATCAGGGTTAAAATAATAGTAGCCTTTGTTTTTAAGGCGTTGGTCTATGCGTTCACGTTCTTCTTTTATTACGGCCAGATCGTAAGGCTGACCTTTTTTAAGGCGGCTCCTCCGCTTAATGCTGGCAACAGTACTGTCAAGTTCTGTAGCTGTTGAGTCTCCCGGGAAAAGCACTTCACGAATAGTATATCGCTGTCCTGTTGTAACGGTATATTTTGCCTTCGCTCTTTTGTTTGATGAGGTAGAATCGGCTGCAGTGCGGGTTTTAAAATAGCCTTTATTCTCGCTATAGTTTTGTAATACATCGGCATTGTAGTCAAGGTCAACCTGACTGAAAAGTACAGGAGGTTCGCCCACTTTAGTACGCAGCCAATGACGGAATCCTTTCTCTTTTTTAGGCTCTCCGGCTATATTGTAAATGTATAATTTTGGCTTAAGGCCTAAAATGGCGCGGTTGGGTTTAGGGCGTAGCAGCCCTTCGAGCTCCTTTTCCATGGCTTTACGGTCTTTTCGCTTCATAACGGTATCAATTACCTTTACTTCGCCGCCCACATAGAGCATTTCGCCCTCAGGCAGGTATTTGGTATTGCTGCAACCATAAGCAAACAGCAGCGTCAGGATAAGATAATATAGGTACTTGTTATTCATTCTTTTTGTCCTTGTCGTTAGTACTGTTTGGCGGCAGGTCGTCTTTTGTATCTCCAGACTGATTTTCTGTTCCATCTGCTTTTTTCTCAGCATCCTCCTTAACTTTTTCAGCTTGTTTTTTTCGTTTTTCTATCTTTTCGCGCTGTTTGCGTTCGCGTTCCTGGCGTTGTGCCTGTTTTTCTTCTTCCGTCCTGTGGAACAATTCCCTGAACTTGTTATAGTCCATCGTTATAACAAAACCTACACCGGTTTCAATTACCTGGCCCTGTAATGCAACCTGGTACTCATTCTTACGGTAGGCCCTTACAAGATACCTGCCATCTTTCGTAAGCTGGTAATCTGCGGCAAGGTCGCCCGCAATATTATTAGTTTCCTCGTTTGCCTGCTGTCCTTCAAGCCCAAAGCTGCTTCCTACAGTTACTTTAAGCCTGTCGTTCAATAAACGTTTAGAGACTTCAACATTAAGGTCGGTACGGTTTTGCTGCTGCCCTGTGGTGTAATCATCTGTAGATTCAAGGTCAAAATTAAGTTCAACGCCTTTTATAAGGTCGCCCGCCAGATTATTAAGCTGCTGCGAAAGTATCTTACTCACACTCTGTCTTGCCAATGATTCTCCGCTTGTTCCGCCCGCCTCGCTAGAGAATGGATTTTCGCCAATAAATCTGTTTAATAGTAACACAGCAAATACCTGTTTGTTCATTTCAGATGGTTCCTGCCTTATCTGATCCAGTTTTGTTTTGGTTAAGTTCAACACGTCAGTAGGGATATTATAGTTTCCGTCAGGTACAATAATATCAAAAGACAATTCAGGTTTAAGCAGTTCGCCATTTATTTTAAGCAGCGTATGTATAGGTATTTTTTGCTTAAAGGTGTTTCTGTTTGTAGAAGCGGTCATCTGTTGGTCAACAAGGTCAATAGGAGGTACCTCTGTTTTGTATGCCGCTGTAATATTTACCGTAGCATCTGTAGGTTCTCCTGTCCATAGAATATAGCTGCCTTCTTCAATATCAAACTTACGTTTAATGAAATTGAAGGTCATCTGGTAAGCCCCTTCGCTAAACTCATATCGTCCTGTAAGCGTTGTTTTCCCTGATTCATCTATGCCTCCTGTAAGCTGTGCCTCTCCCTTAAGCTGAAGGTAATCGCCGTTTCCTTTATCAATAACAAGGTTAAGCTCCGCCTCTTTAACGATCTCAATATCTACCGATGCCTTTATGCCTTTTACGGCTGTGCTGTTCAGCGTCTCTTCCATTTTAAGGCGCTGTTTTATTTCCATGTTGTCCTGGTCAATAAACTCAACGATGCCTTCCCTGTCGGCTATAGACGGATCCTGCTGTGGCAGTACGACGGTAAATTTAGTGTCTTCATTAATTTTAAGGTTACCGTCAACCACAGGCGCGTCCATCGTGCCCTTAATGTTTAGGTTGGTATCAATAAACAGGTCGCCATAATAGAGGTCGTTGTCTTTTGCCTTAGAGTTTACCGCCCTAAAATTATCCGCCTTTACCGTAAGATTGAATCCAAATGCCCTGTAATCGGTTGTTTTGATGTCGCCGTTAATAGTAAGCTCGTTATTTTTTTCGTCCTGAATATCAAAGTTGTTGAAGTTAATACCGGTATTTGTAAAGGTGATGTTATCATTCATACCTTTAAAATAGGAGTTAAGCTGTGTTACCCTCAAGGCAACATCGTTAAACTTCAGGTTACCGTTTACATTAGGCGCTGTCGCGGTTCCCGTTACTTTAAAATTACCCGATAAATCTCCTTCGCCATCTTTTACATTACCAAAGCTAAATGCCTGCAGGCTCGCAATAGTTAATTTTTGTAGGTCAAGATTAAGGTCAAAGCTCTGCGATTCGGCATTGTAATTACCCTTGATATCGGCCTGGTTTCCGTTTCCTGTTATAGAAACGTCAGCGGTGTAGGTGTTCGCAATTTCGTTGTTTACCTTAATCTTAATATCGCCTATAGTGTCTTTACTAACTGCAAGGTTGGTTATATCAAGGTCAGATGTAAATACGGGACTTGTAGTAAGGTTCCTTAATTCTGCCTTACCGTTTATCATACCTGCAATCTTAAGTTCGTCCTTTTGGATCATGTTAGTGATCGTTTCAATCTTAAAGTTGTCCAGTTCAACATCAAGCGGTGCATTTGAGGCTTCGGAAGCCGACTGTAGTTTCAACGAACCACCTTCACTGCTCATTTCAAAATTATTGGCATAAATACCGTCTTTGCCAAAACGGAGCAGGTTATCTACGGCAATATTCCACGGCTCATAATTCAGTTTTAGCCCATCAGGGTCAAGTTTCAGTTCGGTATTTCCGTCTTTAGCTTCCAGCTGACCGGCAAGCATATACTGCTCTTCTTCTTTTTTATCCTGAATCTGCAGTTTATAAGTAACAATATTATCCTGCACATTTCCGGTTAGGGTAGTATGTGGCAATAGGAGCGATTCACTCTGTACCTCATCTATAACAAGGTTGTAGGCAAGCGCTTTTTCTTCGTTCTGTACTTTAAGGTTTGCACCAGATATGGTGTAGTTGCCATAAACAACCCTCGGTATAGATCCGTTGATAGAAATGCTGTCGGTAGCGCTGTTGTACTTACCTTCAATTTTTATAGGCTCTATACGTGTTATCTGCGGAACAAGTTTATACAGCACAGGATCATTATCTACTACAAGGCCAAAGTCAAACTGCTGCGGCAGGTTCGATTTTTTTGTAGTTGCAGGCGCTGTGGCATAATATTTAGAGATGGTATTAGAGAGGGCAGGCCCCACTTGTGTAAGCTTATATTTACCTTTCATATACGCTTTTACAATAGGCGATTTTATCTCTATAGAAGTAGTATCGGGCTTTGTAATTGCAATTATATTTATGGAATCCAGTGCAAACTCTTCCTTGTCGTTAACAAACATAAAGCTGTGAAGGCTTACAGTACCGTTAAGGTTATCAGGATCAGCATCGGTAATATCGGCGTTTACATTGCCGCGCAGTTTTAGTGGTCCCGCGTGCAGGTTAAGTTTGTCAAGGTCGGCGATATCTACATTTAGCCTAATCTTCCCATTAGGATATTTGCCATTAAATCCGCCATTTGCAGTCAACTGAAATTCAAGGTTAGGATCGGCCATATCGGCAACGGCCTCAAACTTACCTCCATTTATCTTTCCATCAACATTCAGGTTGCGATAGGTGTAGCTATTGTATTCTGCTTTGATAACTTTTGCGAGAATTTTTGCGTTGGCTGTTTGTGGGTCAAGCCCTGTGCCTTTTACTTTAGCCTTTACAGATATCCTTCCGATGGAGTCATTTGTTATAAGCGTGCCTACATCAAAATTATCTATGTCAACGGTGGCATCATAAGTTTCACGGCCTTTTCTTCGCTGGTCGAATTGTGCTTTTACCTTAGCATTACCAAAGCTGCTTTTCAGGTCAACGTTTGCATTAAAATTGTCAATTTTTCCCTTGAATGTGACTTTCGCCGAAAGTTTGCCCGGCAGTTTTATGTTAGCAGGTAATGTACCTTTTGGTGTATACGTATTGATATCTTTTGCTGTAGAAGTGAAAGCCTTCACGTCAAGGTCAAAATAAGCAGTTTTAACATCGGGCAGCCCTGTAATGCTGCCGCTTGCATCTATGGTGGTAGCGCCAATACCGCTAACCTGAAGCTCAGCAATGCGAATGTCGCTAACTTTACCCTGAACACGGCTGTTTATCTTTAGTACGCCATTAGGATTTCCTTTAAAAGGAGCGGTATCGGCAAGTGTTGGTACAAAAAGCAGTACATCTTTAAACCCTATCTCGCTGCCGTCGAGCGTAGCGTCAACGCTAAGACTGCCAATGTCTTTAGTTACGGCGTCAAGCGAGGGATAGCCTACAATAATTTCTCTTTTAACCAGTGTCTGCGGTGTTTCAAGATACAGGTCTTTTAGCTCTGCACCTTTTGGTCCGTAGAAAAAGTGGGTGCGCAGGTCGTCTATAACTAATCCGCTTTTTTCGTTTACTGTCAGTTTATTTATCTTTCCTTTTATAGCATTGGGAGAATAGTCAAAATCTTTAGCTTCAAAGTTAAATCCGTTAATGTCAAGGTGTTTAAAGTCTATTCCCTTCGTAACAGGGGCGGAATTCTGATCGTCAAATTTAAAAGCAACATCTTTTACATCGGCATTGCCAAGCTTAAACTTCCATTGTGCCTTTTCTACAGCTTCGCTTTCTTCAGGTAAATTTTCCTGAACCTGTTTTTCAAACTTACCAAAGGCAAGCTGGCCTTTCAGGTTATCAATCTCAATATTTTTCAGGTCTATAAGCTGTTTCTTAAGATCAATTTCGTTAAATTCTACAAATAGCTTTTTCAGCTTAAGCCCCGTGTCGAGTCGGCTGCCTTCGTTGTCATACCCAATATCAATATTCGCAAGGTTTATTTCGCCGAGCTTTAATTTAAGGTCGGGTTGTTTAGAGGCTTCTTCGGCCGCTTTTTGTGTGCCTTGGGCTATTTCAGCGATCATTCCCTGTTTAAGGGTTAGTTTTAGTCCGTCAAGATTTACTTTAGGGATCGAAAAGTCCATTTTATCTAGGTCAAATTTAGTAATGCGCGTATCAAAATGTTTGATGTTTGCGGCGAGGCTGTTTTTAGAGATTTTATCGTCAAATTTTACATTAACGCGGTCGAGATTTACTTTCCTTATTGAAATTTTCATTGGGGCAGACGTAGTATCCTTCTTTGGCTCTTTAGAAGCAAAGGCATCAATAATATAGTCAAAGTTAAAAACGGAGTCCTTATTACGCTTTACATTGGCTGTAATGCCTTCAAGATCTATGGAATTAATCTCAACCTCGTTGCTTAGAAGCTTAAAAAGGCTGATATCAACTGCAAGTTTATCACCTGCAAGCAGCGTGTCTCCCTGCTGGCTCTCAAAATAAACCCTTTCAAGAATCACTTTCTTAGGCAGCCCTATCTCTATTTTGCCAATTTTAACTTCTGTACCTATCTTTTTTTCAAGATAAGTTACGGCCTTGTCTTTAACAATGTTTTGAAAATAAGGTATTTGCAGTAATAGCACGACAAGCAGGAACAATCCCACGATCGATCCTATTGTCCAAAGGAAAATTTTTAATCCTTTGCGTAAATATTTTTTAAGCTTTGCATCCATTTGTAGGCTAAAAATAGACATATTTGAGGTGGGAGGTAATTAAAGTTTTGCTAAAAAATTACTTACAATACTATTAGGCGTATATTCCTACCTTATAAATTACCAGCATCCGTAACAAAAAGTTAACCGGGTGTAGCGTATAAGTTTGTAATTTTATGCTTATTTATAATTATGTCTCAACACAATACCTCTATACTACCTGCAACTGTCCATTATAACGACCGGGATATAAGCTGGCTCAGCTTTAATGAGCGAGTACTTTTAGAAGCTGCCGATAAAGGCGTTCCTCTTCTAGAAAAGATAAAGTTTCTTTCCATATATTCATCTAACCTGGATGAGTTTTACCGTGTTCGCGTTCCTGCGCTTATGGCCTTAAAGAAGCTTACCGGTAAAAAAGAAGAAAGGCACAAGAGCGGATACAAAAGAATATTGCACCAGATAAGCAGTACTGTGTTTAAGCAGCAGCAGATATTCGGTGATATTTTTAAAGGGGAGATATTGCCGGGACTTGCGTCCGAAAATATAGAGCTTGTTTATGACAGGCCAATTCCCGATGAGGTTAGCGCTGAAGCAGAGAATTACTTCTTTACCCGAATCCTTACCTATGTTAAATGCATGGGGCTTAATGAGGATACCGACTTTTTTACCGAGAATAACAAACTTTACTTCCTAGTGTCACTTTCTGATGATAATGGTCATGAATACCTGCATATCGTAAATATACCTTCAGAGGAGATGCCAAGGTTCTTCAGTACAAAAATTGATGCTAAACAGTACATTCTTTTTATAGACGATATTATCAAGGAGCATCTCGATGCCGTTTTTATGGGATATACCATAAATGGAGCATATAGCTTCAAGATAACCAGAGACGCTGCCATTGAGTTTGATGACGATTATGAAGAAGGACTGGCTGCCCAGATGGAAAAGAAGATCGCTAAGCGCGATTTTGGTATTGCTACCCGCTTTTTGTATGATGACAAGATGCCTGCCGAATACCTTGATGTACTTATCGGTATATTAAAGCTAAAGGGAGCAAATGTTATTATGGGCGGCTCCTATCATAATCTTAAAGACCTTGCCGAAATCCCTGTACATAAAGACAGCCTTGAATATAAAAAATGGCCTGCTATACCTTTTACATTCCAGGGCAAGTCGCTGCTGGATCATGTACAGCAACAGGATATAATGATACATACGCCTTATGAATCGTATGATACGGTGCTTCGCTTTTTTAATGAAGCTGCGATCCATCCTGAAGCTGAAGAGGTGTACGTTACCGTTTACAGGATGGCGCAGGACTCCCGAATAGCAAATGCTCTTATCAGCGCAGCCCGAAACGGCAAGAAAGTGACGGTAATAGTTGAGCTTAAAGCCCGTTTTGATGAGTCTAACAACATACGATGGTCTAAAAAGCTAAGCGATGCAGGGGTTACAATAATCCATAGTGTGCCCTCGCTTAAGATACATGCCAAGATTGCATTGGTTAAGTTTAGGAAAGGCTATAACGTTAAGGCTTTGGGACTGCTGGCAACGGGAAATCTAAACGAAACTACAGCACGTTTTTACACCGACCATATACTGCTTACTGCCCACGAAGGCATAATGACAGAACTCAAACAGGTGTTCAAGTTTCTTAGCCTGATGAAAAAGCCTGATGACGAAGATAAATATGACTACAAACACCTTCTTGTGGCACAATTTAACCTGCGGGATGGTTTTCTTGCGCTTATAGACAGGGAAATAGCTAATGCTGCCAAAGGACTGCCTGCACAGATAATTATCAAACTCAATAACCTCGAAGAGAAAGTACTTATCGATAAATTGTATGAAGCTTCAGCGGCGGGGGTAAAGATTGATCTTATAGTGCGTGGCATTTGCTGCTTGATACCCGGTATAGCAGGCTTGAGCGAAAATGTAACCGTAAAGCGTATTATTGACCGTTACCTGGAGCACGGACGAATCTTTGTTTTCCATAATATAGGAATCAAAGAAGTTTACTTAGGGTCTGCCGACTGGATGAACCGTAATATTTACCGCAGGGTAGAGGTGTGTTTCCCTATTTATGATGAGACGATAAAAAGCGAAATGCTAAAACTTATAGAGATACAGTTAGAAACCGAAGATCATAAACGGGCACAGCAAAAAATATATGAGCTTCTGTCTGATAAAAAAGAGGTTTAGATCCTGAAGGAAAACCCTATGCTTTCAAAGTACTGGTGGTGTTTATGCAGTGCGCTTATCTCGTAACCTGCCGAAATATCTACCTGTACATTTTTGGTTATTAAAAACATTAAACCGCCGTCAAACCATTCTTCAGGATGTTTTTGCTGGGGCATAAAACCATATATTTCAATATAGGCTTTAAGCTTATCGGTAATACTTATATTTGGGGATAAGGTATATTCATATGTAGGATCGGTAGATTCTCCATCCCATTTCATGCCTACATTATAACCCAGGTCAATATCATCGGTAATAGAATTCTGGAACAATAGCCTTAATTCGGGAGCGAGGTATTTCACCTGAAGCTGGCCTGATGCCACCTTTGGTAACAATACCTGAGTTATAAGCGACGTCATTGGTATAAAGCCTTTCTCTTCCCATAGTTTTACTTTAATGCCAGCGGTAATGGGGCTTAGCCCGGTAGATGTACTGTCGTGCGATTTGTTATAGATAAGATCGGTATCAACACGCAGTTCAACATTTTTGCTTACGCCAAATTTCCATAGTGAAGTAGGCAGGGCCAGTTCGCTCTCGCTCTTTGCATTCTGCTGGTGTACAAAACCATTCTCCATCTGGAAACGTTTTGCCGGAACGATGGAAGGTGTTTCCGTTTGGTCAGGCCTGTCGGTATCTATTTCATCCTGTGCAGACGCTGCCCAGAAAGAAGTGACAATAAGTACTATTGCGTAAAGGTTTTTCATGGCGGTAATTTTGATTAAAACTACCCTTTAAAAAATTAGATTTGATTAAAGTTATGCTAATTTTCGAGTTGTATTACACGTCAAATCCTTCTACTTGTTGAACTTCTCCCGGCTGTAAATTACCGAGTAATACATCACCTACACGTACCCTAACAAGGCGCAGGGTAGGAAACCCAACAGCAGCCGTCATCTTGCGCACCTGCCTGAATTTACCTTCAGTAACGGTAATGGAAACCCATGCGGTAGGACCGTGGCGCTCGTCACGAATTTTACGTCCGCGCTCGGGGAAATCAGGTTTATCAGTTACGATATAAGCTTCGCATTTTCGGGTAATGTATTTAGTGCCTTTAAAGCCTATTTCTACACCTTCTTTAAGCTTATCTACGGCTTCCTGTGTGATAAGGCCATCGACCTGTGCGTAATATTCTTTTTCAACTTTTTTACTGCGCACGATCTCACTCATCATGCCATCGGTAGTGAGTAGCAGCAAACCTTCAGAATCTTCGTCAAGACGGCCTATAGCCATTGTACCTTCGGGAAAGTCATGCAGTTCTCCCAAAAGCTTTTTGTTGCGTTTAAGGTTGTAGGTAAACTGGCTTAGGTAACCAAAAGGCTTGAATATAATAAAGTGATGGTGGTCAATAATCGTAGTCATGCCGCAAAAGTAATTCTTTATGCGATATTTTTTTTGTATTGCCGTAAAAGAGAAAGAGGCTGTTGTGAAAGCGTCATTTTGAACGAAACGAAGTGTAGTCAAAAAATATCAACTGATTTATTTTTAGAGATTTCTCTACTCCGCTTCGCTGCGATCGAAATGACAAAATGGCTATAAAATTACTTTTGAGACAGCCCTCTTCCTTTATTTTTCTAAGATGACGGTCATGCCTTGCCCTCCGGCAGCACATACCGATACGAAGCCGCGTCCGCTACCTTTTTCGTGGAGGAGCTTTGCCATAGTGGCGAGCACACGTCCGCCGGTAGCGGCAAATGGATGACCTGTGGCCAGGCTGGAGCCGTTTACATTAAGTTTGGCAGGGTCAATTTTTCCTAAAGCTTCAACGCCAAATTCTTTAGACAGTTCAGGGCTTTCCCATATTTTTAATATAGCCAGTACCTGTGCTGCAAAAGCCTCGTGTATTTCATAAAAGTCAAAATCCTGAAGTGTAAGCCCGGCTTTCTCCAGCATTTTAGGAGCCGCATAAACAGGGGCAAGCAACAGGTTTTGTTTGTTTTTTACATATTCAATAGCACCCATTTCTGCATGCGATATATAGGCAAGTATGGGCAGGTTGTTTTGCAACGCCCATTCTTCGCTGGCAATCAGCAGGCACGAAGCGCCATCGGTAAGGGGAGAGGAGTTTCCGGCTGTAAGCGAGCCATTTTCCTTATCAAAAGCGGGTTTAAGCTTAGCAAGCTTTTCTATAGAAGTATCACGCCTCATGTTGTTATCCTGTTCCAGACCAAGGTAAGGCGACAGCATATCGTTAAAGAATCCCCTGTCGGTTGCGGCAGCCATTTTCTGGTGGCTGTGCAGTGCATAGTTGTCCTGTTCTTCGCGTGATATCTTATAATATTTGGCAGTATATTCGGTATGTCCGCCCATAGATAATCCTGTTCCCGGTTCAAGGTTTTCAGGAGCAACAGGAGCAAAGTCACTGAACCTGATCTTTGCCAGTTGTTTTATCTTATCAAAAGTGCCTTTGCTTCGGCGAACAGATAACAATATCTTCCTGATATGCTCATTAAACTCTAGCGGAACATTACTTGTAGAGTCTACACCGCCTGCAATACCGCAGTCTATCTGGCCCAAGGCAATCTTGTTGGCAATATAAACAGCCGATTCTATTCCTGTATTACACGCCTGCTGGATATCGCAAGCCGGGGTTTTAGGGTCGAGGGATGTTTGGAGTACGCATTCGCGCATAAGGTTTATCTCCCAGCTGTGTTTTATAACAGCTCCGCCTGCCACTTCCCCCAGTTCTTTTCCCTGGAGGTTATAGCGGTCTATGAGTCCGTTAAGGGCTGCAGTCATCATATCGCGGTTATTGGCGGTAGTATAAGCGGTATTGTTTCGGGCAAAGGGAATACGGTTGTACCCCACGATGGCTGCCCTGCGTAAGGGTTTATTTGTTGGCATGGTTGAATTTTTAGTAAGTACCAAGTTACAAAATAATGCCATAGTTTTTGTTTGCCGGCTGAAGTAATATAATGTAATGGTAATAGTAAAGTAATGCGCATTACGCTTAATGTGGCAAGATTTGCACAACCAAAAACACACACGATGGGATTATTTGACAAACAGGAAAAAAAACTGCGTAAGGAGTTCAATAAAAAGAATACGGCTTACTGCCGTGAAGGGGTAAAGGATATTGAAGAGCTGCACGATGAGTTAAAAGCAGCTTACGAAAACCTTGAAAATGTAAACGAAGAATTTGCCACTTTCAGGGAAAAAATTGAGCAAAAGCTTAGCGAAGAAGAAAAAGGCAAAATGGACTATTTTTCTAAGAAATTCAGAAAGATTGACAAGGTTGCCCGCGATGCTGTAAGGGATATGAAAGACCTGTTGAGAAACCAAAAGAAAAGACTGAGGGAAGCTATGAATGATGAATAGCAACCGGGTTTAAATTAAAAGAGCTGCCATTTGGCAGCTCTTTTAATGATATCTAGACCGTTCTTTGAACAACTTCAAATAAGGTACCGTTTTCGCATTTTAATGTTTTGCTGGGGAATTTCATTAACAGGGCATAATCGTGTGTTGCCATTATTATTGTTTTCCCGTTTTGGTTTATTTCACGCAGCAGCTGCATAACTTCTACACTGGTTTGCGGATCAAGATTACCGGTAGGTTCATCGGCAAGAATAACCTCAGGATCGTTAAGCAGGGCACGTGCAACGGCAATCCTTTGCTGTTCTCCGCCTGATACCTGGTGCGGCATTTTATTGGCGGCATTTTTAAGGCCTACTTTATCAAGTACCTCCTTGATCTTAACATCCATCTCCCTGTTTTCGCTCCAGCCTGTAGCTTTAAGTACAAACAAAAGGTTGTCGTATACACTTCTGTCCGGCAGCAGTTTAAAGTCCTGAAAAACAATTCCTATTTTTCTTCTCAGGTAAGGTATATCTCTCTCCCTTAAAGTCTTAAGGTCATAGTCAACAAATGTGCCTTCACCTTCCCTGAGTTTAAGGTCGGCATATAGGGTTTTCATCAGTGAACTCTTACCTGATCCTGTTTTACCAATGATGTAAATAAATTCGCCATGATTAACATCAAGGGTAATATTAGATAAAACGGCATTACTGTCCTGGTAAATGGTAACATCTTGTAATGATAATACAGGCTGAGACATAAGTTTTAGGGTGTTTGTTTTGGTAAAAGTAATAAGATAACGGCGGTATTCAAAATTTTATTTTTGCGCAGGGTGTGGTGTTTGTTGTTTTTGGTGTATTGTTAACGCAAAGGGTTAAAGTTGGGTTAAAGTTTTAAGGCAATGCTGCCTGAAATCAGGTGATTTACAGTATTACACTGCAATACAGCAGGAAGGAGGGCTATACTAAAACCAAAATAACATCCGTTAAAATATAATAAGAATTGATATATTTGGCTTACCTAAAAAACAAATAAGACATGCGCAGACTAAACAGGCTACTCCTATTTTCTGTACCCCTTTGGGGTTTAAGCCTTTCGGCACAACAATCCAGTATTTACACGCACGAGCTTAAAGATTTTGACAAGGCTGTATTGCTTTATAACGACAAGCAGTACCAGGCAGCACAGATACTTTTTGAAAAAACTAGAGGCAGCAACCAGGAAATGGAGGTTCAGGCTGACTGTGCTTACTATATTGCAAACTGTGCAATACGACTGGACCAGATGAATGCCGATATGCTCATGGAGAATTTTGTTGAAGACTATCCGACAAGCACAAAGCAGAACCAGGCCTATGTTGAGGTTGCCGGTTATTACTTCGGACAGGGTAAATACCCTCAGGCGTTGCAATGGTATGATAAGGTTGACGAAAGCAATATGAGTGCTGCCGACAGGGAGCGTTATAACTTCCAGAAGGGATACAGCTATTTTAATGCAGGCGATAAAAAACAGGCCGAGAAATATTTTAACAAGATCATTAATTCTAAGGAGTACGGATCTCAGGCAAAATATTACCTGGGTTTTATGTCGTATGAAAGTGATGACTATAAAAAAGCAAACCAGCTTTTTGACCAGGTTGAAGATAAGGACAGGTACAGGGAAAAAATGTCGTACTTTCAGGCAGACATGAACTTTAAACTGGGTAATTTCCAAAAGGCTATTGACCTTGGTGTGCCTCAGCTTGCAAAATCTGATGCTAATGAAAAGTCTGAGCTTAACAAGATAATCGGAGAAAGTTATTTTAACCTTGGCAAGTATGACAAGGCTATCCCTTATCTTAAAGAATACAGGGGTAAAAAAGGGAAGTGGAATAACACTGATTTTTACCAGTTAGGATATGCATACTACAAACAAGGGGATTTTGAAAACGCTATTGCTGAGTTCAATAAAATCATTGGCGGACAGGACAGCGTAGCGCAAAATGCATACTATCATTTGGGCGAGAGCTACCTGAAAACAGGTAAAAAACAACAGGCGCTGAATGCATTCAAAAATGCATCGGAAATGGAATTTGATGCTAAAATTCAGGAAGATGCCTACCTTAATTATGCAAAGCTGAGCTACGAGATAGGTAACCCTTACCAGAGTGTGCCGGAAGTATTACAAGCCTACCTGCAAAAATATCCCGATACGCAATTCAAGCAGGAAGTACAAACGCTGCTTATCAACTCGTATATAACGTCTAAAAACTATAAAGAGGCGCTTGCCTTATTAGAAAAAGATAAATCGCCGGCTAACAGGCCGGCTTACCAAAAAGTTACGTTCTACAGGGGACTTGAGCTTTATACAGATGGTAATTATCAGGAAGCAATGACGATGTTTAAGAAATCTATTGCAGAGCCACGCGATGCCAAGATCACAGCACGTGCTACCTACTGGAAGGCAGAAACAGAATATGTACTTGACGGCTTTAGTGAAGCTTTGTTGAGTTATAAACAGTTTGGAGGATCTGCAGAAGCCAGGAATACACCGGAGTTTAAAAATTATAATTATAACCTTGCCTATACATATTTCAAGCTTAAAGAATATGAAAATGCGGCTAAGTATTTCCAGGAGTATGTGTCTTCGGCTGCTGCAAAAGGAGATGCGGTGCGCCTTAATGATGCGTACCTGCGTTTAGGTGACAGTAATTTTGTTACTGCAAAATACTGGCCTGCAATGGAAGCCTACAACAAAGCTATAGACATGAAAGGCATTGACGCTGATTATGCTTTCTTCCAAAAAGGTATCAGCTATGGTTTTGTGGCAAGAAACGAGAAGAAGATAGAAGACCTGACTAAATTTGTTTCTACATATCCTAAATCTAAATATGCCGATGATGCCTTGTATGAAATTGGTAACACCTATGTAGCTGAAAAGCAAACTCAGAAAGCGATTGCTGCCTATGACAGGCTTATAACCGAATACAAAGGAAGCTCGTATACATCAAAGGCGATTATGCGCCAGGCACTGATATACTACAACTCAGAAAATGACGAACAGGCATTGGCTAAATTCAAAAAAGTGGTGGCAGAATTCCCAAATACGCCCGAGGCTGTTGAGGCTGTGGCTACAGCACGACTTATTTATGTAGACAGCGGCCGTACAGACGAATATGCATCGTGGGTTAAAACACTTGACTTCGTTGATGTAAGTGATGCTGATCTTGATAATACTGCATTTGAGGCTGCCGAAAAGCAATACCTGCAAA
This sequence comes from Flavobacterium sp. DG1-102-2, assembly GCF_033042555.1. Lineage (NCBI taxonomy): Bacteria > Pseudomonadati > Bacteroidota > Flavobacteriia > Flavobacteriales > Flavobacteriaceae > Flavobacterium > Flavobacterium sp. DG1-102-2. The sequence goes on from NZ_JAWLIK010000003.1 coordinate 397,801, forward strand.
ACAATACAAAACAGGCTATATCGTCGCTTAGCAGCTATGTAAGCAAATTCCCAAATGGAATATCGTCGCTTAAGGCAAACTTCTACCTGGCACAATCCTATTATGCAGAAGGGCTGGAAAGCAATGCGGTTCCCAACTATGAATTTGTTATCAGCAAATCAAGGAATGAATATACAGAGCAGGCGCTGGCAAGGTTGTCGCAGATACATCTTAAGAAAAACGATTATGCTAAAGCAATCCCTGTACTGAAGCGCCTTGAGGCAGAAGCTGATTTCCCGCAAAACGTAACATTTGCACAGTCTAACCTTATGAAGTGCTACTATGATCAGCAGGATTATGCTAATGCAGTAATATATGCTGATAAAGTTTTGGCTAACAGTAAAACAGAGGACAGGGTTAAGAGTGATGCACAGATCATTGTGGCGCGTTCTGCCATCAAGTCTAATAACGAGCCAAAAGCTAAGGAAGCCTACGCTAAACTTCTTACAATGGCAAAAGGTGAGCTTGCTGCAGAGGCACTTTACTATGATGCTTATTTTAAAAATAAAGATGGAAAATATGATGCTTCTAACACTGCGGTGCAAAAGCTTTCTAAAGATTATTCGGGTTACAAATATTTTGGAGCCAAAGGCCTTGTTGTAATGGCTAAAAACTTCTACGGGCTTAAAGACAGCTTCCAGGCTACATATATCCTGGAAAGTGTTATCAAGAACTTTACAGCCTATGCCGATGTTGTTGAAGAAGCTAAAAATGAGCTTGACACCATTAAAGGCGAAGAAGCAAAACGTAATTCATCTATCCAAAATTAATTTAGAGAAGCCATGAAGATCAAATTTCAATATATAGCCATAGCAGCAGCATTTGTCTCGGCAACCGGGGCTTACGCGCAAAAGAAGGACGAAAACATAGGTACGGAAGTTGTAAATGTGGTAAAACCATATACGCCGACAGTATCTGACGCTTTCAAGGTAAAAGAAACTCCTGTTATTGAAGATGAGGATAATACGCAAAAAGAGAAGATAGAATACAACATATTTTCTTTTCCGGTAGCGTCTACATTTACACCGTCTAAAGGTAAGGCGGCAGGGGTAGACAAGCCAAAGCGCGAGACCCTTTATAATAATTATGCTACACTTGGCATAGGTAACTATGGAACTATAAACGCTGAGCTTTTTGTTACCGAGAGCCTTAACCGTAATGAGTATGTAGGCGGTGTGCTTAGGCATATCTCATCTCAGGGTGGTATAGAAGGCGTAAAGCTTGATGATAAATATTACAACACGTCTATTGATCTTACCTATGGTAATCGCCAAAAGACATTTAGCTGGAATACTGACCTAGGTTTCCAAAATCAGGTATATAACTGGTACGGGCTTCCGCTGGAGTATCAGGATGTCCCTTTTGACCAGGGGGCGTTACTGGCAATAGACCCAAAGCAAACGTATAATTCGTTTTATATAGGCGGTAAAATAGCCGCCGAAGACAGTTTCTTTAGAGATGCATCGGTGCAATACAAACGCTTTTGGGATGCATACGGATCTGCTGAGAACCGATTTTTTGTAAAACCCTCGTTAGATATCGATGTGATGGATGAAAGGGTAAAAGTTGATTTTATTGCAGATTATGTAGGCGGAACACTGGCAGATGACGCTGAGTTCCCTATAGACTATACCAACTTTAATGTAGGTATCCAGCCGAGTATCGTATATCAAAAAGACGACCTTTCCGTGCAGTTGGGTGCAGGCATTTTTTACAGTATGGGCAAGATAAACGGCGAGAGCGATAACAATTTTCATATCTACCCGCAGGTTAAGGCATCGTATAAAGTAGTGGGCGACCTTATGGTGGCTTACGCTGGTGCCGAAGGTACATTGCAGCAAAATTCATATGCTGATTTTGCAAGCCAAAATCCGTTCATATCGCCTATGCAGGTTATCACACCTACAGACCAGCAATATGATGTGTATGTTGGGCTTAAAGGTAAGCTCGCTAACGCAGTGGCTTATAACATTCGTGGGTCGTACATGAGTGAAGATAACAAAGCAATGTTCCTTAATTTTAATCCGGGAGTATTACCGGGTCCGGGAGCTGACCTTTTTGGATTCCAGTACGGAAACTCATTCAGCGTAGTGTATGATAAAGTGAAAACGGTAAGCTTTTTTGGAGAGCTTAAAGCTGACTTCTCTAAAAGTGTAACCTTTGGAATCAACGGTACATACAACAGCTATTCTGTAGACAGGCAGGCTGAAGCATGGAACCTTCCACAAATAAAAGTGGGTGCAACCCTTGACGTAGATATCAATACAAAATGGTATGCAGGTCTTAACCTGTTCTTTGTAGGCGACAGAAAAGACCTTGTACTGCCTAACAATACTTTTGTAGATACATCTGCTGCGGTTTATGATACAGAGGTGGTAACTCTTAAAAACTATTTTGACCTTAATGCCCATGTGGGCTATAAGTACAGTGAACGCCTTACAGGTTTCCTTAAGCTGAACAACATAGCAAACCAGGACTACCAGCGTTGGGTAAACTACCAAGTGCAGGGATTCCAGTTCCTTATAGGTGCTTCATATAAGTTTAATTTTTAAGAAAATTAAATAATTTAAAAACTCAGTATAGATTCTCTTTTCGGTAAAATCGTCGGAAAGAGAATTTTTTAATTTCAATCCTTTTTATCTTTCAATGGAAACATTAAAACATAAAGTACTTAATTACTATAAACAGCAGACAGACGACAGGATAGATGCCTTTCGCGACATGATTGCTGAACTTACAGAAGATGCTGCTAACGATGCAAAAGGATCGGCAGGGGATAAGCACGAAACAGCATTGTCTATGATGCATCTTGAGCAGGAAAAACTAAATAATAAGCTGGGTGAATTTATTATCCAGAAAGGTATACTTGAAAAGATTAACCCCGAGGCAAAAACAACAAAGGTTGCCGTAGGCACCCTTGTAAAAGCTAACGCTATGCACCTCTTTGTAAGTGCGGCATTGCCCAAGATCGTTATAGACGGGATTACCGTTATTGCGCTTTCGCCACAGTCACCCTTAGGTACTAAATTGATGGGAATGGAAAAAGGTGGTGAATTTGATATAAGCGGGACAAAATATTTGATTGAAGAAATCGTTTAAATTGTAAAGAAGGTATTGTTAAACTTTTAAATTTTTAGTTTATGAAAACCCTGTCCTTACTATTTATCTTATCATTCTCATTCGGATGGTCTCAATCTGGAGAGTTTGTTCCATCTCAAAACGGACTTATCTATTCTGATACTGCCGTAAACCAGCTAAAGCATATTGTAGATTCCCTGAACCTTAAATTCAGGACCTGCGATAATAAGCCTTACTACACAAAATTACAGGGAAAAGGGACTTATTTTTCTATAGAAGGTCCTAATGCCAGAAAGGCAAAAATGGAAATTGAATCTGGGATTAGCCCTAAAAAACTCAAAAAAAAGTATCCGGAAGCACAGCTTGACCCTGATTTGCTTGTTGTTAAGCATCGCTATAAAGATTATGCAGATAAAGACATTGTCGTGCTTGAGAATGTAGGCCTTAACGACAAAGAATATGAATTAAGTTTGCAAGTCTCGAAACATAAGGAGATGGGAGCTAAAAATAAAGGCTGGGTATTTATGTACCGGGAAAAATCAGAGTATAGCAATGAATCTCTTGAAGCTTTTTATCTTGACGGACTTAAATCTGTAAAGCTTAAGGAAAATTACTCACGATTAGTTCAGTATTCTGATTGTCTTATAGATACTACAGCCACAGTATATTTAGCGGGAGCCGCCAAATCAGGAGTGCGCTATTCTTATACCGAAGGTAAAATTCGCGAAATGCTCAATTACATCGATAAAAAGCTGGATAAACCGATTTTTATCAGAGAAAATTCTACAATTACAGCGGTAGATACATCTGCAGTACTCGTTTTAGCAGATACCACAGCAGTTGATACTACCGCCTACGTTGTTGACAATCTTGACCATAAAAAATACAGGGAATTTTCGGAAAGACTTGAAGAATGGGAAAAGGTTCGTCTCAAAAGAGTAGACCTCCTAATGAAAACCGACAAGGAGTTGCAGGATTTATTTGTTGCTGCATTACGGTATGCAAAGGAAGGAAAAGAGGTAACAGACGATGAATTTGAGGAATATGTGGCACGTTATATATCGAGGGATACAGCGCTGGAATTAAAACGAAATCGCAGGGTTATAGGCGGTTGCAGCATGGATAGCAGCCCGCGCATTCACGCAATGAACATAGCTGAACTCGCAGCAGAAACTGCGAAATGGGAAATATTCTTAAGATCGCACCTTGATATAATGAATGACAGGTTTGACAGGGTAAGCGATGCCAGTTATGCTTACGAAGGTAGAAAAACATATATCAAAGAATTGGAGGTTTTAGATATAAACGTAAACGATTTACTTCTTGGCATAAGTTTAAGAGTTGGAAATCCTTCGGAAAACCATTATTTTGGAAGCATTGGGCGTATCGGCAGATCGCTTTCTGAAGCTCAGGATAAAGAAAATATTGAAAAAGTTATACTCAACATGATCGCCGACAAAAATCTGGATGATTATAATAGAGTTTTGATGTATTGGTTATTTGAGAATTACAACCGCAATCTTGATAATAAAAATGTAGTAACCGCAAATAATATACGGCTAAAACAGGCAATCTCCTATATGCCCGATTATCTTTCTAAAAAAGCAGGTATAGAAAAAAGCCATCGTTAGCGATGGTTTTTTTATGATTTGTAATCTATTGCTAAAGAAATTACCTACTAATCTTATAGATTTATATAATTAAATGTTTAAATGTTTCAATTTGTAAGCGTTATTGTGTTTTGTGTTTTATAATTTAAACTATAACTTCAAATTTGTCTTGTTGGGAATAACTAAAAAAGTTGTTTTTGGCATAAAATTATAAAACAACAGTGTATGTGTGGAATTTTAGCAATTATTGGTAAGGGGAAAGACGAGGCATTAGTACAGCAGCTATCTAAAAGGATGTCGCACCGCGGCCCCGATGAAAGCGATTTATTTGTGACCGAAAAAGGGCACATACTAAGCCATGAGCGTTTATCTATTATCGATCTTACAACAGGCAGGCAGCCTATCCAGGGGAGTTCTAAAGCATGGATGGTGCATAATGGTGAAATTTACAATCACCAAAACCTGCGTGATACTGTATTAAGCCGCCACGCATTCAGGACAACGTCAGATTCTGAAGTTATTGTACACCTTTACGAGGAATTTGGATACGAATTCTGCGATATGCTTGACGGTATTTTTGCTTTTGTGGTGATAAATGGCGACGATTACATTGCAGGCCGCGATCCGCTGGGTGTAAAACCATTATATTATGGGCTTGATGAAAGGGGGAGGATGTATTTTTCTTCTGAAATGAAAGCGATAACCGATCAGTGCAGGAGTTTTTCCACGTTTCCACCGGGACATTATTATACTCCAAAAACGGGCTTTGTAAAGTACTACAGGCCGCAATGGGAAGATGCTTCTAAAGCTGTTGAGGTTATAGATTATGAGGCGATAAGACAAACCCTTACCCAGGCAGTTGAAAAAAGGCTTATGAGCGATGTGCCTGTTGGCGTACTGCTTTCCGGCGGACTTGATTCGTCGCTTACTTCATCTATCGCCGCGCGGCTGCTAAAAGAATCAGGTCAAAAGCTGCATTCGTTTTCAATAGGCCTTACAGCAGATGCACCTGATGCCGCCGCTGCACGTAAAGTGGCTGAATTTTTAGGCACAGACCATCACGAGATTCATTTTACGATAGAGCAGGGTATAGCAATACTTGATAAACTGGTGTGGCATCTCGAAACCTACGATGTAACATCAATAAGAGCAAGTACGCCAATGTATTTTCTGAGCAAGGCAATTACCGATATGGGAGTTAAAGTTGTGCTTTCGGGCGAAGGTGCCGATGAGATCTTTGGCGGCTACCTGTATTTTAGGAACGCGCCTTCTGCAACAGAATTCCAAAAGGAAACCATAGAAAGGGTTCAAAAGTTGTTTACAGCCGATTTGCTGCGTGCCGATAAAAGTACCATGGCACACGGCCTGGAAGCCCGCGTACCATTTTTAGATAAAAAATTCCTTGAACTGGCCATCAGGATCAAACCTGAGGAAAAGCAGCCCAAAACATACAATGGCGTAGAAAAATATATACTTAGAAAAGCCTTTGATACTCCTGAAAATCCTTATCTGCCAAGTGAAGTGTTATGGAGGCAGAAAGAACAATTTAGTGACGGTGTAGGCTATGACTGGATAGATACATTAATAGAATATTGTGCTTCGCAGGTAACCGATGAACAGCTGGAAAGTGCTCAGGAGCGTTTTCCGTACAACACGCCGGCCACAAAAGAAGCCTACTTTTACAGGTCGCTTTTTCATAAACATTTCCCGCAGGTCAGTGCCGCGCAGACGGTGCGTAAATGGATACCGAAGTGGCAGGAGAATACCGACCCTAGCGGAAGGGCAAATGCAGCTCACGTTCAGGCAGATACCTGTATAGCCCAAAGTAAGTTAGAAGTTTAATTTCGGATTATATTTTGAAATTTAGTTTGTTTGTTTGTAGAAGAAAAATGCTCCTTTAGGAGCATTTTTTTTGAACTGATTTTAACACTATAACAGTGATACTGCAAGGTCTGGCAGGTTTTGATAAGTTGTTGATAACTTAGGTGCCAAAAATGGTGTTTTAATAGCTTTATCCCTTGTGTTTTCATATATTTGTTCGTTAAACTTAAATTTTCGTTAACAAACAGTTTTATGAGTGAAGAAATAAAGAAAAACAATTATTCGGCAGATAGTATTCAGGCCCTTGAGGGGATGGAGCACGTAAGGATGCGTCCTTCCATGTATATCGGAGATGTGGGTACGAGAGGTTTGCACCACCTTGTATATGAGGTAGTAGATAACTCGATTGATGAAGCTCTTGCCGGTCATTGTGATACTATTTTTGTTGCTATTAATGAAGATAATTCCGTTACTGTTGAGGATAACGGTCGTGGTATCCCGGTAGACTTACATAAGAAAGAAGGCGTTTCTGCCCTTGAGGTAGTAATGACTAAAATTGGTGCCGGTGGTAAGTTTGATAAAGATTCATACAAAGTATCAGGAGGTCTTCATGGTGTAGGCGTGTCGTGTGTTAACGCGCTGTCTGACCATCTTAGGGCTACTGTTTACAGAGATGGTAAAATATATGAGCAGGAGTATGAAAGGGGTAAAGCAGTTTATCCGGTAAAACAAATAGGTGAAACAGAGAAGAGGGGTACTATGGTAACCTTTAAGCCTGATAGCACAATATTTACCCAGACCACTGAGTATTCTTATGACACCCTTGCTGCACGTATGCGTGAGCTGTCTTTCCTTAACAAAGGAATAAGTATTACGCTTGTTGACAAAAGGGAGAAAGATGATAAAGGGGAATTTCTTGCTGAAACATTTCATTCTCAGGAAGGTCTTAAGGAATTTGTTAAGTTTCTTGATGGTAACCGTGAGCCTATTATTGCTCATGTAATCAGCATGGAGACAGATAAGGGGGAAATACCTGTAGAGGTTGCCCTTATTTACAATACAAGCTATTCAGAGAATATTTTCTCTTATGTAAATAATATCAATACGCATGAGGGTGGTACACACCTTTCGGGTTTCCGAAGAGGTCTTACTAATACGCTTAAAAAGTATGCTGATAACTCAGGGCTTCTTGAGAAACTTAAATTTGAGATATCGGGCGATGACTTCCGTGAGGGGTTAACAGCTATTATCTCTGTTAAAGTTGCTGAGCCGCAGTTTGAAGGGCAGACTAAAACCAAGCTGGGTAACCGTGAGGTTGTAGCTCCTGTAAGCCAGGCTGTGAGTGAGATGCTTGAAAATTACCTTGAAGAGAATCCTAACGATGCGCGTATTATCGTGCAGAAGGTTATCCTTGCAGCGCAGGCTCGCCATGCGGCTAAAAAAGCCCGTGAAATGGTGCAGCGTAAAACTGTAATGGGTGGCGGTGGACTTCCGGGTAAACTTTCTGACTGCTCTGAGCAGGATCCTGCAAAATGCGAAGTGTTTCTTGTAGAGGGTGACTCTGCAGGTGGTACTGCAAAACAGGGGCGTGACAGGGCTTTTCAGGCGATCCTTCCGTTAAGGGGTAAGATTCTTAACGTTGAGAAAGCAATGCATCACAAAGTATTTGAGAACGAAGAGATACGAAACATATTTACAGCATTGGGTGTAACTATTGGTACCCCTGAAGACAGTAAAGCGCTTAACCTCGAAAAGCTTCGTTACCATAAGGTAGTTATTATGTGTGATGCCGACGTTGACGGTTCTCACATTGCTACCCTTATCCTTACATTCTTCTTCCGTTTCATGAAGGAACTTATAGAAAACGGACACGTATATATTGCGACTCCACCATTATACATGGTTAAAAAAGGTAACAAGAAAGAATATGCATGGAATGATGTTCAGCGTGACCAGGCTACCGAAAGGTTGGGGGCAGGTTCTGCAATACAGCGTTACAAAGGTCTTGGAGAGATGAATGCAGAGCAGCTTTGGGAAACAACGCTGGATCCTGAGTTCCGTACGCTTCGCCAGGTAAGTATTGATAGCCTTGCTGAAGCAGACAGGGTTTTCTCTATGCTCATGGGGGATGAAGTACCGCCAAGAAGGGAATTTATTGAAAAGAATGCTGTCTATGCTAAGATTGATGCATAATAAGCCTTTTTATACAAACAAACATAATGCTGAGGCATCCGGAAACGGATGCCTTTTTTATTGGCTTTAATTTTGCCCGGCAAGAAAATATTTAAAGGAAATAGTACAAAAGGGGAAGAATAATTTAGTAAATTGGTGTTTTGAACGCAGATAAGGTTCTTTTTCTGAAAAATCTGCAATCAGTCAATGTTCTTTAGTCTATTAACTACAAACTAACCTAATAAAACGAATTAACTTATGAAAGTAACAATAGTAGGCGCCGGTAATGTAGGTGCTACGTGTGCTGATGTGATTTCTTACAGAGGTATTGCCAGTGAAGTGGTACTACTTGATATTAAAGAAGGTTTTGCCGAAGGCAAAGCAATGGACATAATGCAATGCGCTACAACTACAGGGTTTAATACCCGTGTGTCGGGCAGTACAAATGATTTTTCTAAAACTGCGGATAGTGACGTTGTGGTAATCACGTCGGGTGTGCCAAGAAAGCCGGGTATGACCCGTGAAGAGCTTATTGGTATCAATGCAGGTATTGTTAAAGGAGTGGCAGAGAATGTGCTTAAGCATTCGCCTGAAGCGATTATAGTAGTAGTATCTAACCCTATGGATACGATGACCTATCTAACGCTGAAAGCGACTGGTGTGCATAAAAACAGAATAATAGGAATGGGCGGGGCGCTTGATAGTTCGCGATTTAAATATTATCTTTCTAAAGCGCTTGACAGGCCGTCTAACGATGTGCACGGAATGGTTATAGGTGGGCATGGAGACACGACAATGATACCGCTTACAAGGCTTGCATCTTACAACGGAAGCCCTGCATCTGATTTTCTTTCTCAGGAAGTATTAGATAAGGTTGCTGCTGATACAATGGTGGGAGGTGCCACTTTAACAGGCCTGTTAGGAACTTCTGCGTGGTATGCGCCGGGAGCCTCTGTGGCTTATCTTGTAGATAGTATCCTTAACGACCAGAAGAAAATAATAGCGTGTTCTGTACTGCTGGAAGGCGAGTATGGGCAGCAGGATATTTGTCTTGGGGTGCCATGTATTATAGGAAAAAACGGTATAGAGAAAATAGTGGATATTAAGCTCAATGACAACGAAAAAGCACAGTTTGCAAAGAGCGCAGACGCTGTCAGGGCTATGAATGCCGACCTGAAAGCGGTGCTTGCTTAAAGCAAACTACCAGTAAAATAAGGGGACTGCCATTGGCAGTCTTTTTTTTATGATATAATTAGTAAATAAATTGGTTAATCCTATCGTAAATTATATATTTGCTCGTTTTAAAAAAATTGGACATAATTAATTTTTACAAATAATGCAGAATAAGGGACTCATTAAGTTTTTCGCAATACTATTTGCGTTAGTGTGTATTTACCAGCTTTCTTTCACATTTGTTTCAAATGGCATCGAAGATGATGCTAAGGCGCAAGCCAATGGCGACTCTGACAAAGAGTTTGCTTACCTTGAAACAATGAAGGATTCAGTTGTGTATCTTGGGTATACATACGATGAAGTAAGAAACAAACAAATCAACAAAGGTCTCGACCTTGAAGGTGGAATTAACGTAATGCTTGAGATATCTGTAAAAGATATCGTAAAAGGCCTTGCTAATAATTCTAAAAATCCTGTTTTCAACAAAGCTTTAGACGAGGCTAAAAAGAACAGACAGGGTAACCAGGACTATCTTGATGCGTTTTTTGTTGCGTTTGAAAAAGAGTCTAACGGTTCTGTAAAACTTGCTTCACCAGAATTATTCACTAACAGGATAATGGGTGATGCGGTTAACATAAAAATGACTGATGACCAGGTTAAAGCAGTTATAAAGAGAAAAGTAAGCGAGTCTATTGACAGTGCTTTCGGTGTATTAACTGAGCGTATCGACAAATTTGGTGTAGTACAGCCAAACATCCAGAAACTGGGTGAAACAGGCCGTATAATGGTAGAGTTACCGGGAGCTAAAGATATTGACCGTGTTAAAAAACTTTTACAGAGTACAGCTCAGCTTGAATTCTGGGAAGCTTATAAAATCAACGATCTTCAGGGGTTCCTAATGGGAGCTAACGAAATACTTAAAAAAACAGAGAAAGCTGAAGTTAAGACGGCTGAAGCTCCTGTAGCATCGCCTACAGATACGCTTCTTACTAACAAAGCTAAAGATTCTGCTGTTACTCCTGCTAAAGGTGCTAATCCTTTATTCGAAAAATTAACTCCGGGTCAGGGTGGTCCAATCATTGGAATCGCTTCTGTAAAAGATACTGCTAAGATTAACAGCTGGTTAAGAAGAGACGATATCCGTTCACTTCTTTCAGGTGATCTTCGTTATGCACGTCTTGCATGGGGTAAAGAAGATGTTAAGAAAGCAAAAGGTATCCTTGAGCTTTACGCACTTAAAACAAACAGAGAAGGTACTCCTGATCTTGCAGGTAATGTAATTACAGGTGCTAACGCTACTTTTGACCAGTTTGGCAAGCCATCTGTAGATATGCAGATGAACAGCCATGGTGCTCAGGTTTGGGAAGAAATGACAGGCAAGGCATACAGAGAGCAAGGTTATATTGCTATAGTTCTTGACAACGTTGTTTATTCTGCTCCGGGAGTATCTACAGGTCCTATTGCAGGTGGTAACTCTCAGATTTCAGGTGCTTTTGACGTAACTGAAACAAAAGATTTAGCTAACATCCTAAGAGCTGGTAAACTTCCTGCATCTGCTGACATCGTTCAGTCTGAAGTAGTAGGTCCGTCATTAGGTCAGGAAGCTATTGATAACGGTATCCTTTCATCTATTGCAGGTTTACTTCTTGTATCGCTTTGGATGGTTGTTTATTATGGTAAATCAGGTTGGTATGCTAACGTAGCCCTTTTAGTTAACGTACTATTCCTTTTTGGTATGCTTGCAAGCTTAGGAGCTGTATTAACACTGCCTGGTATCGCTGGTATCGTATTAACTATCGGTACTGCTGTAGATGCAAATATCATCATCTATGAGCGTGCTAAAGAGGAATTGCGCCACGGAAAAACGCTTGATGAGGCTGTTAAGATCTCTTACAGCTGGAGAGGTGCGATGTCATCTATTACCGATGCAAACGTAACGCACGTTCTTACAGGTTTAGTACTTTTAATATTTGGTACAGGACCGGTTAAAGGTTTCGCAACTACACTTCTGTTAGGTATATTCACTTCATTGTTCACATCGATCTTCATTACTAGATTAATGCTTGACTGGAGTATCAGAAGAGGAGACAAACTTACATTTGTAACGCCATTATCTAAAAACTGGTTTACAAACTTCCATTTTGATTTCCTTGGAGCGAAGAAATTTACTTACATATTCTCTTCATTGGTTGTTGTTGTAAGCTGTGTATCTTTCTATGTGAACGGTCTTGACCAGGGTATCGACTTCGTAGGAGGTAGAACATTCCAGGTTAAATTTGAGAAACCGGTTTCTGCTGAAGATATCAAAAATGAACTTGGAGAAGTATTCCATCAGGGAGTTGATGCTAAAGTGTTTGGTAACGATTCTCAGTTAAGAATTACGACCAAATATAAAGTTCAGGAAAATACTGTTGAGGCTGATACAGAGGTAAATAAATTACTTTTTGAAGGTCTTAAAAAACACTATGGTAACGATGTCACTTATGAGCAATTCGTAAATACATACGAAGGTAAGAAAATTGGTATCATGTCTGCTTCTAAAGTAAGCGGTGTGGTAGCAGATGATATCAAGACTAACTCTATATGGGCGGTTCTTGGTGCAATGTCTATCGTGTTCATCTACTTAATGGTAAGTTTCAGAAAATGGCAGTACAGCTTAGGTGCTATCGCGGCAGTTGCCCATGACGTTATCTTTGTACTTGGTCTATACTCTCTTCTTTACAAATATATGCCATTCCACATGGAAATGGACCAGCACTTTATCGCGGCGATACTTACGGTTATCGGTTACTCGATGAATGATACGGTTATTGTATTTGACAGGGTAAGGGAATATCTAACGGGCCAGACTAAAGGTAGTTTTGAAGAGATCGTAAATACATCGATCAACACAACCATGTCAAGAACAATCAATACATCGTTAACGATGATCCTGGTATTAGGTATCATGTTTATCTTTGGTGGTGATTCTATCCGTGGATTTATATTTGCAATGCTTATCGGTATTATAGTAGGTACTTATTCTTCATTATTTATCGCTACACCTGTACTTGTAGATACAATGCCTAGAAAAGATAAAGACCTGATTGTGAAACAACACAACGAAGATGTTAAATAATATCTGTTAAATTATACTAAAACCTGCCTGTGAAAATGGGCAGGTTTTTTTTATTTTGCTTTTTTGCATACTCAAAAAAGCATATATTCGTTATCATTTATAAACACAGACAACAGCCTTAGGGCGTATTTTACATCTAAAAGAAATCTTTTTAAGAACATGACAAACTTAATTTTCTTACTTCAGGACACCCTTGCCGTGGCAAAAGATGCGCCTGTTGATGCCGCAGCAGCGAGTACGGAACAATCTATGAATTTCTTTTCTATGCTGATGAAGGGCGGGGTTATGGTAGTGCCTATCCTTATCCTTTTATTTTTTACGCTGTATGTTATTATTGAAAGGGCATTGTTTATCAGTAAAAAGAGTAAGGAAGATGCTAACCTTATAAACGATATCCGTTACGAGCTTAATTCGGGCAGGATAGAGGCGGCCCAGATAAAAGCCAGCAAAGCCGGCACGGCTTACGGAAATATCCTTGAAAGTGGAATTTCGTTAGTAGGCAGGCCGTTAAGCGAGATTGAAGGTATGATGGAAAAAATGACTAACGTCGAAATTGGTGAAATGGAAAGGAAACTTGGCTGGTTAGGTCTTGTGTCGGGTATTGCGCCTATCTTAGGATTCATCGGTACCATTTCAGGGGTAATCAAGATATTTTATACCATCTCTATAACTGAAAATATTAGTATCGGAAGTATATCAGGTGGTCTTTACGAAAAAATGATCAGTTCTGGATTAGGGCTTATCGTAGGTGTTGTAGCGTATTCAGGTTACCACTTTTTTAATATGATGATTGACGGTTTCGGACTTAAGGTTCAGAAACAGATAATACAGTTTGTTAATGTAATTACAACAGGAAAATAATGAGAGTAAAGAGAAATAAGCGTTTTCATGCAGAAATTGCAGCCTCGGCATTAAGCGACATTATGTTCTTCCTGCTGTTGTTCTTCCTTATCATCTCTACATTGGCTAACCCTAACGTTATTGACCTGGCGCTGCCTAAAGCAGACTCTAATAAAACTACTGATAAAGCGCACGTTTCCATTTCGGTAACGGCAGACAAAAAGTATTTTATAGATAAAGAACAGGTGCCGTTTGAAGAACTTGAGGGTACACTTATGGCGAGAGTAAGCCAGAGTGGAGATAATGTAGTTATCGTCAGGCTTCCTAAAGAACTGCTGGTGCAGGATATGGTAGACATCCTTCAGATAGGACAAAGGAACAAACTGAAGTTTTCTATAGCCACTACTAAATAATACAGCCATGGCTTTTAAACTAACAGAAGAAGAAAAAAAATCGCTGGTCATTACTGTTTTAAGTTTTGCCCTGCTTTTGATTGCTTTGATCTTCTTTAAATATACGCAGAAAAGCGACCTCGTTGACCTCTCCGAACTTGAAGGCGGCGGGGGCGGGGGCGGTGTGACTGTTAACTTTGGTGATAGTGATGTAGGCTCTGGTGCAGATTTTAGAAGCGAAGTGCTTAATGTTACGGAAAAAGTGAAACAGGTACCTCAGGCAGCTACTCCGGCAGATGAAGAAGAGATCGTGGCAAGCGATCTTGATGACGCGCCTGCGGTTGTAAAAACAAAGCCAATAGAGAAAAAAGAACCTAAAAAGGTAGAGACTAAACCGGTTTCGGTAAAAGCGCCGCCACACCCTTCTAAATCGACATCAGACGCATTGGCAAATCTTCTCAACGGAAATAACAAAGGCGGTGATGGTGATGACGGTGTAGCGGGAAATAAAGGTAAACAAGGCGGTGATAAAAACTCAGGAAGCTATTATGGCGACGGTGGAAGCGGAGGAGGGTCCGGTGGCGGTAACGGTTCCGGTAACGGAATAGGAACAGGTCCTGGTTCAGGTAGCGGCTCCGGCGGCGGAAGCGGTGCAGGCCGTGGTACGGGTGTTGGTAATTACCAATTGGGTGGCAGAAAAAATCTTAACACTCCAAAGCCACAATACCGTTGTAACGAAGAAGGAACTGTTGTGGTCCAGATTACTGTTAACAGGAGTGGTAAAGTTATAAAGGTGGAACGAGGAAGGGGAACAACAAATGCTGCCCAGTGTCTTTTTGACCAGGCTAAAGCTGCCGCTTTTGATACCAAGTTTGATAGCAGTGACTCAGCTCCTGAAACACAGGTTGGTAAAATTATTTACAACTTTAAATTGACTGATTAATTTTATTTAGGATTTATAAAAACAAACAGCCCCTGCAACGCAGGGGCTGTTTGTTTTTATAACTAAAATATTTTACAAGGTTTCTGTTCTGTTCTTTGCTGTAAACACCAGGTAGAATCCGGCTAGTATAAAAGGGATGCTGAGCCATTGTCCTGTAGATAGCAGCGGATTTTCGCCTTCTATACCACCCTGACTTTGTTTTACGAACTCCACTGCGAAGCGTACTGCCCAAAGCAGTGTCAGGAAAACGCCGAATATAAGACCGTGTTTTTTACGGGCATCGGTTTTCCAGTACATAAGATATACTATGGCAAATACGAAAATATAGCCGAATGCTTCGTATAACTGTGCAGGATGCCTAAATGGTATTTGTTCAAGGATATGGGAGAATTGCGGTTGGGTAGCTAACATTTCGTAAGCCTTATTTACATCGGTTTGTCCGGTTATTTTTAGTACCTCACCTTCACTCATAAAATCGTCATCACGTAGAAACCGCACTGCCGTAGGAATATTCTTTGATGTTTCATCTCCAAGTATTTCTGAGTTTACAAAGTTTGCGATACGTATAAGTATGCCTCCACTTGTAACTGGTATTGCAACTCTGTCGAGCACCCACAAGAAAGGACGGTGAATGACCTTGCGGCTGTACCATACCATTGCTAAAACAACACCTATTGCTGCTCCGTGGCTTGCAAGACCTCTAAAGCCAGTAAACTCAAATTTTGGATTAAAGCTGAAGGGAAGGAAAACACTAAAAAAATCCTGTTGAAAAAGTTCCGACTGATAAAAAATGACGTGTCCCATTCTGGCGCCGATCATGGTGGCTATAAGGGTGTACATGAAAAGCTTGTCCAGTTTCTCTATTGTTTCGCCTTCGCGGACGAATATACTTTTCATTATGAACCATCCTAAACCAAAGGCGGCAACCCATAAAAGGCTGTAGTAGTGTAGTGTTATGAAGCCGAGATCTATCCCTTTTGGGTTGTTCCATGTAAAGCTTAAAGCGTATAGCATTAGTAAGTGATTATGATTTTGGTAAAAATAGGCAAAAGCATGCGGATAGGGAAGGAATACCTACTATTAAGGTACAAAAAAAACCGCCTTTAGGCGGTTGATATTATAAGGTTTCAGTCCTCTTGTTCGCGGTAAGTATAAGATAGAATCCTGCGAGGATAAAAGGTATGCTCAGCCATTGGCCGGTTAACAGTATTGGGTTTTCGCCTTCAAACCCTCCCTGGCTTTCTTTTACAAACTCTACAAAGAAACGCACAGCCCAAAGAAGTACAAGGAACACTCCAAATATGAGTCCGTGTTTTTTGCGTGCATCTGTTTTCCAATACATATAATATATAATTGCAAATACAAATACATAGCCAAAAGCTTCATATAATTGCGCAGGATGCCTGAATGGTATTTTTGCAAGTATATCTGCAAACTCCGGATTATGTTCAACGGCTTCGTATGCTGCATTATAGTCTTTGATGCCTGTTTGCGTTATAACGTCGCTTTTGCGTAAAGTATCTTCACCACGGACAAATTTTATTGCAGTTGGCACATCTGATGTGGTTACGCTGCCTAATATTTCGCTGTTAAAGAAATTGCCAAGCCTTACAAATATACCTCCGAAGGTTACCGGGATAACAACCCTGTCCAGCATCCATAGAAGGGGGCGGTGGATTATTTTTTTGCTATACCATACCATTGCTAAAATAATTGCGATGGCAGCGCCATGGCTTGCCAATCCGGCAAATCCTGTAAATTCAAATTTCGGGGAAAAACGAACTGGTAGCAATATCTCGGCCGGATGCTGGCTAAAATAGTCCCAATCATAAAAAAATACATGCCCAAGTCTCGCACCAAGAAGAGTAGCTATTAAGGTATAGATGAATAGCTTGTCTAATTTATCTGTTGATTCGCCCTCGCGATCATAAATCTTTTTCATTATAAACCATCCCAGTCCAAATGCGATTACAAAACCAAGGCTGTAATAACGCATCATAACCGGACCTAAATGAAAGCCTTCCGGCTGATTCCATATAATGCTTAAACTGTGGATCATATATATGTTTTATTAGTTGGTGTAAATTTAAATAAATGTATGAATTTGGAAAGTCAAACGAGATTAATTAATGATTGTGATTGCAATTTCTTTCGGGTACAGGGTCATAGCCACTGCCTCCCCACGGGTTGCAGCTTATTATACGTTTAATACCTAACCGGCTTCCTTTAAAAAGGCCGTGTATTTGCAATGCTTCAATGGTATATTGAGAGCAGGTAGGAGAGTAGCGGCAAGCAGATGGAAGTAAAGGCGATATTACTATCTGGTAAAAGCGTACTAATGCGATGAAAGGTGATGTAAGTATTCGCTTTAGCATCTATAGTTTTAATTTAATGAAAAAGTAGTGCCTTCTTTTGAGTCTTTCAGTTCAATCCCAAGATCAGTAAGTTTATTCCTTATTTGATCTGATAGTGCAAAATCCTTGTTTGCACGTGCTTCGTTTCTCATAGCTATAAGCATATTAACTACGCTTTCAAGTTTGTCGTTACCCGCTTCACCTGCAACTTCGTCCTTAAGTCCTAATATATCAAATACAAAAGCATTAAGTGCTTTGCTTAATGATTCAATATCTTGGGTATTAAGTGTTTCTTTGCCTTCTTTGAGGAGATTTACATATTTAACGGCCTCGAATAATTGAGCAATTAATATTGGGCTGTTAAAGTCATCATTCATTGCATCGTAGCATGATTGTTTCCATGCGGAAATGTCAATGCTTGAATTCGCAGATGCTTGTATTTCCTTAAGGTTTTCTATAGCTTCCATCAGGCGGTTAAAGCCTTTTTCCGCTGCTACAATCGCATCATTCGAGAAATCCAACACACTTCGGTAGTGTGCCTGCAACATAAAGAAACGCGTTACGGCAGGACTGAAAGGTTTACTTAGCTTATCGTTATTACCGGAGAATATTTCTCTGGGCAGGATATTATTTCCTGTAGATTTAGACATTTTCTTACCGTTAAGGGTAAGCATATTAGCATGCATCCAGTAATTTACAGGCGACTGACCTGTGCAGGCTTCGTTTTGCGCAATCTCGCATTCATGGTGTGGGAACTTAAGATCCATTCCGCCGCCATGTATATCAAAGTGATTACCAAGGTATTTTGTACTCATTGCAGTGCATTCAAGGTGCCATCCGGGAAACCCGTCTCCCCATGGTGATGGCCAGCGCATAATATGTACAGGTTCTGCTTTTTTCCAAAGTGCAAAATCCTGTGCATTGCGTTTTTCGTCCTGACCGCTAAGATCACGGGTATTAGAAATCATATCCTCTAAATTTCTACCGCTTAATTTTCCGTAATCGTGGGTTTCGTTGAATTTGACAACGTCAAAATAAACGGATCCGTTAGACTCGTAGGCATAACCATTTTCAATGATTTGCTTAACGGTTTCTATCTGCTCGATAATATGCCCTGTCGCAGTAGGCTCTATGCTTGGCGGAAGGTTGTTGAAAAGCTCAAGAATCTGATGAAAATCTACAGAATATTGTTGTACAATTTCCATTGGTTCCAGTTTTTCAAGCCTTGCTTTTTTTGCGATTTTATCCTCGCCTTCATCAGCATCATCTTCGATATGGCCAACGTCTGTAATATTACGCACGTAGCGTACCTTAAATCCCAAATGTTTAAGGTATCTAAAAATCAGGTCGAAAGAGATAAAGGTTCTACAGTTTCCTAAATGGACATTGCTGTATACGGTAGGACCGCACACATACATTCCCACAGCGCCATCGTGCAGTGGAACAAATGTTTCTTTTTCGCCACTTAAGGAATTGTAAAGCTTTAAAGCCTGATTTTGGTATAGATGCATATTTATTAGATTGAGGACTTAATGTATGATTTCAAAGATATTTAAAACTGTGTATCCAGTTTAATATAATCTAAAAATTCTCTTCTTACATTTTCGTCTTTGAATTTTCCGCCGAACTCCGAAGTTACAGTGCTGCTTTCGATATCACGTATACCACGGGAATTAACACAAAGGTGTTTTGCATCTATTACACAGGCAACGTCTTCAGTGTTTAGAACTTTTTTTAATTCTTGTACAATTTGTATCGTTAATCTTTCCTGTACCTGTGGCCTTTTTGAAAAATAGTCTACGATACGGTTCATCTTCGAAAGACCTACAACTGTGCCATTAGATATATAGGCAACATGAGCTCTCCCAACTATCGGGAGAAGATGGTGTTCGCATGTAGAATAAACTGTAATGTTTTTTTCAACAAGCATTTCACCATACTTATATTTATTTTCAAAAGTCGATGATCCTGGTTTTTTAGCAGGATTAAGCCCTCCAAATATTTCCTTCACAAACATTTTTGCAACGCGGTTTGGAGTGCCTTTAATACTGTCGTCATTAAGATCCATGCCTAAAGTTGTCAGGATACTCTCTACGTCCTTTTTAATTGCAGCAATTTTATCGTCATCGCTAAGTTCAAATGCGTCAGAACGTAAAGGTGTTTGTGCGCTTGTACCTATGTGGTTTTCCCCAATTTCGTCTCTGTTGTCGTCGTTGTGCACCATTATATATAGTATGTTATATAGTGTATGTAAAAATTTAGAGTGCAAAGATAACCATAAAAGTTGATTTTGAATTATTGAAGACAATGCCATTTTCGGTTTAATCTAAAATCTTCCATTTAATAACATACATAAATAATTTCTTAGTGCGGCATCTGATAAAATATTTTACAGAAGAAAAATTAAATAAAAAAATATAACTTTTTTTGCTATTAGGGGTAGGGAAAATGTTAATAGAACTGTTATTGTATAAAAAATAAAACTTTTTTAGTTTTGTTGAATCTATTTTGTGTAATTTTCGCGTTTCAAAAAAAAATAGCCCAATGAATAACAAGTACCTATTGTTGCTGCTTCTTAGCATTTTTGGTTTTAGTAGTTACTCACAGCAGGGACCGGCAGTTCCTACTGTAACTATTGTACCGGGATCGCCTATATGTAATCCCGGTGATTGTACTGAATTAACCGCGAGTTACTTCGATACAGGAGAAACATCATCTTATACAGTGCAATCAATTCCATTTAATCCGCCTTACTCTTTCTCCGGAGCGAATGCGAATGTGATTCCAGTAATTCAAGATGATTTCTGGTCCGATATAGTCGATATATTTCCGTTTTGCTTTTATGGTCAGCGGTTTGATAAAATTCTTATAAATGCTAATGGCGCGATTACATTTAGTATAGCTAACATAGTTCCAGGGGGACAATACGTACCGGGTTCTTCAGTAAATTGGCAATTAAATGGAACACCTATTCCGACTGCAGTTGGGGGAGGAGCTGTTACAAATATGTCTATTTTTGGCGTGCTTCAAGATACAAATCCTGCTGATGGGGCAAATGCAAGTGATCAAAGTATCAATTGGGAGGTTTTTGGTACTGCCCCGAATCGAGTTTTTATATTCAATATTTATAAAACAAAGCATTTTGCTTGTGGTTCAAGTCCTGATCAGACTAGTCAGATGGTTTTGTATGAAACGACCAATATTATTGAAGTTTATATAAAAGACAGGGGAGTTAGTGCTGGTTGTACTTGGAATGGTAATGGTAAGGCTGTAGTGGGGCTTCAAAAAGATACTACTACAGGTATTGCAGCTCCAGGTATGAATAATACCAGTTTTACGGCTAATAATGTTGCATGGCGTTTTAAACCTAATGGGCCTAGTGTTGTTTCTTTTGATTGGTTTGATGGTGCTACTTTAATTGGTACTGGAAATCCATTGCCTATTTGTCCCGCAGTAGATACTAACTATACTGTGAATGCAAAATATACTATGTGTGATGGTTCTCAGGTTACTGTAACGGATGATTATTTATATGAAGTTCCGGATCCTCTGCCTATAAATGATATTGGAGAAATTGTATTGTGTGGCGACCAGCCATCTTTTACAGTTGATCTTACTGAAATAAATGATGAAGTTCTCAATGGACTTGACCCTGATCTTAATATGTTGACTGTTTATCTTGACGAAGCCGCCCGGGATGGTAATTATAGTGCCATGACCTCTTCTGAAATGATGAATTTTACAATTAATCAGGGCGAAGAATATACAATCTACGGTAGAATAGAGGATTATATGACTGCTTGCGTAACTACATTTGAATATGTGGTTAAAGTTGGTGTTCAGCCAACCGCAACCGAACCGGCCGATATGCAGGTTTGTGATACGGGTGCTGATAATATCGAAGTTTTCGATCTTACAACTAACGATGCTACAATTTTAGGGACACAAGATCCAGCTGATTTTGTTGTTTCTTATCATACAACTTTGGCAGGCGCAAATGCAAATGATAACTCAATTGCGGATGCTTCAGCTTTTAGTTCTGGAAATGCGACTGTATTTGTACGAGTAACTAACACTGCTAATGCGGATTGTTTTAAAGTTATTTCTTTTGACTTGATAGTGACGCCGTCGCCTTCTGTAGTCGCTCCTGCTGATGGTTTCGCATGTAGTAATGTAGGTTATACGCTTCCTGTCTTGACGTCGGGTAATTATTACACCGGCCCTGGTGGGACTGGTACTCAGTTAGCGCAGTCTTCAATTGTTACCACATCGCAGACAATATATGTTTATGCACAATCTGGTACTTTGCCAAATAATTGTTCTGCTGAAGATAGTTTTGTGGTGACAATATATCCATCACCTGATGTTCCTGAGATGACAGATATTCAGGCATGTGAATCTTATGAACTTCCTGCTCTTACAACAGGTAACTATTATACGGGTGCCGGAGGAACAGGTACTTTGCTGCCAGCGGGTACTATTCTTACTACAGATCCTGCAAATACAGGTGCTACCGTTCATAATGTTTATATTTATGCAGTGACTGGCGATGCAACAACAGTTTGTAGTGATGAGTCGGATTTTGTGGTGACTTTATATCCGATACCTACTGTAAACCCCGCAACTCCACTAGAAGAGTGTGCAGACAACTTTGACGGCTTTGCGTATTTTGATTTGACCCAGGCAGGCGCAGAGATCCTTAACGGGACGACAGGATTATTAATCACCTATCACGAAACTCAACTTGGTGCAGAATTCGGAACAAATCCAATTCCAACGCCAGCAAATTATCATAGTATTAATGGAACTGTGTATGCAAGCGTTCTTCCTCAGGGTAGCACAACCAACTGCCGCACAGTAGTTCCTATCCAGCTGATAGTAAACCCTAGGCCTGCAGTTCCTGTGATGACAGTTTATGCGTTATGTGATGACGACACGGATGGTTTTGCTGAGTTTGACCTTACAACAAAAGATGCTCAGGCCAATGGCGGCGATGCCACATTAACGGTAACCTACCATTTAACCCAGGCCGATGCCCAGGGCGGGCAGAATGCCATTACCCCGGCCAATGCCTACAGTAACACAAGTGCAGGCCAGCAGCAGATCTGGGTTTCTGTGACCACAGGTTTTGGCTGCCGCAGCGTAGCGCCGTTAACCTTAAGGGTAAACCCTCTTCCTGTACTTAACCCTGACCCGAATGCCTTTATCGCTACCGAGTGTGAAGAAGTGCCGGGCGAGGCAGAATTCCATTTAGAAGAGATCGCGCAGGCCATAGCAGGCGGGGCGCCAAACTATACGGTAACCTTCTATGAGACATTGGCCCAGGCCGAATTTGGAGGCACCGATTATTTAAACACGCCTTACCTTTCTGGAGCAGGCTTCATTTATGCAAGGATCGTAGACGATATCACGGGCTGTTACACTACCCATGAAGTAGAGCTAAGGGTAATCCCTGCGCCAATCGCTACACCGCCTGCACCAATACAGGAGTGTGACTTCAACAACGACGGCTATGCCAGGTTTGACATGACAGACGCGATGGATGCCATAGAAGCAGCCCTTGCCGATGTAGCGGTTACCGCTTATGAGACCCCTGAGGATGCAGAGCACAATGTGAATGCCATCCCTAACCCTGATGACTACACCAATGTAGACCAGCATGTACAGACAATCTACCTAAGGGTACAGTCAACACTTACCGACTGCTACGACATTGTAACATTACAGCT
>NZ_JAWLIK010000004.1:0-302646 GCF_033042555.1 Flavobacterium sp. DG1-102-2
TACTGCAATTTGTGGGAGAGTATGTCGTCGCCTTTCTTTTGAAAACCCTATCCAAACAGGATAGGGTTTTTTGTTTTATAACAAATTTAAAGTTTTTAGTTACTTTTTTTTAGTCTTAAATGTATTAGTTAGCTTTTTTTTAACTAATATTAACTTCTCTTAACTAACACATAATACTGAAATTAAGTTTGTTAACTTTTATTTACAATACTTCCTGTAAGAAGTATATGATGAATTCAATATTGTATTTGTTATTGCTGGTTTTTACTCCTGTCTGTGCTCAGCTTCAGGGATTTAATCTTCAGGTGACAAGTACGGACGAAACGTGCTCCGGTAATGGTACTTTATCTTTTAATGTTTCGAATACTACTCCAGGCGCTACAATCATCTATACAGTATATAAGCACCCTGATCTTGCTAATCCTATTTCCATTTCGAATTCTAATTTTTTAGGAAGCCTGAGTTCAGGGACGTATAAAATTATTGCTACACAAACTTTAGGTCAATCGACCAGCACGCAGGAAGCGCAGGCAACAAT
The DNA here is from genome assembly GCF_033042555.1 of Flavobacterium sp. DG1-102-2. Lineage (NCBI taxonomy): Bacteria > Pseudomonadati > Bacteroidota > Flavobacteriia > Flavobacteriales > Flavobacteriaceae > Flavobacterium > Flavobacterium sp. DG1-102-2. Next base: position 539 of record NZ_JAWLIK010000004.1, read on the forward strand.
TGTTCAATCCCTTACCGGTGTAGATTTTAGTTTGAGTGTAGCTAACCAGGCTTGTGTTAATGATGCTAAAATTATCGTCACGGTAACCGGTGGCGCAGCAAGTCTATACGAAATAATATCCGGACCTGTAACAGCGCCTCTGCAAGAATCAAATATTTTTGAAGGTATTACGCCCGGTCTGTATGTAATTCGTGTATTTAACGAATGTGGCGATGCTAATGTTAAGACGATTACAGTAACCGCAAATAGTACTCCTCCGATTGTTTCTGATCCGGTATATAGCTTTGGTGTAGATAGCGACTGCGATACTACCACAATTACTAACACTATCACTTATGGAGAAGGCGTGGCTGTAAGCTATCCCGTTACGATTAAATACACACTAACATCACTAAATGGCGATCCGCCAATTGTTGTTACAGAAACATTTGAAAGCGGCGATACCGTAGAATTTTCGGTTACAGAAACTTTTCCTTCCGGGGATGGTTACACGTATAGTATGGAAATTACCGATGGGTGTAATTCAACTTTTACAAAAAGTGGTATGTCGCTCAATCCTGAGCTTGATATTATTTTTACACCCAATATAATTCTTCCCTGCGGGCAGCATTATTTTACGCTTAATACTGTAAATTTTGTACCTCCCTATACATTAGAATTTGTTTTGAAACCCGAAGATTTTGATCCTTCTGCTTTTAATTCTCAAATTCCCGGGCCATTTGATTTTAATACGTTAATTTTTGGTAGCAAAGAACAGGCGGTGCCTGAAGGTAATTATGAGGTTACTGTTGTAGATGCCTGCGGTAAAACCAAATCATTAGAATTTGTTATCTCTGATGAAGAGCCTGAAGCCTCTGCAGGAGGTTCGAGTGATGGATGTCTTTCAAATTTGGGAAAGATAGGTGTGACGGTGCCTGATAGAAAAATTGTGTCTGCTGAAATTTTAGAAGCACCGGATGATTATCTGCTTAATCATATACTACCTGAAAATGTTACGAACAAGATAAACGGAAGCGGCCAGCTTGTTTTAATAAATATGCCAATTGGCGATTATGTTATAAAAGTGATAGATGAATGTGGTAAAGAACATAAGGTGGATGCAAATATTCCTATTTTCGAACCGAAAGGTTTTCTGCCTACGGCGATGACAGGTTGTGCAGAAAATAGCGGCGCTATTAGAGTAGTTAGCGAAAACGGCAAGCTTACTGAAATGGCAATTATTTCGGCACCGGAAGAATTTCAGGAAGCATTCCCGTTTGATGTTAGTTCGTTTATTGATGTAAATGGTGTATTCTATATGGAAGGATTTCCGCCGGGTGACTATACACTTTCAGGTAAGGATGCATGTGGTATGGAAGCCGATGTCCAGATCACTATTAACGCAGGTACGCCTCCGGGTAATGCGGTTATCTTTACCAGGCTATGTGGGTCTTATAATTTAGGATTGGCAGATTCTCAAACGCTCAATTTGTCTGTACCACCTACTTATTGGCTTCAAAAAAATCTTGATGCAGCTAATGACATTTGGGGACATCCTGTAACCAATATAGTTTATACTGAAGGTACGCTTCCAACAACTGATAATTCTATTTCTATGAATAACGGTGAAACGTTATATGGATTAGAATATGAAGGTAAATTCAGAATCATAAAACATTTTGAAAGTTACGTAAGCCCAAACAATATAAAAACCTGTTTTGGTGCACTTGATACGTTTGAATATTACGACGGTGTTACAGTAAAAAGCGTTTACAATATTTCATGCTACAGTGCCGGAGCTATTTATGTAGATGCTACAGGCTTGGCACCGCTACATTATACTATTTCGAAAAAAGACGGACAGCCCTTTGCCCTTGATAATGGTAATGATAATGTGTTTACCGGTCTCGAGCCGGGAATTTACGAGTTTGTTGTGGAAGATTCCTGTGGATATATTGGCAGGATTGAAGTAAACATAAGGTTGCTGCCCGAACTGACAAATGCCAATGATCCGGGTGATATGCTTATTTGTATTGAAGAAACCAATGGTTCTTTTTCTGCTGAATTTGATCTGCTGACTCAAAATAGTGAAATCCTCGACACCCAGCCTGCGGATCTATATACAATTACGTACCACTCTACTTATGAGGATGCAGATAATGGTGTAAACGCTATCCCTACGTTACATACTAATACAGCAAATCCACAGATTATATACGCACGCCTTATTCATAATTACATTCCATTGTGTCATGATATTGTTGCCTTTAATCTAAGAGTATCTAAATATCCTGTACTAAAGATGGTAACGGATTATATTTTGTGTGATGATGAAACGAAGAAGACACTGGTTGCCGATCCAGGTTTTAATAGCTATTTATGGTCGACGGGGGAGACAACACAGTCAATAACAGTCAATGAATCCGGTAAGTACCAGGTTACGGTGGGGAATGAATTCAATGGTATTATTTGTGAAACTACAGCTGACGTTTCTGTTAGTATTTCGGGCCCGCCAGAATCGTGGGACATAAAAGTAGAAGACTGGACAGCCGAGAATAATCGTATTGTTATAAATGCGACAGGTAAGGGTTATTACCAGTTCTCATTAGATGATAAAACGTATCAGGATTCGCCAATATTTGAAAAACTGAAACCAGGAATCTATACCGTGTATATTAAAGACAAAAATGATTGCGGCATGGTTTCTCAAAGGATCGTGTTGCTGAATTATCCTAAATTTTTTACCCCAAATGGCGATGGTATGAATGATAAATGGCGTATTGAATATTCCTGGTTAGAGCCGGAAGCGCTGATTTATGTTTATGATCGTTATGGAAAACTTATTTACGCGTTCACACCCATTGATCAGGGTTGGGATGGAAGTTTTAATGGTGAAAAATTGCCCTCTACCGATTATTGGTTTGTAGTGAAACGAAAAGATGGCAGAATCCACAAGGGCCACTTTTCCATGATGCGATAATTCTACAATCCTTATTGTGGAAATTCTACACGATTGTGTAGAATTCTACACTTTTATTCATATTCTACATTTTTTTTATTCTCCCAAAAAGCCTTTATTTTAAGGGGTTTTAAGTTTTTATTGGCGTTAGGATGTTTTGGTATAATTATTTCATATGGGTATAGCATCTGACCGATACAACAACAGAATGAGAAAAATGCTCTTGATTATAATACTGGCAACAGTGGTTAATGTGAATGCAGCTTCGATTGATTCTGTAACTCAGGGGTACCAAAAAATTGACAATACACAGGTGCCTGTAAATGTGCTTAAGAATGTAAGTTCAAGATATAGCGGATATGTTTTAAATAAATCATATTCATCTGGAAACGGAATTTTAAAATTAGTACTAAGCAGGTCAGGAAAAACGGTAAGTGCTTTTTACAGGACAACCGGACAATTTATTAAAACAAAGCCGAATCAGGCATAACGACATATAGTAAGGTGATTGAAGAATTTATTCTTCGAATAGAAGGAGACGGGAGCGTCTCCTTTTGTTTTTATTAACACATTCTAAAATTCAAAACCATTACATTTGTACTTATTTATATAACTGATGAGTTCTAAGATACTGGTAATTGACGACGATACTGCTTTCTGCGTAATGCTTAAAACTTTTTTGCAAAAAAAAGGTTTCGACGTTATAAACGCTTTTACCGGGCAGGATGCTGAAGAAGAAATTAAAAAACAGGTTTTTGATATTGTTCTTACAGACATCCGCCTGCCGGACAGTGACGGACTTAAAATACTTAAGCTCGCCAAGGAAAAAGCACTTGAAACCCAGGTTATATTAATGACAGGTTATACAGATATCAAAACGGCTGTAAATTCTATAAAAGACGGCGCTTTTGATTATGTGGGCAAGCCAATAAACCCCGACGAAATACTCCACACCATTGGGCTGGCACTTAATAAAAAATCATCTAAAGAGACTGTTGTTTCCAAACCTTCGGCGAAAGCCAAGCCTTCTGCCTCTCCATTATCATTTGTAAAGGGTATCAGCAGCGATTCTCAAAGGCTTCATGAGCACATAGAACTAGTTGCACCAACAAATATGTCGGTACTTATTATCGGAGACAGCGGAACAGGTAAAGAATATATTGCACAATCTATACACGTATTGAGCAAAAGGGTGGAAAAACCGTTTATTGCGGTTGACTGCGGCGCTATACCCAAGGAATTGGCTTCGAGTGAATTCTTTGGCCACATCAAAGGCTCATTTACGGGGGCAGTTACCGATAAGACAGGCCATTTTGAAGCTGCTAACGGAGGCACGCTATTTCTCGATGAAGTAGGAAATCTTTCCTATGAAGTACAGGTGCAGCTTCTGCGTGCGCTTCAGGAGCGCAAGATAAAACCAGTGGGAAGCAACCACGAGGTTAAAGTAGATATAAGGGTTATTGCCGCAACCAACGAAGATTTGAATGAAGCTGTGAAAAAAGGCGACTTTAGAGAAGATCTTTACCATAGGTTGAATGAATTTTCTATAAAAGCACCAAGGCTGGCTGAAAGAAAACAGGATATCATGATGTTTGCCAATCACTTTTTAGCCCAGGCAAATGACGACCTTGAAAAGGAGGTGGAAGGTTTTGACCAGGATGTAACCGACCTGTTTAAAAACTATGACTGGCCGGGTAACCTGAGAGAAATGAAAAACATCATTAAACGTTCTGTGCTGCTGGCAAAATCTAACCTGATCCATCTTGAGGTTCTTCCTAATGAAATGCAGGAGGCTTCAAGAGAATCTACAATGCTTTCGGGTTATGCAAAGGCAGATGAGGAGCAGGCTATAAGACAGGCATTAGAGAAGGCAAACTTTAATAAGTCTAAAGCAGCAATTTTGCTTGATATAGACCGTAAAACCCTTTACAATAAATTGAAACTTTATAATATAGATCTTTAGTATATTATTTATCGAAAGCTTTACACAGCGTATCCAGGCGATTACAAATGTCGTCTATATAGTCTTCTAATACTTCCCAATCCATGTTGTAGGTTCTTTCCTCAAGAGGTACAAGTAGCTCCACAATGCTGTGTACTTCCATTTGTTTTAGCATCGGGATCATTTTGTGCGCAACTTCTGCAAGCTGTTGTGCATCCTTATCTTTTATCGCTTTTATAAGTGCTATACAATTTTCTGTAACGCTGTCTTTAAAGGTGTTCAGGATTGTCTTTAACGATTCAGGGTCGTTATAGGTAAATTGCGAAAGGCTTCGTAAGTTAAACAGCGGTTTTTCTTCGGTCTCTTCCGTTTTAATTTCGGCAATTATTACTGTCTCTCCACCGAAAAAATGCGAAATAAGGTTTAGTAACTGTTCGATTTGGACTGGTTTAGGATGATGCCCGTTAAAGCCATTATCCGTAAAATCTGTGGCAGTTAGATTTCTTTTTCCAGACAACGCAATGACAGGAAGTGTGGCGATAACTTCGTTTGCGCTGCTTCTTATTTGTCGTACAAGCTCAAAACCATCTACCGTAGGCATTTGAATGTCTGTAAGTACAATGTCAAATGTTTCGTTTTCAAGGAGTGAAATTACGGCAGCTGCATTTATTTCGGTCCTTACCATTACCGGGTAATTTAAAAGCAACTCTTTCATGAGCGCGAGCTGCATCTTATCGTCATCAATAATAAGTATTTTTTTGCCGTTTAACGCTGGATAAAGATGTGCTGTTTCCTTGTTTTCTGTTTCCTCTTCGTCTGAGAAATTGCTGCCTGATGGAATGCACGGAATAACTATGGTAAAAATAGACCCTTGTCCTTCTTCACTTTCAAGAATTATTTCCCCGTCAAGCAATTCAAGTATCCTTTTAGAAATGGTAAGCCCAAGACCTGTACCACCAAATTTTTTCTCGATACCCGAATGTGCCTGTGTGAATTCTTTAAATACGTCACCGTGTTTTTCACGCGATATGCCTATACCGGTATCCAGTACAGCGATGTGGATATGGTTATCTTCAATTTTGCTTATAACTTCTACAGACCCCTCTGGTGTAAATTTAATAGCGTTGCTTATTAGGTTAGTAAGAACCTGCTTTATGCGATAAGGATCTGATATGTAATTGCCATTCAGTTCGTCACTTATATCATAATTGAGTTCAATACCCTTATTTTCTGCCATCGGTTCAAGTGTTTTGCAGGTGTTCTCAATAAGGTTCTTAATATTGAAACTGGTTTTTTCTATAGAGATCCTGTTGTTTTCTAACTTTGAAAAATCGAGCAGATCATTAACGAGTTTAAGGATGTAGTTTGCGGACTCATTAATATTGTTAAGGTACTGGCTTTGCTTCCCGGTAACCCCCGAGTTTTTAAGCAGTTCATGGAAACCAATGATACTGCCAAGGGGTGTCTGCAGATCGTGGGTAACCGTAGCCATAAGCATAGACTTTGTTCTTAACAGCTCTTCGTTTTCATGGTTAAGGACTTCCAGTTTTTTCCTGTAATTTTGATTTATGGTAAGGTCACGAACAATTATCCATGCAAATATTATCAGTATAAATAATGTTACGGCGCCTATCCAGGCAATATTTTCTATCGTTGCCCTAAGGCTTGACTGCGACTCACGCATTTCGTGATAAACCTTTTGTGAAAAATCCTGTTCTACCGATATAAGTATCGACCTTAGCTGGTCTGATATTATCCTGTTTTCATCAAGAAGTTTCTGCTCCTTTCTAAACAGGAGCAGTTTTATTTTGTTATCCTTATCAATAAGGTTTCTTAGCTTGAGTTCATAAACCATAGCGAAAGTATCTATAGATACATTTGCCCTCGTGAGCGAGTCCCTTAATTCCGGTGTTATGATTGCGTCTACAGCCTTTTGCCATGAATGGCGTTTGGTAATTATTATAGGCTTTAATGTACTGGCAATAGAATCTTTTGTGTTGTAGATGTCGTCTATACCCTCTTTGTAGGTGTTATAGGTGCCATATTTTTTTCTGTACTTTATAAGGTTTATAATACTTATCCTCTTTCGGTTGATAAGTAGCTGGATCGAATCAAACTTAGGGGCCTGATCTTGGTCTACAGAATTTTTTATATGTTCTACCTCGACAGAAATACTGTCTATTAGGTTGCTGTATTTTTTAAAATCATTCGGCTTACCTGTGAGTATAGAATTACGTCCTATAGCTTCGGAAGCATAGAGATTAGCAATGGTTTTACTTATGTTGAGGATTTTTTTGTTTTCGTCGCTGCTTTGGCTTGGTTCAGCAAGTCTCGATATTTCAGTGTAAACCAGCCAAACAGAAAAAGCTGCTATTGCAAATAGCAGCACATATCCGGCGATAACTTTATACTTTACAGCTTTAGGTTTATGTACCATGAGATAAAAGTAGTAGATTTTATCATCTTAAGGAAATGGTACAATGGTAATTTTAGATAAAAAAGACATTAACTTTTAACCATTACCCTCAGGAAGTTAATTTCGTCTTTCAGGTGTAGTATCTCAGCTCTCAGGCTTTCTACAAGGATATCGTAAACCTCTTTATTTGCATTGGTAAAAGAAGCAGTTTCTTCTTCCGGCACTTCATTCAGTACTTCACTAAAAAGATAAGAAATATTCACGTTTAGAATTCTTACTATCTTAAGCAGTTTAACTACGTTAAGCCTTCTGTCGTCTTTTTCTAAGCGGCCATAGTTACTTTGTGTCACATCAAGCTGATGCGCCATTGTTTCCTGTGTTATGCCCTTTTCTTCCCTTAGTTTTTTAATTCGCTGGCCAATAATATTCATTGTAATGTGGTTTAGTTGGATGGTATTAAGTAAAAAAGAATTTATAAAAATTTAAGTATTTTCTTCTAAAGTTAATCTTATATTTGAACCGTCTAATTTGGACAATAACAATTGCCACACCTTACACCGGTTTTTTGTTTTTGCCCGCTCGGACCTTAAAAGACGCTGAGTCATTATTTTAGCCCGCTATTTTATATAAAAATAGCAAACGTGTCCAACTGCGAAGTGGTAATGGATTAAAATTCGACGTAATGCACTTTTTTACCGACGAGCGTAAGTAAAAAATGAATATATATCTATTTTTTGATAGTTATATATTAACTGAAATTAGTTTACTTAACATCTAAATTACTTTGTGTAAAAGGCATGAAAATTTTAATTTATGACAGTCAGTTTGCTTACTATGAACTGATAAAAAGCAACTTTTCTGAAAAGAATGATTTTATATTGTATAATCCTGAAAATAGCGAATTATTTGATAAAGAGTATGATATGCTTATGTTTTTTCTTTATGATGAACTTGAATTGCTAAGCTTCATGAAACTCTACAAAGACAGCGTACCGGTTTTGCTGGGGCTCTCGCAAATGAACAAAGTCAACGATTCGAAGCTGGAAGGGAATATTTATTATCTGCATTTAGATAAACTCAAAAATGAGATAATAAACGATGTGCAGAATATACTGGATAAAGTATATGTGAGCTAAAAAAAATAAAGCCCCGTATGGGGCTTTATTACTGTTATTTATCCTGCGATTATTGACCTTGAAATTACGATCTTCTGGATTTCAGAAGTTCCCTCATATATCTGTGTGATCTTGGCATCGCGCATAAGGCGTTCTACATGGTATTCTTTAACGTAACCGTTACCTCCATGAATTTGTACCGCTTCAATTGTAGTGTCCATTGCCACCTGAGATGCATATAGTTTTGCCATTGCACCACTAATGTCGTAATTGTTATGCTGGTCCTTATCCCATGCTGCTTTCATGCATAAGTGGCGTGCTGCTTCAATGCTTACTGCCATATCGGCAAGTTTAAAGGCAATTGCCTGGTGATTGCATATTTCTGTTCCAAAAGCTTTACGCTCTTTAGAATATTTAAGGGCAAGCTCATAAGCCCCTGCTGCGATTCCAAGTGCCTGAGACGCTATACCTATCCTTCCGCCGGCAAGTGTCTTCATGGCAAATTTAAACCCGAATCCATCTTCGCCAATCCTGTTCTCTTTAGGGACCTTAACATCGGTAAACATTAAAGAGTGTGTATCAGAACCACGAATACCAAGTTTTTGTTCTTTAGCACCTATTTCAAAACCGGGCATGCCTTTTTCAAGGATAAGGGCATTGATTCCTTTATGCTTTTTATCGGTATCTGTTTGTGCAATTACCAGGTAAACATCAGCAGTGCTGCCGTTAGTTATCCAGTTTTTAGTACCATTTACTAAGTAATGGTCACCTTTGTCTATAGCTGTTGTCCTTTGAGAAGTTGCATCAGAACCCGCTTCAGGTTCAGAAAGGCAAAATGCACCTATTATTTCTCCTGTAGCAAGGCGTGTAAGATATTTTTGTTTTTGTTCTTCTGTACCAAAAGTCTGAAGGCCCCAGCAAACAAGCGAGTTGTTTACTGACATAACTACTGAAGCTGAAGCATCAATCTTAGAGATCTCTTCCATGGCAAGCACATAAGAAATCGTGTCTAGTCCGCTTCCCCCATATTTAGGGTCTACCATCATACCAAGAAATCCAAGTTCTCCCATTTTTTTGATTTGCTCAGTAGGGAAAATTTGTTTCTCATCTCTTTCAATAACACCCGGAAGCAATTCATTCTGTGCAAAATCACGCGCAGCTTGTTGAATCATCAAATGTTCTTCAGTAAGTTTAAAATCCATAACAGTTAATTATTATTTTTTGTTTTATTGCGCCCAAATGTAGCTATTAAATGTGAAATTTTCAATATGAATGCTTAATTTTAGCCTCGAGATGAAAGAAAACTATAACGTTGTAGGAGTAATGTCAGGAACTTCGCTGGATGGCGTAGATCTGGCACATATTTTATTTGAATTTAAAGACAGTAAATGGCAATTTTCTATAGAGAAATCGGCTACAATTCCATATTCCCATGAGTGGGTGGAGCGTCTTAAAACAGCTATTAGCTTCGATGAAAGTGAACTGAAATTGCTTAACGAAGAATACACCCAATTGCTTGGTGGTATTATAGCAATTTTTATAGATAATTATAATTTAACGGGACTTGATGCAGTTTGCTCTCATGGACACACAATACTCCATCAGCCACAAAACGGATTTACACTCCAGATAGGTAACCTGCCGGAAATTGCCTCAATAATAAATCAAAAAGTAGTTTGTAATTTCAGGGTGCAGGACGTGCAGCTGGGCGGGCAGGGTGCACCACTCGTCCCGATAGGCGACAGGCTGTTGTTTTCTGCTTATGATTACTGTTTAAACCTTGGTGGATTCTCAAACATCTCTTTTGAAAAAAGTGGAAATCGCATCGCATTTGATATTTGTCCTGTTAATACGGTGCTTAACTTTTATGCAAATCAGTTAGGGTTTGAGTATGATACAGGTGGTAAGATTGCTTCAAAAGGTTTTGTACAGGAAGCATTACTCGAAGAACTTAATAACCTTGGTTTTTACAAACAGGATTTTCCTAAATCACTGGGCTTTGAATTTGTTAAGGAAGTGGTGCTTCCTTTAATTGAAAAATATCCTGCGTCAGCGGAAGACAGGCTGGCAACTTTTACAGAGCATATCGCTGTTCAGATAGCAAATGTTATAAATGCAAAAGGTAAAGGAAGGCTGCTTATAACCGGTGGAGGAGCCTATAATACATTTTTGATTGTTCGTCTTAAGGAGCTCCTTGCTGATACAACCGTTACCATTCCCGACGATAAAATCATACAATTTAAAGAAGCACTGATTTTTGCCTTTTTAGGTGTGCTTAAATTAAGAGACGAAATTAATGTACTGAATAGTGTAACGGGAGCAAAGAGAGATCACAGTTCAGGTTATGTATTCCTTCCTTAAAGAATACCCATCTTTTTGATTGCCTCTATAAGTTCATGATCATCACCACCTTTGCCCTGTAATAGCATGTTTTTCATTTGTGCCTTTCTTTTTTCAATGGCGCTTAATGAAAGCGGTACATAGTTAGGGATATTTTTGGTTAATATACCTTCAGACAGCCTCATAAGTATCTGCTTGTCGTAACTGTCAAGCTTATAATTGTCAAATACTTTATCCTTAAGCGATTTTACTATCTTATTGCTTAAGTAGGTGTCACCTGAGTATACAATCTTAAATGCATTGAGGAACTCATCAATATCAATGTCACTTTTACATAAAATTCCCTGGGGGTTTATTTCTTTAATAAGCCTGTCTACCAATGATGCTTCACTGTGCATGGTGAGGATTATTATCAAACAATCCGGTAACGTTTTACGTATGAGGATTCCCAGGTCTAGGCCTGAGAAGATGTTTTTTTCTGCATATGGTGGGAGGCTAAGGTCAAGGTAAGCAACCTGAAATTTAGTTCCCCCGGTTTGAGAATCAGTTATTAGGTTATAAGCCTGCTCACAATCCAGCGCTTTTGTAAAAATAAGATCAGTGTCTTCAAATTCCTCTTCAGACAACACGTTAACGTAGCCATTTACCGTCATGGGATGGTCGTCAACAATCAGAATATTCAAATCTTTACGCATAAAATGGTTTTGTTAGGGCATTACAAAATTAACAAAAATTACGGTTTTCCCGTAAAATCGTAAAATCAAATATATCTATATTGCGCAAAATTTTCTCAAAATATTTCGTGCAATACTCTTATTTAATAGTAGACGACAACAAGACAAATATCCAGGAGACCTTGCGTAAATTCGAGGAGTTCCCGGACTACTATTGTGCCGGTATAGCAGAAAACAAAGATGATGCCATTAATAAGATTCTTGAGCTTCAGCCTCAGATAGTTTTTCTTGAAATCAGTCCTAAAAACAAGAAAAGTAATCTTTCTTTAAATATAATCACAGAGTTATATCGCTTTATAGATAATGTACCCTATTTCATCGCCCTAACTGCATCGTCCAAACTGGCATTTGAAGCTATACAAGCGGGCGTCTCTGACTACCTGCTGGCACCATTAAGCCAGTTTGATCTTAGAAAAAGCCTGCTTAAATTTCAAAAGACAAATCCTGCGGCGGCTAACGGGACCATTTGCATAAGGTCCTATGGCGATTATCAGTTTATATCGCTTAATGATATCGTATATCTTAAGGCAGATAATAATACGACCGACTTCTACCTGCAAAATGGCAGAAAGCTTACAGCATATAAAACGCTTAAACATTACGAAACCAACCTTCCCTTTTATTTTTTCAGGATTCACAACAGTTATATTGTGAACATCAATTTTGTGTCAAGGATTAATACAGGAAAGTCACTATGTTATTTAAATAATAGTGATCTTTCCATATCCTTTTCCAAAACATTTAAGGATAATGTAGATACAATTATCAGGAAAATTGCACCTGAATATCTATAAAAGCAGTTTTTTTACGCTTTCCTATGTCATTTTTGAAGTTTTTAACAAATTCTGAATTTTTTAAATTCTGAATAAATGGCTGTATTTTAGTTGTTTAGTGTTTTTAGGTGTCCATTTAATGACATTTATTTGTAGTATTTTTAACGTTTTATTGTACAGTTACCCTTCAAATCGGTCGAGTTACTCGTGTAGCGGTGTGTTTTACTAAACTGGCTGTAAATCATTATGCTGGAAGTTTTTTTGCGCTTAGTTTTGCTTCAGAATCAAACGGTAATCGCGGAGTTCATCAGAAACAAAATTTAAAAAAATACATCTAATAAAATCCTTACTACACATGAAAAAAATTATCCTTACACTTGCCCTTGTATCATTTATCGGTACTTCATTAGTATCATGTTCAACAGACGACAGCGGACTTCAGCAGGAAACTAAAGCTGACGGATTTGGCGGAGGAGTTATTCCGGGCCCTGGAGATAAAGAACTTCCAAAACCACCAATCAGAGCGTAAGTTTTTAACATAAAAAGTATTATTTTTGAGGCAGTAGTTTGTATAACTACTGCCTCAAAAATTTATATGACACGTCAATTACACTATTTCATTGCGATAGCCTTACTATTTTTTGTTGTATCCTGCAAAAAATCTGCACTCTCCTCTATGAAGAGCAAAAATCACATTGATAGTCTTGTAGTTTTGCTTGAAGACAGTGATTTACCCAATATTAAAAAGCTTGCTTATAACGATAGTCTTTATGATGCGGTAAAAGATATGCAAAATGATACTCTTACACGCTATTATTATAAGAAAGCCGCAGTAAACTACTATAACCTCGATGCTTTTGATAAATCAATAAAAGTTAGCCGAAAAGTGTACAAAATGTCGTCAGACGTTAAGGATACTATTGGGATGGCCAAAGGACTTTATTTTTTAGGTGTTTCTTATTATGGTAAATCTGATCTGGACAGCGCATATTATTTTTACGCCGGGGCAGAGAAATTATATAGCCAGTTAAAAAATACCGATACAAGAACACTTGGTGAAATTGTATTGTATAAGGCTTACATATATTATAGGGTAGGTGAATTTGTGCTTTGCGAGGAGGAGGCTTATAGAGCAATGAAGTTGCTCAAGGTGCAAAATAAGTCATCTGACCTCTATAATTGCTATAATCTTATCGCTAATTCTGTAGAAGGATTAGGTAAATATAAGGAGGCGATAGAATATTTTAAGACATCACTATCTTATGCAGACGGTTATAAAGATGAAGGCTATACCCAAAGTGATGTTGACTATATTAAAGCTACATGTTATAATAATATGGGGACGGCCTATGTAAAAATGGGGCAGCTGGAAAAAGCTATTGATATTTATAATCAGGCGCTTGCAATACCCGAAGCAAGAAATTCGCCTGCTTTGTATGCAAAGCTGATAAATAATCTCGCCTCGGTTAAATATAAATCAGGAAATGATGCAGGAGTACCTGCACTGCTGTATAAGTCGTTAAAAATAAGGGATAGTATAAATGACGAAGCAGGAATTATAGCGAGTGATATAACATTGGGTGAATACAGTCTTTACAAAGAAGATACACTAAGAGCCGTGAGGTATTTAAAGTCGGCTTATACTAAAGCAAAAGTTAAAAACAGTAATGAAGATATTCTTAGCAGTCTCCGTACTTTATCTGCAATAGACAAAAACAACAAAGATTTTTATTTTAAAAGATATGTTTCTGTAAGTGACAGTCTCCAGCGTCTGGCAGAAAATACAAGGAATAAATTTGCCAAGATAGAATATGATACCGACAGGATCATTACCGAAAAGGAGGCTCTTGCCAAAAAGAACAGCTTCATCATAGGGGTGTCTGTTATCGTGCTATTTTTCGTTGCTGCTATTTTTATTATCTATTACCTAAATTCACGTAACAAAGAACTTCTTCTTATTCAGGAACAGCAAAGGGCAAACGAAGAAATTTACGAGCTTATGTTTGAGCAGCAGGGAAAGATAGAAACAGCCAGGACTGAAGAAAAATCCCGTATTGCCATGGAACTGCATGATGGCATACTCAATAATATTTATGCAGTACGGCTAAATTTAGAATTCATTAATAAAAAAGCCGACGACGAATCTATAGCAAAGCGTAAAGAATATATTAAAGAGCTGCAAAATGTGGAATCTGAAATAAGGGGCGTTTCACACGATCTTAGCAGAAACGCGATTTTTAACCAGGAACAGAGCTTTGAAAATTTGCTCGAATTTATGATAGTGTCTCAGAAAAATGAATTTGAGACCGAGTTTGAGGCGGATATAGATAGTACTATAGACTGGCAGGAGATGTCTAACGTTGTTAAAGTAAATGTGTACAGGATTATCCAGGAAGCACTGCAAAACGTAAATAAATATTCTGAAGCAGGATATGTAAAAGTAACTGCGGGAAAACAAGAGGACAAAATTGTAATTACCGTTGTAGATAACGGCAAGGGGTTTGATCCTGAAAAGGCAAAAGGCGGGATAGGGCTGAAAAACCTCAAAAAAAGGACTGAGGCACTTAACGGGATCTTGCAAATAACCTCAAAACCAGGAGAAGGCACTACGATAGCGGTTCAGTTTTCGGTGTAATATTCTCAATAAAATGCGAATTTCTCATATATATGTTTCATATATTTGTGCGGATTTATAAAAACACAAACAAATGAAAGATTTACTAAGTAAATTTGAAAATAAACAACCCGAAATAGTTTTTAACTGGAAAGATTCTGAAACAGAAGCCGAGGGGTGGACAGTGATCAACTCGCTAAGAGGCGGCGCTGCCGGAGGTGGTACAAGAATGAGAAAAGGCCTTGACATGAACGAGGTGCTTTCGCTTGCAAAAACTATGGAAGTGAAGTTTTCTGTCTCGGGGCCTGCTATTGGCGGTGCTAAATCAGGGATTAATTTTGATCCAGCAGATCCGAGAAAAGAAGGCGTTCTTCAAAGATGGTACAAAGCTGTATCGCCTCTTCTTAAAAGTTATTATGGTACAGGCGGTGACCTTAATGTTGATGAAATACATGAGGTGATCCCGATGACCGAAGAGTGCGGTGTATGGCACCCGCAGGAGGGTGTCTTTACAGGCCACTTTAAACCAAGCGAAGCAGATAAGATTAACCGTATCGGTCAGTTACGCCAGGGTGTTGTAAAGGTTATTGAAAACCCAATATATTCTCCTGACGTTACAAGAAAATATACAGTAGCAGATATGATTACCGGTTACGGCGTTGCCGAAGCTGTAAGTCATTACTATAAAATATACGGTGGTTCTATAGAAGGTAAAAAAGCAATAGTTCAGGGCTTTGGTAACGTAGGTTCTGCTGCCGCATTCTATCTTGCTAAAATGGGCGCTAAAGTGGTAGGTATCATTGACCGTGACGGAGGTGTTATTAATAAAGAGGGATTCTCTTTTGATGAGATCAAAGAACTTTTCCTAAACAAAGACGGTAACAAACTTGTCGCTCCTAACATGATTCCGTTTGAGACCATCAACGAAGAAGTTTGGAAAATAGGTGCAGAGATATTTGCTCCTTGTGCAGCATCAAGGCTTGTAACTAAAGACCAGATTGATAACATGATCGCTTCAGGCCTTGAAGTTATCTCTTGCGGTGCTAACGTTCCTTTTGCCGATAAAGAAATATTCTTTGGTCCTATCATGGAGGCTACAGACAGTAAGGTAAGCCTTATTCCTGACTTTATCTCTAACTGTGGTATGGCAAGAGTATTTGCTTACTTCATGGAGAAAAAAGTGGGCATGACAGACGAGGCTGTGTTTAACGATACATCTGAAATTATAGGTAATGCGATTGCAAAAGTGCATGCGCTAAACCCATCAAAAACAAATATTAGCCACACTGCTTTTGAGATTGCATTAAAGCAATTAGTATAAGCAGCAGATAAATAAAAACATTATTTTTAATGACAGGGATTTTACCCCTGTCATTTTTTTATTATGAACTATACAGAAACCGTAGAATGGATGTTTGCCCAGCTGCCTGTGTATCAATTCCAGGGGGCATCAGCTTATAAAGTAGATTTAACAAATACATTGCTGCTTACAGCACATTTGGGTAATCCTGAGAGAGAAGTAAAGACGATACACATTGCCGGGACTAACGGCAAAGGGTCTGTGTCTAATATGCTGGCTTCAATATTACAGGAGTCGGGTTATAAAACCGGACTTTACACATCGCCGCACCTAAAAGACTTCAGGGAACGCATCAAGATAAATGGTGAAGATATTTCAGAAGACTTTGTCGTAAAATTCATTGCCGATAATAAATCGTTCTTTGAGTCCAGCCAGCTTAGTTTTTTCGAAATGACAGTAGGGCTTGCCTTTGACTATTTCAGGCAGGAAAAAGTGGATATTGCGATAATAGAGACCGGGCTGGGAGGAAGGCTTGATTCTACCAATGTGATCACGCCATTGGTATCGGTAATCACTAATATTGGCATGGACCATATGCAGTTTCTTGGCGATACGCTTACAGCCATAGCGGGCGAGAAGGCAGGGATTATAAAAGCAGGCATTCCGGCGGTGATAGGTGAATATATTACTGAAACCAAATCTGTGTTCTTAGCAAAAGCCAAAGAGGTGAATGCTCCGCTGTATTTTGCTTCAGATGAGGTTGTAGAACATTATCCGTCAGACCTTAAAGGCGATTACCAAAAGCAGAACCAAAAAACAGTTTTAAAAACTATCGAACTGTTGCCGGAAAATTTTGCAGTAAATCCAGAGCATATAAAACAAGGACTGCTTCACGTTTCCAAAAATACAGGCTTTATGGGCAGATGGCAGCAAATACACTCAGGGCCGGTGGTGATAGCAGACACTGCACACAACAGCCACGGGCTTAAACTTGTAATGGCGCAGCTTGTTGAGCAAAAGTTTGACACGCTTCGCATCGTGCTTGGAGTGGTAAACGATAAAGACCTTCCAAGTATATTGCCGCTATTCCCAAAAGATGCTGTTTACTATTTCTGTAAACCAAATGTACCAAGAGGATTAGATGTGGTAATATTAAAAGAAGCAGCAGAAAGCTTCGGTTTACAGGGTAAAATTTATAACTCTGTAACGGAAGCCTACCAAACAGCCTTGGGTGATTCGGCAATTTCCGACTTTATCTATATTGGAGGAAGTACATTTGTTGTTGCAGAGGTTTTGTAATGTGTAGGGAGTGAAAAATAATTATATAAAAGTTTAAATCGTAAGTGTTCTGTATTTTATTTTATAACAGAATGTTATTAAAAGTTTAACCTAAAATACAAGCTTAGCCAGAAAAATAATTCTATTTTTTTTGCTTTTAAGTTTGCAGATATCAAAAACAGCCCTATATTTGCACCCGTAATAAGGAACTAAATAACGGTTGCGAATTACGAAAAATAGGGCGATTAGCTCAGTTGGTTCAGAGCATCTCGTTTACACCGAGAGGGTCGGGGGTTCGAATCCCTCATCGCCCACAAGAAAAGCCGAAACGCAAGTTTCGGCTTTTTACATTTCCGGACAGTTCTACGCTATAAATTGTTATTTATAGGCAGCACAACCGTAAACACAGTTCCTTTTCCCACAACAGATGTAACATCAATTGAACCGTTGTGAAGACTGATAATTTGTTTGACTATTGACAAACCTATGCCATAACCTTTTTCATGGTTTTTATTTTTCCCCCTGTAAAACAGCCCATATATCTTTTCAAGATCTTCTTTGGGAATACCTATTCCATTATCCAAAAATTTAAGGGTAACTGCATCTTCAGATGCGTTAATATTAATGTGGCAGGAATGATTGTCTGAGTATTTACACGCATTTTCTATGATATTAGAAAATGCAGCCTGTAATAAATAAGGATTTCCCAGATAGTCATACGAGTTCGCATCTGTTTCATCAGAATCGGCATAGCTTACACCAATTTTGTAATTTATATCTTTTCTGTTTAGCAGGTTTAATTTTGCTTCTACAAGAACTTCATCAATACGCAGGTGTGACATCTTTATTTGAGATACATCATAGTTTGCTCTTGCAAAGTCAAGCAGTGCCGTGGAAAGCTGAGAAACATGGTTTGCTTCTTCAAGGGCATTGTCAAGCGAAATTTTATAATCGTCAATAGTCTGGTTGAGTTCTTTGCCTAATTCTATTTCGGCTATCAAAATTGAAAGCGGCGTACGAAACTCATGTGATATGGTGGTTACAAAATTCCTGTGATTGTTAAACGATTGTTCTAACCGATTAAAGGTTGCATTAAAGGTTTGTGTGAGTTCATAAAGTTCATCTTTAGCCTTTGGTACCACAATACGTTTATTTAGGTTATGCTCAGAGATATCCCTTATCTGGAAGATAATTTCCTTTAGCGGCTTCAACGTGTAATACGAGAAGCCAAAACCAATAATAAAAATGACTGCTATAGATCCAATGTAAACATATAGTACATTTTCTTTAAAAGCACTAATATGATTAAGTCCGGTTACATCTACAGCCTTGCCAATAATATAGAAGTCTTCGTTTTTATTGCGGTATACAATACCACGATACTGGTATTTTTGGTCAGACCAGTTTAAAAAAGTGTTCTTTTTTATTACCTGTAATTGTTTCAGGTTGCCAAGAGGCGGTGTGTTATCGGAGAAGTAAAGATTAAAATTACTGTCATAAACGCTAATGTCGGCCTCGTTTAAAACTGTCTGGTTTTTTCTGTGCAATATCCTTATGAGGTCCTTATTTATATGAGCATCAAAAATAAATTCGGCGCGCCATATTATCTTATAATCCAGTCGGTCAAAGAATTCATCTTTTCTGTTCTTTTCAGATACAAAGTATACGCTGTAAGCAAATACGAAAAGGATAGCTGCTGTTAAAAGAGCATAGGCGAGTGCCGTGCGGGTAACTAATTTCATAGTTTATTGCTTAATATGAATCCCATACCCACTTTGGTATGTATAAGCTTTTGGTCAAAACCTTTATCGATTTTTTTTCTTAGGTAGGCAATGTATACATCAATATAATTGGTGCCTGTGTCAAAATTATTTCCCCATACATTATCGGCTATTTCATCGCGGGTAAGGAGCCTTTCGGGATTCTGCATCATAAAGTGAAGCAGGTTAAATTCTTTAGGAGTTAGGTTAATAGCTAATCCATCCCTGTATATAACTTTGGTCAGCTTGTCCATCCTCAGGCTGTCATAAACAATTTGCGTGGCCTCTTCAACAGGGTTTGCTGTATCCTGCTTGCGTTGTAATAGTGCTTTAACTCTCGCATAAAGTTCCCTTATTTCAAAGGGCTTAACAAGATAATCGTCTGCTCCTGCATCAAAGCCTTCAATCTTCTCATCAATAGTCCCTAAAGCGGTGAGCATTATTATAGGTGTTTTGCTGCCTGAATGGCGTATTCTTTTGCAAAAGGCAATACCATCTATACCGGGCAGCATGATATCGGTAATGATGAGTTCAAAAGCAATCTTTTCTAACAGGACAAGTCCTTCTTCTGCATCCTCAGCTATATATACCTGGTAGCCCTGGCTTTCGAGTCCCCGTTTAAGCAATGCCGAGACACGACTGTTATCTTCTACTATCAACATCTTCATCTGGATACTGTTTTTCAAATCAGTCTCAAAATTACAACAATAATTCCTGTTATAGATTCCCTGTAGAATGGCTGTTTGATGTATGTGGTTTTCAAGATTCTGGATGTTAGGTTTTTATGTTTTAAAATTGCTTCTTTCTAATAACATTCTATAAGCATTCTAATACTTTTCTAATGACCCCTGGCGCAGCCTGAACTTACCTTTGACCTGTTAAAAAACAAGTAGTGATCACCGCTACGCAAAATGTAACTCTTACTATAATGAAAACAGGTTATTTAAAAATTGGGTTGTGCTTCTTTTTTCTTTTAGGAGCTGTCACTATGGTACACGCACAAAAAACAAATGATTTTGGCAACCCCACACTTACACATTTCTTTAATCCTGAAAAAACACGGTCCATATCGTTTAGCGGCTATACCGAAATATGGGCCCGCTACGCAGAGCTTAACCCCGGGAGCTTAGTAAACGGCGAGCAGGTTAACAGTATATCTGACCTGTCATTACGAAGGGTAAGGATAAAAATGGCTTATCAGCCAACAGAGAAGCTTACGTTCATACTACAGGGCGGGCTTACTAACGTAAACGTGGCCGCTAAAACAAATCCGGGCTTTGAACTTCTTGATGCCTATGCCGAGTATAAGTTTAACAACGTGATTTCTGCCGGTGCAGGTAGATCAACATGGAGGGGACTTTCAAGGTTTACAACAGGTCCTTTAAATACATTGCTGTATGATTTACCGTCTTATGCCACGGCAAATGCAGGTATATCTGATGAGGTGGTGAGGGAGTTTAGTATATATGCAAAAGGGCAGATAGGCAGGCTGGACTATCGCCTTGTAATTGCTGACCCGTATACAAATGTGAGTGCCGACCCACAGTTTAATGTAGCCAACTTTAGTAAAACACATCCTAACAAAGACTACTCTGGTTACTTTAAATACGAATTTTTTGAAAGCGAAAATAATTCTTCGCCATTCCATTCAGGTACATATAACGGGAAGAAAAAAGTATTGGCATTAGGTGCGGGTTTCGAATATATGCATAATGCCTTATGGCATTTAGACGGTGCAGGCACCACAGTTCATGATGATGAAAAGAGTTTTGCGGTAGACCTTTTTTATGACACCCCAATTAATAAAGAGCGCGGTACATCATTCAGTGCTTATGCTATGGCGATGAATAATGACTATGGGCCTAACTACACACGCTATTCAGGTGTAAGTAACCCTGCAAGCGGTGTGGTTGCGGTATCTGCAAGCCTAAATGGCGCAGGTAATGCCTCTCCGGTAATAGGAACAGGAAATACATATTACTTACAGATAGGCGGTACATTGCCTTACTTCAATAAAGAAAAAAACACACTTCAGCTACAGCCTGCCGGTAGTATAACGCTGTCTGACCTTGACGGGCTGCATGACAAAGCATTAACCTATGATGCTGGTATATCGCTGCTCATGAATGGTATGTCGTCACGATTTACGTTTGATGCGCAAAACCGCCCCATTTATACGCTAAACAGTGCTGGTCAGGCAACGGTGTCTGACAGGAAATGGCAGTTTGTCTTAAAATACAGGATTGACTTTAATTAAAAAAATAATATGGAAAGAAGAAATTTTATTATCAAGTCGGCAGGAGCGGGAGCACTTGCACTTGTAGGAGGAAAAGTTTTAGGAAGCACTTTTAACGAAACCGAAGTTAAACCAAAAACAGTTTACTTTCACTATCTGCTTTTTTGGCTGAAACCTGAGCTTACCACAGCGGAGGTTAAAGAATTTGAAAACTTTTTTGAAGGCCTTAAAAAACTGCCGTATGTAAAGAACTTTCGTTATGGGAAACCGGCAAATTCTACGCCAAGGGCTGTTGTTGACAATTCATTTACCTACAATGCCTCAATGGATTTTGATTCGCTAGAAGACCTTGAGGCCTATGGCCAGCTTAAAGAACACTTGGCACTGGTAGCAAAATACAAACCCTATTTCACTAAAATGATGGTACACGATACAGTGTATGATAAATAACTTTAAAATCAAATACAATGATACGCTTATTAAAAGGACTACTCGTGATCGTAACTTTTATGTTAGCCAATAACGGCAACGCGCAAACTCAAAAAAATATATCTGCAAAACCTTTAGAGGAAGCAGGCAGCATACCTGCAATACGTTTGATAAATAACCCTGATGGCACCTGTGCATTTGAAAAAGGCTACATACCTTCTTTAAAGCACATGAATACTGCTTCGTGCTGGTACAGCAATAAAACTGAAGAATGGGAAAAGAATGCACACCCTGCGCCAAGAAGGCAGTATGTAGTAACGGTAAAAGGTAAAATTAAATTTAAAGTGTCCGACGGTAGTACGTTTGTAATAGAGCCCGGCGTAGTGTTACTTGCCGAAGACCTTAAAGGTAAAGGGCACAGCTGGGATATGGTTGATACTAATGTTTGGGAACGCCTTTATATACCTATTACAGAAAATGCAGATGACCTGTTTATTGCAGATGCACAATAATTTGTAAATAGTTTTATGAGTTGGTTTTACTGCTCAATTTGTTTTTTGTTTCTAAAAGCTTCAGTGTTTACTGGAGCTTTTTTGTGTTGGAATGTTACTAAAATAATGGTATAAAGCATTAGAATTATACAATAAATTTATAAAATTGGATAACCCATTATTTACTATCTTGTATCATTAATGAATGCAATGAAAAGAACAGATGTTATTATAATAGGAGGGGGAGCTGCCGGGCTCATGGCTGCCTATGGTCTTGTAAAAGCAGGTAAATCAATTAGGGTACTTGAAGCACGCAATCGCTTGGGCGGAAGGATACATACCATAAAAGAGAATGGTTTTTCAGGGCATGTAGAATTAGGGGCGGAGTTTGTTCACGGGAAGCTGCCTGTTACCCTGAATCTCCTTAGGGAAGCCGGAATAGAGGTAGTTGAAGTGGGTTTTGAGATGTGGCAGTATCGTGAGACTGCATTCAAGCAAAACAACGAGTTTATTGAAGGCTGGAATGGATTGCTGGAAAAACTGAATAGCTTAGAAAAGGATATGACTTTGCACGATTTTTTAGAACAACACTACTCGGGTAAAGAGCGGGAAAAGCAGCGCGCACAGATTGAGAATTATGTTGCAGGATATGATACGGCAGATGCACTTGATGCAAGTGTCTTTTCCCTGCGCAGGGAATGGAATAATGAAGACGAGGACAGCCAGTTTCGGCTAAAGGATGGATACCAGACGATGGTACAGTATCTTGCCGATGCCTGTACTGGAAACAATAATGAAATTCTTTTAAATACCATAGCAAAAGAAGTGCTGATAGAAGATGGCCGCCTGAAAGTTATTACTAATGATGGAATCGTTTATGAAGCGCAGCAGGCAATTGTAGCATTGCCATTAGGAGTATTACAATCAGAAGAGGGTGAAGGCTCGGTTAAATTTAATCCGCAATTATATTCACATTTAAAGGCAACGCAGAATATTGGATTTGGTTCGGTTATAAAAATACTTCTTGAGTTTGATGAGATGTTTTGGGAGGACACTGCTTTAACCAGCCTGAATGGTTCAGATCTTTCGGGAATGGGTTTTTTATTTGCGGATACTGAAATTTCAACCTTCTGGACACAATCGCCAAATCGCAGTACGTTGCTTACAGGATGGATAGGTGGCCCGCCCGCCTACAAGATCAAAGATCTTCCTGATCAGGAAATTATGAAAATGGCTATTGCATCTTTAAGCCATGTCTTTAAAATCGCCCCGGAGAAATTGCAAAACAAACTGACGGCATGGAATGTAGCTAACTGGACTTCAGAGTCATTTACGCGTGGCTCTTATGCCTACGATAAAGTTAAAAGCCCTGAAGCCCGCAAAGTTTTGCAAGAGCCATTTGAAAATACCATCTATTTTGCAGGCGAATATTTATACGACGGGCCTGCGATGGGTACTGTAGAAGCGGCCCTGACCAGCGGAAAGCAAGTGGCAGAGATGATTTTAGAATAGCGTTAAAACAGGTTCAAAATTTATTATTAAGCAACGCTCCCCTAAAATTAGCAGCTTTTAAATTTATTACTTAAAATTCTTCAGAAAATCTTCTTTATAGGTAGGTGATATCTCCACTTCTGCACCATCCTGAAGGGTTATGTAGCCCCCTTTGTTGTATAGTTTTACAAAGTTGAGGTTTACAATATGCGATTTATGAACCCTTAAAAAAGGAAGCGGCAGCATTTCTGAGAAATGTTTCAGGAATCGGCAGGCCATTTTTTTAGAACCGTTGGTAAGGTACAGATCGGTAAAATTGCCGTTGCCTTTAAGCCTCATTATTTCGTCCATTTTTACTATCTCAAAGCCCTCCATAGTAGGCAGTATTACCTGCTGCTTTTCGGCTTTAGGCTCTCTGAAGTTTTCTACTATCACCTTGTTACGGTTAAACAGCTCTTTATTCATTATCTCCTGGTATACCTTATTCACAGCGACGATAAGCTCTTCAATGCTTATGGGTTTCAGCAGGTAGTAAGCTGCACTCATATTCAGTGCTTTTAATGAATAATCAGAGAATGCGGTAACAAAAATAGTTTCAAAAGTAAGGTCGCTGCAGGCTTCAAGCACGTCAAAAGCGTTGCCAAAGGGCATTTCTACATCAAGGAAAACAAGTTGCGGCTGAAGTTCGTGTAAAAGCGGAACAGCTTCCCTGCTGTTTTGAGCTTCGCCTACGATTTCTATCTGAGGGCAGTATTTTGTTAGATAGCTTCGCAGTACTTCCCTCGCGGCAGTTTCATCTTCTACTATTACGCTTCTTATTTTAGAAAGACTCATTATTTTCTGTGTATTATCGGGAACGTGATTGCAACAACGGTTCCGGTTTCCGGACTTTTCTTTTCGGTTATGGTAAAGTCCATTTTTGTTTTGTATAATTCATTAAGCAGTGTCATGCGTTCTTTTGTGTTGGTCAGTCCGCGTGACTGGTGCTCTTTCTGGTTGTGCGTTTTGAGTTCGCTGCTTTTTGTGGGGCCGATGCCATCGTCATCAACAGTGATAAGGATTGTTTTTCCGTTTAGCGAAAAATGAAGCTTCAGTTTACCTTTCTCTTCTTTGTATCGAAGCCCGTGCCAAATAGCGTTTTCAAGATGTGGCTGAATAATCATATTAGGTATCCAGATAGTTTCGTGATCCAGCTTTTCGTCTACCGTTATCTCAAAGTCAAACTTATCTTTAAAGCGCAGGTGCTCCAGCTCCAGGTATTTTGTTAAGTTCTCGATCTCATTGCCCAAAGTTACGAAGTCTTTATTAGAATTTTCCATCGTATTGCGCATCAGGTTAGAGTAAGAGGTAAGGTACTTATTAGCGGCAAGCTCGTTGTTTTGTGCAATGAACTGGTTAACGCTATTAAGGCTGTTGAACAAAAAATGCGGATTCATCTCCAGCCTGAGCGACTGCAGCGCAATCTCTTTATTCTTCGTTTTTATAGAGTAGAACGTTTTAACGATAAAACCAAAAAGCAATAGCAGTAGTACCATTGCGCCCAACAGGAAATAGTTGAACGTATTCTGCCTGCTTATAAGTTCGTCTTTAAACATCTTCTCGTTTTCCAGCCTGCGTATCCTTTCTTCGGTTACCTTAAATGTCTTCGCGTCGGTAAGTGAATTGTCAGAAAGTATTATGCGGTCAATGTTTTTTAGGAACTCTTCGTACGTCTCCATGATAGCCTTATCATCGCCTATAGACTTATAATAATCCACCAGCAGCAGGAGGCTGCCTCTGGCTTCAAAGGTTTTTCCGTTTACAGAGGCAATCTTATATGATTCTTTTAGGGCATCTACACCATTTTTGGCATCCTCCATTTTAAAGTATATCGAGGCAAGATATTGCAACTGTGTTATCTGGGTGTTGTAATCTTTAATTTTTGCGGCTTCTGCAAGTAGCTTTTCTACAACCGCAACAGCCTCTTCATATTGTTTTCCGGCAACGTCCAGCCTGGCTGTTTCATTATAGATCTTAATTACTTTTTCAGATATGTTTTTGGCATAAGGCAGCGCCTGCTCATATTTTTCGAGGGCGTTAACGGTGTCAGAATTTTTAAGGTTCAGTTCGGCCAGCTGAATGTAGGTATCTGCCACTTCACTTTTTTTGCCAACGTTTTTAAGCAGGTCTATATTAGCATTCAGGTATTTATCTTCAAGTTCACTGTTACCTGCGTTTTTAAGGCGGTTGTAATCGTTAGCATTCAGTGTTTTAGACGTTTTATCGGTAGCAGTCAGCTCTGCAGCTTTGTAATTTTGGGTAGCATAGCGCAGTTTGTTTTGCGACTCCTGTATTTTAGCAATATTTCGTATAACCCTTGCCCTCGCCGATGCATTTTTTGAAGCGACATATATCTCTTGTGCCTTGATGAGGTATTCTTCGGCTTTAGCTAAATCGTCCTTGTCTACAAAACCCTGTGCAAGAAGCTCATAGTTGCGTGCAATCTTAGAGTTGTCATTTTCAATAAGTGAACGTTCCAGGTTGGTAGCTGCTTTTTTTAGTTCGGCAGGAGTTTCCTTTTTTTTAGGTACGCTATCCTGCGCTTTTACTCCGTTTGGAATCAGGAAAAGAGCAGTAAACAGATATAATATGGCCGTGAAACGTTGCATTGTAAAGTATTAGTAATGTAAAGTAAATCAATTTTACATGCTTTTCCTATTAGTTTGACCAAGTGAAATGCCTGTTTCACCATTTCTCTATAAAGTGGGTGGTTTATTGAAATACATTTGTACCAGATAAAAATCGAAAAAATAACTCTTTTAAAAATAACATCATGAAAAAATTAATCGTACTTAGCATTGCTCTAGTTGCTGCACTTAACCTTACAAGCTGTGATAAAAAAGCTGAAACTACAGAAACTACTGAAGTAGTTACTGATACTGTTGCTGCTCCAGTTGAAGAGACTGCAGTTGATACTGCTGCTGCTCCTGCAGTTGATACAGTTAAAACTACTGAAGTTAAGACTGAAACTTCTACAGA
Organism: Flavobacterium sp. DG1-102-2; assembly: GCF_033042555.1. Taxonomy (NCBI): domain Bacteria; kingdom Pseudomonadati; phylum Bacteroidota; class Flavobacteriia; order Flavobacteriales; family Flavobacteriaceae; genus Flavobacterium; species Flavobacterium sp. DG1-102-2. The sequence goes on from NZ_JAWLIK010000004.1 coordinate 27,414, forward strand.
AGTAAAAAAATAATTCTGATAAAGAATTTATTGACATGAAGCCTTAGTGAAAACTAAGGCTTTTTTGTTTTATAGCAATAATTTTGGATGCATTTTCGTTAGGCTTTGTGTAAGAAAATGTAGTAACTTCTCCAAAATTTATCTGCGCCATGAAACAAATCACGCTTACCTTTTTCATACTTTTTTCAACTTTTGGTTTTTCGCAAAAAAAGCTCCCTGTAATTAAAGCTGGTTCTAAGCAGGCATGGATATTTGAGGCTGGTAATTCTGTTACAAACTGGAATTTAAGTCCCGAAACCAAACCCGATGTTTTTACAACCAGCAAAATTGTAAAGTCAACTATTGTAAAGTTTAAAACCGATGCTGACTCGATAAGCTTTACCATTAAGCCCGGGGAGCAAAAGGATTTTATCGTACTGTTAAAAGGTAAGGATTCCTGCTACACGAAAATTCAGGGGCCGCAGCGTAAAGATTTCAGTACTCTTAAACCGGAGATCCATGATTCAATAGCATTGGTAATGAACGAACAGAATACTATTTATGTAAAGGGGGTGCTGAATAAAGTCGATACTCTGAATCTGAATTACGATTCGGGAACGACCGAATTAGTTATTACCAGGGAAGCGCTGCAGTCTAAGGTCAAATCAGCTCCTAAATTATATAGCGAGAGACATGAGCTGGAATTAGGAGGAAGGATGTATGATCCGGTGGTGTTTGATACAGAATTAACAGGACACGATACTGATGGCCGTTTTGGATGGAACCTTTTTGACGGAATGATTGTAGAGCTTAACTATGATAAGAATCTCATGGTCGTGCATTCTAAAATTCCTAAAAACGTAAAAAAAGATAAGGCATACACCAAACTGAATATTAGTTATTTCAACCAAATTTTTGTTGTAGAAAGCAGCATAACACAAAGCGGTGTGACAAATACCGAGAGGTTTTTGTTTGATACGGGATTCCAAAAAACAGTGATGCTGGACAATGATCTCTTGGCGAAACATAACTTTCCGACAGAAAAAATGGAAGTTATAAACAAGGTTTTAATGCATGGAGCATCGGGTAATGAAGTACCCGTTATTACTTCGCGTTTACAAACGCTGTCAATAGGGAAATATCATTTAAAAAATGTTCCTGCTCAGGTGCTTACCGGTAATAAGCCAATGCGCGGGGCAAACATCCATATATTAGGCAACGAAGTGCTTAAACGCTTCAACATAGTAATGGACTTTCAGCATAATGTGGTTTACCTTAAGCCTAACTCACTTTTTGACGTGGAGTATGTTGAGAAATAGTAAGCTGTAAATTCCTTGAAAAGCAGCTTTTTAAATGATGGATAACTCCATCATGGGTAAAAACCGGTCCTTGATTGATGATTTATGTTGTCCGGTTTTTATAAACCCCAGCTTTGCATAAAACTCTTCAGCATTAGGTTCTGAATCAAGGATCACTTTTTTAGCATTCGTCTTTTTCAGGTGAAGCAGGAAATCATTCATTAAGATTCGGCCAAACCCTTTGCCAATGTATTCGGGCAGGATGAATAAGTTGTCCAGTTTTATGGTGTATTCATCTTTATTATAAAAAGAATAGTAGCCTGCAATTATGTTACCGATCATCAACTTATAGACAGATGTCGTTTCGATATACGACGCGGAAATAGTCAGCTGTTCCGACCATAGCTCTATCTGTTCATCAGAGTAGCCCCAGTGTGCTTTAGACCGTTTGGTTAATTTGGTTAACGTGGTACTGTCCCTGCTGTTTGCTCTGAGTATTTTCATAGCTTTACGAATGGCGTAGATTTACTTCGGGCTATGAATTTCTCTCTTTTATTTCCTTTTTAACCTCATTCCAGTTGTTGATGTTTATGATCAGGGTAGGCAGTATGGCAATTGGAACAATAGATAATGCAGTAAAACCATTTTTAAATGTCATGTAAATTGTTGCAACAAAAAGCACAAATAATGCTCCAGCAAACATAAGTGAGATCACTCTTAAACTTTTCTCATCCCTTATAAGCTCCTCTGTGGTTTTATTAGTAAATTTTTCCTTTTTCATTGTGGGTCGATTTGGTTGTATGAATTTACTAAAGTATTATTTTTTATCTAAATTTTCTTATTTTTTAGACTGTAGATTTTGGCCAAAAAAATCCCCAGTATTAACTGAGGATTTTAAAGTGTCTTTAAATTAAAAATAAGAAGCTTCCATATCGCTTATAAGATCAATATTTGTAGGCTCCCAACCGAGTATTCTGCGTGTTTTCTCACCAGAGGCTGCAACATCCATTGCTGCAAAATGGGTAAACCATGTAAAATGTTTTTCGGCTTCGTCCTGCGTCAGGCTTACTGTTGGCAGGTTGAGTCCTCTGCCAATGGTTTCGGCGATATCCTTAAAAGGTATTCCCTGCTCTGCAACTGGATGAAATGTTTTTTGTTCCAGTTTTTGTTCCACGATGAGGCGGTAAACTTTGGCTGCATCCAGCCTGTGCACAGCAGGCCATTGGTTTGAGCCATTACCGATGTACGCCGACTTTCCATTAGCTTTTGCCATGGTAATTGTAAAGTAAACAAATCCGTAGTCGCCGGCACCGTGCACGGTAGGAGGGAGGCGAACTACATAGGTGTTCACGCCTTTTTTTGTTGTTGCTTTTGCAGCTTCTTCTGATGCTGCTCTTGGTATTACATCCGATGATACCGAAAGTGAATCGTCTTCAGTCACAAGTCGGTCGAGGCGCAGCAGGCCTATGCCCGAAGTGATAACCAAAGGTTTATCTGTGCCTAAAAGCGCATCGCCAAAAGCTTCTATAACTTTGCGGTCGGCTTCGCAGCTGGCGTTATATTGTGAAAAGTCATGGTTAAAGGCAGTGTGTATAACTGCATCGCATTCAGCTGCACATTTTTTAATGGCATCAAGATCGTTTACGTCGCCCAGGCAGGCTTCGGCACCGGCGTCTTCCAGTTTTTTTGCATTACTTTCAGATCGTACCAGCCCCAGTACTTTATGTCCGGCCGATACCAGTTCGTTTACAACAGCGGAACCTACAAAACCCGAGGCTCCTGTAACAAATACTCGCATAATTTATGATTTTAGTACTACAAAGAAAGGTAATGCAAGATCTAAAAACGTGGTCAAATGTCCCTGTTTGATTATCGGTGCAATTGCGCATGACGTAAGCGTGTAAGTGTTTTGACTGAAATGCCGAGATAGCCGGCAATCATTCGTAAAGGCAGGCGGTTAAGATAGTCGGGAAAGGTGCGCACGAAGTCTTCATATTTTTCTTCGGGTGTTGCACCAAGGCTCATTATGATTCGCTGTCTGCTGTAGTGCACATTGCGGGCGATGAGCTGTTCAGAAAATTGTTTAAGCAGCGGAAAGTCATGCAGTATTTTGTTGAAATTGTCCCTCTGCCATAACAATACTTCGCTCGGTTCTATGGCTTCAATAGTTACGAGTGAGGGTATCTGCTTGTCATAGCTTTCTACATCCAGCGTCCATGTGTTCTCAGGAGAAAACTGTAAGATATGCTCATTACCATTTGTACCGGTGCTAAAAGTGCGCAACAGGCCGTAAATCACAAACACCTTATGGCGACAGATATCGCCGGCGGTAAGCAGCTGTTCATTACGGCTTAGCGTGCGTAATTCTGCCATGCCGCTAACGGTTTGTATGGCATCGTCAGGCAGCCCGGTTTGTAATTTTAAGTAATTTTCAAAATCAGATAGCATGATACAAAAGTATCAAATAATATGATTCTGGTTAAAAATCCTCTTTTATTTCAAAACTAACTATCTTTCCTTTTACCGGATGGGTAAATTCTAAGTAGGCAGCGTGAAGATGAAGTCTGTTTGAAGCAGTTCCGTAAAGGTCATCACCTACTATGGGTGCGTTAAGTCCCAGTTCGTGTGCCGAATGCATACGCAATTGATGCGTCCTGCCCGTAAGGGGCCAAAAGTGTACTTTAGTTGTTGTTTCTTTTCGCTCTACGACCTTCCATCGAGTAACTGCCTTTTTTCCAAATTCAAAGCATACCAATTGCCTTGGCCTGTCGTCAAGGTCGCCACGAAGTGGCAATGTCACCGTCCCTTCTTCTGCGTCGATGACTTTAGAAAGCAGTGCTGTATAGCGTTTGTTAACGGTTCGTTTTATAAATTGCCTTTGTATCTCTTTATGCGCTTCCTTAGTTTTAGCAACTACCAATAGTCCGGATGTTGCCATATCCAGCCTGTGAATGATAAGCGGCTCTATGTCGCCAAACTCAAACTGAAGACGTGTGTACACCGAATCCTGGACCTGTATTCCGGGTACCGATAGGAGTTCGGCAGGTTTATTTACTACAACGAAGCTATCATCTTCATAAACGATTTCCAGTTTTTTTCCTTCGCCAAGGTTTTTCAGCAGAAGGTTTTCGTCAAGGGTCATTCCCTCAAGCATGTGTTTCAGGATCGGTTTGCATTTTCCGTTGCAGGCAGGGTAATACTGCTTGTGTTTCCTGATCTCCGATTTTGGCGGCGCTCCCCACCAAAATTCTGCCATGGCCAGCGGTTTGTAATTATTAGAAAATGCATATTGCAGTAATTTTGGGGTGGCACATTCTCCGGCAGCAGCAGGCGGTTTACCAAAAACCGTTTCGCTAAAAATAGCGTGCAGGCTTTTCTCTTTTTTATCTTTGTTTAAAAACACATACTGTTCAAAAAGCTGCTGCTGTAATGCGCCAGACTTTTCCCTGCGTTCTTTCTTTAAATTTTCTACGGTATCGCTAAGCCTTACCAGTTCCGTCTGAATTTCTTCCAGTTGTTTTTTCCAACGGTCAGCAAGCAGGTTGAACTGATGGTTGTCATAATGACTGTGTCGTATCAGGTACGCCTCAAAACGGGCGTATTCAGTTTCGTTGATGACATTTTTGCGTCTTTCCCTTAATTTTTTCCGGTAGGCCTTATTGCTCTTAAGGTGTTTTTTAAAGGCTGCTATTTCTCTTAATGATTGTGCAGAAAGTTCTTCAAACTGTATTTTCAGCAATTGGTAGTCTTCGCTTTCCTCTATTTGTTTTACCCGGTCATTTATGTCGTTTAGTATGTATTGTTCTTTGAGGAAGAAACTGTCTTCAACAAGCATGTCAAAAACGGGAGGTACAAAACGATCATGGTCGTTAGAATCGGCCAGCTTTCCTGAAAATGCCGATAAGTAGCCCAAACGTCCCTGATTATCTTCAACTACAAGCACCCCAAACATTTTGCCTATTACCAATCCCTCCTGGCCTTCTATGAGTCCGAAATTATGGTCAAGGTCTGTTTGCGTTTCAAGGTAATGCTGCAATTCGTTGGCTGCAATTACCGTAAGCGGATGCGGCTCATAGAAAAACGGAAAGGTAAACCTTTCGGGTAATGCTATTCCGGCAATTGAGGCTTCAGGAAAATAGGTGATTCTATTATGGGGTGTATCGGGCACTTTCTATCTCTTAATTTAGACTGCGAAAGTAATAGATATTCTTTGCATAGTAAATCACAGAGGCACAATTAATTTCTGTTTTAGTAAAATCCTGCGGGTCACTAAACATTTGATACGTTTTATCTTCCTAATACCTGTCTGTCGCGTAAATTTTTCGCAACGCGTTTACGATCGCCTGGTGAGAGATTGTAGCATGGTTTTCCTGCGGAAGATACTCAAAATATACTTTTAGGTTCTTATTCCCGGCGTTCGTTATTTTTTCTGCCAGCAGATTGGCGTCCACTTCCATGACACGCGGTTGCTGGGTAGGGGAAAGGCCTTCTTTTCCTACGCCAATATAAATGGTAGTTGTAGCAGAGATTTTTTCAAGTAGTGCAGTAGTCGTATTAAGCAGCGAGCCGTTGTTCCACCACAAACTTGGACTTATAATTATGTAGTTGGTAAACAGTTCCGGTTTCTTCAACAGGATTTCAGTAGCCAGTAATCCGCCTAACGATTGGCCTATAATCGTTTTGTCTTCGGTTACCTTATAATTTTGTTGGATATACGGCTGGAGCTCTCTTTCTATAAATGCAATAAAATTATCAGAGTGGCCCGATGTCAGATATTTTTCTTTGTCAGTTTCTATTGCTGTAGGATAGGTAAAATCCCTGCGCCTGTCAACAGTGGCGATGCCTACAATTATGGATTTTGGTGTCTGGTTAACCCATTCAAAATTATTGAATTGATAGATGCCCGCAACGTGTATGAAATCTTCATCGGCAGACCCGTCAAGCAGGTAGGTTACAGGATATTTTAGTGTGTCGGTTTCAGAATATCCTTCAGGTAGGTAAATGTTCAGTATCCTTTTTTCTTTCAGCTCTTTAGAATAGATCTCATCAATGATACCCAGTACAAATGGCTTTTTGGTGCTCGTTTTTGTTTTTTTGCCTGATTGCGAAAAACCGTTAAGTGATAATAATACGGTAAGGAATAGTGTAAATGCAGATTTCATCTATCGATTGTTGTAAGTCTGTAAAGATACTAACGTTTGTTTGATAGGCCTTCTTTATTTGATAAGGTTTGATTTTTGCAAATCATGTTTTTACGCAAACTCATATATTTGTGGTACGTTGAGAAAAAACAGACTTGTATGGATGATGAAAAGTTTATCTTCTGTCTTGAAGCAGTAGATGATGTGGAGGTAGATAGTAATAGCGAGGTGCTGAAGAATTTAGAACAGCTCGCCTTTAATCAGGGGATTGACAGTATTTACAAAACCTGTGATACGATTGAAGGGCTGGAGGAAAGTTTGAATGCCCTGCTGTATGATGATCATAACTTTAAGAATTATGAGATCATATATCTCGTGATGCCGGGCGAGGGAAACAACATTTGTCTGAATAACTATTATTACAGTTTTGAAGAGATTGCCGAACTTTTTGAAGGGAGGATGAAAGGAAAGATCATTCACTTTGCCAATGCGAAGGTACTTGACCTTACCGCAGAGGAGTCACAATATTTCTTAGATATTACAGGCGCGCGTGCCGTATCTGGATATGGCGAAATGACGAGGAGTGTAACCAGCAGCGGCCTGGATAAAGCCTTCTTTAGCCTGTTTGAAGAAACAGATGATGTAATAGATATTGTCGAAGAGCTTCACCAAAACTACTATGCGCTTTGCAAATTGCTTGATTTCAGGTTGTATTATTAAAATTATGTTAGTTTGTAACCCGATTTTTTTATGTAGGATATTTAAACTAAATTAGGGAAATAAAGTGCAGACCAAATAGTAAAACAAGCAATTTTAATTTATGGAAAATACAGACGACCGACACTATTTTTATGAACATGCGGAATGGATAGACGAACATCTTTCTAATTTGTATTCTGATGATGAAGTTACCGTTTTCCATGAGATTTTTTCGCCCGATATTCATCTTGATGTTTATTATATCCGTTCAGATAAGCATAATTTCAATATACTGCTTACAGCAGGCATGAGTACGCTTGCTATGAATATACCGGAAGATATCGATGGGTATGAAGATTTGCAGTTTGCCGAACTTATGGCTTTAGTGCCAAAAGATATCGACTTTGCCGATGTGCACACCGGGGAAAATCCTAACGACTGGATCATAAGCATGCTGAAACTTACGGCACGCTTTCCGCACGAGTATGATACCTGGATAGGCGAGGGGCATACGCTCCAGTATTCTGCTGACTTTGAACCTTATTCTGACGAAACCGAATTTGCAGGTGCAGTGCTTTTGCCTTCAGCTACGCTTGATGAAGATTTTACAGAGATAAGGCGCGATGGAAAGCTCATTACAATTCACTCTGTCTTTCCGTTATACAGGGACGAGGTTGAATTTAAAATTGAAAATGGCTATGGCAGGTTCTTTGACCTGCTTATAGAAAACGATACTAAAGAAGTTGTTGATAACGGGCGCGAAAGCCTTGTTTAGGTCAGTCTACTACTTTTAGAAATAAACGAAGCTTCAGTGTGAACTGAAGCTTTGTTAGTATAAGTATTATCCCTTGAGTATCTTCTGCTTTTCAGCATCAAATTCTTCCTGTGTCAGTATTCCCGCATCAAGGAGTTCTTTTATATCCAGTAATGGCTGTTTCTTATCAGCAATTCCACCTGATAGTACTGTTGTCGCGGCTTGTGGAGCAGGCTCCATCGTTACGACATCTTTAGGGCTTTTAGTGAGCAGCAATTCGGTTATTTCATTAAAGCCTTTAGTATTTGAGTAGTCTATCGCCTTTTGTTCTTTTACATTGGTCAGAGACGCATCGGCATCTTTTTCAAGGAGGTATTTTACGATATCTTTTTTACCCCCGGCAGCAGCATAATGTAAAGGCGTGTTACCGCTCTGGTCCTGTACGTTTACTATTGCGCCTTTTTCAACCAGCAGTTTTACCATGCTCAAATGGCCGTTTTTTACAGCTGCATGCAGCAGACTTTCAGCACCATAAGCGGCGCTTGTGCTCAGGCTGAAATTACTGTCGGCAGCAAGGTCATTAGTGGCGAGCACCCAGTCAAGGTACGAACCCATATCATTGTCGTTTCCTGCAATTGGCTTGCTGTAGTTTACATCTATGCCATGTTCAAGGAAAAGGGCAACAATCTCTTTTTGGTTATTATTGCAGGCATACCATATTGGCGACAGTCCGTTGTTTGCAGCAACTTTAGGATCGGCGCCATTAAGCAGCAGATATTTTATGATCATATTGTTGTTCTGGTAGCACGCCAATAGCAGCGCACTTTCGCCACGTTGGTTCAGGTGGTTTACGGCTGCACCTTTTTCTGTAAGCGTTTGTACTGCCTGCAGATTCTTCGACTGTACTGCAAAAAGTAATGCCGTATTTCCGTTTTTGTCTACTGCATTGATATTCGCTCCCCTGTCGGCAAGTTTAGCGATCACTTCCCTGTGCCCGCAATACGCTGCGAGCATTATTGGCGTTTCAGCTTCGTTGTTCTCAAGGTTAGCATCAAGCCCTTTGTCCAATAGCTTTTCCAATACATCTGTCTGACCCAGGCTTGCCGTAAGGTGCAGCAGGCTGTTGCCTTTGTGGTCGTTGATATTTACCGATGCACCCTGGTCTATCAGGTATCCTGCCACCTGTTTTTGTTTTTGCAGGCACGCAAAATAAAGAGGCGTTTCGCCCTGATGGTCTTCGTAATTGATGTCAGCCCCTTCTTCAACAAGGCCTTTTACGATGTCAAGGTATCCGTTATGTGCGGCATAGTGCAATGCAGTCCTTCCTTTTTCATCGGTATAGGTTACATCTACTTCTTTATTCTTAAGCAGTATTTCGGCTATTTTTCGTTTACCTGCTTCGCAGGCAATTATAAATGACATTGACATAAAGTTTCTTTTTAAGCTTTTGCGCTAAGCAGCAATTCGACAGTTTTACTTTTCAGGTTATCGGCAGAAGCGATCATCATGGCTGTTTCATCGGCGTTGTTTGTAGCATTGGCATCAACACCAAGTTCAAGTAGTGCCTTCGACTTTTTATAGGTATCGCGTGCTGCATTCTGATCGTAGTTAACGTTATATGCCGCAACCTTATGAAGCAGGGTATTGCCATTATTATCAGTGTAATTCACGTCAGTGCCGTCTGCCTTTATGATAATTTCAAACAAGTCAAAAGGTTTTTCTGCTAATACGTCATAGCCGTTTAAATCCTTGCTGTAATAATTGGATGTCTGAAGCAGATCTGCCCCATCTTCCAGCATCGCTTTAAGAAGCGTTACAGTAGACTCCGAAGCAGTATTGGAACGCCTTAAGTACTCTATAAAAAAAGCCTCTCCATTCTTATTTTTTTTATCGAAATCAGGTTTCTCAAATTCCCTAACAATGTTATACAAAGCAGCGCTTAGCTGATGCACGACAATCTGGCAATAGGCTGTTTCGCCATCCTTATTCTCTTCGTTTGGCTTCGCACCATTTTCCATGAGCAATTGCACCAATTCTTTCTTGTTGCGTGAGATAGCCGTCATGATTGGTGTTTCCTTAACTATGTTTCCGGCATTAACATCCAGTCCGTTATCAATTAAAAGCTTTGCGTAAGCAAGACTAAGGTCAACAGGCATCATCTGGTCTTTTGCTATCTGGTGAAGGTAGGTGTCTTCAGCATTATTTACAGCAGAAACATCACAGCCTTCATCTATAAGAACACTAACGAGGGCAGGGTTCGCTCTTGACGAAAGTGCAAGGCTTACTAAAGTTTCATTAGCTACAGCGTCGTTAATGCTGCTCAGTTTAGGCATTAGTTCCTTAACAAATGCCACCGACTCTTCATCATCTTTTAAATTCCTGAAAATGCTTTCAAATAGCGATCCTGACAAACGATCGTAATCATAAATATCAGTATCAATAAGTTTCTTGTCGATAAAAAGGTTTATGATATCAAAAGCTTTTTCTCTTGTAAGCGTATCAAAAAGCTGATTGTTCCTGAAGGCATCAAGGCTTTGGGGAATGTTTTCGGGATTGTTTAAAAGTATTCTGGCATCGTCTATTTTATGCCTTGAAAAAGCTTCAATAAGTTCGGTCTGATTGGACATGATGATGTATTTTGGTTCCTATTCTATGAGTATATAGCAAGGGTTTCCAAATGTAAAGAGAGTAAGAAAATATACATGGAATTTAAACATTTTTTTAACGTTTACTTTAATTATGCATTGTGCATAAAAAAAGCTTCCCTAGCGGAAGCTTAATTTTATATAAGATCTAATGTTCTTTCGAGTGCCATGCCCCTCGAACCTTTTATAAGTATTGTTTTGTTTTGCGGATGGACTCTAATGAAATTTTCCTTGAAACTGTCGTAGCTCTCATAAAAATGCAGGTACGCGATATCATTTTTATGGCTGTAGAAGTCTTTGCCTACAAAATAAATTTCAAGGTCTTCTACATTGCTCAATGATTCGACGATTTTTAAATGCTCCTCAGAACTTTCATTTCCCAACTCAAACATATCACCTAAGACAGCAATTTTGTAGCTGCTTTCGGTGTTGAGCTGAAGAAAGTTTGTTATGGCTGCCTTCATGCTGCTAGGGTTAGCATTGTAAGCATCAAGTATTATTTTGTTGCTGTTTTTTTCTAACAGCTGTGAGCGGTTATTGGTAGGAATGTAATCTTCTATGGCATCTTTAATCAGTGTATCACTCACTTTAAAATGATGCCCAATCGTAATTGCAGCACTTATGTTTGTTGCATTATAAATACCTATCAGGTGCGAAGTTATGGTAAGGCTATTATATTTTACAGCTACCATTGGGTTTGCAGAAACTGCCTCTATCCTTACGTCGCAATTGTAATCGTCTACCGCAAAAGTGTAGCGCGACAGGCTTGCCGTCTTTTCCTTCTGGATAGGATCATCAAGATTTACAAACGCTGTTTTTGTGTTTTCTATAAGGTAATTGTATAGTTCGCTTTTCCCTTTTATTACGCCTTCAAAACCACCAAAACCTTCAAGGTGTGCCTTGCCAAAATTTGTTATATAGCCAAAGTTAGGTTCAGCAATACTGCATAGAAAAGCAATTTCCTGCTGATGATTGGCTCCCATTTCTACAATGCCTATTTCGGTATCTTTTGTAAAGGAGAGCAGGGTAAGGGGCACGCCTATATGATTGTTTAGATTGCCAATTGTTGCCGTGGTAGTATACACTTTAGATAAGACCACATTTATAAGCTCCTTTGTAGTGGTCTTTCCGTTACTCCCTGTGAGTGCAATAACCGGAAGCCCGAGTTCCCTGCGATGATGGCGCGCCAAATCCTGTAATGCTTTTAGACTGTCTTTAACCAAAAGCATTTTATCTGAAGTTTTGTACTCAGCATTATCTATTACGACATAGCGCGCACCTTTATTGATTGCTTCGTCTGCAAAGGTGTTCGCGTCGAAGTTGTCGCCTTTAAGGGCAAAGAAAAGAGAGTTGCGTGTTATTTTACGGGTATCGGTAGTGATACCGCTGCATTCTAAGAAACAGTTATAAAGGTCTTTGGTTTCCATGAGGTGTATAAAATAATAAAAGCCCTAAGATAGGGCTTTTATTGTATTGTATAAATGGTGAAACTTAATTAGTTTCTTGCTTTCTTTTTACCTGATTTAGGGCCTACTTTAGACATTGCACATCTAAATCCGATGTAGTCTGTAGCCATATCCTGTGGGTAATATCTTCTTTGTGCAGGATCTAGCCAGTAAGCTCTGTCTCTCCATGAACCTCCTTTGTAAACTCTTACGTTGTCGTTTACAAGAGTAGTTCTTTTTGAAGATTTGTCATATTCTCTTACCATGTTACCTAAACTATCTTTAGTTACAAGGTGCTTAGGAGAGTCATACATTCTTTCAGCATCTTTTTCACCTGCTTTTTCTTCTTCAGTGTCACCAAACTTGTAGAAACGTGTAGACTGTCTGTCACCATCTCTAAAGTTTCTGTTGTCACTTTTAGTATAGTTTTGTCTTAGGTATGTATCGTCAGAAGTTACTTGTTCCTGAGAAATTTGTCCAGGAAGGTTTCTGTATTGGATTTTACCGTTAGCAAGCGTATCATACTGAATGTTGTCAGTAGTTACGATCTCAGCTCTACCGTCATCACCAATTTTGTTTTTCATGTAAACGTTACCCCTGTAGTAGTTAAAGTCGTTTCCTTCATCATCAACTATAGGACGGTAAACGTCAGCTACCCATTCTGCAACGTTACCAGACATATCATAAAGACCAAAGTCGTTTGGTGGGTAAGATTTTGCCGGAGCGGTGATATCTGCGTTATCGTCAGACCATCCTGCAATTCCTCCGTAGTCACCTTTACCTTGTTTAAAGTTGGCAAGCTGGTCACCTTTAGAAGTTCTTTTACCACTACGTGTGTAAGAACCTTTCCAAGGATATTTTTTATCACCTCTGTAAAGGTTGTACTCACGGTTACCTACAAGGGCAACAGCTGCATATTCCCATTCAGCTTCAGTAGGAAGCCTGTACTCAGGAAGGATTAATCCCGATGTTCTCTGAGCATATACGTTAGTAGCGCCTTCTTTAGCCGCAAGTTTATTTCTTTGTCCTTTAAGAACGATCTCTTCATTACCGCCATACGATTTAGTAGGGCTTTCAAGGTAAGCCTCAGTACTAAATGTAGTTTCTGCAGTTACGTCAAGAACTTTTGCATCTCTTTTAAGGTAGCCTTCTTTCTCAAGTACAGATTCGTTTACACGGTCTGTTCTCCATTTAGAGAATTCTACTGCCTGTATCCAGTTAACACCTACCACAGGGAAATCCGAATAAGCCGGGTGTCTCAGATAATTGTTAGTCATTGTTTCATTGTAACCTAAAGCACTTCTCCAAACAAGAGTGTCAGGCAATGCACCTACATAAATGTTCTTGTAGTTCTCTTCTGTTGGAGGGAAAACCCTTTTTAACCAGTCAAGGTACTCCATGTACATTACGTTAGTAACTTCAGTTTCATCCATAAAGAAAGACTGAACGTGCTGCTGTGTTGGCGTGTTGTTCCAATCGTGCATAACATCGTCCTGAACTTTACCCATAGTAAACGTTCCACCTTCTACCTCTACAAGTCCGGGAGCAGTCTCCTGCTTTTTGTACTTAGAGTTGTGTTGGAATCCACCTTTCTTGTCATTGATCTTCCAGCCTGTAGCGGTGGAATTACCATTAGACCCTTTTTTACTGCACGCAGTAAAACCAAACGCCATAGCGAATGCCAGTAGCAATTGTAAAGCCGTGATTTTGTTAACTTTCATCTTTCAGTAGGTAAATAAATTTCGTGGCGCAATATAATAATTAACCGTTAAACCGCAACACGTTTTTAAAATTTTTAATAAAAATCTAAATTTATGTTAAATGTCTGTTTCTATAACGGTGTTTTTGAAGTAATATTGCACTTGGGTTAGGTGAATTTTTTTTTCGCATAACTGTAATATATTACGCTTCGCAGCGTTCTTTCAATGATGAAAAACAGATTACCCTTTTTTGCACTCCTTTATTGTATAGTTTCTTTTGCCCAGCAAAAGAAGGAAATCGTATTGAACTGGACTGATAATGTAAAGTCTTTCGTTTATCAGAAACAAGTTGTTTTGCCACAATTTCAGGGTGAGTATTTTGATTATAATGCCGATTATAATCAGGAGTTTTTTAGTTATTCTTTTAAAGTTGACGGTACTGTCGTGCCATCTTCACTCCAGCTTACAAATATAGTTTACGAAAGCATTACCCGCGAACAACTGGGTAATTTGTCTGTTTCGCTCATTCCATTGGCGGTAAATGCGTCGATAAACACCTCAAAGGCAAGGGACGAATTTTATGCTAAGTTAACGCTGTCTCCTATTATTAAGGACGGCAGCGGATATAAAAGGGTAAAATCTTTTAGCTATACCTATTCACTGGGTGCTTCTAACACCGTTTTGGGTGTCAACGATTTTGACCAGATTTCAAATTCTGTTCTCGCCTCAGGAGAATGGTATCGTTTTTACGTTGAAAAATCGGGGGTTTACAGAATATCCCGAAGTTTTTTACAGCAAATTGGTTTAAATGTTAATACAGATCCCAGGAATATCAAAATATATGGTAACGGGGGCAGGATGGTGCCTATGGCTAACAGTGTAGATTATCCGTCTGATCTTGAAGAAAACGCCATACGTTTTATTGGTGAAGAAGATGGCAGCTTTGATAATTCAGACTATATCCTACTCTATGCCGAAGGTGTAGATAACTGGAACGCGGAGAGTGGAACCCATAATAACCTTTTTGCAGATAAGTCTTATTATTATGTGACTGCTCAGGGTGGTGCCGGTAAGCGTGTTTCGGTTATGGGTCAGCCTACCGGTGCAGCAACGCTTACCACTGCAATTTTTGATGAATATCAATACCATGAACGCGACCTTGTAAATATAGCCAGGCTGGGCAGGAAATGGCATGGAGAAGCATTTAATGTTAATAATAAGCAGCAGTTTGAATTTACAATTCCAGATATAGATCCTTCTCCTGTTTCAATAAGGATTAGTGCTGCGGCAAATTCTGTTGTAGCTACCTCCATGGCGGCTACGGTAAACGGACAGTCTCTTGGGCAGGCTAATTTTCTCATCCCGGGAGATCATAATAGTGCTTATGATGGTTTCGTTACCGGTACCTATACGCCATCGGGAAACACGCTGACTGTAGAATTAACCTATAATAATAATGGCGCGCCGGGCTCTAATGCCTGGCTTGATTATATTATAGTTCAGGCAAAAAGAAAGCTGCAGGGCAATGGCAGGCAATTTAGGTTTCAGTATAATGAGGCCGCTACCAATAATGGGGTTATCCAGTATGATATTTCTAACGCTGCAGGTATAAGCGAGGTTTGGGATATTACAGATATTTACAATGCGGGCAGGATAGTTAATGAAGGGCTTCAGAACCAGTTTTCTTTTAAAGCGGTACTGGGTGAGATAAGAAAATATATTTCGGTAGTCCCATCAAATTATCTTACGCCATTAAGGGATAATAATTCGCGGGTGACGAATCAAAATATAAAGGGAACAATTTTTAATAATGCAGCAGGGCAGTTTCAGGATGTAGATTATATAATAGTGACGCCTGCTAATATAAGTTCTTCTGCCGAAAGGCTTGCTAACCTTCACAGGCAAGAGGGGCTTAATGTGAAAGTTGTTAATCTCGAAAATATATATCAGGAGTTTTCGTCAGGCAAGCAGGATATAGGAGCTATACGCAACCTTGTAAAGTATGTTTACTATAACGCGTCTTCTCCGGATAAGCGGATAAAATATGTTAACCTTTTTGGTGACGGTTCTTTTGATTATAAGAACAGGATACCTAATAATAGTAATATAGTGCCTACGGTGCATTGTTTTAATCCGGCTCTTACAGGGACGGGTAATTACAGTATTGTTACGACTTTTGTGAGCGATGATTTTTACGGACTGATGGATCCGGGGGAGGGTGCAATGCTGCTTTCCGGTGTTGAGGGGTTGGATGTTGCCGTGGGCAGGATGCTGGTTACCGATAAGAAGCTGGCTGATGAAATGGTGAATAAAGTAGTGGAGTACAAAAACGCAGAAAACTACGGAAGATGGCGCAACGAATTTGTGGCCATGAGTGATGACCTTGATGGGGATGGCTCTGAAGAATTTGTGATACAGATGGATGCGTTGACGGGGCAGCTTTCTGCTGCAAAGCCTTTTGTCAATGTAAAAAAAATATATACTGACTCTTATGTACAGGAGGCTTCAGCCGGTGGGCAGCGTTATCCTGATGCCAAAGAACAGTTCTTGAGAGCTATAAATTATGGCGCACTTATAGTTAATTATCTTGGTCATGGCGGTGAAGATGGTATGGCGAGCGAACGGATGTTTGATAAGACAGATGCAGATAATTTACTGAATACCGGTAAATACTCCTTATTTATTACAGCCAGTTGTGAGATATCTAAATTTGATAACCCATATAGGCCAACTGTTGGGGAATATACGTATTGGAACCCTAAAGGGGGGGCAATAGGGATGATAAGCACTTCAAGGGCTTTATTTATTAGTGATGCGTATGCTTTCAATCCTTTGATCGTTAATAAGCTATACGCCTATGACGATGGTGTGATCCCTACAATGGGAGAGGCGCTGAGAAGGGCAAAGGTGCAGCTTAACAGGACCACGTTGAGAATGATCTTCCTTTTTGGTGATCCTGCCCTAAAGTTAGCGGTGCCTAAGCCTCAGGTAAAACTTACTGCAATAAATGATACTCCTATTGCTGATTTTGCGGGTTCGCTAAACGCACTGGGCTTTGTAAAATTGGCAGGGCGTGTAGTAAACGAGGCTGATGCAACTATTACAAATTATACAGGTGAGCTTGAGGTTACTATTTTTGATAAAGGCATTGCAAAGGTAACTTTGGCTAACGATGGAGTTACTAATGGTTCAGGGCAGCTTATTATTACCCCGTTCAATGTTTTGGGCGAAACAATATTTAGGGGTAATGCGTCTGTAGTGAACGGACTGTTTGAATTTGGTTTTGTAGTGCCTAAAGATATACGTATACCCATAGCTAATGGCCGTGTTAGTTTTTATGCAAAGCGTGCCGGTGTTCTGGAGGATCAGTATGGTTTTAGTAATGATGTAAAGGTGGGTGGTCAAAATGTAAATGCCGAAGCAGATACCACACCTCCTAAAGTGAGGCTGTACATGAACGATGAATCTTTTGTGTCAGGAGGAATAACTAATGCTTCGCCTATATTCCTTGCGTTTCTGGAAGATGAACACGGTATTAATACTGCAAGTGGTATAGGTCACGATATAGTAGGTGTGCTGGATGGCGATGAAAATAATCCGTACATAATGAATGATTATTACCAGACGGAGACCGATAATTATAAAAAGGGATCGCTTCGTTTTCCTTTTACAAACCTGGCAAAAGGGTTGCATACACTTGTGTTCAAGGCCTGGGATGTGTATAATAACCTTGTCACTGCCGAGATACAGTTTGTGGTGGTAGGTGACGAGGGCTTAACGCTGGATAAGGTGCTTAATTATCCTAATCCTTTTGTGAGTTATACAGAATTTTGGTTTACCCATAACAGGCCGTTTGAGCCGCTGGATGTTCAGGTGCAGATATTTACTGTAACAGGTAAGGTGGTTAAGACGATAAACCAGTCGGTAACGACAGATGGTTTTTTGTGCCGCGATATAAAATGGGATGGTAAAGACGATTTTGGAGACCGTATCGGTAAGGGTGTATATGTATATAAGCTTACTGTGAAGTCTACTACAACAAATAAAACTGCAGAAAAGTACGAAAAGCTTGTATTGCTGTAAAAAACATTATATTTGTGACCTTTAAATTTTTAAACTAAGAATGAAAAAGATAATCTTGATAGCACTTTCCCTTTTGGGCGTGCAAATGGCGAAAGCCCAAACAACCGACACAAGGGTTATTACTACCGGGGTTCCGTTTTTAACTATTGCAGCCGATGCGCGTGCAGCAGGTATGGCAGACCAGGGTGTGGCAACTTCTACCGATGTTTTTTCTCAGCAATGGAATCCTGCTAAATATGCGTTTGCATTAAAATCTCAGGGGCTTTCTGCAAGTTACACGCCTTACCTTACTAATATCGCTAACGATATATCATTAGGCCAGGTTACGTACTACAACAGGTTTGATGAAAGGATGGCTTTTGCAGGTAGCTTACGTTATTTTGGTCTTGGAGACGTAGATCTTCGCCAGGGTCCGGATGACCAGGCGCTTGTGCGCAGCCCAAATGAACTTGCGATAGACCTTTCTTATTCGCTTAAGCTTGATGAGCAATTCTCTATGGCTGTTGCGGGTCGTTTCATTAGTTCTAACTTAAGGATTCCTGAAGCAAGCGGTGGCAGCAGTGATGCAAGTGCAGCAAAAACCTTTGCTTTTGACCTTGCAGCATTCTACCAGTCTGAAGAGGTTGCTTATTCTGATTTCAATGGCCGCTGGAGAGCGGGTTTCAATATGCAGAACCTTGGGCCAAAGATCAGCTATGATAATGACCCGGATCTAAGTTCAAACTTCCTGCCTTCTACAATGAGGCTTGGTGGAGGTTTTGATTTTATCTTTGATGAATACAATAAACTTGGTGTAAACGTTGAGCTTTCAAAGCTACTTGTGCCAACACCTCAAAAAAATGATACTGATAAAAATGGTGATGGTGTGATTGATAACCAGGACCAGGGAATTCTTAATTCAGAACATAATGACATCAACTGGGTTTCAGGTATATTCAAATCATTTGGCGATGCGCCGGGTGGATTCAGCGAAGAGCTTAAAGAGGTAACGTACTCTGTAGGTGCTGAATATTCTTACCAGGATGCATTCATGTTCAGGTTAGGTTACTTTAACGAGGATAAATCTAAAGGGGCACGTAAATTCTTTTCACTTGGTGCCGGTTTCAGGTATACAGTGGTTAAGATAGATGTGTCTTACCTGTTCTCTGCTTCTCAGGTTAGAAATCCGCTTGAAAATACGCTTCGTTTCTCGCTTACATTTAACTTTGGCGACGATTACGACGAATATTAGTAGACAGCATAAAAAAATAAAGGGCCTTAATGGCCCTTTATTTTTGGCATATTAACAAATGCTTAATGAGCGGACTAAAAAATAACAAAATACTTCCCTTAATTTTTTTTGTTATAAAAGGGAAGTCTTATTTTTGCATTTCGCAAATTCGTGTGAGGAAACTTTTTGCGTTCCAATAAAACATTTTTTTAAAATTACATCAGCAACAATAATTTAGCAAATGAAAGAAATAACAAAAGAGGTTTATCTGAATTGGTACGAGGATATGCAGTTTTGGAGGAAGTTTGAAGACAAACTGGCAGCTTTGTACATTCAGCAAAAAGTTAGAGGTTTCCTTCACTTATATAATGGTCAGGAAGCTGTTCTTGCAGGTGCACTACATGCAATGGACCTTTCTAAAGATAAAATGATTACTGCTTACCGTAACCACGTTCAGCCAATAGGCATGGGCGTAGATCCTAAAAGGGTTATGGCAGAGCTTCTTGGTAAAGCTACTGGTACTTCTAAAGGTCTGGGTGGTTCTATGCACATCTTCTCTAAAGAAAAAGGATTTTTTGGAGGACATGGTATCGTAGGAGCGCAAATACCGGTAGGTGCAGGTATGGCTTTTGCCGATAAATATTTTAATACCGGTGGTGTAACCCTTACTTACTTTGGTGATGGTGCTGCACGCCAGGGATCACTTCACGAAGCGTTTAACATGGCTATGCTATGGAAGCTTCCTGTAGTATTCATCGTAGAGAACAATGGTTATGCAATGGGTACATCTGTAGAGCGTACTGCAAACCACACTGATATATGGAAACTGGGACTTGGTTATGAAATGCCATGCGGACCAGTGGACGGAATGAACCCTGTAAAGGTTGCTGAGGCAATGCACGAAGCGATGGAGAGAGCAAGAAGAGGCGATGGCCCTACTTTCCTTGAAATGAAAACGTACCGTTACCGTGGCCACTCAATGAGTGACGCACAGCACTACAGGACTAAAGAAGAGGTAGAGGAGTACAGAAAAATTGACCCTATTATCCAGGTTCTTGATATCATTAAAGAAAACAACTATGCAACTGAAGCAGAAATTGAAGCTATTGACCAAAGGGTAAAAGACCTTGTGGACGAATGCGAGAAATTTGCAGAGGAGTCGCCATACCCGGACTTAAATGTTATGTATGACGTTGTTTACGACCAAAAAGATTATCCATTCCTACCTCACAAACTACAATAATATGGCAAAGATTATAAATATGCCGCGCCTTAGCGACACTATGACTGAAGGTACTGTGGCTACGTGGTTAAAAAAAGTAGGAGATACCATTAAAGAAGGTGATATCCTTGCTGAAATAGAAACGGATAAAGCAACAATGGAATTTGAAGCTTTTGATGCAGGTACATTATTACATATCGGTATCCAGGAAGGTGAAACTGCTCCTGTAGATGCAATTCTTGCCATCATAGGTAAAGAAGGTGAAGATATTTCTTCGCTTCTTGACGGTAAAGCTGCTCCTGCTGCCGAAACTGAAAAGAAAGAAGAGCCTAAAAAAGAAGAAGCTGCTCCTGAAGCTAAAACAGAAGAGAAAGCTGCTGAAGCGCCAAAAGCTGCTGCATCATCAGAACTTCCTAAAGGTGTAATTATCGTTACGATGCCCCGCCTTAGTGATACCATGACCGAAGGCACTGTTGCAACATGGCTTAAAAAAGAAGGTGATACTATTAAAGAAGGTGATATTCTTGCTGAGATCGAAACTGATAAGGCAACAATGGAATTTGAATCTTTTAATGCAGGTACACTTCTTAAAATAGGTATCCAGGAAGGACAAACAGCTTCGGTTGACAGCCTTCTTGCTATCATAGGCCCTGCAGGTACAGATGTATCTGGTATTACAGGTAAAGAAGCAAGCGCTCCTGCTGCCGAGGCAAAAGCAGATGCTCCAAAAGAAGATAAAAAAGAAGCTGATGCCGCTCCTGCTGCAAAAGCTGAAGAAGCTCCGGCTGCTGCTAACGATGGCGGAAGACTATTTGTTTCTCCGCTTGCCCGTAAGATTGCTGAAGAAAAAGGCGTTAACCTTAACCAGGTTAAAGGATCTGGCGAAAACGGACGTATCGTTAAGAAAGATATAGAAAACTATACACCACAGGCTGCGCAACCGGCTGCAACAGCTGCTGCTCCTGCGCAATCTGCTGCTGCTCCTGCTGCATACGTTCCTGCAGGTGAGGTTGCTACCGAAGAGGTGAAAAACAACCAAATGCGTAAAACCATCGCAAGGCGTCTTGCTGAATCTAAATTCACTGCTCCTGAATATAGCTTAACTATTGAGCTTGACATGGATAACGCTATTGCAAGCCGTAATACAATTAACGCTGTACCTGATACTAAAGTGTCGTTTAACGATATGGTTATCAAAGCAAGTGCTATGGCGCTTCGCAAGCACCCACAGGTTAACACGCAATGGAAAGACGATGTTACCGTTTATAACAAACACATAAGCATAGGTGTTGCTGTAGCGGTAGAAGACGGACTTGTAGTGCCTGTAGTTAAGTTTACAGATAACCTTAGCCTTTCTCAGATAGGTGGCGCGGTTAAAGACCTTGCAGGTAAAGCAAGAAACAAAAAACTGTCTCCGGCAGAAATGGACGGAAGCACGTTTACAGTTTCTAACCTTGGTATGTTTGGTATCCAGGAGTTTACTTCAATCATCAACCAGCCTAACTCGGCAATCCTTTCAGTAGGTGCTATCGTTCAGAAGCCGGTTGTTAAGAATGGCCAGATTGTTGTAGGTAATACAATGACTGTAACGCTTACATGCGACCACAGGACTATTGACGGGGCTACAGGAGCACAATTCCTGCAAACCCTTAAACAGTATGTTGAAAACCCGGTTACCATGCTGGCATAAGCCACGGTAATCTTTTAGATAAGCATACCCGTCCTGAGTTTCAGGGCGGGTATTGTGTTTAATATAAGTTGTTTACCTAATGAAAGAAAGAAGATGAACCTGTTTAACGATACTGATATTTTTACATCTGGCAAGCCTGAAAAAACGGTTTTTGATGTACCCGATGCCGATTTGATGCTGTATGAAGGCTTCTTTGCCAAAGAGGAGTCGGATGCCTATTATAACACGCTTTTAGTTTCTACCAACTGGAAAGAGGCTGATCTGACAGTCTATGATAAAACCCACATAATCCCCAGGATGATAGCCTGGTATGAGGATAAATCTAACCCTGGTGCCAATCAAAACGGACAGGATTGGACACCTGAATTATCAGCCATCAAAAAAAGGGTAGAGGCGGAGACCAATTTTACATTCAACAGCGTTTTGCTCAATTTGTACAGGAATGGCAAAGATGGGGTAGGGTGGCACAGCGACCGTACTGAAAACTTTGGTCAGAACCAGGTCATTGCCTCAGTGAGTTTTGGAGAAACAAGGCCATTTCGTTTAAGGCATAAAGCGCGTAAAGACCTGTCAATGCTGGAGGTTCCGCTTACACATGGTGCGCTGTTTTTGATGGCAGGCACTACGCAAACACATTGGGAACACCACATCCCAAAGACTGCAAAAGACATTTTACCGCGGATAAATCTTACATTCAGACAAGTGAAAAGGCAGTTGTAATGTTACGCTTTTGGTTCTCAAAACGCCGTTTTCGTGCGTAAAATTAGAGTCAGTCAAAATTCTAAAAATCAACAGATTGTAAAATAATGTTACGCATTTGGTATTTTAAAAACATTCCGCTTTTTGATACCTCTTTAATGTATGTTTTAACATGAAAAAACAACTGATATTTTTTCTTATTTTAGCTGAAACAAAAATCACAAATGAAAAAAAATATATTCTTTTCCCTTTTAGCTTTGGGATGTATGACTGTGGTATCTGCCCAGAAAAAGAAAACCGCAAAAGCTCCTTATAAAGTAGAGGAAAAATCGGTATCAGCTACGCTTAAGTTTTTATCGTCAGACGAGCTTAAAGGGCGTGCTTCAGGCAGCAAAGAGCTGGAAAATGCGGCTGTTTACCTTGAAGATATTTTTAAAAAGAATGGTGTTAAGCCTTATTTTACAACGTTTAAAGATACACTTACAAACTATAATAAGGTCACTTATAACGTTGTTGGCTACCTTGAAGGTACAGATCCTGTTCTTAAAAAAGAATTTGTGGTGCTTGGCGCACACTACGACCACATAGGTGTAGAAAAGAACCCAACAGGTACCGACAGTATCTATAACGGTGCTAACGATGACGCGTCGGGAACTACGGCCGTTGCCGAAATGGTGAACTACTTTGGTACAATGAAAAACAACAAGCGCAGTGTGCTTTTTTGTTTTTTCTCTGGGGAAGAAGAAGGACTGTTAGGCTCACAATCTTTGGCTGCAAAGCTTAAACAAAAGAATTTCAACCTGTACACCATGCTTGAGTTTGAGATGGTAGGCGTGCCAATGAAGCGTGATATCCTGGCCTATGTTACAGGATGGGGCACGAGCAACATGGGAGACAAAATGAACGAATATGCAGGCAGGAAATTGGTTGGCTATCTCGATGTGGAGATGAAATACCAGTTATTCCGCCGCAGTGATAACTATAGTTTTTATAACGAATTCCACAAGCCGTCGCAAACGGTTTGTACTTTTGACTTCACAAATTTTGACTATTACCACCACGTAGACGATGAGTTTGAAAACATGGATGTAACCGCCATGACTAACTTTATACAGGAGATGGTACCGGTAATAGACAAAATGGTAAACGCGCCTGCAGGCGATATTACAGTAAAAAAATAATGAAAAATATAATAATAACGGGCACAAGCAGGGGGATAGGCTATGAACTTGCTCTTCAGTTTGCTAATGCCGGACACAGTGTGCTGGCCATATCAAGAAAAATACCGCAGGCATTTATAGAGAGTCAGAATATTGCCTGTCTTGGTATAGATCTTGCGTCTTGCGATGGCCTTGAGAATGTAAAAGATTTTATAACTACAACCTGGAAGCATGTAGATATTGTGATTCACAATGCGGGCGCATTGCTACTTAAGCCATTTGGCGAAATTACAGCCGACGAATTTGAATATATCTACAAGGTAAATGTATTTGGCGTTGCCGCTTTAAACAGGGTAGTGCTGCCGTTTATGCAAAAAGGGAGCCATGTGGTAACCATAAGCAGTATGGGTGGCGTACAGGGCACGATGAAGTTTGCAGGGCTTGCTGCATACAGCTCTAGCAAAGGTGCGGTGATTACCCTTAGCGAGCTCCTTGCCGAGGAATACCGTGAGCAGGGTGTTGCGTTTAATGTGCTGGCACTGGGCGCCGTAAATACGGAGATGCTTCAGGAGGCATTCCCCGGGTATGAAGCGCCGCTTTCACCTAAAGAAATGAGCGATTATATTTTTAATTTTGCACTTACCGGCAATACCTATTTTAATGGTAAAGTATTGCAGGTATCCAGTACCACGCCTTAAGAAGAGTCACATTGAAGCATATACTTTCCCCATATTTACCGGAACATGCTACCGATACGGTTTTTGAACTGATAAAATTGTATGGGGTAAACCTCAAGATCGTCAATGAGCGGGTAACCCGCCACGGCGATTACCATCGCGACCAGAACGGGCAGCATCAGATAACGGTAAATTCTAACCTGAATAAATACCGTTTCCTGATTACGCTTGTACACGAAATTGCACATCTTGCTGCCTTTGAGAAGTATGGGCGAAATATAAAGCCGCACGGTGACGAATGGAAAAGCACATTCCAGCGATTGATGGTTCCGTTTATACGGCCTGAAATTTTTCCTTCGCAGCTGCTTCCGCTATTGGCGAGGCATTTCAGAAATCCAAAGGCAAGCAGTGATACAGATGCTACGCTCTCGCTTGCGCTGAAACAATTTGATGAAAGGTCTGAAAAGAATTATATATTTGAACTTCCTTACGGAAGCAATTTCAGGATCCACAACGGAAAAGTCTTTAAAAAAGGGCCGCAGCGCATTAAGCGTTTTGAGTGCCAGGAGGTGAGTACAGGAAGGATCTATTTGTTTAACCCAAATGCCGAAGTTGAACTTTTGCCTTAGGTGTGTTAAATGAAAATTAAACGGCTTTGATTTTCGCTTTTTAAGTGAAATCTTTACTTGAGGAAATAAAACCAAGAAAATGAACAAAAATTATTATGCGGTGTTAATGGCGGGCGGTGTAGGTTCGCGTTTTTGGCCGGTAAGCACTACGCAGTTCCCTAAACAGTTCCACGATATGCTTGGAACCGGTGAGACCCTTATCCAGAAAACCTTTAGCAGGCTAACCAAGCTTATACCACAGGAAAATATACTTGTTCTTACTAACGAGATCTATAATGATATTGTTCTTGAACAGCTGCCGGGCCTTTGTGCCGAACAGATTGTGCTCGAACCTGCAATGCGCAACACTGCACCTTGTATACTTTATGCTACATTAAAGATCAAAAAAATGAATCCGGATGCGCTTATGGTGGTAGCACCTACAGACCATTGGATTGAAGACGAAGATGCTTTCCTGGATAACCTTCAGCGTGCCTTTGACTGTGCGGGCAAAGAAGAGGTACTTATGACGCTTGGCATACAGCCTACGTTCCCTAATACGGGTTATGGCTACATTGAATATGACACGACTACCGACAGGCAGATAAAAAAAGTGGCGCAGTTTAGGGAGAAACCTGATTATGCTACCGCAAAAACATTTTTGGCACAAGGCAACTTCCTTTGGAATGCCGGAATTTTCATCTGGGGCGTTAAGGCTGTTCTAAGTGCTTTTATGAAGTTTCAGCCGGATATGTATGAACTTTTCATGGATGGGTATGATGTATACAATACACCTGCAGAAAAGGAGTTTATCGACGAGAACTATATCAAAAGTAATAATATCTCTATAGATTATGCCGTGATGGAAAAGGCATCTAACGTTTATGTTGTTCCGGCTGCTTTTGACTGGAATGATCTTGGTACGTGGGGATCGTTGCATGATAAGCTTACTAAAGATGAAAACAATAATGCAGTAGTAAATGCAAGGCTTTTTATTGAAAACGCTACGAATAATATAATCAGGACAGATAAGGGAAAGACGGTTATTGTAGACGGACTTAATAATTATATTGTTGTAGATAAGGAAGATATCCTGTTAATTTATCCGAAGGAAAAAGAACAGGAAATCAAAAAAATTACAGAACTTGTAACTTCAACAGCAAAAAAAGTATAAATACTGTAAGTATTTATGTTAAATTTTGTAGGTTTTAGCGTGCGTGTTGTTAGAATCAATATCTTTATTGGTACTTAAACCAAACGCATGAACCAACCACTACCTTTTAAGAGGGTGCTATTTATAATAGCGCTCTTATTTTCGTTAAATGTATTTTCGCAGCTCCCTGCTTTTACCTTTGGTGTAACGCCGGTAAATGAAACCTGCCTTAATAACGGTTCGCTTACATTTGCGGTGTCGGGTACACAGCCCGGTGCTACAATGAGTTATGCAGTTTATCTGCTGCCTAATGCTACAACACCCGTAACTACTACTACATCCACTTCAGTATCAGGACTGGGAGCAGGATCTTACAGCATTACGGCAACACAAACACTTAATGCGCAGACAAGTACCAAAACAAAACAGGTACAAATACTTGATCTCAAAGTGCCGCTCACCTTTACACTTAGTTACACACCGGTAATGTGCGGTACAGATGCTACTATTACGGCAAATGTAACATCTGGCAATCCTGTAAGCTACGAGATATCTGCGGGGCCTGTTATAAAACCGCTGCAAACATCTAATGTATTTACCGGCCTGCCGGCAGGGTTATATTCTGTAAGGGTTTTTGATAACTGCAATAATGCGCAGGTGGTTAGTGTAACGGTTACAACAGCTATTACTGGAGTCTTAATTGGTACAGGTGCGCCTGATGGAGCATCATTAACATCCTGTTCAACAATAGATGTAGTGCATAAACTTGTAATCCCGTTTGGAGGGGTTTATTTTAATCCGCTTACGGTAGAGGTAACTGTTTTTCCACCTGGTGGCGGTGCTCCAATTATAATAACACAAACAGTTACAGCCGATTCGGCGGAATACGACCTCACAATAAACATCCCTTTTTATAACAATCAGCCTTACAGCTACAATATTAAAATTACCGATGCCTGTGGTAATACAGTAATTAAAAACAGTAATCCTATGCTTGCTGCATTTAATGTTGTTGTGGAAGACAATACGCAAGGCTGCGGCGATAACTTTTTTACATTCTATGTAGGTAATTATTCCCCTCCGTATACAATCAATTTTACAAGTGCTCCGGCTGGTTTTAATGCGGTTACTGCAAATCCTGCACACCCTACGTTTACTGCCGCGACTGTTGATTATGGTCTTTCAGGTACATTTGTTCCCGAAGGTAATTATATTGCTGTGGTTACAGATGCCTGCGGAAGATCGGTTACTGTGCCTTTTACAGTTCAGGACAGCCCTGTGCCGGCCCAGATTATAGGCCAGGATGTTAATTGTGTTGAAGGAGGAAAGATCAGGATAAGAGTAACGGGCAGGGATGTTGTTGATGTGGACATGACAGCGTGTCCTGTGGCTTACTTTGCCGGCCCGTTCCCAAAAGACATGAATGAATTTATAGTTGACGGAGAAATGATTGTTGAAGATCTTCCTGCGGGGCTATATAAGTTCACGGCAACCGATGAGTGCGGCGAGGTAACAGATCTGGAATATGAGGTAGTTTTTCAGGGAAGCACCGAATCGCTTACCATACTTCAGCGCCCGGGCTGCGGGCCTGGTGAAGGCTCTGTGCGAATTGTGAATTCGCAGACTGATGAGCTTATAGACCTTTTTATAACTGCTGCCCCTGCGGCCTTTAACCAGCCGCTTCCGGCAGATATGTCATCTTTTATAAATACAGGAGATAAGAGGGCATATATAAATACGCTTCCTGCAGGTACCTATACTTTTCAGTCTACAACGATATGTGGCGATATCATAACGAGAACAGTGGCGCTTTCGGGCTATACAATAACAACAAATAACTTTACCGTAGTACCGCATTGCGGTGCATTTGACCTACAGTTTCAGCACGTGAGCAACGGTACTTTTACGCAGACTTTTTACCTTCAGAAATTTAACCCTGCCGAAAACATATGGGAACATCCCCAAACAGGCCTGAATTACACCGAAGGTACACCGGTAAATATCAATAATGGTATACCGCTTACAAATAACGGAGCCAACCTTAGTTATCCGTTTACAGGATTATTCAGGGTAATAAAAACATTTTTTGTGTATGATAACGGAAGTTTTGGAAACATAAGATGTTATGATGTGCTTTATACCTTTACTTATGATGGCGGGCCTGTTATAAAAGATACATATAGCTTTCCCTGTGAAGAAGGCCTTACAGATGTGGCAGTAATTGCCGAGGGAGTGCCGCCACTTACCTATAGCATCACCTCAAAAGACGGCCAGCCGTTTCTCATTAATAATGGGGCATCAAATTATTTTAACGGACTTGAAGAGGCCATCTACAATTTAAGGGTAACTGATGTTTGCGGAAACATAAGAAACGTAGAGGTAGATATTGATGCGCTTGACCCGCTATCTATAACTGCCGATGGTTTTTGCGAAGGCCAGGCGGGCTCGTTATCAATCCCCGGATTTGATTTTATTGATTACAAATGGTGGAAGGAAGGCGCTCCAGGAGTTATATTGAGCGAGTCGCCGACACTTACCTTTCCGGCATATAATTCGGCAACACAGTCAGGAACATATTACGTAAGCATCATGACAGATAATCCGCTCTCATGTGTTAACCAGACTTTTTCATTTACACTCGAACCAAATGGACAGCCTGACGCAGGCGCAGATACTACAGTTCAGTATTGTAATGACGGAGTGAGCATTAACCTGAAAGATTACCTGGCGGCAGGTATCGCTACAAATGGAGAATGGGAAGATACTGACGGTACAGGAATGCTTAACAACAGCACGCTTGCCACTGCACCTCTTGCAGAAGGCACATACCACTTTAAGTATACAATAACAGGCCTGTGTGATCTTACAGACGACGCTATACTAACCTTTGAGTTTAAAAGTATACCGGCTGCGCCTGTAGTAACAGCTAATAGCCCACTATGTGAGGGAAGCGATATTACGCTTTCTGCTACTACGGTTCCGGGCGTAACATACCAGTGGACGGGGCCTAATGGGTTTACATCAGCTGAAGCCAGCCCTGTTTTGTCAAGTGTGGGCGTTAACGCATCGGGAGCCTATATCCTTAACGTAACGGCAAACGGCTGTGCATCTCCGGCAACATCTATAGATATAGTTGTAAATGCTTCGCCTAAAGCAGGCGATGACAATGCCGTTCAGTTATGTAACGACGGTACAGCTGTAGACCTTACCGATTTTCTTTTAGGAGTTTCTGAAAGCGGGGGGATATGGGAAGATACTGATGGTACAGGCACACTTAACGGAAGTGTACTCTCTACAAGCGGTGTTGCCGCGGGGGCTTATAATTTTAAATATACCGTGACAAATAGCTGTAATACTGTAGATGAAGCGATAATTACAGTAGCATTAAAAGACATACCGCAGCCTCCAGCAGTTGCTGCTATTGATCCTCTATGCGAAGGGTCTGATATTCAGCTTTCTGCCCAGGCAGTAACAGATGCAGTGTATAGCTGGACAGGTCCTGGCGGATTTTCATCTGCTGAACAAAATCCACTGCTTACCGGCGTGGGTATTGTAGCGGCAGGAGAATACAGGCTTACGGTTACGGTAAACGATTGTACATCTGACGCTGCGATAGTGCCGGTAACAGTAATGGCAATGCCCCAGTTCAGCATAGATGGAAATACAGTAATATGTGAAGGGCAGGTAACAGAACTGACTGTTGAACCCGTTAATTTTAATGCAGCCGATGTAGATTTTGCGTGGTATCTTGACGGGGCACAGCTTGGCGAAACATCTGCAACAATTAATGTTTCGCAAACGGGACAGTATGAGGTTGTGGTAGATAATAATAGTTGTACTACAAGCCTTCAGTTTCCTGTTACCTTAAATGATAATGCATTTGAGTTGGTGCTTGATTCGGGTTGTATAGATTATGAGTATAGATTATGGGTTTCCAACGCATCAGATATTCCGGGAGCGGTGATTTCCTGGAAAGGGCCTAATAATTTTTCTGCCTCGGGAAGTCCTGTAAACATTACAAATCTTGCTGGGGGAGACTACATTGCAACGGTTACAAACAACGAGGGCTGCTCTGCCGACGCAACCATTACCATACATAACACATCTTGTATAATACCAAGAGGTATTTCGCCGAATGGCGATGGCCTGAATGATAGTTTTGATCTTTCTAACCTTGATGTAAGGGAAATAAAAATATTCAACAGGTATGGGCTCAAGGTGTATGAGGCAAAAAATTATAAAGCAGAATGGCACGGCCAGTCTGACAAAGGGACGCTGCCTACTGCCACTTACTATTATGTTATCACGCTTTCTGCCGGCAAGCAGGTAACCGGATGGGTTTACCTTCAGCGGGAGGAATAAAAAATATTGCTATGAAAACCACCACCAACTATGAAAAAGAAAACAAAAATGAACCTGAAGGTACTGCTATGCCTTCTTCTAACACTATTATATTATGATAATTATGCGCAGTTAGCGCCATTTACATTAACGGTAACACCCACGCCCCAAACCTGCTTAGGTAACGGGAGTCTGGCCTTTACAACAAGCGGTACGGCTCCCGGCGCCCTTATTGATTATAAGGTCTACCTGCTGCCAAATACAACAACACCTGTGGTAACGGTCACAAATCCTGTTGTAAACGGTCTTGTTGCAGGAACTTATCAGGTTGTTGCCACACAAACTTTAGGAGGCCAGTCTGGTACTGCAACAGCTAATGCTGTGATACAGGATAATACTGTTGACCTGTTTTTTACACTTGAAGGCAATCCTTGTTTAAACGGGGGCACAATTACTGTACATGTAACTTCGGGGACTGCAGTTTCGTACGAGATTATAGCAGGCCCGCAAACAAGGCCACTACAAACGTCTAATGAATTTTCAAATTTGCCGTTAGGAGTATATTCTGTAAGAGTTCATAATGCTTGCGGCGACGCTGCCGTGGTAGATATTAATTTTGAAGCACTGCCTGCCTATCTTTTTATAGGACAGCAAA
This sequence comes from Flavobacterium sp. DG1-102-2, assembly GCF_033042555.1. NCBI lineage: Bacteria > Pseudomonadati > Bacteroidota > Flavobacteriia > Flavobacteriales > Flavobacteriaceae > Flavobacterium > Flavobacterium sp. DG1-102-2. The sequence goes on from NZ_JAWLIK010000004.1 coordinate 58,573, forward strand.
TCTTACCTGATGTTGGTCTTCCTGCCTGTGATAAAATTACCGTTGGTCACAGTATAGGGAACAATTATCCTATGTCATGGCCGGTTACACTTACCTATACGATAAATCCGCCGGGTGGGGGTACGCCAATAGTTGTCACAAAAACGGTTAATAGTTATGATGAAGAGCAGATAGTGTATGCTGATATTCCGTATTATTACAATCAATATTATACATATACGATTAAAATGACTGACGCCTGCGGTAATCAGGTCACCGTGAATAGCAACGTTAATAAAAAATTTGATTTTACACTGCTTCAGGAAGCGGTAAGCTGTAATGATTTTATACTAGGCATAGATATGTCATTTTATAAACTGCCGTGTACGATAACATTTTTATCGGCTCCTGCGGGGTTTAATCCTTCGTCTTTTAATCCTTCGCACCCTGTTTTTAATCAGGACGACATATTGTACGGAACAAACGATAACACGGTGCCGCTGGGAAACTATACAATAAAAGTAACAGATGCGTGCGGACATGATGCTACCCACACTATAGCATTAAGCAATCAGGGTTACCCAACGGTAACTTCAGGATTGGGGCAAATATCGTTATGTCATGGTTATTTTTCTATAACAATGCCTTTTTTGAGAGATATAGCATCTGCAGCTATAACAGTAGCGCCTGCTGCTTATAATGCGGCCTTGCCACAGGATGTTATGCAATTTACAAGTGGCAGCACCCTTACAGTTAACGATGTTCCTGCGGGCAGTTACACTGTTGTACTTACTGATGTGTGCGGTCAGCAATATACTGTTCAGGTAGAGATTGTTGCTCAATCGGGTAATTCAAACCTGGGCAGCGATATGATTCCCGGCTGTTCTGCTAACGAGGGATCCATATATCTGTATTCTTTTAATTACAGACTGGTTTCTGTAATCATTACTTCTGCGCCGGCTTCTTTTTCTAACGCCCTGCCATTTAATGCCAGCATGTTTATTGACCAGTTTGGCGTTTTCAGGAGAAATGGATTACCTGCGGGTAACTATTCTGTCACGACGACAGATGACTGCGGCAATGAGGTTGCATATCATTTTACCATTTCTGGGTATGAGGTTTATGATGATACGATGGAGGTAATTCCCGGTTGCGGTGCATTTGATATTTATTTGAATTACGTAACTAATAATTTTTCAGGATTTTCAGATACGTTTTGGCTTCAGCAATACAACGAGGCAACCGGGCAATGGGTAAATCCGTTGCTGGGTTATCCTTATGAAGAAGGTGATCCGCTTTATTTTGGAAATGCTCTTGCGCTAAACAATTTTACCACAAACTATGCTTTGCCATATTCAGGAAAGTTCAGGATAATGCGTTATTTTTCGGTATATACCAGCCAAAATCCTGATGAGGATTATAATTTTTTATCTGATTGTATCTCGTTGGTTTACGAATTTACATATTATAATAACCCACACATAAAGGGTGCCTACGGGTTTACCTGCGGCGATGGCACGTCTGACGTTATTATTGATGCCGAAGGTTTTGCGCCGCTTAGTTATGAGATAACCGCTAAAGAGGGCCAGCCCTTTGTTTTAAATAACGGATCATCGAATTTTTTTGAGGGGCTTCAAAATGGTATCTACAATTTCAGGGTAACTGATGGCTGCGGCAATTTTTTAAATATACAGTATGATGTAACACAATTGCAGGCGTTTACTCTTGAATCGTCTCCACTTTGTGAGGGTGAAGATGGAAGCCTGTTTGTTCAGGGATTTTCTTTCCTTAGCTATAAATGGTGGAAGGAAGGCGCACCCGAAACAACATTATCTACACAAAGTTCCCTCGACATTACAGCGTTTGATAACGCAGCCGATGGAGGTACATATTTTGTACAGGTTACCGGCAATTCGCCGGATTCGTGCATAGATCAGACGTTGGGTATATTTTTAGAAGCAGCCCCTCTTCCTGAAGCAGGTGTAGACAATGAGTTTTCAGTTTGTAATAACGGATTACCTTTAGATCTTACACAATACCTTGAAGATGTGCATGATGGAGGCGGCGTTTGGCTGGATGCAGATGCAACGGGTAAGCTTGAGGATAACATACTTACAACAGATGGCATACTACCCGGCACCTATCATTTTAAATATACCGTAACTAATTCGTGCAATATTACAGACGAGGCCGTTATAACGTTCACCTTTGGGCTGCAGCCGGAAACACCTTTGGTTGGCATAGATGGCCCCGTATGCGAAGGAAATATTTTAGCATTGACGTCAACCGCGGTTGAAGAGGCTGCGTACAGCTGGACCGGCCCCGGCGGATTTTCGTCGCAGCTGCAAAATCCCGTGCTGCAAAATGTGTCTGCAAATGAAGCGGGACTTTATACACTTATTATTACAGTAGAAGGGACAGACTGCCCTTCGGTGCCGGCTTCGGTAATGGTGGTAGTAAATAAAGTACCCGAATTTACTATTGAAGGCAGCACAGTTATTTGCAACGATACAGAGGTAATGCTGACTGTAGACGCCCTTAATTTTGATAACAATTTACAGGGCCATACTTATACATGGTATCGTAATAACGAACTGATGATTAATAACAGCTGGTTTATACAAACCAATGAGCCCGGAACATATATGGTTATTGTAGCTACCGGTGGCTGTACAGCCCAAGAGGAAATAACAGTTATAAAGAACGATCTTGGTATAACCCTGGATGCAGGCTGTATCAACGATGCATATAGTATAAATTTAAAGGCCGCTGTAGATTTGTCTGATGCTGCTATAGTGTGGTCCGGGCCCGATAATTTTAACTTTACGGGCGCGAATCCTGATGCAAGAAATTTAAAGCCGGGAGACTATATTGTGACGGTAACCATGGCAGAAGGTTGTATGGATACCGCTTCTGTAACAGTAGGAAATACAGATTGCTCCGGTATATCACGTGGAGTGTCGCCTAACGGAGATGATAAGAATGATGAATTTGACCTGACGAGCCTAGGTGTAACAGAGTTAAAAATATTCAACCGTTACGGACTTACAATATATACTGCCTCAAATTACTCTAAAGAATGGCACGGGCAAACAGATAATGGAAAAAAACTGCCTACGGGTGTTTATTATTACACTGCAAAACTTGATAAGGGAGAGCAGCGTACAGGTTGGGTATATCTCCAAAACCAGGACTAGATAGCATAAAAACAAAAAGCTTAGATAACTCTAAGCTTTTTGTTTTTATGATTCTTTTTTATCGTGTCCCATATGAGGGTGATGATCAGGATCTTCTTCGGCTTCTGCCAGCAGGCTTTCGCGTACTTTCTTGAACAGGTCTGACGAGTAAACGAATTCAACGATAGATTTGTTTCTTGTTTCAAGTATCTGTTCGTTGTCTCCTTCCCACTCTTTAAGTCCGTTTTTCAGGAAAACGATCTTTTCGCCTATCTGCAGTACAGAGTTCATATCGTGGGTGTTGATAACCGTTGTAATATTATATTCCTTTGTGATTTCCTGTATCAGTTCGTCAATAACGATAGATGTTTCAGGGTCAAGGCCGGAGTTAGGCTCATCACAAAACAGGTATTTCGGGTTGTTTACTATTGCCCTTGCAATAGCTACCCTTTTTTGCATACCACCAGATATCTCGTTAGGGAATTTTTTGTTGGCATCCTTAAGGTTTACCCTTTCCAACACTTCATTTACCCTTGTTTTTATCTCGCTGCCTCTTTTTTTAGTAAACATCTTAAGCGGAAATGCCACATTGTCTTCCACCGTCATGGAGTCAAACAGCGCACTGCCCTGAAATACCATTCCTATCTCTGTGCGTAGTGTCCTTTTCTCGTCGGGCGTAAGTTCAGAATATACCCTTCCGTCAAAAGAAATGCTTCCTTCGTCCGGTGTATGTATGCCAAGAAGCGTTTTAAGCATAACGGTTTTACCCGATCCGCTTCGGCCTATAATAAGATTAGTTTTTCCAGGTTCAAAAGTAGTAGTGATACCCTTTAATACCTGCGCTTCACCAAACGATTTTTTTATGTCTTTAACCTCTATCATTGGCTTAAAAGTAATTGGGTTACTATATAATTCACTAAAATAATTACAACACTGGTCCAAACGAACGATGTTGTACTTGCCTTACCTACCTCAAGCGCCCCGCCTTTCATGTAATAGCCATGAAACGATGGGATTGTGGCAAGAAGGAAACCGAATATAAAGGTTTTAAAAAACGCGTAAAACACGTGAAACGGTTTAAAGTCGGTCTGTAAACCCTGAAGAAATTCCTCACTGCCGGCAAATCCTCCGTAAACAGCCGCAAGCCATCCGCCAAGGATACCAAGAAACATGGATACCGAAATTACAAACGGATATAAAAGAAATGCAATGATCTTAGGGAATACGAGGTAGTTAAGCGAATTTACCCCCATAACTTCCAGTGCATCAATTTGCTCTGTAACACGCATCGTACCTATACTAGATGTAATGTAAGAACCTGCACGCCCTGCCATAATGATGGAGATGAATGTAGGTGCAAACTCAAGTATAACCGACTGCCTTGTTGCAAAAGCAATAAGCGATTTAGGGATAATAGGGTTAGTTAAGTTAAGTGCTGTTTGTATGGCAACAACCCCGCCTATAAAGAACGAGATAAATGCTACGATACCCATAGAGCCTATAATAAGGTCGTCTACTTCTTTTAGTATCAGCGGCTTCATTACCTTCCACTTTGTAGGTTTATTAAAAACCTCCTTCAGCATCAGGAAATATCGGCCTATCTGGTGTATTGCTTTTATCATTTAGAGTGTAAAATAATGGCTAAAGTACCACATTGTAGCCATTAATTAATGTTAGTTAATAGTTTTTTAATAGTAATGCGCCTAAAAGAGTTTCTGTTTCATCTTCTTCCAGCGATATGCCCTGATGAATTTTGCCTGCTCGTTTGTTACTAAAAGCGCCTTGTTTTGTCTTTTTGCCCTGAGGAAGCCATTTATGTAATCTATAAACAGCAGCGGCTTCTTTTTACGCATGGCCAGCTTGGCTCCTGCAATGGCAGTAATTGTAAAACCATAACCCAAAGTATAGAAAGCCTCGCCCTGTTTATAACGTGCTGCCTTGTTATAGTTGGCGCCCGTAGGTTTAAGGTGTTTTACCTTTAGCCGTTCAATGGTAACTATTTTCCAGCCAAAGAAACGCGCTATAAGCTCATCTGCGGTATCCCAGCCCATGGCAGGGCGCAATCCGCCCATTTGCAGGAACAGTTCTTTACGGTAGGCTTTAAATGCCCCGCGTATATGGTCTTTGTCAGTAAGGTTCTCCAGTATCCATTCGCCATTCTTCTCAATATAGGCAAAACCGCCTGCCATGCCTACTTTATCGTCTGCTTTAAATGCATCCAGTATGGTTTCAAAATAATCGGGCGGGATAATAAGGTCGGCATCCAGCTTTACGATAATATCATATTTATGGTCAATAGTGTCGTAACCCGCCTGAAAAGCCTGTATAACCTTACTGCCCGGCATGTGTACAGCGTCACTTTTTTTGTTGACAAGCGATAGCCACGGGTGTTTTTCGGCAAATGCCGATACGATAGCCGCGGTGGCATCGGTAGAATTATCGTCTACCACTACAACTTTTGCAGGTAGTACAGTCTGTTCTGCAAGCGATTGCAACGTAAGCGCCATAAAGGCTTCTTCGTTGTGTGCAGGTATAATGGCGTAGTATTTCATGTTTGTGAGGAAAATGAATGCAAATATCTCTATTTTTGTGCTATTAGAAAAGCACAACCCTTGAATAAGAAAGTTTTTGTTGTATTGGTAACCTATAATGGTGCACATTGGATAGATAAGAACATACAGTCGCTGCTGGATTCTCGTTATCCAGTAAGCATTATTGCCATAGATAACAACTCAACAGATGCTTCTGCTGCACTGCTTTCTAAATATCCACAGGTAGACCTGATACAATCGCCCGAAAACCTCGGTTTTGGCAAAGCCAATAACATAGGCATGAAAAGAGCGCTGGAGCAGGGCGCCGACTATGTGTTTCTTTTAAATCAGGATGCCTGGGTGTTTGAGGAAACTATTGAGGGACTTTTGTATATTATGGAGACCAAAGCAGAATTTGGTATTCTTAGTCCGTTGCATTTTTCCCCGGATATAAATCTCAGCCTGGACGATAACTTTAAAATATATCTTGGAAGAGTTACAAGTAGAATAGATAGCGTAAACATAGTGCCATTTGTAAATGCCGCTGCCTGGATGCTAAGCCGGAAATGTATTGAAACCGTTGGCTATTTTGAGCCACTGTTTGGCCATTATGGCGAAGACCGCAATTACTGTGACAAGGTGCGTTATCATAAATTTAAAATAGGTATTGATGGAGGAACCCGAATTGTGCACGACAGGGTAATTACCAGAAATTTCAATAAGGATATTATCCAGTCAAAATACAAGATACTTACTTCGTTGCTGGATATTAATAGAGGACTTGCAAAAAGTTATCTGCAGGGGTTGAAGGAAGTTATTGGCCTGCCCAAATATTTTATGAAGTCGTATGGACTAAGTAAATCGGCAACAATGTTTTTTACGCTGCTACGCTATTACATGAGCTGGATAGGAGAGATGGGCAAAATTCAAACAGCACGCAACAACGCTAAATAATGGAAAAGAGAGCTTCTACAAAGCAGGTGCTGCTGTATTCGCTAATCAATTATCTGGGTACTGCCATTGGGGTGGTGTCTACCATATTGGTTTATCCTAAAGACAAGGCTTTACTGGGTACGGTGCGTTATGTAGATAATATTTCGCAGCTGTTGTTCCCCATTATGGTGTTGGGGGCATCGCACGCGCTGATTAAATTTTATCCTGCCCTTAGCGAAGAGAAACAAAAGCAGCTTTTTAACTATAGCATTTTCTCCATATCAATGATAAGCCTGCTGGTGTTTGCCGGCGTTATGATATACACAGGTGTAAGTGACGATAAAAGGGATTATCTCATATTTTTCGGGTTTCCCATAGGTGTTTCGCTGGCCTTTATAGAATTGTTCCGTAAACAGGCACAGGATCTCCAGAAACTTGCGGTGCCCACATTGTTTGAAAAGATATTTCCTAAGATCGTTTTGCCTGCAGTGTTTCTTTTATTCCTGCACGGATACATTTCACAAACACAATCGATATTATACTATACGATCTGTTATATTGTTATTTTTATCCTTACGGCGGTATACCTTTTTAAATATTTTAAGCCGGGTTTCAATTACAGGTTTAAAACACTGTTTGGGGAGATAACGCGAAAAGATTACTTCCGCTACAGCCTGTATGCTTTTGCCGGCAGCTTAGGATCACTTTTAGCCTTCAGGCTTGACGGTATCATAATATTCAGGCTGCTGTCTGAAGAAGCTAACGGAACATTCAGTATCGGGGTGGCACTTGCATCGGTACTCCAAATCCCGGCGATAGGTATGTTTGCGCTGTATGCACCCATTGTATCTAACCATTTGAAAGCCGAAACATTTACCGAATTGCAGAAGAAATATGTTGAGGTGGCCAAATTGCTGTTTGGTATCGGGGCGCTGCTTTTTTGCTGTGTGTTTTTAGGTATACAAGACCTTTTCAGGCTTTTGCCTACCTATAATAACCTTAAAGACAGTATACCTATTGTAAACATACTTAGCTTTAGTGTTCTTATTAATATGGCAACTGGGTTTAACTCAGAAATCATTACCTATTCAAAATATTACAGGTTTAACCTTATTGCCATAAGCATTCTTATTGCCCTGAGCATATCGCTTAACCTGTATTTTATCTACGTACTCAATTTAGGCATTGTGGGCGTTGCCTATGCGTCGTTTATATCAATGACACTGTTTAATATATCTAAGCTGGTATTTATTTACAAAAAATTCAGGCTGCTGCCTTTTGATAAGGGTTTTGGTGTTATGGCGCTCATTTTTACAGCATCAACAGCTGTTATCTATTATCTTCCCGATACCGGCTGCCATTTTATAAACCTTGTATACAAGACCGGATTATCGCTCGTTATAAACATAGTTGTCTTATACAAACTAAAACTCGTTTTCCAGATGAATATGTGGATGGATAAGGGATTGAAGTTTTTGAAAATCAAGTCTTAATTCACACCAACGCAAAAGAGGCATGATAATAAAAATCCCGAAAACATTATGTCTCCGGGATTTTTTTATAGTATCAAATTACAGATCGATTTGTAAGATTGGTATAATTCGTCGCAAATATATTAGATCTTATATATAAAAGCATTAATGTTCATTCCTGCACCAACCGATGCAAAAATAACTACATCGCCTTTATTAAGCTGCTGGTCTTCCATCTGTCCTTTAATTAGCATATCATAAAGGGTAGGTACTGTAGCTACACTGCTGTTACCCAATGTGTGGATGCTCATAGGCATTACCTTTTCAGGTGTCGGCCTATCAAAAAGCTTGTAAAAACGGTTTACGATAGCTTCGTCCATTTTTTCATTAGCCTGATGGATCAGTATCTTCTTAACGTCGTCTATAGCAACGCCGCTCTTTTCAAGGCATTCTTTCATAGCCAGCGGCACATAGCTCAGGGCGAACTCATATATTTTTCGGCCGTACATTTTTATGTAACGTACATCCGGGTCGTGGTCTTTATTAAATGAATTTCCGTAGAACATAAAATTAGCTTCCTCATAGGTGTACGAAGCTGTTTCGTGAGATAATATTCCGCCCTCTTCGTTTGTAGCTTCAATGATAGTCGCGCCTGCACCGTCAGAATAGATCATACTGTCGCGATCATGAGGATCGGCAACACGCGATAAGGTTTCTGCACCTATAACAAGGCATTTTTTTGCCATTCCGGCCCTTATGTAGGCTTGTGCCTGTATAACGCCTTCTACCCAGCCCGGACAGCCAAAAAGGATGTCGTAAGCCACGCATTTAGGGTTTTTTATCTTAAGGTTGTGTTTTACCCTCGCAGCAAGGCTTGGCAAAAGGTCGGTCTGGATGGTGTTGTGTTTAACATCTCCAAAATTATGGGCGAAAATAATATAATCTAAAGTCTCAGGATCGACTTTTGCGTCTTCAATGGCACGTTCTGCAGCAAAAAAGGCAATGTCAGATGTAACGAGGTCATGTTCTACATAACGGCGCTCATCTATGCCTGTAATCTGTCTGAACTTTTGGGCTATCACCTCATTTGAATAGGAGAGCGGACTACCGTTGTCATCCAGAAATTGATGTTTCGCAAAGTCTATGTTAGCTACTACGCGAGTTGGGATATAACTTCCCGAACCTGTGATCCTAATGTTCATACTATCTTTCCTTGTTTGTTTTTAAAAGCTAAGGTAACCAATTATACCATATAACGGCGTTAAATTACTATGCGAGCATATCATTTAAATAATCTCTGCTAAATTGTTATAAATTTCAAAGAAATCCTAATTTAAAATGCCGAAACTTTGATTTTCATAATTGTAGCTATAGAAACCGCTCTTGTCTTAATTTTCTCAGCATTGCTTCCTACAAACAATTCATCTACAGTTTTGTTAAAATGACCCAGCCAAACGTCAAAATGGGCAGCGGTGAGCTGCTCTTTGTCATTTAATTCCATGTGAACATGCATGGGGTTGTTATGGTAAGGCCCAGTATGAAAAATGCTAAGCTCCCAAAAGTCGGTAATCTTAGGCAGGTGCTCTTCAAGGTTTATTTTGGCAACATCGGTAAATATGTAACTTACGCGTTCATCTGCCAGTAAGTGGTTATAAAAAGCTCTTGTAAATACTTCCAGGTCGGCTCTTGATTCAATATCTTTCATAGTACAGCTATTTACTGCAAATTTCATCAATTATCATATATCGTTTTATGATATAAGTCATACTATCGTACATTTTAATATTTGCCACTATTTTCATGAATGTTTAAGCGATATAGTTATGTGCTTAGCGGTTAATCAAAATTTGTGGGGTTAACGGCAAAAGAAGTTATAAAAAAAACTCCCGCCGAAGCGGGAGTCTCATATTAGTTTTCCATGTAAGCCTCAATCGGCGCACAAGAACAAACAAGGTTCCTGTCTCCGTAGGCATCATCTACCCTGCGTACACCAGGCCAGAATTTATTCTCGTGAAGGTACTCCAGCGGGAACGCCGCTTTTTCTCTTGTATAAGGAAAATCCCAGTTGTCTGTAGTAAGCATAGCCAGTGTATGCGGAGAGTTTTTCAGTACGTTGTTCTTATCATCGGCAGAAGCCTCTTCAATTTCTTTACGTATCGCAATCATAGCATCACAAAAACGGTCAAGCTCCTCAAGGTTTTCACTCTCGGTTGGCTCAATCATTAATGTACCTGCCACAGGGAAAGATACTGTAGGTGCGTGGAAACCATAGTCCATTAAACGCTTGGCGATATCAGTCACCTCGATACCATTCGCTTTAAACGGACGGCACTCAATAATCATTTCGTGGGCAGCACGGTTCATTTCTCCAGTATATAATGTGTCGTAGTGACCTGCAAGCCTTTCTTTAATGTAGTTGGCATTTAGGATAGCGTGGTGTGTAGCGCTTGTAAGCCCTTCAGCACCCAGCATAGTAATGTATCCGTAAGAGATAAGGCATACAAGTGCAGAACCCCATGGCGCTGCAGATACAGCCGTAATGGCATTGCTTCCGCCTGTTGGGATAACAGGGTTACCGGGAAGGAATGGTACAAGGTGCTCAGCAACACAGATAGGCCCAACACCAGGTCCTCCGCCTCCGTGAGGAATAGCAAAAGTCTTATGAAGGTTAAGGTGACAAACGTCTGCACCAATAGTTGCAGGGTTTGTAAGTCCCACCTGAGCATTCATGTTAGCGCCGTCCATATAAACCTGTCCGCCGTTATCGTGGATTATTTTTGTAAGCTCAATAATAGAAGCCTCATATACACCATGTGTAGATGGGTAGGTTACCATAAGGCAGGCAAGGTTATCCTTGTGCAGGATAGCTTTTGCTTTTAAGTCTTCTACATCGATGTTTCCGTTTTCAGAAGTTTTTGTAACCACAACCTCCATACCTGCCATGTGGGCAGTTGCAGGGTTTGTTCCGTGAGCAGATGCCGGTATAAGGGCAATGTTCCTGTGGCTGTCTCCGCGTGACTCGTGGTATGCACGGATAACCATAAGACCTGCATATTCTCCCTGAGCACCAGAGTTAGGCTGTAATGTAGTACCTGCAAAGCCGGTAATTACATTAAGCTGCTCTTCCAGCTTTTTAAGCATTTCCTGGTATCCCTGAGCCTGCCCTACAGGAGCAAACGGGTGAATGTTATTCCAGTTTGGCATACTTAGCGGAAGCATCTCTGAAGCTGCATTAAGCTTCATGGTACATGATCCAAGAGAGATCATAGAGTGGTTAAGGGCAAGGTCAAGACGCTCCAGTTTTTTGATATAGCGCATGATAGCCGTTTCACTGTGGTATTTATTGAACACATCGTGTGTAAGGAACTCGCTTGTCCTGTTTAGAGAGTCAGGAATAGCAACAGTCTCGCTAAGTGCAGTAATTGCTGTAGCAGTTTTACCGGCAGCTTCTGCAAATATGCTTACGATGTCGTTAATGTCTTTTGTAGAAGTGGTCTCGTTGAAAGAAACAGCTACCGTATCGTTAGACGGGTAATAAAAGTTGATCTCATGTTTCTCTGCAATCGCTTTTACTTTAGCAGCATCAGCTTTAACAAGGATAGTATCAAAGTATGCTGAGTTAAGCTGCTCGATGCCAAGTTTGCCAAGAGCTTCGGCAGTCGTAGCGGCAGAAGCGTGTACTTTATCTGCAATATACTCAAGTCCTTTAGGGCCGTGGTAAACTGCATACATACCTGCCATTACAGCAAGAAGTACCTGAGCTGTACAGATGTTAGACGTAGCTTTTTCACGTTTAATGTGCTGCTCACGTGTTTGCAGCGCCATACGAAGGGCACGGTTACCATTAGTGTCAACAGTTACCCCGATGATCCTCCCCGGCATGCTTCGCTTGTACTCATCTTTAGTTGCAAAGTAAGCAGCGTGAGGGCCTCCGTATCCTAACGGAATACCAAAACGCTGTGTTGTACCTACGGCAACATCTGCACCAAGTTCTCCCGGTGAAGTAAGTTTAACAAGGCTTAATATATCGGCAGCAATGGCTGTCTTAATGTCATTTTCTTTAGCTCTCGAAATGAAAGATGCATAATCGTAAACCTGACCGTGTTTGCCAGGGTACTGAAGCATCGTTCCGAAGAAATCATCGCCAAATTCAAACGTTTCGTGGTTACCTATTACAAGCTCAACACCTATTGGCGTAGAACGTGTTTGTAATACAGAAAGTGTTTGCGGAAGTATTTCTTCAGAAACAAAGAATTTATTAGCGTTGGCTTTCTTTTTCTCACGTGTACGTACATCAAATAAAAGGGCCATTGCCTCTGCAGCAGCAGTACTTTCGTCAAGAAGTGATGCATTCGCAATCTCCATACCTGTAAGTTCTATTACAGTAGTCTGGTAGTTAAGCAATGCCTCAAGACGTCCCTGTGCTATCTCAGCCTGGTATGGAGTATAAGCAGTATACCATCCCGGGTTTTCAAAAATGTTCCTTTGGATAGGTGGTGGTACAATAGCAGGGTGGTAGCCCAGACCAATGTAAGACCTGAATATTTTATTTTTATTTCCTAACTGCTGAATGTGGTTAAGGTACTCATATTCAGTTAATGCAGCCTCCAGGTTAAGAGGTGCTTTCAGTCGGATATCATCCGGAAGTGTCTCGTATATTAGTTGGTCTATAGATTCAACACCTATGGTCTTAAACATGTGTTTTAAGTCATTCTCCCTTGGACCAATGTGTCTTAAAGCAAAAGCATCTGTTCTCATTATTGCGTGCGTTGTTTTTAGAGGCACAAAATTAGTTATTTATATTCAATTTTTTACACCTTTTTTAGTCCCTTTTTTGTGATATTTTCATCTTAAAAGAGTTGTTATTAGGATATTGATTAATTTTGTAAGATGAGTGTGATTAAAAACCTTTTTTGGGTCTATATTTATGGCAGTATGCACGTTGCATTGTCTGTGCTGGCATTGGTGCTTATGACCAATCATATTTTTCAGCTGCCATTTAACTGGGCAATTGCTGTTTTCGCCTGCTGCGGAACAATGTTCAGCTACAATTTCATGAAATATGACGGACTTTTCCGTGTAAAAAAGACAGCCGGAAAAAAAGTCAGGTTCGTGGTTTTTCTAAGTACACTTGCGCTTATTGCCGCCGGTATAAGTTTTCTTTTCCTTGAAAGAGTAACGCAGATAACGGCATTGGCTTTCTTTGCGCTTACAGCGCTATATACTGTGCCATTTTTTCCTAACACAAAGAACCTGCGCAACTGGAGCGGTATTAAAATTTATATCGTGGCACTATGCTGGGCGGGCATTACACTTGTTGTTCCGCTAATTGATGCACATATTGCTTTAGCATCAGACGTTTACTTAAAATTCGGCCAGCGTTTCTTCCTTGTTATACTGTTAATACTGATCTTTGAGATCATTGATCTCAAGGAAGATGATCCGCACCTTAAAACCATACCGCAGCAGATAGGGGTTCGCAATACTAAAATCCTGATTCTTTGCTGCCTGTTGCCATTTTTTCTTTTGGAATTTTTGAGAACAACACTGGATTACCGACAGATAATTGGCAATCTAATTATGGTAGTCACGGTTTCATTATTTACCATTTTTGCAAATCCGAAGCGCTCTAAATATTACACGTTGTTCTGGGTAGAAAGCATCCCTGTATTCTGGCTTGGGGTGGTCGTGTTGGTTAGCAGCTTATAACCTCATCATCGCATTTCCCAAATCACCATAAATCAATTTAAATCCCATATCCTAAAACTGGTTCTATAACAAAACCGGTTACATGTGCAATAATTGTTACAGCTACAAAAATCATGTTGGTGATATTGAAAATCCTTAGCATGCTAAAACAATTTTAAATTGTGTAAAAGCAGCAATGTATATACGACAGCAAATAGTATAAACAGCGTATTCATAAAATAGCTGCCTATTTTAAAATGCAGTTTTTGCGGAATCTGGTACATAGGGTAATAAGCAATTTGTGTGGCAACCTTGCCCACCCAATAGGCAGCTATTAATCCTGTGATAGCTGTTGCCAAATGAGTTTGGTTCTTCAGGTCTTCCGGAATCAGGATGGCTATAAGCCCGAAACTAAAGTTTAGTCCCTGTATATACCTTCCGTAGGTCTTGGCGATTTCCTGGTTCAGCGGTTTTAGCTGCTTTACATCATTGTACCAGTCAAATACCTGATGCCTGATGTACGGATAAATAAGTGCGGTAAAGATCTGGCCGCATCCTCCAAGGATAATAAGCCAGTTTGGGATAGTGAAGTTCATTCTATTGGTTGATTGGTTATTTTTCTAAAGTAGTTTATTATCCTTTAAAAACAACAGTGTTTTTTATCTGGCTTTCTTTTGCTTTTCTTTTTCCCCTGAAGAAAAAGTACAGGTTCAGGAACAGCATTACACCAAGGTAAATGGCAAAGCCACCTATCTTATAGCTCAGTTCCTCAACAAGTGTGCAATAGGTATTGTCATATACACTCATCTGAAGGATCATCAGTGCGAAACCCACATTCAGGAGATAAAATCCCGTTTCAAACAGATGATTGGTGGCATTGGCAATATCTTCACGGCCTTTAAAGATGTCGAGCATAAATATCTTTCCGTTTTTAAAAAGCGTGCGTGATACTATAAAGGTTAATGTAAGTGCGACAGGAAGATAAATAGCGTAACCGATTAAAATTTTTGTGGTTTCCATAATAATTGAAGATTAAATTATTGAATTAATTTTTTAGCGTAAGCAGTAAGAACGTATATGTTAGTGTAATGCAGTACCGAAAGGATGGAGATAATAACAGCCGTTTTCATCATTGTGGTTTCTACAAGCATAGGCAGGGTAATTATGGTTTGCCAGCTGATGAGCATCATCGCGGCATAGCCAATATTAACAAGGTAATAGCCCATAAGCAATATCTTGTTGATGCGGATGCACAGGTCTTCATGGCCGGGCATAAGGCTAAGCACATATATATTGCCATTGCGATAGCAGATACGGCCTACAGCTATAATTATGTAAGCTACTATTATCATGAAGATTCCGTATGCAATTATGTTGAGGTTCATAACTGTGTTTTTTTAGCTTCCATATAAAATAGTGTAGTTAGATAAAATGCAAGTGCAGGAGGCATAATCCATATCCATTGCCAAGAAGTGTTGATCCAAAGAACAAAAAAAAGAAAAGTTGCTCCAAAGTAAATGCTCAGGTAAAAACTCCTGAAGTTTTTATCAATAAAAAAACATGTAGCCTGAATGAGCTGAAATAAACCTGTGAAAATAGGAAACACAGCTGCAAAGAACCATAATGGATTGTATAAAAAACCTAATAGTGCCAAAAGAACCGGCAAACTAATTAAGAAATAATTGAGATGTAAAATGCTTTTCATACTGTTTATTATTTTAAACTTTCAGAAAAAAATGAAACATTTTGATTTGAAGAAGTCTAGTTATCAATTGATTTAAATACTCTTTTTCTTTTCGTGCAGGTATGTTGAGATTACAATGTAGGTTAGAAATGCTGCCAGTGCAGGAGGGACTGCAAATAACCAGTCTTCGTTAATATCAAATCCCAGCCAAAGTATAAAAAAGGTAATGGTGATTGCAAAATAGCCATATAACCTTTTATCGTTAGGATTTCTTGCAAACAGTATCAACGCAATTAAAACCTGTAAAGCTCCTGTAAGCATGGTAGATACCAAAGCTTCCTGTGCAAAATCGCCGCTTTTAATGCTTAGTAAACCTAGTATTATTGGAACACCTATGGCAAAATAATTGAGTCCGACTAAAAATTTCATACGATACAGATTTTAAAATTTCAGAAAAAATTGAAACATTTTGCTTTTAAAAAACTAACGCATTAGCTTCATAACAAGTCCGGCAAGCCAGTTGTCTTTATATTCGGTGGCTTTTTCAAGCATGTTATCGGCTTTAAGAACAAAGTCATACAATTTGCCGGTCTGATCGGTAAAATGTTTTGCTTCTATAGATTTGTCTTCTTTCATAGAAGTGCTTACTTCCTTAAGCACTTTAAGCGCAGGCTTAATCTCGCGTTTGCTGCGCTCCTGTGCAATCTTTACGGCCAGTTCATCAAGGTCTTTTTCGGCAGTGAAAAACTCACGGCGTTCTCCCTGCTTAAATTCCTTGTAAACAATTCCCCAGTCCATAAGCGCACGCAGGTTCATGCTGGCATTGCCACGGGAAATCTGAAGCTCTTCCATTACGTCCTCCATAGAAAGCGGTTCGGGAGCGATCATAAGCAGAGCGTGTATTTGTGCCATAGTCTTATTGATACCCCATTGGGAACCTAATGCCCCCCAGGTTTGTACGAACTTATTTTTTGCTTCCTTGAATTCCATAGATCAAATGTAAGACTTTATTTTTAAACTTTCAAAAATAAATGAAAGTTATTTTAAGTTTAGAATAAAACAAACCCCCAAAGCCGTAGACTTTGGGGGTTTCTGTATCTAATAATCTGACGATCCAAAAAGCGAACAATCTAAAGCAATCCAGCTCTCTTAAGCAAAGCTTCCGGTTTAGGCTCCTGCCCACGGAAACGTTTGTATAAAAGCATTGGGTGCTCTGTACCGCCTTTAGAAAGTACGTTGTCTTTAAATTTAGTTGCTGTTTCCCTGTCAAAAATACCTTTCTCCTGAAAATACTCAAAGGCATCGGCATCGAGTACTTCAGCCCATTTGTAGCTATAGTAACCTGACGAATACCCACCTTGGAAAATGTGCGAGAATGCCGTACTCATAGCATTTGCAGCCACGTCAGGATATAATTGTGTAGAGGCAAATTGCTCGGTTTCAAAAGCTTTTAGGTTGGTTATGCCACTTGGGTCGGCGCTGTGCCATCCCATATCCAGCAGCCCGAAACTCAGTTGGCGCATCGTAGCCATGCCCTCCTGAAAACTTGCGCTCTCTTTTATCTTATTGATGTATTCCATTGGGATCACTTCTCCCGTTTGATAGTGATGTGCAAAAAGGGCAAGGGCTTCCGGCTCATAGCACCAGTTTTCCATAACCTGGCTTGGTAGCTCTACAAAGTCCCAATATACACTTGTTCCGCTCAGGCTTGGGTAAATGGTGTCTGCCAACATACCGTGCAATGCGTGTCCAAATTCATGGAACAAAGTAGTTACCTCGTTAAAGGTAAGCAGCGATGGCTTGGTTTCCGTCGGTTTTGTAAAGTTGCATACAATTGACACATGCGGCCTTTCGTTAACACCGTCTTTTACATATTGCGATTTGAATGAGGTCATCCAGGCACCGTTACGTTTGCCTTTACGGGGAAAAAAGTCGGCGTAAAAAATAGAAACCAGGTTACCGGTTTCGTCTTTTACTTCATAAGTCGTAACGTCCTTATGATAGGTGTCAATATCTTTTACCTCATTAAACTTCAGGCCGTATAATTTGCCCGCAATGGTAAAGGCACCGTTAAGTACATTTTCCAGTTTAAAATAAGGTTTTAATTTTTCGTCGTCAAGATTAAAAAGCTTTTGTTTCAGCTTTTCAGAGTAGTAAGCGCCATCCCATTTCTCAAGGTGGTCTATACCATCGGTTTCCTTGGCAAATGCCGAAAGCTCTGCAAATTCTTTTTCGGCAGCCGGTTTTGCTTTAGCCAATAGATCTTTTAAGAACGATTTTACTTTTTCCGGACTCTCAGCCATACGCTCCTCCAATACAAAATTGGCGTGAGATGCATAACCTAAAAGTTTGGCGCGTTCATGGCGAAGGTTGGCAATCTTTAAAACTATCTTCTGGTTATCAAATTCATTGTTCTGGAAGCCTTTGGCACCAAAAGCAATAGCCAGTTTTTTGCGCAGCTCGCGGTTATCCGCATACGTCATGAACGGAACATAGCTAGGATAATCTAAGGTGAAGATCCATCCTTCCTTATCAAGGCTTTTGGCTAACTCGTGTGCTGCTTCTACTGTGCCTTCCGGTAAACCTGAAAGATCTGCTTCATTAGTAATATGCAGTTGATACGCGTTGGTTTCGGCTAATATGTTCTCGCCAAATTCAAGGCTTATCTTAGAAAGCTCCATATCTATATTACGAAGCTTGTTTTTTTTGTCTTCCGGCAGGTTAGCACCGTTGCGTGAAAAACTTTTGTATTGTTTATCCAGTAGCGTTTTTTGCTCTTCGGTAAGGTTCAGGCTGTCTTTTTGGTTGTAAACAGCTTTTACGCGCTCAAACAGATCGGCATTAAGGCGTACATCGTTACCAAATTCAGAAAGCAGGGGAGAAGCCTCCATTGCGATCTTTTGTATCTCGTCATTGGTTTCCGCCGAATGCAGGTTAAAGAATATGCTCGAGGCACGCTCCAGCATCTCCCCGCCAAAGGTCATGGCCTCAATGGTGTTCTCAAAGGTTGGCGCTTCAGGATTAGCAGTAACGGCATCAATCTCTTTGCGGGCGGCTTCTATGCCTTCTTTGATGGCGGGTAAGAAGTCTTCGTTTTTTATGCTGCCAAAGGGGGCGGTATCGTGTTTGGTCGTGAATTTTTTAGTAAGTACGTTCATAGCTTATAAATGACCGTAGTATTTACGGATTTCTTTAGTAATAGATTTGAAACTGCTGCGGTTGTCAAATACTGTAATAATTTCTATGTATTCATTTTTAATCCTGTAAAGAAAAGATGTTTGCTTTGTAACAATACATTTTCTGATATTTTTGAAAATGCCGGATTCAATACAGCTTTCAGGATATGAGGAAATATAAAGTAGTTTTTCCTCAAAGTTGGCTTCAAAATTATTGGCAACAGTTATTGACCATTCATCTTCCAGGTAATCCAGCAAGATGTTAAGTTTTCTTTGTGCAAGATCAGAAAGTACAACTTTACGCATGCCTGTTTCTTCTGCTTGCCTTAAAGTCTTCCCATGAAACTTTTTCGCCCCTGTCAAGTTGGTCAATGCCAAATTGAATTTCAAGCTTTTGGTCTTCTGACAATTCGTCGTAAAAATCTTTTTTTTCTTTGGTAATGAGTTTGCGTACTTTTTCAATTAATTTAGAATCTTCTAAATCAAGTATCATTTTTGCTAACTCTATTTTTGAAGCCTGGATATCCATAATTGCTTTGCTTTTACCAAAGTTACAAAACTATTTTCTATTCTTCAATTCTTCCGAAGCCTTGTTTACCGCTTCTTTAAGGCTTAGTTTATAGGCTACAATTTTAGCCAGTACCAGTTTGTCATGGCTGCCTAATATCTGTGCTGCAAGTATACCTGCATTCTTGGCACCATTAAGGGCTACGGTGGCTACAGGAACACCGCCCGGCATTTGCAGGATGGAAAGTACGCTGTCCCACCCGTCAATAGAGTTGCTAGATTTTACAGGTACGCCTATTACAGGAAGCGGGCTCATACTGGCTACCATACCCGGTAAATGGGCTGCTCCGCCTGCGCCTGCAATGATTACATTTACGCCACGCGTGTGTGCTGTTGTGCTGTATTCATACAGTTTCTCCGGTGTACGGTGAGCCGAAACGATATCTACTTCAGTCTCAATTCCAAATTCTTTTAATATATCTATGGCATCCTGCATTACAGGCATATCCGATATCGAGCCCATTATAATTCCTACTTTCATGCTTATGCGTTTATAATTAGTTGTTTTTGGTTTGTAGTTGACCCCGCTGTAAACTAGTTAAGCGATTACTCTTATCGTGTTTTTAACTTCTTCAGCTATTTTTCTCGCTTCAGCTATATCTTGGTTAACGATAGTTACGTGTCCCATTTTACGGAAAGGCCTTGTTTGCTTCTTGCCATAAATGTGTGGTGTGACGCCATCTTTGCCTAATATCTTTTCAATGTTCTCATAGATCACATTGCCAGAGAATCCTTCTGCACCTACAAGGTTTACCATAATGCCTGCGGCTTTACTATCGGTATTGCCAAGCGGCAGGTCAAGTATCGCACGTATGTGCTGCTCAAACTGCGATGTGTAGCTTGCTTCTATAGAGTAGTGTCCGCTGTTATGCGGTCGCGGTGCAACCTCGTTAACCAATATCTGGTCGTCTTCGGTCTGGAACATTTCTACAGCTAAAAGGCCTACATGATTAAAATGCTCCGAAACTTTAAGTGCAATGGCGCGTGCATTGTCTGCAACGGCATCATTTATACGTGCCGGGCAGATAACATACTCTACCTGGTTGGCTTCCGGATGAAATTCCATCTCCACCACAGGATATGTTTTTATCTCTCCCGATGGATTTCTTGCTACAATAACCGCAAGCTCATTTTTGAACGGAATCATAACCTCTGCAATGCACTGTACATTTGGCATTCCGTCAAAGCTCTGCTCATTTCGGATAACCTTTACGCCATTGCCGTCGTAACCGCCTTCGGTACTTTTCCAGATGAACGGATAGGTAAACTCCCCATTTGCAACAGCTTCTTTTAAAGCAGCAAGATTTTCAAAACGTTTATAGTCGGCGGTAGGAATGCTGTTTGCAGCATAAAAATCCTTTTGTTTCCCTTTGTTTTGTATCTGGCGTAATGTTTTTGGCGATGGGTATACCTTTATGCCTTCGGCTTCCAGTTTTTCAAGCGCCTCCAGATTTACAAGCTCTATTTCAAAAGTAAGTACGTCTACCTGTTTGCCAAAGTTGTAAACGGTATCAAAATCCATCAGGTCGCCCTGAAAGAATTTATTGCTGCCTACTTTGCAGGGTGCTTCGTCACTTGGATCAAGCACATATGTTTGTATGTCAAATTTTCGTGTATCAGTCAGCATCATTTTACCCAGCTGTCCGCCGCCTAAAATGCCTAACTTAAAATCAGAAGAAAAATAATTCATTATCAGGGTTTGTTTTGCAATGGCAAAGATAACTTATTTATTCTTTTTTTTGAGGCCTGTATTTTAGGAAAACTGCTCCCGATGGCGCTGTAATCGAATCAAAAAGTTCCATGTTGTGTATTTCGGTATCTTCCGTCAGGAATTTTTTGCCCTTTCCTAAAAATGTGGGCACAATGATCAGCCAGTATTCGTCTATAAGATTTTCCTGTGCCAGTCTTTTCACTATGGAAAGGCTGCCCCAAATGATAAGGTCTTTGCCTTCCTGCATTTTTAGTTCACGAACCCCATGGGCAGCGTCATCTGTTCTTATGATAGCGGGATGCCATACAGCTTCTTTTTCTTTTATTGTTTTAGAAAATACAATTTTAGTAAGCGCATTTAGCTTAGGCGCTATAGGCTCTTTTTCTGCTTCGGCGGTGGGCCAAAATTGGCTAAACATTTTATAGGTTTCGCCACCCAGCACAGCTGCATCTATCCGGTCAAAAAGTTTTATCTGTTCGCCTTCAAAGCCGTCATTGAATTTTGGATCTTCAAAAAACCGGGTAGTGCCATTACGGTCGGTAGCAAAACCATCGGCAGATATCCATTCCTGTGCGATAACTTTTCTCATAACTCGTTAGTTTTCAATCTAAAATTAATAACTCTGGAAGTGAATGACTGCCAATTTTTTGTGAAACTATAACTTGGAAAGGCTGTTGCATTTTACATTAATTTTAGCATTTAGGGGTGCATAGTCGTGGGATTATATTTGTATTTTAGAGGTCCAATAAATCTGAAACCTGCGGATAGCAGAGAAAACACAGCCTATGAGACTTACAATTGAAAGAAAACCGGTAAAGGTATCACCGGATCCAACACGTGTTATAGCCCGTTATTTTTTTAACGGCGAAGAGCGCGCAGTAGAACTGATACGTAAAATATTAAAGCTGGATAAGGAGGAGGTTTTTTCACTTACATCCCCGCTGCTTCAGGATTTCTCTAAGCGCCACCGTAACATTACCCGCAAACTGCTTCGCAATTGTGAACGTGTAAAAAAATATATAATAATAGCAGGCGGCGATTATGAGAAGTTAGATGAATACTGCAAGCTGCTGATAGGTTCTTATTTTACCCACGAATATTCTATTGAATCAGCTGCATTCTTTAATCCGTCTATAGTGCCTGATCCAGACCAGACAAATCTTGAGGAAGGCCAGCTTCGCGTTATCATCAGCTTTAGGGCTGTAGGTGAGGGGCACGTTTCGTCAGTGGCTTTCCGTAGGGCAATTATCGACAGGAATAACGATATTACCGTTATACCTGCCAGTAATTATATTGATGAGGCTGAAAAGATTCATAATATCGTTTACCAAAAAAGACTCTTCCTTAAAAAAGCACAGGAAGCCGATATTGACGATGAATTTATAACTACCGTAAGCGAAAAGCTGGGCGATCGTTTTGATTATGAAGAATTGAAAACTCTTGTAGCAGATGCTAAATCTAAAACGTCAGATCCTCAAATGTTAAGGCAGTATACTTTAATACTTGCGCTGTCTGACAGTTACCGACGAATCTCTTTTTCTAAGGATACCGATATCAGCGACAGGGTAATTTTTCCTATTTCCGATTTTGAAAGCAAAGGGATCGAAGATGCGCGTTTCGTTAAATTCACCGATGATCAGGGGCGTGTATATTATTATGCTACCTATACAGCCTATGATGGTGTACACATTATGCCTAAGCTTTTAAAGACAACCGATTTCTATGAGTTCAAAACCAGCCCGCTTAATGGGGCAGGGGCCAAAAATAAAAACCTTGCATTGTTCCCAAGAAAGATAAACGGCAAATATGCCATGCTATCGCGTATTGACGGCTGGAACAACTACTTAATGTATAGTGATAATATTAATGAGTGGGAAGATCCTGTAAAAATCCAGGGGCCGGAATATCCCTGGGAGTTTGTGCAGATAGGTAACTGCGGTTCGCCAATAGAGACAGAGCATGGCTGGCTCGTACTTACACACGCTGTAGGTTCTATGCGTAAGTACAGTATTGCAGCTTCGTTATTGGACCTGAATGATCCTTCTATAGAGATAGGCAGGCTTAAAGACCCGCTTATCGTGCCAAATCCTGACGAACGCGAGGGCTATGTGCCTAACGTAGTATATTCCTGCGGGGGGATAATTCATAACGACGAACTTATAATCCCGTACGGGCTATCCGATCATAGTTCGGGCTTTGCAACAGTTAGCCTCGATACTTTGCTGGACAGGCTTAGAAACGGGGGTTAATGTAATTCAATATACAGTGGCAGTAATATAACAATTACTGCCACTGTTCGTATAACCAAATCAGGTATCTTTGTATTTAGAATAACCAATAGCACATACTACATTGGAAAATGAATTGCCTGAGCCATCAGGAAACGGATTTTTTGGAAAAAACCCGGTATTAAAACTTAAAGAATTTCAGTCTTTTTTAAGTATACGTTTTGGGCTCATCTTTGCCCTTAATATGCAGATAACCATAATTTATTATTGGGTATATCATATTACAAACGATAAGCTCTCTCTTGGGTTTGTAGGCCTGGCCGAAGTTATTCCCGCGATTGGGTGTTCTCTTTTTGCAGGCCATTATGTAGACCTCAACGAAAAGCGCAAAATGGTTCTCTTTTGTGTTACCTCTTATATTCTGCTTGGGGTATGCCTGTTTACGCTTACAACTCCTTTTTCGTTAGACAGGCTGGGTGTCAGCACGACGCTATATGTAATTTATGCCCTCGTTTTTTGCGGAGGGATGATACGTTCGTTCATGGGGCCATCAGTATTTTCATTGTTCGGGTTAATTGTGCCAAGGAAGCATTTTCCTAATGCTACAAGCTGGAGCAGTATGGCATGGCAAACAGGTTCTATGATAGGGCCGCTTGTTGCAGGGCTTGCCATTGCTCTCGATGGTGTGCTGGCAGGTATGTTTAGCGTTCTGATAATTATGTTCTTATTACTTATCCCCATTCTTTCCATAAAAACAAAACCTATCCTAAAAAAAGAAAAAGAACCCATGCTGCAAAGCCTTACCCAGGGCATTAAGTTTGTTGTGAAAACCCCGGCATTGCTCGGGGCGCAGCTGCTCGATATGTTCTCGGTATTGTTTGGCGGGGCTGTAGCGCTTTTGCCCGTATTCCAAAAAGAGATACTGCACGTAGATGAGGTTGGTTTCGGGTTGCTACGTTCGGCGCCTGGAGTGGGGTCGCTGTTAACACTGGGTATATTGGCCTTTTTACCTTTAAAGACATATCCCGGTCGTAAATTATTCATTGCCGTAACCGGATTCGCCTTGTGTATCATAGGCTTCGGGCTGTCAACTAATTTTATATTGTCGTTTGCCTTCTTGTTATTTTCAGGTATGTTTGATGCCGTGAGTGTAGTGGTACGCAGTACTATTCTTCAATTAGTTACGCCAGATCACATGCGTGGGCGTGTAGCCTCTGTAAATACCATATTCGTTAGCTCATCTAACGAGCTTGGCGATTTTGAGAGCGGCGTTATGGCACACTGGTTAGGCACAGTAAGAGCGGTGGTAACAGGAGGATGCATAACACTGGGCGTAATTGCGATTACCTTTTTTAGCGCACCGCAATTAAGGCGTTTCGGGTTTGATGATGAGGACAAAAATGATGCCTCACCCCAGCCCTCTCCAAAGGAGAGGGAATAGCTTCACTCGCAATAACTTATGGTTTGAGTGAAGCTAAGGCCTTAAACTTTGTAGCCTAAGAAGTTGTAGCCTTGAATTTTTGATTCTTTTGTTTCAAGACAAAAGAATTCTTACTCAATCCTCGGATTGTCGGCCTCTACAAACTCATTTTCAGATTTTGCAATGACAATCGTTGCTACGCCATTGCCTATAAAATTGGTCAGGGCACGGGCTTCACTCATAAATTTATCTACACCCAGTAAAAAGGCAAGCCCTTCTACCGGAATTTTATGAATGGCGGTAAGCGTAGAGGCGAGTACGATGAAACCGCTTCCTGTAACACCTGCCGCGCCTTTAGATGTTATCATCAGTAAGCCTATTATCGTTAGCACTTCTTCAAAGGTAAGGTGTACATTATACAGTTGTGCCAGGAATATAACTGACATAGAAAGGTATATGGAAGTTCCGTCAAGATTAAACGAATAGCCTGTTGGCACGACAAGCCCCACAACCGATTTGCTGCAGCCCATGCGTTCCAGTTTTTCCATTAGGTTAGGCAGGGCGGGCTCTGATGATGAGGTGCCTAAAACAATAAGAAGTTCAGCCTTTACATATTTAATAAATTCCAGTATGCTGAGCTTGTAATAACGCATTATGCTGCCCAGTATCACAAAAATAAATATGGCCATGGTTATATATACTGTTAGCATAAGTTTTCCTAACGGTATAAGCGTATGAAGCCCGAATTTACCTACCGTATATGCCATACCGCCAAAAGCCCCCAGCGGGGCAAGGTACATGACAAACTTAAGTGCCATGAATACATACTTAGAACATACATATAAACCCGAAACTATTTTCTCTCTTTTTGAACTGTAGCTTAGTACTATGCCCGCAACAATCGCGGCAAGTAATACCTGCAATGTGAAATTGTCTAAGAAGAACTGCATCCAGCTGAAATCTTTAGGTGCTCCTGTATATTGACTGGCATCCTGTACATCAAGTCCTGTCTTGTCTATTTTGCCGGGCTGAATTATAAAAGCTGCCGCAACACCTATGGCTAGAGCAAACGTGGTTACGATCTCAAAATAAATAAGCGATTTTATACCTATGCGGCCAACCTTTTTCAGGTCGCCCATACCGCTTATGCCTAATACAATAGTCAGAAAGATAATAGGCGCGATAAAAACCTTTATGATCTTAATGAACCAGTCGCCTATAAGCTTCATTTTGATGGCTGTGTCAGGATTGTAGTGTCCCAACAGAACACCGCATACAATAGCGATAAGCACCCAGAAGGTAAGATTGGTTACTATCCTATAAAGAAGGGATTGTTTTTCTGCAGAAAGATTGTTTGTTGTAGGTTTCATTGGGGCAATATAGTAAAATTTAAATTCTCAGTTGGGGCGTAATTTTAAAGCCCCTGCATGAATTCAAATTTTGTTATCCGCCTTAAAACATCTTTGGCTGCTGCCGTGTAAGCCGCAGTATGTTTAGATGCATCTTCAGAAAGTATCCTTTGCAGCTCATGGTGTATCCAGTCTTCTTTTTTTCCAATCAGGAAAAGTGTGCGCATGGCGTATGCCTTTGTGGCAACTTTGGTTTTAGGATTTATAAGCCAGTCAAAACAGGCTTCTGTTATCTGCTGTACTTGGTGCGTGTTCATAAACTTTGAATGCCGCTCCCGGTATTCTGTAGCAAGAAGGCCTATTTTGCTTATTGGGCGCATGGCGCTTTCGTTAGTAAAATGGGGAAGGGCTTCACAAAAAGTATCCAAGTGTTCTTTTAGCCATTCAATTTTGGCTTCAAATACAAGCTCGGCTATCCAGCAGGCTTTATGGTGGTTTTTGTCTTTTACGTTAAACCCGATAGCCAATAGCTCTGAAAGTAAGGTTTTGTTTTTTAAAACCTGCCCCGATAGCAGATCGCGAATGGGGCGGTGTGCTGTGCTGTTAGCTATCTGTATGTAAAAGGAAGATTCCAAAGGTGCCCTGTTTTGGCCGAAAAATACAAAAAAAGCCGGGACAAATGCCCCGGCTCAAAAAAAACTGACCTAGATTAACTACTTGCTTATTGCTTTATAAACATTTTCGCAGCCTGAGCCTGCGGTCCGTTTAACTTCACGATGTAAGTGCCTGCTGAAAGGCCTTCCACGTTGATTGAAGTTTCTGTCTGGTCAATGCTGCCGGTAAGTAAAACTTTACCGGTAATGTCTATAATGCTGAAGTTATTAACTTCGGCATTTTCAGGGATCATTACGTTAAGAATACTGTTGGCAGGATTTGGGTATAATTTAGTAGCGTTTGCAAGTTGAGGATCGTTAACACTTAAGAAGCAGCCTTCTTTAGCACTAATTGTAATAGGGTTATCTGCAGTACTTAGTATGTTATTAGTACAAACAGTCATCGCAGCGTCAAGGTGGTAAACGCCCGGTTCCGTAGCTATATAGCTAATGCCGTTAGCCTCTGCAATAGGAAGCCCGTCTTTAAACCACTGCATATTGATAAAGTCTTCTTCGTTGCCAGGTATTGTAAATGCAACTGAGTCACCTTCACATACAAAATAAACACCGCCTTCTGTAGTAACACCTTCGCTCGGTACAGAATCAAAAGAAATTGCAATGTCGTAGCTGTCTACAACTATTTCGTTAGACGTGTATGTTTGGCCATCTTTAGTTACTTCTACCTTTATGGTAGATTCGCCATAAGTTGCCTGATCATAATTGAAAGAAGCTACAGTGGCTTCATCAATATCCGTAAATTCTGTTTCTCCTTCAAATTTGACCTGCCACTGGTAGGTGTCATAACCCACTGCATTAGTTACAAAAGCAAGTCCGTTAGTGTCAGGGCAAAGCATGTTATCTCCCTGTATAACAAGTGGTGAAGGTGTGCCTGGACCACAGTCTTCGCTTGCAACAACATTAATTACCTGAGATGTCGATGTAGCATCCGGGCATACTTCTACACCTGCTACAACATTATAAGACCCCGGTTCTGTAATAACATACGTTAGAGAAGTAGCTCCCGGTATTGGCTGGCCGTCCTTATACCACTGTGCAGTTACATAAGGAGCTAATACAGTTTGCACAATTTTAGCTCCTGTACACATTACATACCAGGTTTCTAAAGTCTCTTCATTATATTCAAAATGAACATTTCCTTGTAGTTCATTCATAATAAGAAGGCTAGACCATTGATAGCTGTCAACCTGGATAGCATTAGATTCAAATGTCTGCCCGTTTTTAGTTACTTCTACTTTTAGTAATGCCTGGTCGTACGTATACCAGTCGTATGTAAATGATGCTTCAGTTGCACCATCTATCGCTACATACTCTTCATTATCTAAGAACCAGTATTTCCAGTACCATTGGTAAGTATCGTATTGGGTATCGCTTGTAATGGTTGCTGTTCCGTCAGTATACGGACACAACATAACATCGCCTTCAATCGTAGGATTCTGCGCTCCTACTGTCCATGCAAAAGCAAGGAACAGGAAAGTGAATAAAGTTGTTTTCATTGTTAGATAGTATATAATTTGTTAGTAACACAAATTACCTTATAAGCATTTGAAAACAACGCTTATTTAAGCGGACAAAGTGTGACATGTTCTTCCATAAAGTGTGACGCTTTTTGTTTAATGGTTTGCTTTTGAGTATTTTAAACTTTCGGTCTTCATTTAGAAGATATAGCTAAAAGAAACATTACCGTAATAATTTACAGGCAGCCCGGGATAATAATATCTTGGTGCTGCACCATTTACCCCGGTGGCATTTACCAGCACCATAGAAGCATAATGAGTATTGGTAATGTTGTTTACGCCGCCTGAGAGGTGCGCCGACAAGCCTTTTAAAAGTTCAAACCTGTAACCGGTCTTTGCATTTAGCAGGTTATAGCTTTTTGCATACGCCGAGTTGGCATCATTCATTGGCAGATCATCTACATAATAAAAATCGGAAGACAAGTAGAATCCTGATTTGTTTTGGAACATAAAACCTGCATTGAATTTATTAGCGGGAACACCTGTAAGCTTGTTCCCGGAATAATCTATACCGTTATTTACAAATTCCTTAAATTCATAGTTACCTATGGATGCAGATACATACGGGTGTAGGTTAAGGTTTTGGTTGATTTCCCAATTATAATTTATGGCCGCCTCTATTCCCTGATGCAGTGTTTCTCCGGCGTTAACGCCAACGTATTGGTCGTCGCCAACACGCTGTGCTACCAGCAGGTCTTTGATCTGCATACGATAGAAGGATGCCTCGGCATACAGGCTTCTGTTTAAAAAATAGAATTTACCACCAACTTCAAAATTATAGCCGTTTTCGGGTTTAATGTTAGGATTGATGGTGCCATCGGCTGTAAGCGTCTCTTCGATAGATGGCAGGGAGAAACCACGGCTTACCGATGCATACAGCGTTTGCAGCCTGCCGGGTTTATACAACAGCGATACCTGTGGTGACCAAATGCCGTCATAGCTATAGTCCTGAGAATTTATATCTTCGGCAGGGTAGGTGGTGTCGAGCTTAAATTGGGTCTTGTTGTAATTAACACCTGCCTGCAGTTCCAGTTTTGATAGTAACTGCACACGAAGCTGCGCAAATGCATTAATAAAATCGCGTTTCTGTTTGCTGCCTGTCAATTGGGCTCCTTCAAGTGTTCCGTTACCATTGTTTTGCTGGTACAAATTTTCAAACGTGCCACCCCTAAAGCCGTCTTTAAAATACTCCATCCCCGCAATGAACTGCGACTTCATCTTACCCAGCTTAAAATCGCCAAAGAACTGGGTACGCCCGCCAAAGGCAGTATTGTTTTGCGTTAGTATATCAAAAGGTCGGGGCTCATAATTTTCTTTGGTGCTTACAAAAGCCGATGTTGTATTCTTAAGCCACGAGGCAGCCTGCCAGTCGTAGGCCAGTCCTCCCATCCAGGAGTTGTATTTTTCATATCCTTTAGATGCGGCCCATGTGGGCGCTGCGCCTCTCGGATTGTTATCGAACATATCTTTATTTATGGAGCTCGGTATGTAGGCTTTCATGTTGGTATAATTGCCGAAATAAGTAAGCTTACTGTTTTGTTTCCGGAATAATTCTCCAGCCAGTGTTACTCCTTCGCGGTTGTAAGCGCTGTTTTTTCGCCAGCCATCCGTCTCCAGTTTATGGTAGCTCAGGTTCAGGCTCCCAAAAGCACTGTCGTAACTATACCGAACGGTATTTTTTATCAACCCAAAAGAACCAACAGTTGTTCCTGTATAAGCTTCGGAGCCCGGAGTTCGAAGCTGTTTGGGCTTAATGAGTATCGCTCCGCCAAGACCCGCGCCATAAACGCTGGATAATGGCCCTTTTATGATTTCGGTCTGGTCTATGATTTCAAGGTCAATATCCTCTATGGTGGTTTCGCTGTCGCCAGATGTGAGGGGTATACTACCATAAAAAGCCCTTATCTTATTTGTGCCATAAGGCGTACGTGCACCTATACCGCGTATGGATAGACGGTTGGTATTTATAGCGCCGCTTTGCATGAGCACACCCGGCACTGTGTTAAGCGCGGCTGAAATATCTGAATTATTATTTCGCTGCAGGTCGGCAGAAGAAAGCACGCTTACCGATGCCGGGGCGTTCATAAGGCTATCGCTTACGTGATAATTGCTTATAATAACTTCATTAAGCGAACTTTTAATTTTTATTCCGGTAGTAGTATCGTGTATTTTATTAGTCGCAGTTGTAGTACTGTCTTTACGTGTTTTAAGATTTTTTATTAGGGTAGTTTGTTCTTTTTTTACCGTAATGGTATCCTGGGCAAAAGTCTGGATGGCAAATAAAAAAAACAGGGCAGATAGTAATTTTTGAATCATATTATTTGTTTTGTTGCCACTAAAGTAAAAAACCTGCAGCCCGAAAGCTGCAGGAATCAGTATAAATAATTGTTTGGTTTTGTTTCGTCCTATTTGGTGGCTGCCACCCTCCATAGGGTGTTGCCGCTGTCGTCGTTTACTAGTAATGATCCGTCGTTCATAACAGTAACGTCTACAGGGCGGCCGTAAGCCTGTGCTTTTTTCTCATCGGCAATAAACCCGGTAAGGAAATCCTGCGGCGGTCCCGACGGCTTTCCGTTTTTAAACGGAACAAACAATACTTTGTAACCACTTAGTACAGACCTGTTCCATGAACCATGCTGGCCTACAAAAACACCGTTTCGATACTCTGCCGGGAAAGCTGTTTTGTTATAAAAAGCCAGTCCTAGTGACGCAGTATGGTTACCCACAGGTACATCGGGAACAATGGCTTTCGCAACAAGGTCTTTGCCCTTGCCTTTCATTCTTGGATCTTCAATTTGTCCATAGTACGAGTAAGGCCAGCCATAAAAGCCGCCTTCTTTAACGCTGGTAATGTAATCAGGAACGAGTTCATCGCCCAGTTCATCACGCTCGTTAACCGCTGTCCATAATTGTTTGTTGGCAGGATTCCAGTCCATACCTACAGGGTTACGCAGGCCGCTGGCATAAATGCGTTCGCCCGAACCGTCAGGGTTTACTTCAAGAATATTGGCGCGGCGCACTTCATTTTCCATACCATGCTCACCCACGTTGCTTCCTGATCCTACCGAAATATAAATTTTAGAACCATCGGCATTTGCCAGAAGGTTACGTGTCCAGTGATTGTTGTAGCCTCCTGCCGGAAGTTCTACGATTTTTTGTCCGCGGGCAGACTGCAATTTTGTTTCTCCGGTTTTGTATGGGTAGCGGTAAAGGCCATCGGTATTGGCTACATAAAAATAATCTTTCAATATTAACAAGCCATAAGGCTGGTTAAGCTTTTCGGCAAAAATAATGCGGCTTTCAAAAGTGCCATCTTTGTCTTTGTCCCTAAAAAGGGTTATCTGGTCGGCGCTTCCTGCTGTGCCGCTTTCGGCTACAAAAATATCGCCGTTAGGGGCAACATAGGTATTACGTGGATTTTTAAGATCGCCGGCAAATTTTGTAACGGTAAATCCTGCGGGTGCTTTTGGGGTTTGTCCTTCAGGCCAGTCTTTCATGCCGTTGCGCTTGGTAACCGATTCTGTTTCAAAGGGAGCTGGCAGGGTAATGTCGCCTATTGCAGTTTTTACAGTAGTACTGCCTTCGGCTTTTGCCTCCTGTTTTTCCTCTTTAGATGGTTCTTTTTTGCAGGATGTAAAAGCAAAAATACTGAGCAGCGATAATGTAAATATTGATCTTTTCATTGTAGTGAAGTTTTAAAATAGATGTATGGATACCGAAATTACTTATTTCCATTCTCAAACCCCTGAGTATTAAATCTTATTTAACACATGTGAAATTATTGCAAAATGAGCCGATGCATGCAGGAAGCTTATTGGTAATTAGTATATTTGCAAATTATTGCAAAACCAATACGTTAAAATACAGTGATACAAATTCACGATAAACAGTTCGTTCCTTTTATAACCGCCTCAGAAATTGATGCCGTTATTACCAAAATGGCCAGACAGGCAGAAGAGGACCTTAAAGGCGAGATACCGGTATTCATCGGCGTGCTTAACGGCTCTTTTATGGTAGTTTCAGATTATGTAAAAAAATACACCCAGCCTTGCGAAGTAAGCTTTGTAAAATTAGCTTCGTATGAAGGAATGGCAACCACAAGCACTGTAAAGCAGCTTATAGGCCTAAACCAAAGCCTTGAAGGCAGGACAGTAGTTGTTATTGAAGATATCGTTGACACAGGAAATACTGTTGCGGAACTTAAAAAAATATTTGAAGGGCACAACCTTAAAGCGCTGAAAATTGCGACGCTTTTCTTTAAACCCGATGCATACAAACAGGATATAAAGCTGGATTATATTGGCTTTGAGATTCCCGATAAATTTATTGTGGGCTATGGCCTTGACTACGACGGACAGGGACGCAACCTGCCGCAGGTTTATCAGTTAAAAGAATAGATTACAAATTACAACCTAACATACAAAATGATCAATATCGTATTATTCGGAAAGCCGGGCGCAGGAAAAGGTACTCAGGCAGAATTCTTAAAAACAAAATACAGCCTTACCCATATTTCTACAGGTGACATTTTTCGTTACAACATAAAGAACGAGACGCCGCTTGGACTGGAAGCGAAATCATACATAAACAAAGGAGAGCTTGTGCCGGATGCACTCACTATAAAAATGCTTCAGGACGAAATTGAGAAAAACCCTGACACAAAAGGTTTCCTTTTTGATGGCTTTCCACGTACTACAGATCAGGCAGATGCGCTTGATGCGTTCCTGAAAACTAAAGGATGGGGTGTTACAGCTACTGTAGCGCTTGAAGCAGATGACGAGGTGCTGGTTGCCCGCCTTCTTGAAAGAGGAAAAACCAGTGGCCGCGCGGATGATCAGGACGAAACACTTATACGTAACCGTTACCAGGAATACAATGAAAAAACAGCCCCGCTTATTGAATATTACAAAGCGCAGGGTAAATTTCATGCAGTAAACGGCATTGGTGAAATAGCTGAAATTACTAATCGATTAAGTGCTGTAATCGATACGCTTTAATTTAAAACCTAACAATTGGAAATAGTAATAATTTTATTGCTGATCATTCTTAACGGAGTTTTCTCCATGTCTGAGATCGCTTTGATCTCTGCAAGGAAAAACCGACTTGAAACTGCCGCAAAAAAAGGCAACGCCAGTGCACAGGCTGCACTGGACCTGGCAAATTCGCCAAACAAATTCCTGTCTACAGTACAGATAGGTATTACCCTTATCGGTATCTTAACGGGTATCTATTCGGGCGATAAGGTTACTGATGATGTAAAAGTGTTTGTTGAAGGTTTTGAAGTTTTAAAACCATATGCAACTAATATTTCGGTGGGTATCGTGGTAGTGGTACTTACATTTTTTTCCCTGGTACTGGGTGAGCTTCTTCCTAAAAGAATAGGGCTTAACTTCCCGGAAACCATTGCAAAGATGGTGGCTATCCCAATGAAGTTTATCTCTATAATAACAGCGCCGTTTATATGGCTGCTTACGTCATCTACAGATTTTCTTTTAAAGATTTTCAGGATTCGCCCTACAGCAGACGGTAAAGTGACCGAAGAAGAAATAAAGGCCATTATTAAAGAAGGTACAGAAGGTGGCGAGGTTCAGGAAATTGAACATGATATTATGGAGCGTGTGTTCCACATTGGCGACCGTAAGGTAAACTCGCTGATGACACACAGAAAATCGGTGGCTTATCTGTCTACCGATGCCAACGCCGAAAAGATTCGCGAAACCATGCTTGACGAGCTGCACTCGGTATATCCTGTAATTGAAGGCGCAAGCCTTGACGATGTTATAGGTGTTGTGCTGCTAAAAGATATTTTTGCCAACAACGCGAGAGCTGATTTCAGCCTTAAAGAGATTGTTAAAGAGCCGGTATATCTTATTGAACATACCTCTGCTTATAAAGCATTGGAGATTTTCAAAAAAACAAAAGTACACTATGCATTGGTTACCGATGAATATGGTGTTTTTCAGGGGCTTATTACACTTAACGATATATTAGAGGCGCTTGTAGGAGATGCTTCAGATTTTTATGAAGATGAGTTCAGGCTTGTAGCTAACGAAGACGGTACATGGCTTGTAGACGGGCATTATCCGCTGCATGACTTCCTGACCTATTTTGACCTTGATGATCTTACTAACGATTATGAAGTAACCACGGTAAGCGGACTTGTAATGACTGAGCTGTCGTACATACCAAAAGAAGGCGAAAAACTTGCCTGGAACCTTTATGAGCTTGAAGTTGTTAAAATGGATGGCGTTAAGATAGATAAGGTAAAAATAACATCGCTTAAAGAGTAACAGTTCCCGTAGCAGCGGTATTGCAATAAAGAAGAATATATAATTGACAAAAGGTTATGGTGGGCGGTTCAGATGTTGCTGAGCAACTTGGAACTTAAAACCTTAAACCTTAAACAGAGGAAAAAATGACAGAAGGGAATTTTGTAGATTACGTAAAGATATATGTGTCTTCCGGTAAGGGAGGTAAGGGATCTACACACTTGCATAGGGAGAAGTTTATTGAAAAAGGAGGGCCTGATGGTGGCGATGGCGGCCGTGGCGGACACGTGTACCTTGTAGGTAACAAAGGATTGTGGACACTTTTTCACCTGAAATTTGCAAGGCATATTAAAGGGACACATGGCGGCGATGGCGGTAGCGCACGAAGCACCGGTGCCGATGGTGAAGACAAATACATTGAGGTTCCGTTAGGAACTGTAGTTAGAGATAAAGAGACAAACGAGATATTGTTTGAGATAACCGAAGACGGCGAAAAACAAATCGTTGCCAGAGGTGGTAAAGGAGGTTTGGGTAACTGGCATTTCCGCAGTTCTACAAACCAGACACCAAGATATTCACAGCCGGGTATGCCTGCTGAGGAAAAGGATATTATCCTTGAGCTTAAAGTTTTGGCAGATGTTGGATTGGTTGGTTTCCCTAATGCGGGTAAATCTACACTTTTATCGGTACTGACTTCGGCTAAGCCTAAAATTGCTGATTATCCTTTTACTACACTTAAGCCTAACTTAGGTATCGTAGCTTACAGGGATTTCCAATCGTTTGTAATTGCTGATATACCAGGAATTATAGAAGGTGCAGCAGAAGGTAAAGGTCTTGGACACTACTTCCTGAGGCATATTGAGCGTAACTCTACACTGCTATTCTTAGTTCCTGCAGACGCCGACGATATCAAGAAAGAGTATGACATCCTTTTAGACGAACTTCGTCGTTATAATCCTGAAATGCTGGATAAAGACAGGCTTATAGTGGTGTCAAAATCGGATATGCTTGACGATGAGCTTAAAGGCGAAATGAAAAAACAGCTTGATAAAGACTTTAAAGGTATTCCTTATATGTTCATTTCATCTATAGCGCAGCAAGGGCTTGTGGAGCTTAAAGATAAGCTTTGGCAAATGCTTAATGTGGATACAGAATAACATATACAATCACGCATAAAAAAACCGGCTGCATAAACATATTTGCAGCCGGTTTTTTTGTTGTTATTTTGTGCCTAAATAAGATTTTTAACTTCATCAAAATTTAGTCCGCCGTAATTTCCTGAACTCATTAGTAATAATGCAACACCTTCGCTGCCATATTTCAGGTCATAAAGGTATTCTTTGAACGCAGCAGGATTAGTGTAAATGATAAGGTCCTCGCGATTAAACGCTTTAGCGATCTGCTCATAAGTAACCTCTTCAAGCTGTTTGATCTTAACGGCATCAGGAGAATAGAATACTACAGCAACATCGGCATTATTAAGCGCACCTTCGTATTCCTTTAAGAATTCTGCATTAAGGCTGCTGTAGGTATGCAATTCAAGGCAGGCAATAAGTGTTTTATCAGGATATTGTTCCTTAACAGCTTTTGTAGTAGCCGCAACCTTACTCGGTGAATGCGCAAAATCTTTATAGGCAACATTTTTTCCGTTTTCTGCAATTTTCTCAAGACGTTTGCTAGCGCCTTTAAAACTTGCAATGGCTTCGTAGAAATCGGCTTCATCTACACCCATGTTCTGGCAGATCCATTTGGCACCTGCAAGGTTGTTAAGATTATGTGCCCCAAAAACTTCTATAGGCATTGGGCCTTCGGGTGTTTCAAGATAGGTAACACCGTTTTGAACGGTATATTCAGGTGTACGATACGGTAGTTTTCTTATAGGGTTTGTAGATGCTTCGGCAACGCGTTTTACTTCAGGGTCATTTTCGTTGTACACTAAAATGCCGCCGTTAGTAATTTTTTCGATGAATATCTCAAACTGTTCCACGTAGTTCTCGTAGGTAGGAAATACATTGATATGATCCCAGGCGATACCGCTTATAAGTGCAATGTTTGGCTGGTACAGGTGAAATTTCGGCCTGCGGTCCATAGGCGAAGACAGGTATTCATCACCTTCAAGAACAATAAAATCATTCTCCTCAGTCAGGTGAACCATAGTGTCAAAACCCTCAAGCTGTGCGCCCACCATGTAATCTACATCAATATTGTTATAATGCATAACGTGAAGTATCATACTAGTAATGGTAGTCTTGCCATGCGATCCGCCAATAACAACACGTGTCTTGTTTTTAGACTGTTCGTACAAAAACTCAGGATACGAATATATCTTTAGCCCCAGCTCCTGTGCTTTAAGAAGTTCAGGATTGTCGGCTTTAGCATGCATGCCCAAAATTATAGCTTCTATATCGGCAGTTATTTTTTCCGGAAACCAGCCCAGCTCTTCAGGGAGCAGGCCTTTCTTTTCAAGGCGTGAACGCGATGGCTCAAAAATGGCATCGTCGCTGCCTGTTACATGATATCCTTTTGAGTGAAGTGCCAGTGCCAGATTGTGCATTGCAGCGCCGCCTATAGCTATAAAGTGTGTACGCATTTAGTTGTAATATTAGTATTTAGTCAGATTTTTTTAGGCTGTCTGCCAACCTTTTTACAAAATTATCATCTATATAATACAGACCGTTCTGTAAACATCAAAAGTAATAAAATCATTCAACAACAAACAGCGTTTGACAAAAACAAAAATGCAGTATATTGTTGACAAATACCACCCGGCCATGAAACAAACTTTACTATTTGCATTTTTACTTTTAGCTTTTACAGCATTAGGGCAGGACTATACAAAGGAGTGGAGCAGCGTACTTGAAAAAGAAGCTGACGGCGAGGTCAAACAAGCCGCCCTGCTAACAGATGTGATCTACATTAAGGCAAAGAGGGAGAATAATCAGCCGCAAATTATCAAGGCTTTTTTCTTCAGGTCAAAGTATATGCAGGTTATAGATGAAGATGCCCAGTTTAAGATAATTACCGAAATGCAGGCTGAAATAAAGAATGCAAAATTTCCGGCTAATCAGATACTGAGCAGCCTGTATGCAGAGATGCTGAGTAAGATTTATTCTAAAAATCAATCAAGAATAAGAGTGTTGGCAAATCTTGAATATCCCGGTAATGATTACAGGCAATGGGGAACTATTAATTTTGAAGATGAAATAAACAGGCTATATGCAGAAAGCCTCAATAACAAGGAAAAACTATATAACATACCAACGGCAGATTTTGAAGCCATAATCGATTTTGCTCCTTCGCTCAGTACATACAGGAGGTCTTTATATGATTTTTTGGCAGAACGATATCTTGATTATCTATGGAATGATACTGACTCAGGGTATGATGTGTACTGGAGTGAAAAATTGCCGCAATTTTTTGGAGATACTAAAGAGTTGATGAAAATTGTGGATGGCGATTCACTTGAACTCCCTGCTAAACGTGCATTAAACTTGATGCAGCATATAGAACAGCATTATACAGGAGCTAAGGATACCCTTAACCTTGATCGTGCAGTACTGAGAAGGCTTAGCTATCTTGACAAAGAAATATATAATAATGATAAAGATGCATTTTATCTTGAAACGGTATCTAAGATAGCTGAAAGGACAAAACGAACGCCATTAACCTACAAGGCGATGTTGATAAAAGCGCAATTATTAACCACGCAGGCAGATAAAACTAAATATAAAAATAACCTTATTGAAGCTGTAGCGCTTTATGACGAAATCATAAGGAATAAATCGCTTAACGACATTGCAGCAGAGGCTTTTAATCTTAAAAACAATATCATCAGCAGGGCGGCAGATATTCAGATGATGAGTTTTACCGCTCCTGAAAAACCAATTCTGGCTAAAATTAATTTTAAAAACCTTGATCGCATAACGGTGTCGTTTTATAAAATACCCTTTTCTGTAAACACTCGTCAGGAAGATTTTAAGGAAAGGTATCTAATCTCAAAAGCCTTATATTTTCAGAAATCTTTTACACTGCCTGATAAACATGATTTTTTTAATTATTCTACCGAGATTATACTACCAGGTCTGGAAAAAGGCAATTATGCTGTGGTTATCTCACCTGAATCAACAAATAATAATGATGGAGATATAGTTAACATCAACAAAATAACAGTATCAGGATTAACAGTTATCAAAGATGAAGATAACATTACAGGTGTAAGCTATCAGGTAGTTGACCTTCTTACAGGAAAACCTCTTGAAAATGTTAAGGTATACATGCCGAAGAAGCCGGAGCAAAGAACAGGAAAGGATGGTAAGATAAATGTTAGGTATTCTGACAGGGGAAATGATAATTATATAACTTTTATCCATCAGGCAGATACCCTTGAATATAACTTCTATGACCGTTATTACAGTGACGAAAGCGATATGTTGAAAGTCGGAGGGTCTGTTTTTCTTGACAGGCCATTATACAGGCCGGGACAAACCGTTTTTTTTAAGGGTATTATAAGGAAGAACAAAAATGATATTCAAAGTGTTGTAGCCAACACCTATTTTACCGTGGCCGTTGAAGATGATAATAGCGATGAGGTTAAAAAATTCAGATTAAAAACCAATGAATTTGGTTCCTTTACCGATAAGTTTGAACTTCCAAAAAACAGGACAGGACGATTCTCTGTAATTGTTGAAGAAGACGATGATGATAATCCTGACTACGATGAAGTATTTTGGGAAGAGGTGTATTTTGACAGGTTTCGAACCGACTTTAGTGTGGAAGAATATAAACGTCCAAAATTTGAAGTTACTTTTAATGATGTTAAAGAGGCTGTAAGGCTTAATGAAAAATTCACCGTTAAAGGATCTGCAATATCATTTAGTGGAGCAGGCATATCAGGTGGAGAAGTAGAATATCGGGTAAAAAGAAATTCAAGGCGCTATTGGTACGATAGCTATGGAGGCAGGGATGAAAATATAAAAGAAGGAAAAACTACAACTGAAGCAGATGGAAATTTTACTATAGAATTTAATGCAGAACCAGATGATTCTTTTGATCCTGAAGACCTGCCGGTTTTTAGTTATAGCGTGTATGCTGACGTTACCGATATAAATGGAGAAACGCATTCTTCTCAAACCACGGTTAATGCAGGATATCATTCAATTACAGTCTCAGCCGTTGTAGCAGAAAGCATAAATGTAAATGACAAAGCATCGGTAACATTAATAACTAATAATCTTAATGGGCAGTTTAAAGCAGCAAAAGGAACTGTAACTATTTATAAGGTTACTGCCCCTGAGCGGTATCTTGCTAAACGCCCCTGGAATGAGCCGGAAATACAAGTCATTACACAAGATGATTTTGTGCGGGCATTTCCATACCTGCCATACAAAACCGTAAACGATTCGGTAATAAAGAAAAACCCTGTTTTATCTCAGGCTGTTGATACCGGTATAGATAAAGAAATTCTGCTTAATAGGATCAAAACGTGGAAATCAGGGAGCTATGAGCTTGTATTTGCTGCGAAAGATTCTGTTGGAAACGAAATTAGCACGAGCAGACGATTTGTGCTTAAGAATGATAAAGATAAAGTCCCTGCAGACAAAAGGATTTTTGAATATGAAGTAAAAAATAAAGATTTTGCTAAAGACGGTTACGTGGCAGTTGAACTTTCTGCAGGTGTAGCATTATCTGTAAATGTTACCGCAACAGATGGCAATAAAAAGATTTATGATGAACAGCATGACCTTAATGCTGATAAGATAACTATCAAAATAC
Source organism: Flavobacterium sp. DG1-102-2 (assembly GCF_033042555.1). Classification (NCBI taxonomy): domain Bacteria; kingdom Pseudomonadati; phylum Bacteroidota; class Flavobacteriia; order Flavobacteriales; family Flavobacteriaceae; genus Flavobacterium; species Flavobacterium sp. DG1-102-2. Next base: position 98,716 of record NZ_JAWLIK010000004.1, read on the forward strand.
CTATAAATAATCATAAGGATAAGTTGATAGAATTTTTAATAAGCTATGTATGGCAAAACGATTATTACAGCCATCCTCTTTCAGAGTTTATTAACGGAAAAAATGAAAAACTGGCTATAGAGGCACAGGTTATAAACAGCAAATTGATGCCTGGCAGTAAAGAAACCTGGTCTTTTAGTGTAACAGGAAGTAAAAAGCCATCTGAAGTGCTTGCATCTATGTATGATGCTTCGCTTGACAGACTGATGGAGGATAGTTCCTATTACAGTAATCGATGGAGTGATTTTTCGGCTTTTACCTATAACAACAGAAAATATTCATACCGTAATTTAGTAACGACTGGTACAACTACGGTTTCTTTTTCTGAAAGGCTTAAAATGCAGCAAACAACAAGAAGCAGCGATGCATTTTATATGTACGGTTTTGACTTTGATAATACAAGGAATTCTTATTTCGGTTATACCCCAAAAGGGAAGCTGCGAAAAAAAGGCGATCGTGTTATTAGTGGTGTTGTTACTGACAGCCAGAGACTGCCGATACCGGGAGTAAGCATAACCATAAAAGGTTCTAATGATGGTACAGAAACGGATATTGATGGAAAGTACACTATTTGTGTTTCAAAAAATACAGAATTAATGTTCGCTTCTGTAGGTAGTGAAATTGAGTACCGTGCAATTACCAACACCGATTCTTTAAATGTTGTATTAAAAGAAAGTGCTAATCATTTAGATGAGGTTGTCGTGGTAGGATATGGGACTACCACAAGAGCCACATCAAATATAGCTGTCACAACAGTATCCTCTAAAACCATTCAGGGCAGGCCAAATGCCAATTTTATTGAAACCCTGCAAGGCCAGGTTCCCGGTCTGAATATTTCCACAGGCTCGGGCCAGCCGGGAGCATCGAGCACTGTTATACTTAGAGGGGCAGGTTCAATTAACGGGAATGTACAGCCTCTTTATGTCATAGACGGCGTGCCATTGGACGCAGAAAGTTTTAAAAGCCTTGACCCCGCCGATATTACCAGCCTTACGGTGCTTAAAGATGCCGGGGCAACATCAATATACGGTAACAGGGGTGCTAATGGTGTGATAATTATCAACACAAAATCGGGGGCGAAAGAAATAGAGGCACTTCAGCAGGTAAAAGCGCGTAAAAATTTTGATGAGACTGCCTTTTTCTATCCTCAGGTAACTACCGATAAAGAGGGCAGGTTTACTTTTAGCTTTACTACACCCGAAGCATTAACAGAATGGAAGCTGCGACTTTTGGCACATAATAAAAATGCGGCTTCGGGTTATTATGAAAACACTTTCCATACGCAAAAAGATTTGATGGTTGTACCTAATATGCCGCGTTTCCTGCGCGAAAGAGATACTATTACGCTGGTGTCAAAAGTTACAAATCTTACAGGAGAGGTTAAAACAGGTAATGCCCTGCTGCAATTGTTTGATGCCGTGACGATGCAACCGGTGGATGAACAAATGCTAAACATCCAAAAGTTGCAGCCGTTTACCATTCCGGCTAAGGGAAGTGTATCTGTAAGCTGGAAAGTAACCGTTCCTAAAGGTATGCAGGGCGTGCAGTATAAGGTCGTTGCCAAAGCGGGAGATTTCTCTGATGGCGAGGAAAACATATTGCCTGTGGTAACTAATAGCATAACGGTTACCGAGAGTATCGCGCTTTGGGTTAAACCTAATACGACAAAAGAATATTCTTTTGAAAAATTTGACCAAAGCCTGAATAATGCCAATATCACTCAAAGAGGGCTTACGTTAGAATATACATCTAACCCGGCCTGGCTGGCACTGCAATCGCTGCCTTATCTTATGGAGTTTGAACACGAATGTGCCGAGCAGGTTTTTTCACGTTATTATGCTAACAATATCGCTACGCATGTGCTGAACAGTAACCCTAAGATAGCTGAGGTTTTTGCCGCATGGCGAAAGACAGATAAACCGCTCTCAAAGTTTGAACAGAATGAGGAACTAAAATCGATACTATTAGCCGAGTCGCCATGGATACTGGAAAACCAAGGCAGCGAGGAAATTAAAAACAGGCTGGCATTATTGTTTGACCTTGAAAAAATGCAGGCATCGCTTGAAACAAGTTTTACGAAACTGAAAAATAAGCAAATGCTATCGGGAGGCTTTCCGTGGTTTGAAGGAGGGAAAGAAAGCAGCTATATAACGCGTCACATTGCGGCGGGTTTTGGCCACTTGGCTAAATTAGGCGTAACATTAGATAACCAAAAAGCGGTTGATGCCATGACTAAAGAGGCTGTTCAGTTTATGGATAGGGAGTTTTTTGAAGGTCACAAGAAAAGACTCGCTTTTGTAAAGAAAGGAAGTAAATATGGTTACGAACTACCTTACGACGGTATGCACTACCTGTATGCAAGAAGTTCTTATCTTGAAAAATATCCGCTTTCCGATTCTTTAAAGAAAGTGGCCGAAAGGTATGTTAGCAGCATGAACACTTCTACAGCCTATTTAAAAATGAAATGGCTGGGTTATTCGCTTTACGAAAAAGGTATGGCGACACTCATTATGAATCGGTATGGGCACAAGGATATCGCTAAAAAGATCATACATCATCTAAAAGAAACAAGCAGCACAAACGAAGAGTGGGGAATGTACTGGATAGAGAACAAAGGAGGTTGGAATTGGTATAATGCTCCTGTAGAAACTCAGGCACTGCTTATTGAAGCTTTTACAGAAGTGGATAACGACATTGCGGCTGCCGATGCCATGAAGGTATGGCTGCTAAAAAGCAAACAGAATAAAAACTGGCCGACGACCAAAGCAACTGCTGAGGCTGTCTACGCTTTACTCATGAAGGGAACCGATTGGCTTTCGGTGAAAGACAATACAAACTTTACATTTGGCAATCAGAAAACTATAACAGACAAGCTTGCCGAAAACGAAAAAGAGGCCGGTACAGGTTATATAAAACTGAAATGGAAACCCGAAGAAATGAAACAGGGAATGGGCAAACTTACTGTAGAGAACAAATCTGCCGTGCCTGGATTTGGCGGTTTCTACTGGCAGCGTACCTATGACGAAGCGGATAAAGATTACGCACCTGCACAGGGAATTTTGAATATTACGAAAGAATTATATATAAAAGGCACTACTGCTGATGGAGTGCAGTTGCAGAACGTAACAAAAGAGAAACCGTTAAAAATAGGCGATCTTGTAACGGTAAGGTTGGTCATCACTGCAAAAGAAGACATGGAATACCTTCACCTAAAAGATATGAGAGCCTCAGCTTTTGAGCCTGTAGACGTGATTTCTGAACGTAAGTATAACAATGGTACAAGTTATTATCAGTCTACCCGCGATGTGGCGACTCACTTTTTCTTTGACAGCCTGAATAAAGGCGTATATGTTGTAGAGTATGATGTAAGGGTAAATAATGCAGGCGATTTCTCTAATGGCATCGCTACCATACAAAGCATGTATGCACCTGAATTTTCAGGCAATTCAAGAAGCGTAAGAGTGCATATAGACTAACAAAAAAACCGTTCCCAGATGAGGGAACGGTTTTCTTTTGAATCTGAACTGATTCTATATTATTTAACGATAGTCATTTCGTCTACGATATGTTTGGCGTTAGAGTATTTGTCTATAACCCAAAGCACATAACGGATATCTACGTTAATGGTTCTTTGAAGGTCTTTGTCAAAGATAACGTCTCCGGCCATAGCCTCAATGTTACCATCAAAAGCAAGTCCTATAAGTTCACCTTTACCGTTTATTACCGGAGAACCTGAGTTACCGCCTGTTATATCATTATCTGTAAGGAAATTTACCGGCATGTAGCCTGCTTTGTCTGCATATTGGCCAAAGTCTTTTTTCTCATAAAGATCAAGAAGTCTTTTAGGTAGGTCAAACTCTTCGTCGTTTGGTTTGTATTTAGCTACTTCACCCTGCATAGTAGTGTAGTAGTTTTTCTTAGCGTCATTTCTCTTATCAGCAGGAAGCGAACGTACTTTTCCGTAGGTTAAACGCAGTGTGCTGTTAGCATCCGGATAGTACTTAACTTTCGGGTTAGCTTCTCTCATACCATCTACAAGAAGGCGGAATGCCTTAGAATAATCGGCATCCAGTTTTTGCTGCTCTTCAGATTTTGCCCTGTATTTAGTCATAAGGTCAGCCGAAAGCAAATAGAGAGGATCATTTTTAAGAGTCTCTACGTTTGGTTTTGCCATCCAAGCTTCCAGTTTATCTTTTGAAGCGAAGATACTTTTAGTAAAAGCATCGTTTATGTAAGCAGTAAAGTTATTGTTGTTCTCTTTCGCTATCTTAGCTACAAGCGGAGCAATCTCATAACCTGTAGATTTTGTAGCATAAAGATTAAGCTGCGCTGCGAGTACATCTTTCTCGATAGGCTCGTATATTGTGCCATATATTTCTTCTATATATGCTTTAAGATCCGGAGCCATTTCAGCTTTTTGGGCATCATTAGCGTTAGCACACTGCTCAAGGCCGCGGCCTATGCTGTATGGGTTTGCTGCAAAAGCACTTGTTCTAAGCATCCCTACAAGGTAATTGTCATGGCGTGCTTTTTCGTTTGTTTTAGAGTAGAAGTTATTGATTGTAGCAATTACATCGCCAAATTTAGCTTTGTTCTCTGCCTTGTTGGCCCATTTATTAAAATCAGCTTCTGCTTTAGCTTTAGTAGCGGCGGTTTTGTGTTTTGTAAGTGCATCAATCATCCCCTGGCGGTTTTTCCAGTAGTTGGCAACCTGAGCATATTTAGATGCATAGTTAAGGCGCACTTTAGCATCCTTATCCATGTATACTTTCATTTTATCCATACCCAGTTTAGAAGACTCTACCCAAGCAGGATAAGCAAACTTAACATTCTGCTCTATACCACCTGCCGGCATCCAGCGGTTAGTACGGCCCGGGTAGCCAAGAATCATGGCAAAGTCGTTTTCCTGAACACCTTTTAAGCTTACCGGAAGGTAATGCTTAGGCTTTAACGGGACGTTGTTTGTAGAGTACTCAGCAGGGTTACCGTTAGCATCTGCATACACACGGAACATCGAGAAGTCGCCGGTGTGGCGCGGCCATTCCCAGTTGTCTGTATCACCACCAAATTTACCTATGCTCTCAGGAGGTGTACCTACTAAACGTACATCTTTATAATCCTGGTAAACAAAATAATAGTATTCGTTACCCTGGAAGAAAGGACGAACAGAAACGACATATTTTCCATTCTCGCTGTTTTCTTTTTCAATAAGGGCGCTTTCCTGCTGGATTGCTTTTTCCCTTTCGGCTTCGGTCATGTTAGCGTTTACTTTACCTAGAATCCTTTTTGTAGCGTCGTCCATTCTCACGAAGAAACGAACAGAAAGGCTTTTCGGCTTCAGCTCACCCTGACGGTTTGCTGCCCAAAATCCGTTTTTAAGCCAGTTGGCTTCAGGTGTAGAAAGTTCTGCAATTGCTTCATAACCACAATGGTGGTTTGTAAGCACAAGACCGTCTTTAGAGATGATCTCTGCCGTACACCCTCCGTCAAACTGAACGATAGCATCTTTTAGACTGTGGTTGTTAATGCTGTAAATCTCTTCAGAAGTAAGCTGAAGTCCCATTTTTTGCATATCCCTGTGGTTAAGGCGCTCAATGAACATCAGGAACCACATTCCTTCGTCTGCCCTTACCGGAAGGACCATAAGCGACATGGTAAGGAATAAAATTAATTTTTTCATTTGTTATGGATAAAGTTAATAGTTGTTAGCTAATAGTCACTATAAATGCATTTTTGTTACACTGTAACCATCATCTATTTTAAATTAAGTGGTGCGAAGATACTTTAATTTGCGAATTCTGTAAAATTATGAGCTTGTAAAAAGAATTGTGTTTTGTATTTTAGTTTGTTTCTGAAAGGCTAAAAACGACAAAAGATGCCTTGTAGCATCTTTCGTTTCTTATCTCTTGTTTATATCTAATACAGCCAGTCGTTTCTTCTTATCAGGCTCCGGCAGGTAATCGCGTTTGTTGAGGTGCGTGTAATATTCCTGTACAAAAGCCTTAAAACGTTTTATATCCTCATCGTCTTCCTTCGTTTTTTGATGCAGCAGATTGTTTTTCCCTAAAGGATCGTTTCTGTAGTCAATTTTTTTAATGATCTCTTTCTCGTTGAACAGGTAATAGTATTTATCTGTAGTAAAGTTAAACGCACTATTACTAAAGTTAATGGCAAAATGATCTTTAGCATCCACCCCATTAAAGTGATCCTTGCCGAAAGCAAAATAAGGCTTGTCATAATCCAGCATACCTAAAACTGTAGGCATAATATCTATGTGCTGCATGATCTTATCATCTTTAGCCACCATGTTGCTGCCCGGCTTAAAGAAAAAGATAGGAATAGTATAATCGTGTGGCGCCTTATTAAATTTTTCGCTGTCTGCCCCGGATGAATGATCGGCAGTTATTATAAACAGCGTATTGTTATACCACGGTTCGTTTTTGATACTCTTAAAGAATTCCCCCAGCGAATAATCAGAATATTTTATGGCGCGGTGTATCGGCAGCGTACCCTCGCTGAACTGTTTTGGCAACCCTGGCGGCACCTTATAAGGGTGATGCGACGATAGTGTAAAGAACGTTGCAAAGAAAGGTTTATCCTGCGATGCCATCGTGTTTATCTTTTTATGTACAAACGGCATGAACTTATGATCCCAAATACCCCATTTACCATCAAAATCGGCTGTCCCGTTTTCGTCTTCATATTCGTTACGGGAATAAAAATTCTTTATTCCTGTGTTCTTGCCAAATGATACAAACCCCATAGATTCTTTAACGGCTCCATGAAAGAATGCCGTATTGTATCCCATTTCGTTCATGCACGCAGGCAGTGCATAATAAGGCGCAACCGAATTGGGCAGTGAAAGAAAATGTTCCTTAAATGATGGTATAGATGCCCATATTGCAGGCAGTGCATCTATAGAGCGGTACCCGTTCTGATGCCCGTTTGTGAACAAGTAGCCCTTCTGAAATAATGAATCCAGAAATGGTGTATTTGATTCCTGCTCGGGCTTGAATTGGTCTGAAAGGCTTTTAATATGTGCCTTGCCAAAACTTTCCAATATAATTACAAATACATTCGTTTTTCTGTTGATATTGAAATCATCGGCGTTTACAATAGTGTGAGTGGTAGGGTAGATGTTTTCAGCAATGTTTTCGTCAAAATACTTCAGTGACGGAACGTCTTTAGATTTTCCCATTGTCCTTAGCAGGCAAAACGGATTGCTGAGTATTACCGATGTATGCGTTGGGTTATCGGTATACAGGAAGGCATCATTCATTCCTATTGGAAATGAAGCCGCCGAAAATGTTGCTCCTCTCACAAAAAAGATAACCACTATTGCCATCAATGCGAAATAGCCACTGTTAAGCGTGTAGTATCGCCTGTTACTTTCTTTAGCTGAATCAATTTTCGTTTCAGTAGTTCCGGTGCACTTATAGCCCTGGTATAAAATCACCAGCAGCAGGAAATAAAATATAAATCCGTACCAGTAATCGGCCATAAAGTCGGCCAAAAGCGGTATAAAGGCGTCCTCTCCTAAAAGGAAGAAATCACCCAACACGATACGCGCCTGCTTGAACGGATAATAGAAAATATCGGCCACGTTAACAAGAAGTCCTATGCCATTGGTTATCATAAAGATCCACAGCAATGCTTTTTTATAACCAGTCTTTTCCCTGAACCTGAAAGGAACAACAGACATAAAAATAAAAAGCATATTGATGTAAATTATCGAAACAGTATCAAACATAAGGCTTCCGCGCAGTACGCTCACTATGTCTTTACCATGTACAGGATCGATTAGATTGTTGTTGAAGTAATAGAAGGCTAAGCGGCATAGCATAAATACTATATACACATATAAAAGCCTGGTGAGTAAAACAGTAAGGCTGTTTTTATATTTAAATTTCATAAAAGCTAACTAACAGTTGTTAAGATAGATATTCCGTTTTTTGCTTGGGGCAAAGATAAATTAAATTGTTAAGTAATAGTTAATAAAGAGTGTTAAGTTTAAATTTAAGGTTGTTTCAAGAGGCTGTTAATTAACAATTTGTAAATTTTTATTCTTAAAACAAAGAAAATCATAATTGTCAGATTGAAGCAATGAGGTGTTGAAGTTATTTTTTGTAACTGTAGTGCCCTGTTAAAGGGTAACTAAAGAGGCAGTCGTCAAGATTTTGGCCGTAGCCAACATTGTGTACGATCATGTAACGGCCTGAAGACGCCTTTTTGTCGGTAACTATACCTATGTGGGGCAATCTGCCATTTATTTTCCAGGTTACGATATCACCCGGTTTATAGTTTGAAGCTTTATCAGTGACAGATTTAGTTTCCCCAAAGCGGCTAAAGAAAACCTGTAGGTTGGGTACACGCCTGTGGTCTATGTTACTGTCGGTTGTTTTTAATCCCCTTGATTTAGGATACAGCAAAAAATTTTTCTTCATGTCCTCATGCACTTCCTTTTGCAGATCAATGCCCATTTTGCGGTAGGCGCGTATAATAACATCTGTACATACACCTTTTCCTTTTGGCACATCGCCATTAGGATAAGGAATGGCAAAGTAAGTACCGTCATATTCTACTTCTTCTTTTGTCAGCGTAATCGCTGCATCCGACAATTTTCCGTAGAAATCTTTAGTGGTCGCCGTTACGTTCGTTTCGGCGACATCAGCAGTATTTTTATCAGTGCAGCCTAATAAAAACAGTAATAGTAAATATTTCATTGTGAGTTGGTTTACTGCTAAAACGAAAGAAATATCGTTCATAGTATAGGAGAGTTCACTAATTATTGTATTTTAGTTGCTCAACATCACCCTACTCATCTATGGAAGAATCTACAGGCAACTTCTCAATAAAATACTGGGCAGAAGACGACCAGCCGCGCGAAAAACTAATGCTTAAAGGTAAAGCAGCCCTTAGCGATGCCGAACTGATCGCCATACTTATAGGGTCTGGAAGCCGTAACGAGAGTGCGGTAGAACTGAGTAAGCGCATTTTAGCAAGCGTAGATAACAACCTGAACGCACTGGGCAAGCAAAGCCTGCAACAACTAATGAGTTTTAAAGGAATAGGCGAAGCCAAAGCCATTACGATTGCTGCCGCAATGGAACTGGGCCGCAGAAGGCGCGATGAAGCGGGAGTAGACCTTAAACGAATTACTTCCAGCCGTGCCGTATTCGAGATAATGCAACCCATTATTGGCGAATTGCCCCATGAGGAATTCTGGATATTGTATCTAAATAATTCCAATAAAGTGACTTATAAAGCGCAGTTAAGCAAGGGCGGAATCACAGGTACAATTGTAGATGTGCGCATTGTTTTCAAAACCGCATTAGAGCAAAATGCTACGGGAATTATACTCGTGCATAACCATCCGTCAGGTGTATTGCAGGCCAGCGAACCCGATAAACAGATAACCAAACAGCTAAAGGCAGCAGGTCAGGCGCTGAGCATTAATGTACTTGACCATGTTATCGTTACCGAAAATGGCTACCTGAGTTTTGCCGATGATGGGATTTTGTAATATAGTTACTGTGAACTCACATCAAAATATTTTATTTCTCCATTGTCAAGGTAATAATCCAACGATTTTACAACCTTACTGGACGAAGCTAAAAATGCAGGTTTATCTTCTTTATAGGTAATGACACTTGGCTTGTCATTAAGTAAATCAGAAAGGTCTAGGTAATACTTTATTACATCTACTTCAAAAGCAATATGTTGAATAGTGACTTTAACCCCATCTTTCATTGTTGTAAGTGTCATATAATATCTTGCATTAATTATCGGGTTTCTTGATGCAATAGATTTTCGGTTAAAAACGTCCCAATGGCTTCCTTCTACGGTAATACTGCTGTAGTCAGGGGCATTTTCCAATATCCTGACTTGCATATAATAATTTTCCAGAAATTCCTGAATACGGGCTTTAATTTCGGTTTCAGTCAATTTTGGTTTAGAGAGAATCACTTCTGCAATCCCGTCTTCATTAAATAGTAATGCTTCTGAAGCCGATACTGTGGCAACAACAGGAGCCTTAAGGTTATTTTTTTTATTTTTAATGACAGACTCTGGTGATTTATCTTTTTCAATTGCGGAAGTAATCTGATATTTATAGGTAACAACATTTCCGCGGGTCCATTCGGTCATTGCAAGAATTTTGGTTTCAGGATTATATTCTATTTTTCCTGCAACTTCTCCTTTTGCATTCAGCAGCGAAGTCACATTGTTAAAATATTTTATAGTATTTAATCCATTAATTAAAAAGGCAGAGTTGTCAATGATGTACTCATTCATTAAATAAGCATCTTTACCGGGAGTTTGTTTGTCACGGTCGTAGCGGACCAGCTTTTTTTCTATTGGAGAAAATATAAATTCTCCATACGCGTCCGTAGACGGTTCGTCTTTACCAAAATCGTTAAAAGCATCTACATTAACCACCCCTTCATAATGCATCTCAATAATTTTTTGAGCTTTAAGATTTCCGAATGCGATAAGAAATACAATCAGGATATATTTTTTCATTGGTATTTTTTTATTGCTAACGTAAAGGTCAGTGAAAATATTCTTACATGAAACATTTAGTCGAAATTTTAATTAAACAATTTCCTGTACTCCAATGGCGATACATTGGTTTTTGTCTTAAACAATTTACTAAAAGACTGCGGGTATTCAAATCCCAGCTGATAGGCAATCTCACTAACTGATAAGGGTGTGGTGGTGAGTACTTCTTTAGCTTTGTCAATAAGCTTGTTGTGTATGTGCTGTTGTGCATTCTGTCCTGTTAATGCGCGTAGCATATCGCTAAGATATCCGGGAGATACATTAAGGCGGTCGGCAATATCCTTAACCCTTGGCAGGCAGGTTTTGTCACTGTTGTAATGTTCGGTAAGCAGGCTTTCCATTTTGGCAACAAGGTCGTTGTTAACGCTTTTGCGCGTAAGAAACTGCCTGTTGTAAAAACGGTTGGAGTAGGTAAGCAGTAGTTCTATGTGCGAAATGATAACATCCTGGCTAAATGTGTCAATGGCACTCTTATATTCCTGTTCTATGTTACGCATTATGCCTTCAACCATTGTTTCCTCTTTCTGTGAAAGGTACAGGCCTTCGTTCACGGCATACGAAAAGAACTCATAGTTACGGATGTTTTTTGCCAATGCATATCCCCCTAAGAAATCAGGGTGTATAAGCAGCATACATCCGGCAAGCGGATTCTCACCAGGTTCATTCTCGTAGCATATCTGTCCCGGTGCTATAAACGACATCATGCCTTCGTCAAAATCATAGCTGCTCTGTCCGTAGCGTATTTTTCCCTTATAATCCTTTTTTATGGCGATCATGTAGAAGTTCAACACTAAGCCGTTAGGTATTTCTCCATGAATATCTTTGATGTCATTAAAATAGATGGTACTTACCAACGGGTGTTCCGGCCCGCTAAGGCCCAGCATGCGGTGCATTTCAGAAACCGAATTTAATACGAGCGGCCCATTTTTTACCTTCGTCATAATCTGTACATTTAAAATAGAAAAGCTACCGTAAAGATAGCTTTTTCTCAAGTTATATATTAAAGGGTGCTCATGTCTATAACAAACCGGTAACGTACATCGCCTTTAAGCATCCTGTCATAGGCAGTGTGGATATCTTTTATATTGATCAGCTCAATGTCTGATACTATGTTATGTTCTGCACAAAAATCAAGCATTTCCTGGGTTTCAGGTACACCACCGGCACCGCTTCCGGTAACCGTTTTATTTCCTGAAGCTAATGTAAAAGCAGGAACAGTAAACGGCTCAACCGGCATGCCTACGTTAATGTAGGTTCCGTTAGTTCGCAGCATCGTCAGGTAGAGGTTAATATCATGATCTGCTGCAACGGTATCCAGTATAAAATCGAACGTTTTTGCAACAGCGGCCACTTCTTCATCATTTTTAGTTACCACAAAATGATGTGCGCCAAGTTTTTTGGCATCCTCACGCTTTGATTCTGATGTGCTCAAGACGGTAACTTCGGCACCAAAGGCCAACCCGAATTTAACGCCGAGATGACCCAGTCCGCCAAGACCTACGACCGCAAGTTTATGGCCTTTACCTACATTCCATTTGCGTAGTGGAGAGTAAGTGGTAATTCCTGCACATAGCAAGGGCGCGACAGCTGCAAGATACAGTTTTTCTGAAATGCTGTGTACATAACGTTCGTGCACAACATTGTTGCTGCTGTAGCCACCATATACTGGCAACCCATCTTTACCGAGGTTATTATAGGTTTGAACTCCTGTGGCGCAAAACTGTTCCTGCCCGTCGTTGCATTCGTCGCAATGGCGGCAGCTGTCTACCATCACACCCACACCGGCAAGGTCGCCTACTTTAAATTTGGTTACATGATTGCCTATCTGTGTTATGCGGCCTACTATCTCATGGCCCGGCACCATAGGGAACAACCCCGGAAACCATTCGTTTTTAGTAAGGTGGATATCGGTATGGCAAACACCACAAAATAAAATTTCTATATTCACATCGTGAGTACCTACATCGCGGCGTTCAAAATCCCACGGGGCTAAGTCTGTTTCTGCCGACTGAGCAGCATATCCTTTAGATTGTATCATTGTAATTTGCTTTAATATTATAGGCTTACCATCTGCATTCCCGAAGCATCATAACGATCACCCGTTACAGTACCTAACGGAATGATGCTTTCCAGTCTGTTCATTTCATCGTTTGTTAATGTAAAATCTACTGCAGCAATATTCTGCTCAATGTATTTTGTGCGTTTTGTTCCCGGTATCGGTACAAATCCTTTGTTTATGGTCCATGCAATAGCTAATTGTGAAGCTGTAGCCCCTTTTTCTGTGGCCAATTTATTAAGCTCATTTAGCAGCTCAATGTTTTTATAAAACTGCTCTCCCTGATATTTTGGGATGCCCCTCCTGAAATCGTTCTCAGGAAAATCTTCGGGAGTTTTAATTTCGCCCGATATAAAGCCGCGGCCCAGCGGAGAGTAGGGTACAAAACCGATACCAAGTTCTTTTACGGTATCCAGTATCCCTGCTTCTTCTACAGTCCTTTCAAAAAGAGAATATTCTGTTTGCAGCGCAGTTATGGGGTGCACAGCATGCGCTTTCTTTAAAGTTTCTGAACTAATTTCTGATAAGCCGATATAGCCAATTTTGCCTTCCTTAACTAAATCTGCCATAGCTCCTACTGTTTCTTCAATAGGAGTATTTGGGTCAAGGCGGTGCAGGTAATACAGGTCGATATGATCTGTGCCAAGATTTTTAAGCGAACGCTCCACGGCTTTCTTTACATAATCCTTCTGTCCGTTTATGCGCCAGGTAAGCTGTTCGTTGTCGTCTATCTCAAAACCAAATTTTGTTGCGATGATATAGCTGTCCCTGTTTCTTTTAATGGCTTTGGCAATTAGGCGTTCGTTAAGCAAAGGTCCGTAAAGGTCTGCAGTATCAAGAAAATTACCGCCCAGTTCAAGCGATCTGTGAATTGTTGCTATCGCTTCATTTTCATCGGCTTTGCCATATATGTCGTTTCCTGCAATGGTAGTCATCCCCATACAGCCAAGGCCTATGGCGGGAACTATCAATCCCTGGTTTCCTAATTTAACTTGTTTTATGCTCATGACGTTTTGGTTGTAAATATTTAAACCAAAGTTCTGCTTATTCTTCATGCCAAAAGTGTTCTGATTGCTTATTGTTGTATCCAAAATGATTTTGTAACAAAAATGAAGATGGCTCGTCTGTTATTTATGGGTGATACAGAAAATGAAAGTTTAAAAGAAAAAAGTTGGTTTAAAAGAAACTGGAAATGGCTGCTGCCAATGGTTATTATACCTGTGTTGGGGTTTACTTTACTTTTTTCGGTGATTTCTGCCGGGAGTGTTGGCGATTTTGCCAGTGCATTTTCTGATGAAAAACTATACCAAAATGCAATAGATAAAGCCAATAAAAATGTTGAGGTACAAAATGTACTTGGTACGCTTGAGCCTGTAAGTAATATGGGGATTGTAGAAAGCACAGTGGAATACACTAATACGAAACAATCTGTTACTCTTAGCATAAGAGTAAGCGGAGAGAAAGGAAAGGCTAAAATGGACGTAGTAGCCGATAAAAAAGGAAATGAATGGCGCTACACTTCTATTAAACTCAGGATAAAAGAGCCCAAGCGGGAAATTATAGTTTTACAATAAAATCATCATCAATCAAAAATAAGAAACGGTGGGCTTTTCAAAGTCTGCCGTTTTGCATTTGCGAGAGTGTAGAAGCCTGTTTTGTGAAATATTTATCCTATAAATGTGTTAATTCACTATTTAAGATTATCAATATAGTATAATTTTAGACAAAAAAACTAAGCTATGCATAACTACACCATGACCTTTACATACGACGGGGAGTTTGACCTGCCCGACGATGAGGCAGAAAGAAATAGGGATGTGCCGGCTATGGTCCTGGAAAAAATGGAAACGCATAAATTTCAGCTGGTCGACTTTAATCTTACTGAAAACTACGATAGGGAACACTCTAAAGTATATATAAATGATCCATTTATACACCGCGCAGTCTTAGAAATAAGGCTAGATCTTGCTATAAAAGACATGAAGAACAGGGAGGCTATTTTTAATCGCTGCCTGGAGGCATTGCAGCAGGATGAGGTATGCCTTGACTATGCGTTTGAAAATGACGACAAGCAAAAAGGAATGCTGCAAAGCATCATAATTTTTGATGCAAAGGAAAAGGCGCAGGCGTAATCGCGGTAATTTTATGTTTTATAATCGTGGGCTTTTGCCTAAATTGCAGGTCAATTATATGTTGACATGATACAAACTAAAAATATACATTTTTCTTATGGAAAAGGCACCGATTTCAGTTTTCCTGATATCGCTGCTGTTTCCGGCGAAACGCTTCTTATAACAGGAGGTTCCGGAAAAGGAAAAACTACACTGCTGCACCTTTTGGGAGGTTTGCAGCGTCCTAAAAGCGGTGAGGTACTTATAGAGAATACTAACATTGCTGCACTCTCAGAAAAAAAACTTGACCACTTCAGAGGAAAAAATATCGGACTGATATTACAGCAATCCTACTTTGTGGCGTCACTAAACGTGCTTGAAAATGTTGTGCTGGCTTCCTGGCTGGCCTCAGGTAAACAGGCTGTGGAGAAAGCGAAGCAGCTTCTTGCAGAGCTTGATCTTAAAGAGCAGCTGCATAAATTACCTTCGCAGTTGAGTATTGGCCAGCAGCAAAGGGTTTCTATTGCCCGTGCGCTTATTAATGAGCCTAAACTATTACTTGCAGATGAACCTACCTCAAGCTTAGATGATGAAAATGCCTTTAAGGTTGCCGATATGCTTTCGCATCTTGCAAAGCAATACGGCACCGCACTGGTAATCGTTACGCACGACCAAAGGCTTAAAGACCGCTTTTCAAACCAAATCTCTTTATCATGATCACTAAAATAGCCTGGAAAAATATTTGGTTCAAGCCATTAAATACGGCATTAAGCATTATACTTCTTACCGCAAGTGTTGCGATTATTACACTTCTTTTCTTGTTAGAAGAACAATTTGAAAAAAAATTCAGCGATAACATAGACGGGATTGATATTGTACTTGGAGCGCAGGGGAGTCCGCTGCAATTGATATTATCATCAGTTTATCAGGTTGATGCACCTACCGGAAATATAGATTACACCGAAGCAAAAAAATGGATGAAGCACCCGTTTGTGGAGTCGGCAATTCCATTAGCCTTTGGAGACAATTACAGAGGGTTCCGAATTGTGGGTACAACTCCCGAATATCTTACCAAATATGGCGCTGCATTAAAGGACGGGAAAGTATTTGTAAATAATTTTGATGTTGTGCTGGGTAGTGCCATAGCGCAAAAGATGAACATGAAAGTGGGGGATAAGTTCTTTGGTTCACACGGCGATGCCGCCGAGGGCGAAGTGCACGACCATCAGGCTTATACTGTTACAGGTATTGCAACACCTACAGGTAAAGTGGTGGACAATCTTATTCTGTGCAATATCCAGAGTGTTTGGGCAATGCATGATCACGAACACGAAGAAGGCGCAGAGGCTGAAGAGCATGATCATGATCATGAAGCTGCAGCAGATGCACACGATCACGAAGATCACGACCACAACCATGCCGAAAAAGCACACGATCACGAGCATGAAGAAAACGCTGTAATAAGCGAAGAAGGAAAAGAGATAACGGCAGTGCTGGTAAAATTCCGCAGCAAAATGGGTATCGTTACCTGGCCAAGGATAATAGCTCAGAATACAAAGATGCAGGCTGCGTCTCCTGCCATAGAGATAAACCGCCTGTTTGCCCTATTTGGTATCGGGCTTGATGCACTCAGGTATCTTGCCATTGGCATTATGATCATATCCGGCATAAGTATCTTTATTGCTTTATATAATACTTTAAAGGAAAGAAAATACGAATTTGCCCTGTTGCGCGTTAATGGTGCAAGCCGTTTACAATTACTTTCGCTGGTTCTCATAGAAAGCCTGCTTTTATGTGTTACCGGCTTTATCTTTGGAACAATTGTTGGTAGGGTAGCATTACTGTTTATTTCGGGTTCATCTGAGGACGAATTCAAGATGTCATTTAACCCGTTTCAATTTGTGTGGGAGAAGGAAGGATATTTATTCCTGCTCACTATCTTTGTAGGGATTTTGGCAGCGGTAATACCAGCTGTAAAAGCATATAGTTTAAATATTTCTAAAACACTCGCAAATGCGTAAGTCATATCTTTTTGTCGCCCTGCTTGCTGCAGGTATGTTGTTAATGTCGTTAGGAACGCCTTCTTCTGAAATTACAGTTGTAAAGGCTAATGGGGCTTCTTTTGCACCTGTTTCAGACACGCTTACATGGAAACTTTTAGCCCAGATCAAATACCTTAAGAAGCCAAGTAAAGATTATCCGGAAGGTGTTATGTTCCCCGTTATCAACCCTACGCTTAAGACCAAGAATAAAAAACCTATTACGATGAGTGGGTTTATTATCCCCATAGATAACAAAAACTATGCGCTTAGCAAGAACGTTTTTGCATCATGTTTTTTCTGCGGACAGGCAGGCCCTGAAACCATTATGGGTATTAAGTTCAAGAATACAGGAATGAAACTTAAGACTGATCAGTACGTGACACTTCAGGGGACATTCAGGTATAATGATACTGATGTTGATGATTGGATCTACCACGTAGAAAATGCAGTTATTACAAAAGGCAACTAATGAGGATATCCGGTAAAAAAGCAGTTTTTTTTGATCTCGACCATACCCTATGGGATTTCGAGAAAAATTCTGCAATTGCCTTTCAGACGATTATAGAAAAATATGGGCTCGGTATTTCGCATAACGAATTTAATGCCCATTATTCTCCCATCAATGCCAAGTACTGGAAACTGTACCGCGATGGGGAAATCACGCAGCAGGATCTTCGTTATGGCAGGCTAAAGGATACTTTTGATCTTCTTGACTTTAAAGTAAGCGACAATTTGCTGCATATCGTTTCTGAAGAATATATCGAACTTCTTCCTGTTAACAGCCACCTTCATGACGGTACGGTAGAGATACTTGAATATCTTAAATCAAAATACAGCCTTCATATTATTACAAACGGGCCAGACAAAGTGCAGGAATTAAAACTTAGGAATTCTAACCTTATTCATTACTTTGATACCATAACAAATTCTGAACTTGCAGGCTGTAAAAAGCCCCATGCCGGTATCTTTGAATATGCCCTTAATCTCGCTAAGGCTGAAAAAAGCCAAAGTGTCATGATTGGCGACTGTATAGAGGCCGATGTCCAGGGCGCATTAGACTTTGGGCTGGATGCTATCTTTTATAACGAACACAAGCACGAAGTTTCTTCTGCCATAAAACAGGTCAACCACCTGTTAGATCTTAAAACAATACTATAAAAACTATGAAAAAGACGTTACTGCTTTTTGCTTTGCTTATCTCGGGACTCGGATTTGCGCAAAGCTTAAACGATTATCAATACATAATCGTGCCAGCTAAATTTGAATGGCTTAAAGAAGAAAATAAATTTAACCTGAACGCATTAACAAAAATGATGTTTGAAAAACAGGGCTTCCAGGTTTTTTATCCTACAGATAAATTACCGGATGAACTGGCGTTAGACAGGTGTAAATCACTATATGCTAACGTAGAAAATGAATCAAATTTATTGACCACTGCACTTACCATTACCATTAACACCTGCGACGGTAAAAACGTTTTTACTTCTTTAAAGGGGAAAAGTAAAGAGAAGACCTATCAAAAGGCTTATTACGAGGCGTTGCGCGAGGCATCGCAATCTGTAAAGCAGATAAATTATAAATATTCAGGAAAAAGTACTGTTGCAGTAAAGCAAAGTGCTCCGGTAGCGGCAGGACAGCAGGCAGCTACACCCGTAACAGTAAATAACGATAATGCGCTTTTTGCACAGCCAATAGCTAATGGATATCAATTGGTAGACAGTACTCCTATGATCGTGCTTAAAATATACAAAACATCGCAGCAGGACTCATATACTGCTGTGTCAGAAAATAAAAATGGTGTTGTATTTAAAAGAGGTAACGATTGGATCTTTGAATATTACCAAAATGATAAACTAGTTTCAGAAAAGCTGAATATTAAGTTTTAAAAGAAGATATTAGGTGCTGAGTCACTTAGTTTCTGAGGCCTGAGAACCTAAGAGCCTAAGTCACTCAGCAACTTTTTTAATACCCATACTTCTTCCACCTGTTCTTTAAAAATTCCCTTGTAGAATTTTCCCTGGAGTTGTTTCCAGGATCATAAAAAGCGGTGTTTCTAATTTCGTCTGGCAGGAATTCCTGATCGGCAAAATTATTATCATAATCGTGGGCATACTTGTATTCGTCTCCATAGCCCAGTTCTTTCATGAGTTTTGTTGGCGCATTGCGCAAATGTAATGGTACAGGCAGGTCGCCTGTCTGCTTAACAATTTGCTGTGCTTTGCCTATTGCCATATAGCTGGCGTTGCTTTTAGGCGATGTAGCGAGGTAAATAGCGCACTGGCTTAATAATATCCTTGATTCCGGATAGCCTATTGTTGCGACAGCCTGAAAAGTATTATTTGCCATAATGAGTGCTGTAGGGTTGGCATTCCCAATATCTTCAGAAGCTAATATAAGCATACGTCGTGCAATAAACTTAAGGTCTTCGCCACCTTCTATCATTCTTGCAAGCCAATATACCGCTCCGTTAGGATCACTGCCGCGCATGGATTTGATAAAAGCCGAAATGATATCATAATGCTGCTCCCCGGTCTTGTCATACAGCACGGTATTTTTCTGAGCCAGCTGCATCACGCGGTCGTTTGTAATTTCTATATCATCACCCTCGGAGGCATTTACCACTAATTCAAAAATGTTGAGCAGCTTTCTGCCATCTCCACCCGAAAGGCGGAGCAGCGCCTCTGTCTCTTTTAAATCAATATTTTTTGTTTTGAGATAAGCATCTGCCTCCATTGCTCGATGCAGCAGTGCTTCAAGATCCTCTTTAGTAAAAGCATTCAGTACATATACCTGGCAGCGTGACAGCAGTGCCGGAATTACTTCAAAGCTTGGGTTTTCGGTTGTTGCACCTATAAGTGTTACCCATCCTTTTTCTACCGCTGCAAGAAGCGAATCCTGCTGTGATTTGCTAAAGCGGTGTATCTCATCAATAAAAAGTATAGGATTTTTTGCAGTAAAAAGTCCGCCGCTTTGTTTTGCCTTATCAATAACTTCACGTACATCTTTTACCCCTGCATTAATCGCGCTGAGTATATAAAACGGGCGGTTGCTTTCTTGCGCAATGATCTGGGCGAGCGTAGTTTTTCCGGTGCCCGGAGGACCCCATAATATTAACGAGGGAATTATTCCGCGGGCTATTTGGTGGGTAAGTGAGCCGTTAGGGCCAACAAGATGCTGCTGGCTTATGTATTCTGATAAATGCTGTGGGCGTATGCGTTCTGCCAAAGGTGCTTCCATGATGTAAAATTACATATTTATACAATAAGCAGCAGTTCATATAATGCTAAAATCAATGTGTGTTTTTTATTTGCTCTGTCAGATTGGCTCGTGTGAAAGGGTAACTTTCTGACAAAATAACCGAAAATCTTTTTGGTTGCATTTTTGACTGACTCCTTTCATGACCGATACAAACGAATTCAGATTTTCACCCTCAGTGCTTGCATGGCCATTGTATTTTGTGCTGTCGCTATGGCTGGTGTATTGGGTTGAAGTGAAATACCACATATATCTTAACGAATATGGCATTTTGCCGCGAACATTTATTGGGCTAAGGGGAATTGTCCTCAGCCCTTTTCTCCACGGCAGCCTTGAACACTTATATAACAATTCTGTGCCGCTGGTAGTGCTTATTGCTGCGCTGCGATATTTTTACCGGAAACAGGCATTGCAGGTGCTAGTGTATGGAGTACTGCTTTCAGGGTTTATAACCTGGTTGATAGGGCGGGAGTCGTACCACATAGGTGCAAGCGGACTTATCTATGTTCTCGTAGCCTTTATGTTCTTTAAAGGTATTCAGACCGGTTATTATCGTCTTGTCGCCTTATCGCTAACCATAATAGTTTTATATGGTGGTATGGTGTGGTATGTTTTTCCCGGAGTAGAAGAGAATATATCGTGGGAAGGACATTTAGGCGGACTGATAAGCGGATTTCTTTTCTCTAGGATATACAAAACACCCGAATATAAAAAGGAAATCGTATATGACTGGCAGCGCCCTGATTTCGACCCTAAACAGGATCCTTTCATGAAGCGTTTTGATGAGTATGGCAACTTTGTAAATCCACCTAAACCAGAAGACATAGAAGTTATTGATGCCGAAATTCTTTCGCCGCCGGCTATTCAGTATCCTTCGTTAAGAATTGTGTATAATTATGTGCCTAAACCCAATGAGGATAAAGGTGATAATGATAGTTCGATAAATTAATTTAAGAGGTTAGCTTCTTTGTCTTACAGCTTCGTAAAGGAATGCACCACAGGCCACAGAAACGTTTAACGAACCTATTGTTCCAAACATAGGAAGCTTCGCTTTTTCATCAACGATCTTTAATACAGATGGGTTGATACCCCTGTCTTCAGAACCCATGATGATTGCTACCGGCTCATTCAGAGTAACATCATAGATGTTGTTTTCTGTTTTTTCTGTAGCAGCAACGGTTTTAATGCCTGATCCCTGAAGATGGAAAATAGCATCTTTAATATGCTCTACTTTACAGATGGGAACATTAAATACCGCTCCGGCAGATGTTTTTACGGTATCCCCATTAACAGGCGCAGAGCCTTGTTTCTGAACGATTATTCCATCAACACCTGTACATTCTGCAGTACGGATGATAGCGCCAAAGTTACGCGCGTCTGACAGCTGGTCAAGAATAAGGAAAAGAGGTGTTTTACCGCTTTCGGTTACTTTTTCTATCAGTTCTTCAAGATTGTGGAAAGAAATAGGGGCGATAGTTGCTACTGCGCCCTGGTGGTTATTAGGTGTTAAACGGTTTAGCTTTTCTACGGGAACGTAGCTAAAGTTAACGTTGTTTGCCTTCATGGCCTTCATAAGGTCTTTCATGAGATCGCTCTGGGCATCTTTCTGAATAAATACCTTGTCAATTTCTTTGCCTGCGTGTATAGCCTCTATTATAGCCCTGATACCGAAAATCTGGTGTTCTTTTTCCATGGCGCAAAGGTATAAAAAAAGAGGATGGCAATAACACCATCCTCAATATTGATTAACTAACTTAAATTTATTGCTTTGTGTAAACGGAATCCCCCAGATCTCCAAATTCATTTTCAAAATGTATCGTAAGAGTACCGTCAGGATTTACAGTGCCGGTAAGGTTAACCGTGCCTCCAAACGCGTCAGTAAATGACCCGCTAATTGTACCGCATACATCTGAGAAAGAACCAGGTGCATTGTCTGCAGTAATTCCGTAAATATCATACCATAGAAGATATAGTCCTCCGAAACCATCAGACATTGTATAATTTCCCCCGCCATTGTCAGTAATAATTGTGGTGGAAGCGAAATCTGAAATCGGATTTTCATCAGGTGTAGGCCCTGAATCTGTTGACGAACCACTACTCAATACACTATAAGTACCTCCAAGATCGGAAGGGCATGATACCGTATACGTTTGCGTAACACTAAATACAGTTGAGTTTGCTATATCCTGCCCGTAATTTTGAGCTCCGGTTTCTTCGTTTAGTAGTTTTATAACGGTGCCATCTTTCAGGGTAAGGTCAGTCGAAATTTTTAATTGATCCCCTAATGCAAAATCGGCATCTGTTGCAAGTGATTCAAACGTACTAATAAGTGAAGCCTTAGTAAGATTTATAGTTGTTGGGAATGTAGTTACATTATCAGCTAAAATCGCTTTTTCTACAGTACCGTCAGTCTTAATGTAAAAACCTACGACATCCATAGAAGCAGGATCTCCAAAACCTTTGTCTACCGTAAACGATAACGCAAATTCATTTCCTTCCTGTACATTTACAAGATTTATAATAAGGTCACTGCCTTCTACTTTTTTAATATTAGGGACTGCGCCTTCCTGCAGGGTTCTTACAGAGTCTCCTCCATCATCGTTACACGACAGTAACATTGCTGCGGCAAACAATGAAGCAAATATTATTTTTATATTTTTCATGATTTACAATTTAGTTGTCCCAGAATATTTTATAGGTTGTTGCATTTTTCTGAGATGGAGCGTTAGCATTAACATTTAGCTCAGTCTGTGGCCAGAACAGCGATACCTGGAATGGGTTGTTTTGCACTGTTTGAGAATCGATTAGTGGAAAATCATCGCCGTTGTTCAGCTGGTACTCAGGTGAAGCGCCTAACGGGTTAGCTAATACAGGGAATCCTGTCCTTCTGTAATCTGTGTATTGGTCCATCGGGTCACCAAATGTTGCTACCCATTTTTGAGTCATGATTATCTCAAGCTTTTTAGCAGCATCTCCCGCGGCATACTCTGTCATGACACCACTTACAAACGCATTAACAGGGGTTGTGCCTGATAATAATGGTACACCTTGTGTAGTACCGCTGTTTGCGACAACCTGGTCTACTTTAGCAAAACTTGCATTGATGGCAGCTTCCAGCTGTGCGCCGGCATCGCCTGTCATTACTCCAGCTAGCATAAGTTCGGCTTTGATGTAAAGGAATTCATCGTAGGTAAGGATTCTTTTTGGAGCTTTTCCTGTACCGCCATTAATATCCATTACACCTCCCTGCTGATCATCATAGCGTCCTCCACACGGAAATATTCCCGGGTATGTATATGAGTTTTCGGCACTCGAATCTCTCCATGGTCCTGTGCTTCCAAAACGGATGCTGAAGAATCCGGTTGCTTTGTCCCAGTAATCTGCTTTTGGATTACCTGTTCCGGGATCTCCCTGGTCGGGAGGGAATTCGCCGGCAGTAAGCTGGTTAAAGAAATAATAAGGCATACGTGGATCAGGATTTCCATTATGGATATTAGGGTTAACACCTTTTAGGATCTCATAGAACCAAGGACTCATGTAAGTAGAGAACTGCGTACTGCCATAAGAAGCCACATAGAATCTGTTTCTTTCATCCGACGGCGACGTAGTTGTAGTGTGCTTAAATTCAAAATCATCGGCGTTAGACTGGAAGAAATTGTTTTCAGCAATTAATGCAGCAACATCTGTAGCATTAAACAATGATGTCGAACGGATTTGGTTGTATAGCTTTAATTTAAAGGTGTTCGCAAAGCGTATCCACTTATCCATATTTCCGCCATAGTATAAATCGTCGGTACCCGGTTTTATTGTTCCTGCACCACTGGCCATATTTATTTTGGCAGTTTCGATAAGCTCTAATACAGAGGCATAAATTTCCTGTTGATTGTCAAATTTTGGAGTATTTATTCCTCCGGCTAATTTAGTTGCTTCTGTATAGGGTACATCACCCCATATATCTACAGCGACAGACATTAAATAAGCCTTTTCCATTTGCGCAACCCCTACATAGACCATTGCGCCTTCTTCGGTTCCCTGGCTAATTAGAGTTTCAATATCTGTTAATGTCAGGTACGTGTTGTCCCATTCATTGTTAAGATTAATATTGTCAACTTTAGTACCATATTGATCCATTTCTTCACGCACAACCATCTGGTGGGTGTACACCTGTAAAATGTCACCGGCGTAAAACTGAAAATCTGTGGTAGCCCCAAGTGACCTTTGTGTGTTAGTTAGCAGCAGGTTAAGAGGAGCTTCGGTAGGTGAATCCTTATCATCGTTAACGTTGAGATAATCGTCACATCCTGTAAAGAGCATTGCGGTAAATAATACTGCAATACCGTATTTAGTATTTTTAAGTAGTTTCATCTTTATTTTTTTAGAATGATAGATTTATCTTAAACCCATATCGTTTTGCTGTTGGAGCTGCCGATACCTCAATTCCCTGAAGATTAGTCGATCCGTAGCTGGTAGTTTCCGGGTCAAAGTTTGTATACTTAGGAACATTTGGCGCCCAATACCACAAGTTGTTGGCAATAAAAGCGAAGCTTACTTTGCCAAAAGGAGTTTTCTCAAGGAATTTTTGCGGCAGGTCATACGTTAAGCTCAATTCTCTTAACCTGTAAACTGTACCGTCATAAATTCTTGCCTCGTCCACACTGTTTATTGCAAAAGTGTTACCACCTGCTGGAGAGAAGTAAAGTTCCTGCGCACTAAGCTGTGTAGTATTAGGGATTTTATTTCCGTTACCATCAAGTATAGGAGTTCCGTCGTTGTTACCATATACACCAGGAATTATAAATGTGCGTTCCCTGTCTTCTGTATCCCTGGTTACACCGCGCCCTAAATAAGATTCGATAGTTGAAGAAGATACATCTCCGCCTTTTCTCCAGTCTACCTGCGCTCTAAGGGTTATTCCTTTATAGCTAAAACTGTTTATGAAGTTCATTTTAAAATCAGGGTTAGGGTCACCTATTATGCCTAATTCAGGATCCTGGATGATACCACCACCTGAGGGGTTAATAAGGTAATTGCCTTCGTCATCCCTCGCAAATTTAGTTCCATAAAACACCCCAAATGGCTGTCCCGGAATTGCATAAGCAACTTCATTAGCGTTTAGCTGTGATCTTTCAAGGCCGGTTAAGTCTGTTACCTCATTTTTGTTTTTGGTAAAGTTCGTAGTCCAGGTCCATTTAAAGCTTTCGGTTTGAACAGGTACTAACGTAAAGCCTATCTCAACACCTTTATTTGTCATAGTAGCAGCATTTGTTACTAATGACTGATATCCTGATGAGGAAGGCTGTGGTAAATCATATATAAGGTTAAAAGCTTTTTTGCTGTAGTAAGTAAAGTCTAGTATGATCCTTCTGTTAAAAAATTCAAGATCTGTACCTATTTCAAATTCTTTTGCAAACTCAGGTTTAAGATCCGGATTTGGTAAAGTAGTAGGATTACCAATTGTAGGCTGGCCGTTATACGCTACACCCAAAGGGTAAGTAAGACTAATAGCTTCGGCATATGTATCACGCCCTACTTTTGCGTAACTTGTTCTGATCTTAGCAAATGTCAGCACTTTGCTGTCTAGTTTTAAAGCTTCGGTAAGTATAAAAGATAAGCTTCCTGAAGAATAGAAATAGGATCTGTTGTTTACATTAAGTGTAGATGAGATGTCATTTCTGGCAGTACCGTTTAAGAATAAGAAATCAGAATACGATAGCGTTGCGTCTGCAAAAAATCCTATTGTTCTTTTTCTACTTGTATTGTCTGCAAGATTAGATACTTCTTTAGTGTTTCTTAGGCTGTAAATTCCCGGAACTGCAAAATCCCTTCCATAAAAATTTTGTCGGGTCTGGGTGTTTTGGAATATGTTGTTACCTAAGATACCCTGAAAACCGATTTTTTCTGAGATTTTATAATCAAAATTCACTAATAAAGTAGACTCGATATCTTCATTCGAGAAGTCGTCTAAAGTTATAGAACCAACCCCTGTGTCAGCGCGTGAGTATAAATCACGTATCTGCCTTCTGGAAAGATCATATTTATTGATACCTAAACGATATGAAGCTGAGATATGATCGTTGAATGAATAGCCTAAGTTAAAACCGGCAACAGTTCTTTGTGTATTAGTAGTAATCTGGTCATGCTTTAGAGACCAAAGCGGGTGGTCGTACCCTGCGTTAGGAATTACGCTGGCTCCTTTTGCATCTTCGTATGGAAGATTAAAGTCCCAATTCCTTGCCAGGAAAAGTGTTCTTGCAAACGAAGACGAAGCACCATCGTACTGGGTCTCTCCAAAAAATCCACCTACCTGTTTTGTCTGAGCATAACTTAAATTAGCTCCTACAGTAATACCATTTTTCATCTTAAAAGTTCCACCTGTAGAAACAGATGTCCTGTCATAAGTATTGTAAGGTATGTAACCGTCCTGATTAAGGTCAGACAATGTAAGGTTAAAACTTCCGTCTTCTCCTGAGTAGTTAAGGTTTAATGAGTTTTCTAAAACAGTACCTGTACGGAAAAGATCTTTTACATTATTAGGTTTGGCAACATATGGAACAGTTGCGCCAAATTGACCCGGGAATGCATTTGCAAGGTTAGGCCATGTTGGTATTGTTTCCATAGAGTCAAAACGTGGTCCCCATGATCCGTTTGCATTACTATATAAAAAGTTTGCACCCGCACCATATGTGTTTTGATACTCAGGTAAATTTGCTATGTTTTCAAAATAAGTCCCGTTGCTGTAGCTAACGCCTAATTTGTTGTTTGTGTTAGAACCGGGTGAGCCTGATTTTGTTGTTATAACAATTACTCCATTCATGGCTCTTGAGCCATAAAGCGCAGATGCTGCCGCACCTTTAAGTACGTTCATCGACGCAATGTCGTTAGGGTCTAAGCTGGAAAGGGCGTTTTCATAACCACCACCACCTGTTACACGGTCAGATGTTTGTACCTCCGTGTTGTCATAAGCTACTCCATCCACGATAATAAGAGGCTGTGTGTTGCCTGTAAGGCTGCTTGTTCCCCTGATGGTAATTTGATTCGCTGATCCGGCGACACCGCTGGAAACGTTGACGTTAACCCCGGGTACTTTTCCGTTTAAGGCACGGATAAGGTCAGGTTCAGAGTTTTCGGTCAGGTCGGAGCTTTTGATACTGCTTACAGAATATCCTAAATCTTTAGGATTCCTTTTAATACCAAATGCCGTTACGACTACGCCTTCAAGCTCTGTAGCCTCATCTGCCATAGTGATGTTCATCGTAGTCATGCTTGCGAGTGTTTCGCGGTTTTTCATTCCTACGTAGCTAAGCACCAAAATGTCTGTGGGAGCTGCCTGAATCGTAAATTTACCGTCCATGTCGGTTTGGGTTCCGGTGGTTGTACCTTTAATAAGCACATTTACTCCCGGGATTGGGAATCCACCTTCATCTTTAACTGTACCGGATACAGTTCGCTGTTGTGCAAACGAGATTTGCATCATTAACGCCATGACGAGCGTTAACAAAACACGAAGCCTTGTTTTCATTGAAATAGATTTGAGTTAGTATCCCAAATTTGCGTTGAAACATCGTGATATGCAAGTTTTTTAAGAAAATATTTAGAATTTTTGTAAGAAGTATGTATTTAGTGTAATCAATATGTTAAAATTGCGTCCTGAAGGTTATGTGTATTATTGAGTTGGACAGCTTGATTTGCTGGTCTTTAGTGCTTCCATTGGCATAAATTATATTGAATAGCCCATTTTTGGTAAATAAGCCAAAACCAAACCCTAATCCTAGCAAATTATTGTTAATATCAGACGATTTGTCCTGAAAGTAACCATAATCAGTTATAGAGTGAATAAACAAATTAGAGGAAAGAATATATCTGTACTCTGCCATTATTGAAGTCATGAGATTTGCCTGAAGGCTGTTTTCATTAAAACCCCGAATCGAATTTATACCGCCAAACCTGAATAACTCGTTAATGATATACGTTCGGCTGTTAAGGTAATAATTTTGGCTTTTTATGTTTATTATGTTGCGCTTATTTAAGTATAAGTTATGAGAAAAATTAAGCTGCGCGAAGTATTGGTTGGAATCTCCTGCTTTAGAATCTCGCTTTCCTGTGCCTCCTTTTATGAATAAATAAGTTTTTTCAGGAAATATGAAGTCGTCCAGGTTGTATTTTGTGTATTCGTAGGTAGAGGTCCAGAAAGAATTTGAGTAATCGCTAAGTGAGCTGGTGTTCAGGTTTTGGATGTCAATGGACTGCGATTGCTGTCTTCCTATAAATAGTTTGGAATTGTAGCTAAAATAATAGCCTATGTTAACATCGGTAATCGTATTCTGAAATGTACTGTCCTGTTTAAATATCTTGAGGCTTCCTTTTAGTCCTATGGGGCTTCTGAATATATATGGGAGTTCAAGTGACGCATTGAAGGTTGTTTGTTTGTTGCCGTCGCTTTTCCAAAAAAGGTTGAATTTTTCTCCGGTATTCAATACGTTATTAAGGGCAAGGTCGAGGTATCCGTTAAACACAACTTTGTTTTGGTCGTTATTCGAAAAACCGATAAATCCGTCAAAGCTGTTGGGTTTTGCTTTTTCTACATAAACGTAAACCTTTGTAGTATCCTGTTTAAAAAGAATTTCAGGATAACGGGGCTGGCTTACGAAACGAAGTGCATTAAAGTCGTTATATATACGTTGCAAATTTTCCTGGTTGAAGACTTTGCCTTTGTATTGCTTTGCAATGTTTTTGCGTATTCCTTCGGGGAACTTTTTGTAGCCCTCCAGAACGATATCAGCGAGCAGTCGTTTTTTTTCTGTCTTTGCGATAAGATAGGCGTGGAGCGAATTGTTTGCGGCAGAATAATCTGTTAGCTGCAGGCTGCTTAACGAATATCCCCTTCGTTCTAATGACTTTACCCTGCCTGTCATAAAACTTTCTATATCTGCAATGTTTAAGGTAAGGGTGTCTTTTGATATTTCGAGTAGTTCTTTTATTTCGGCATCAATGCGGTTGGTGTATATATGTATGGTTTTCGTTTTTGAGCCAATGGAAAATTTATATGCAAAGGTGCTGTCGTTGGTTTTCAGGCTGCCAATAAGATTATTTTCCAAAAATCCCATTCTTGTAAGTCTGTCAGAGAGCGCCGCACTTTCATCGTTGATAGATTTTACATTTTCATGAAGGGTTTTATAAGTAAGGGAATCTATTGTTTTTGTTTCTGCGTTAGTACGCCCTTCAACTTTAAGGTGAAGGTTTTGTGCATCTGCCTGACTAAAGGCGATTAATACGATATATATAAGGAGAAGTCTTTTCAACGGTAAATTGTTAGCCGTAAAAATAACGTAAAAAACACTGAAAAAATATGTGTGGGATTTTTTTGAATACGATAGGTTTGAAAATTAATGTTTTAAGGTTTGTTTTGTTTAATTTTATTTTTACATTTGCAACCCCGTAAAAAGCGGGTTTTTTAATAATTAGAATTTTTATAATTAATTATGCCAACAATTCAGCAATTAGTAAGAACAGGGAGAGCCCAGATAACTAAGAAGAGTAAATCGGCTGCTTTAGATTCTTGCCCTCAAAGAAGAGGGGTTTGTACACGTGTTTACACTACAACACCTAAGAAACCGAATTCTGCAATGCGTAAAGTTGCAAGGGTTCGTTTAACAAACGGTAACGAGGTGAATGCTTACATTCCTGGAGAGGGACACAATCTACAAGAGCACTCGATAGTATTAGTTAGAGGCGGAAGGGTAAAAGATTTACCGGGAGTTAGGTATCACATTGTGCGTGGAGCGCTTGACACTGCAGGTGTTAGCGGAAGAACACAAAGGAGATCTAAGTACGGTGCTAAACGCCCTAAAGACAAAAAGTAGTTTTAAAAAACTTTTAAAGTAAAGACATGAGAAAAAGACAGGCCAAAAAAAGACCTCTTTTGCCAGATCCAAGGTTTAACGACCAATTAGTAACACGTTTTGTGAATAACCTAATGTGGGATGGTAAAAAATCAACAGCTTTCAAAGTATTTTATGATGCAATTGACATCGTAGAGTCTAAGAAACAAGATGCTGAAAAATCAGCTTTAGAAATTTGGAAAGACGCTTTAACTAACGTTATGCCTCACGTAGAAGTACGTAGCCGTAGGGTAGGTGGTGCTACGTTCCAGATTCCAATGCAGATTCGTCCGGATAGAAAAATATCTATGGCGATGAAATGGATGATTCTTTATGCAAGAAGAAGAAACGAGAAATCTATGGCTCAAAGACTAGCGTCTGAAGTTTTAGCTGCTGCTAAAGAAGAAGGTGCTGCTGTTAAAAAGAGAATGGATACTCACAAAATGGCAGAAGCTAACAAAGCATTCTCTCACTTTAGATTTTAATTCATAAAGAAAATTCAGAAATGGCTAGAGATTTAAAATTTACAAGAAATATAGGAATTGCTGCTCACATTGATGCTGGTAAAACAACAACTACTGAGCGTATATTATTCTACACGGGTAAATCACACAAAATTGGTGAGGTACACGATGGTGCAGCAACTATGGACTGGATGGCGCAAGAGCAGGAAAGGGGTATTACCATTACTTCTGCAGCGACAACCTGTACATGGAACTTTCCAACAGATCAGGGTAAACCGTTAGCTGATACTCAAGGGTATCACTTTAACATCATCGATACTCCGGGACACGTTGACTTTACCGTTGAAGTAAACCGTTCTCTTAGGGTTCTTGATGGTCTTGTTTTCCTTTTTAGTGCTGTTGATGGTGTTGAGCCGCAATCAGAAACTAACTGGAGGCTTGCTGATAACTACAGAGTTCCACGTATGGGCTTTGTTAACAAAATGGACCGCCAGGGATCTAACTTCCTTGCAGTTTGCCAGCAGGTAAAAGACATGCTAAAATCTAACGCAGTTGCGATCACTTTACCAATTGGTGAAGAAGAGGATTTCAGAGGTGTTGTGGATTTAGTAAAAAACCAGGCTATCGTTTGGCATGATGCTACTCAGGGAGCTACTTTTGATATTATTCCTATTCCTGAAGACTTAGTTGAAGAAGCTAAAGAATTAAGGAGTAAACTTATCGAAGAGGTTGCTGCTTATGATGAAAACCTTCTTGAAAAATACATGGAAGATGAGAACTCAATCACTGAGGACGAAATCAACAATGCATTAAGAAAAGCGACTATCGATATGGCTATCATACCGATGATCTGTGGTTCTTCATTCAAAAATAAAGGTGTTCAGTTCATGCTTGACGCGGTATGTAAATATCTTCCTTCTCCAATGGACAAAGAAGGTATTGTGGGTACAAACCCTGATACTGACGAGGAAATCCTTCGTAAGCCGGATGTAAAAGAGCCGTTCGCTGCTCTTGCGTTCAAAATTGCTACTGACCCTTACGTAGGTCGTCTTGCATTCTTCAGGGCTTATTCTGGCCGTCTTGATGCAGGTTCTTACGTTCTTAATACGCGTTCTGGAAACAAAGAGCGTATCTCTCGTATCTACCAGATGCATGCTAACAAGCAAAACCCAATCGAATATATCGAGGCTGGTGATATTGGAGCTGCTGTAGGATTTAAAGATATCAAAACAGGAGATACTCTATGTGACGAGAAAAACCCAATCGTACTTGAGTCTATGGATTTCCCTGCTCCGGTAATTGGTATCGCAATTGAACCTAAAACAAAAGCTGACGTTGATAAGATGGGTATGGCTTTAGCTAAACTTGCTGAAGAAGATCCAACTTTCCAGGTTAAAACTGACGAGGCTTCTGGACAAACGATCATTTCTGGTATGGGTGAGCTTCACCTTGATATCCTTGTTGACCGTATGAAAAGGGAGTTTAAAGTTGAAGTTAACCAGGGTGAACCTCAGGTTGAGTACAAAGAAGCTTTTACAAGATCTGCACAACATAGAGAGGTTTATAAAAAACAATCTGGTGGACGTGGTAAATTTGCTGATATCGTATTTATTATTGAACCGGCAGACGAAGGTACTGTAGGTCTTCAGTTTATAAACAACGTAAAAGGTGGTAACGTTCCTAAAGAATATATCCCATCTATCGAGAAAGGTTTCAAAGCGGCTATGAAACAAGGTCCTCTTGCAGGATACGAAGTTGACAGCTTAAAAGTAACACTTCTTGACGGATCTTTCCACCCTGTGGATTCTGATGCTCTTTCTTTTGAGTTAGCTGCTAAAATGGGTTACAAAGAGTCTGGCCGTGCTGCCGGTGCTGTTATCCTTGAGCCGATAATGAAAATGGAAGTTATTACTCCTGAAGAAAACATGGGTGATATCGTAGGTGATATCAACCGTCGTAGAGGTCAGGTTAATGACATGGGCGACAGGGCAGGTGCTAAAACTATCAAAGCAAACGTACCTTTATCAGAGATGTTTGGTTATGTTACTACACTAAGAACACTTTCTTCGGGTAGAGCAACATCAACAATGGAGTTTTCTCACTATGCTGAGACGCCTTCTAATATATCAGAAGAGGTTATTAAAAAAGCTAAAGGTAACTAACGGTAACGTTTAATCTTAAAGAAAATGAGTCAAAAAATCAGAATAAAATTAAAATCATACGATCACAGCCTTGTTGACAAGTCTGCTGAAAAGATCGTTAAGACTGTAAAAAGTACTGGTGCAGTTGTAACAGGTCCTATCCCGTTACCTACGCACAAAAAAATATTTACTGTACTTAGGTCTCCACACGTAAATAAAAAATCAAGAGAGCAGTTTGAAGTTAGTTCTTACAAGAGGCTTCTTGATATCTACAGCTCTTCATCTAAAACTATTGATGCCCTAATGAAATTAGAGCTTCCTAGTGGTGTTGAGGTTGAGATAAAAGTGTGATACTATCGCTTTATAATAAATAGCCCCGTTTTTACGGGGCTATTTTTTTTGCTCTGGCCTAATTGGCTGTTTGAGTAGTAAATACAGTGTTTTTTACCTTTAGATTGTCATAATTGCGTTTTATTTCGAATTATTTTACGTAACTATTTGATTATCTAAATTTAATAATTACTTTTGCACCCCTGTTTGGAGTATTCTGTTATTTCAAATTGAAGGGAAATTAATAATTAATAACAATAATTTATGTCTGGGTTAATTGGTAGAAAAATCGGCATGACTAGTATCTTCGATGAAAACGGGAAAAACATCCCGTGTACAGTAATTGAAGCAGGTCCATGTGTCGTTACCCAAGTCAGAACCAATGAGGTTGACGGGTATGAAGCGTTACAGCTTGGTTTCGATGACAAAACAGAAAAGCATTCAACTAAAGCGGCTGTAGGTCACTTTAAGAAAGCTGGTACTGTTGCTAAGAAAAAAGTCGTTGAATTCCAGGATTTCGTAACTGAGCACAAATTAGGAGATGTAATCTCTGTAGACATTTTCGCTGAAGGCGAGTTTGTAGATGTACAGGGTGTGTCTAAAGGTAAAGGTTTCCAGGGTGTTGTTAAGCGTCACGGTTTTGGTGGTGTTGGACAAGCTACTCACGGTCAGCATAACCGTCTTAGAGCGCCGGGTTCTGTAGGAGCATCATCTTATCCTTCACGTGTATTCAAAGGAATGCGTATGGCAGGAAGAACCGGAGGAGAAAATGTAACAGTTCAAAACCTTAGAGTTTTAAAAGTAGTGACTGATAAAAATCTACTTGTGATTAAAGGAGCTATTCCTGGGCACAAAAACTCTTACGTAATCATTCAGAAGTAATGGAAGTAAAAGTATTAGATATCAACGGAAAAGAAACTGGCAGAACGGTAACCCTTTCTGATTCAGTATTCGCAATTGAGCCTAATAAGCATGCTGTATACCTTGACGTTAAGCAATATCTTGCTAACCAAAGACAGGGAACTCACAAAGCTAAAGAAAGAGCTGAGGTTGCTGGTAGTACACGCAAAATTAAAAAGCAAAAAGGTACAGGTACTGCTCGTGCAGGATCTGCTAAAAACCCATTGTTTAAGGGTGGAGGTACTGTTTTTGGTCCAAGACCAAGAAGCTATTCTTTCAAACTTAACAAAAACGTTAAGCGTTTAGCGAGAAAGTCTGCTCTTGCTCTTAAAGCAAAAGAGTCAAATTTGATCGTTGTTGAGAACTTTGAGTTTGAAGCGCCAAGCACTAAAAATTTCATTAACGTTTTGAAAGCTTTAGGGTTAGAGAATAAAAAATCGCTATTTGTGTTGGGTGATTCAAATAAAAATGTATATTTGTCGTCACGCAATTTGAAAGGTTCTAATGTTGTAACTACTTCAGAATTAAACACTTATAATGTTTTACATTCAAATAGTTTAGTTCTTTTAGAAGGTTCGTTAGAAGGGATTGAAGAAAATTTAAGCAAATAATAGGGCTATGAGTATCATAATTAAACCTATCATTACTGAAAAAATAACTAAAGACGGTGAAGTTTTTAACCGTTTTGGTTTTATTGTAGACAAGAAAGCAAACAAGATTCAGATCAAAAAAGCTGTTGAAGCTGCTTTTGGTGTTTCTGTTGTAGAAGTGAATACAATGAATTACAGGGCTGATAGATCGGTTAAATACACTAAGAGTGGTTTAATCACAGGAAAGACAAATGCTTACAAAAAAGCAATTGTACAAGTGCAAGAAGGAGAAACAATAGATTTTTACAACAATATCTAATAGAACATGTCAGTTAGAAAATTAAAACCTATTACCCCGGGTCAGCGTTTTAGAGTTGTTAATAGCTTTGACACTATTACAACTGATAAGCCGGAGCGTTCTTTGATCGCACCGAAAAAAAACTCTGGAGGTAGAAATAGTCAAGGAAAGATGACCATGCGTTATACAGGCGGTGGTCACAAACAAAGGTATCGTATTATCGATTTCAAAAGAGCTAAAGCTGGAATTCCTGCTACAGTGAAAACTATCGAGTACGATCCAAACCGTTCAGCATTTATTTCCCTATTATCATATGCTGATGGAGAGAAAACGTATATCATTGCACAAAACGGACTTCAGGTAGGTCAAACCGTAACTTCAGGAGTTGATGCAGCTCCGGAAATCGGAAACTCTTTACCTTTAAGTAAAATTCCTCTGGGAACTGTTATATCTTGCATCGAGCTACGTCCAGGCCAAGGAGCAGTTATTGCTCGTAGTGCTGGTACTTTTGCGCAGTTAATGGCAAGAGATGGAAAATATGCTACAATCAAAATGCCTTCAGGTGAAACAAGATTAATCTTGTTGACTTGTTCAGCAACAATTGGAGCAGTTTCTAACTCAGACCACCAACTTATCGTATCTGGTAAAGCAGGTAGATCAAGATGGTTAGGTAGAAGACCAAGAACAAGACCGGTAGCGATGAACCCTGTTGATCACCCGATGGGTGGTGGTGAAGGACGTTCTTCTGGTGGTCACCCACGTTCTAGAAAAGGTCTTCCGGCTAAAGGTTACAGAACTCGTTCTAAAGTTAACCCGAGTAATAAGTATATCGTAGAACGTAGAAAGAAATAATAAGTAAGATATGGCACGTTCATTAAAGAAAGGACCTTTCGTTCACTATAAGTTGGATAAAAAAGTTCAGGAAAATATCGAGAAAGGTAATAAAGCAGTTGTTAAGACTTGGTCTAGAGCTTCTATGATTACCCCGGATTTTGTTGGGCAAACTATCGCAGTACACAACGGTCGTCAATTCGTACCGGTTTACGTTACAGAGAACATGGTAGGTCATAAATTAGGAGAGTTTTCACCAACAAGATCTTTTAGAGGTCATGCTGGGGCAAAAAATAAAGGTAAAAAATAATAAGAAGCTATGGGAGTTCGTAAAAGAGAAAGAGCAGAGCAGACCAAAGAGGCTAATAAGCAAATTGCATTTGCTAAGCTGAATAACTGCCCTACTTCACCTAGGAAAATGCGCCTTGTTGCGGATTTAGTAAGAGGTCAGAAAGTAGAATTAGCTCTTAATATATTAAGATTCAGTTCAAAAGAAGCTTCTCGTAAACTTGAAAAATTGTTACTTTCTGCTATTAACAACTGGCAGCAAAAGAACGCTGAAGAGAGTTTAGAGAATGCAGGCTTATTTGTAAAAGAGATCCGCGTAGACGGTGGTATGATGCTTAAGAGGCTAAGACCAGCTCCACAGGGTCGTGCACACAGGATAAGAAAACGTTCTAACCACGTTACTATCGTGCTTGGAGCTACTAATAATAACACACAAAGCAACTAATAGAGATGGGACAAAAAACAAATCCAATAGGAAATCGCCTTGGTATCATCAGGGGTTGGGATTCTAACTGGTATGGTGGAAATGACTACGGTGATAAACTTGCCGAAGATCACAAAATCAGGAAGTATATCCATGCCCGTTTATCTAAAGCTAGTGTGTCTAAAGTGATCATCGAGAGAACGCTTAAACTTGTAACCGTTACTATCACCACTGCTCGTCCGGGTATCATTATCGGGAAAGGCGGCCAGGAGGTAGACAAGTTGAAAGAAGAACTTAAGAAAATCACTGACAAAGAGGTTCAAATCAACATCTTTGAAATCAAAAGACCTGAACTTGATGCTTACCTGGTAGGTACAAGTATTTGTCGTCAGATTGAGAGCCGTATCTCTTATAGAAGGGCAATCAAAATGGCTATCGCTGCTGCTATGCGTATGAACGCAGAAGGTATTAAAGTGATGATCTCTGGCCGTCTTAACGGTGCTGAGATGGCACGTTCAGAAATGTTCAAAGAAGGAAGGATTCCTCTATCAACTTTCAGAGCAGACATTGATTATTCGCTAGCTGAAGCTCACACTACTTATGGTAGAATGGGTATCAAAGTGTGGATCATGAAAGGTGAGGTTTATGGAAAAAGAGATCTTTCTCCGTTAGCAGGTATGGACAAAAAACAGTCTAAATCTTCAGGATCTCAGGACAGGCCACAAGGAAGACCAAACGGTCGCCCGGGTGGTGATAAACCTAACCAACGCAAAAGAAAGTAATTTAAACTAAAGAAGTAAAAATGTTACAGCCTAAAAGAACAAAATACCGTAAGGTACAGAAAGGTAAGATGAAGGGCGTGTCTCAAAGAGGTCACGAACTTTCAAATGGAATGTTTGGTATCAAATCTTTAGATTCGTCTTTTATTACTTCTCGCCAGATTGAAGCAGCCCGTATCGCGGCAACACGTTTCATGAAGAGGGAAGGTCAATTGTGGATAAAAATTTTCCCGGACAAACCGATAACCAAAAAACCTCTAGAGGTAAGGATGGGTAAAGGTAAAGGTGCAGTTGAATTTTGGGCTGCAGTTGTTAAGCCGGGAAGAATCATGTTTGAAGTAGGAGGAGTTCCTTTATCAGTAGCAAAAGAGGCGCTTCGCCTTGCTGCTCAGAAGCTTCCTGTTAAAACTAAGTTTATTGTTGCCAGAGATTTCGAAGCATAATCAAAATTTTATTATGAAACAATCTGAAATAAAAGATCTATCTGCAGCTGAGTTACAAGGTAAACTTGGTGAATTGAGAAAAACATATGCCGACCTAAAAACAGCTCATGCTATATCTCCTATCGAGAACCCGCTACAGATCAGATCTGTAAGAAGGTCTATCGCGAGAGTAGCCACTGAACTAAGCAAAAGAGAGTTACAATAATTGTAGTCTGCTGAAAGATGGAAGAAAAAAGAAATTTAAGAAAAGAGAGAATTGGTGTTGTTACCAGTAATAAAATGGAGAAATCAATCGTGGTTTCTCAAACTACTAGAGTAAAACACCCATTATATGGTAAGTTCGTATTGAAAACAAAGAAATTTGTTGCACACGACGAAACAAACGACTGTAACATTGGAGATACGGTAAAGATCATGGAAACACGTCCTTTATCTAAATCTAAATGTTGGAGGTTAGTTGAAATCATTGAAAGAGCTAAGTAATTATGGTACAACAGGAATCAAGACTAAAAGTAGCAGACAACACAGGAGCTAAGGAAGTTTTAACTATCCGTGTTCTTGGAGGAACGAAAAGACGTTATGCCTCTGTTGGAGATAAGATTGTAGTTTCTATTAAAGATGCAACACCAAACGGAAACGTTAAGAAAGGTGCTGTTTCAACTGCAGTTGTTGTACGTACCAAAAAAGAAGTGAGAAGAGCCGATGGTTCATACATCAGATTTGACGATAACGCTTGCGTATTGTTAAATGCTGCTGGTGAAATGAGGGGAACTCGTGTTTTTGGTCCGGTTGCAAGAGAACTTCGTGAAAAACAATTCATGAAAATTGTATCACTAGCACCAGAAGTGCTTTAATTATTTTAAAGATGATAAAGCTAAAGATAAAATCTGGAGACACGGTAAGAGTAAATGCTGGAGACCATAAAGGTTCTGAAGGTAAAGTACTACGTGTTCTTCGTGAGAAAAACAAAGCGATCGTAGAAGGTGTTAACCTAGTGTCTAAACACACTAAGCCAAGCGCTAAAAACCCTCAGGGTGGTATCGTTAAGAAAGAAGCTCCTATCCATATCTCTAACCTTGCTATTGTAGACCTTAAAACTAAGGAAACTACAAAAACAGGAGTTAGAAAAGAAGGAGATAAGAACGTGAGATTTTCAAAAAAATCTAATCAAGTATTATAGTGATGGCTTACATACCAAGATTAAAAGAAGAATATAAGAGTAGAGTTGTCTCTGCTCTTAAAGAAGAGTTCGGTTATAAAAACGTAATGCAGGTTCCTAAACTTGAAAAAATCGTTTTAAGCCGTGGAGTTGGTGCAGCTGTATCAGATAAGAAACTTATCGATTATGCAGTTGACGAGTTAACAAAGATTACTGGCCAAAAAGCTGTATCTACCATTTCTAAGAAAGACGTTGCGTCTTTCAAACTTAGAAAAGGTATGCCAATTGGAGCTAAAGTAACTTTACGTGGTGAGAGAATGTATGAGTTCCTAGACAGGCTTATCACATCTTCACTTCCACGTGTAAGGGATTTTGGCGGAATTAAGGCTACAGGTTTCGACGGAAGAGGTAATTATAACCTGGGTGTTACTGAACAAATCATTTTCCCTGAAATTGATATTGATAAAGTTAACAAAATATCAGGATTAGATATTACATTTGTAACTTCTGCACAAACTGATAAAGAAGCGAAGTCATTATTAGCAGAATTAGGTTTACCTTTTAAAAAGAATTAAGTTATGGCTAAAGAATCAATGAAAGCCCGTGAGGTAAAAAGAGCGGCGCTTGTAGCAAAATATGCTGAGAAAAGGAAAGCTTTATTAGAAGCTGGAGATTACGAAGGCCTACAAAAACTACCTAAAAACGCTTCTCCTGTACGTGTTCACAATCGTTGCAAACTTACAGGCAGACCAAGAGGTTACATGCGCCAGTTTGGTATTTCACGAGTAACTTTCCGTGAAATGGCTAACAATGGCTTGATACCAGGAGTTAAAAAAGCAAGCTGGTAAAAACAGAATTATAAATGGGTTTCAGGTTCGGCCTTAACAGGCCGAAAACCGTTACCGCAAATTACTAAATATGTATACAGATCCAATCGCTGATTTCTTAACAAGAATCAGGAATGCAGTAAGAGCTAACCACAAAGTGGTAGAGATTCCTGCGTCTAACCTTAAAAAAGAAATCACAAAGATTTTATTTGATCAGGGTTATATCCTTAGCTACAAATTTGATGACAACGCTGTACAAGGCACCATCAAAATTGCTCTTAAGTACGACAAAGAAACTAAAGAGTCTGTAATTAAAGATATCCAAAGAATTAGTAAACCAGGTCTACGTAAATACGCAGGTGCTGATAACCTACCAAGGATCCTTAACGGATTAGGTATTGCTATTGTTTCTACTTCAAAAGGTCTTATGACCGGCAAGCAGGCGAAACAGCAAAATGTAGGTGGTGAGGTAATTTGTTACGTATACTAATAAAAAGACTTATACGATGTCAAGAATAGGTAAAAATCCAATTACAATACCTGCTGGTGTTACTGTAGAAGTAAACGGCAACGTTGTATCAGTTAAAGGTAAAAAAGGCCAGCTTACTCAGGACTTTTCAGATGTATCTGTAAAAGTTGAAGAAGGTCAGGTTTTAGTTGAAAGATCTTCAGATCATAAAGATCACAGATCTAAACACGGTTTATATAGATCACTTATCAATAATATGATTCAAGGTGTAGCCGAAGGCTTTACTAAAGAATTAGAATTGGTAGGAGTAGGTTACAGAGCTTCTAACCAAGGACAGAAATTAGATATTGCTCTAGGTTTTTCTCACAACATCGTTTTAGAGGTTGTGTCTGAAGTAACTGTTGAAACTGTATCAGAAAAAGGGAAAAACCCTATCATCAAACTAGCTTCTCATGATAAACAACTTTTAGGCCAGGTTGCTGCAAAGATCCGTTCTTTCCGTAAGCCTGAACCATACAAAGGAAAAGGAGTTAAGTTTGTAGGTGAAGTATTGAGAAGAAAAGCAGGTAAATCAGCTTAAAAATTAAGACAATGTCATTAAACAAATCTGAAAGAAGACAAAGAATAAAGTTCAGAATCAGAAAGATTGTAAGCGGAACTGCTGCTCAACCTAGACTTTCTGTATTCAGGAGCAATAAAGAAATCTATGCTCAAGTCATAGATGACGTTAACGGTGTAACCCTTGCTGCTGCATCTTCAAGAGATGCAGGTATCACTAAAGGTACTAACATTGAAACTGCTGCGGCTGTTGGAAAAGCAATTGCAGAGAAAGCTTTAAAAGCTGGTGTAGATACTATCTCTTTTGACAGAGGTGGTTACCTTTACCACGGACGTGTTAAATCATTAGCTGAAGGCGCAAGAGAAGCCGGACTAAAATTCTAAGAAATTATGTATCATAGTTATAAAAACGTAGAACTTGTAAAACCAAGCGGTCTTGAACTTAAAGATCGTTTGGTAAGTGTAAATCGTGTTACTAAAGTTACAAAGGGTGGTAGAGCGTTTGGCTTTTCTGCAATTGTAGTTGTAGGGGACGAGAATGGAGTGGTAGGTCACGGTCTTGGTAAATCTAAAGATGTATCTGAAGCTATTGCTAAAGCAGTAGAAGATGCTAAGAAAAACCTAGTTAAGATCCCACTTTCAGGACAGTCTGTACCTCACGAGCAAAAAGGTAAATTTGGTGGTGCACGTGTACTTCTTATGCCTGCTTCTCACGGTACCGGAGTTATTGCCGGTGGTGCTGTTCGTTCAGTACTTGAGTCAGTTGGTATTCACGATGTATTATCAAAATCTCAGGGTTCATCTAACCCTCACAATGTAGTTAAAGCTACTTTTGATGCTTTACTTCAAATGAGAAGCGCTGTTACTGTTGCAAAACAAAGAGGTGTTTCATTAGAAAAAGTATTCAAAGGTTAATTCACAAGGAAATCATGGGAAAAATAAAAGTAAAACAAGTAAAGAGCAAAATCAATTGTCCTCTTACACAAAAGAGAACGCTTGAGTCTTTAGGTCTTCGTAAATTAGGACAAGTTGTTGAACACGATGCAACTCCTGCTATCCTTGGAATGGTAAACAAAGTTAAACACTTAGTTTCTGTAGAAGAAGCTAACTAACAAAATACACTCATGGATTTAAGTAACTTACAACCAGCTGAAGGTTCAGTTCACAATAAAAACAAAAGGCTAGGTAGAGGAGAAGGTTCTGGTAAAGGTGGTACTGCGGCACGTGGACACAAAGGAGCTAAATCTCGTTCTGGTTATTCTAAGAAAATTGGTTTTGAAGGTGGTCAGATGCCATTACAAAGACGTGTTCCTAAGTTTGGTTTTAAAAACATCAACCGTAAAGAATACGAAGGTGTAAACCTTGACACGCTTCAAGCTCTGGTAGATAACGGAATCGTTACTGATACTGTAGATTTTACAGTATTTGTTGACAACCGCTTAGCTACTAAAAATGAAATGGTAAAGATATTAGGAAGAGGAGAGCTTAAAGCAAAACTAAAAGT
The DNA here is from genome assembly GCF_033042555.1 of Flavobacterium sp. DG1-102-2. NCBI lineage: Bacteria > Pseudomonadati > Bacteroidota > Flavobacteriia > Flavobacteriales > Flavobacteriaceae > Flavobacterium > Flavobacterium sp. DG1-102-2. The sequence continues at coordinate 140,662 of NZ_JAWLIK010000004.1, forward strand.
AACTGCTCACAAATTTACTGCTACTGCTAAGGCTGCTATCGAAGCTGCTGGTGGAGAAGCTGTAACTTTATAATCTTTATAATTCAAATGAAGAAATTTTTCGAAGCGTTTGCCAATGTCTGGAAAATAGAAGAACTAAAAAATAGAATTTTAGTTACTTTGGGATTGTTACTAGTGTACCGTTTTGGTGCACATGTAACCTTACCCGGTATTGATGCTACACAATTAAACAAATTATCGGATCAAACCCAGGGAGGTATTGGCTGGCTTATCGATGTATTTACAGGTGGTGCGTTCTCGCAGGCATCTGTATTTGCATTGGGTATCATGCCTTACATTTCTGCTTCGATTGTTGTACAGCTAATGGGTATTGCGGTGCCTTACCTTCAAAAATTGCAAAAAGATGGCGAGAGTGGAAGAAAGAAGATCAACCAGATTACACGTTGGTTAACTATTCTTATTACTCTTGTTCAAGGTCCTGGTTATATCTATAACCTTTACAGAACCCTTCCGGCAGAAGCATTCCTGCTTCCGTCAACATCTGCTGCATTTATCTTCTCATCTGTAGTTGTTCTTGCAACCGGTACCATCTTTGCGATGTGGCTAGGTGAAAAGATTACAGATAAGGGTATTGGTAATGGTATATCGCTGCTTATATTAGTAGGTATTATCGCTAGGATGCCTCAGGCTTTCATTCAGGAATTTACTTCGGTAGTTACTGAGAATAATGGAGGTCCGTTAAAATTACTTCTTGAAGTTGTTGTATGGTTAGTAATCATTATTGCTTGTATCCTTATGGTTATGGCGGTGAGAAAAATACCAGTACAATATGCAAGAAGGACTACATCTGGCGATTTTGAACAAGACATGTTGGGCGGAAACAGGCAATGGATACCGTTAAAGCTAAACGCTTCGGGAGTTATGCCTATAATCTTTGCTCAGGCTATTATGTTCATACCTGCCGCATTAGCAGGACTTTCCAAGTCTGATACGGCTCAAACTATCACTTCTCAATTCCAGAATGTGTTCGGTTTAGCCTACAATGTAGTTTTTGCTTTATTAATCATAATTTTTACTTACTTTTACACCGCGATTACGGTGCCTACTAATAAGATGGCTGACGACCTTAAAAGAAGTGGTGGTTTTATACCTGGTGTTAAGCCTGGTGTTGAGACCGGAGACTATCTTGACAAGATCATGTCGTTGATCACTTTTCCTGGTTCATTGTTCTTAGCACTTATAGCCGTGTTCCCGGCAGTAGTGTTTAACTTTGGAGTTCAGCAGCAGTGGGCATTATTCTATGGTGGTACATCACTGTTAATTATGGTCGGGGTTGCGATCGATACTATTCAGCAGATAAACTCTTATCTATTGAATAAGCATTACGACGGTTTGATGAAAAGTGGTAAGAATAGAAAAGCAGTAGCTTAAAAATTTTTATGGCAAAACAATCAGCAATAGAACAAGACGGATCTATAATTGAAGCATTATCAAATGCTATGTTCCGTGTTGAATTAGAAAACGGGCATATAGTAATTGCTCACATTTCAGGAAAAATGCGTATGCACTATATCAAATTGTTACCTGGTGACAAAGTGAAACTGGAAATGAGCCCTTACGATTTGTCCAAAGCAAGAATTACTTATAGATACTAAAGCTATTAAAATGAAAGTAAGAGCATCAGTTAAGAAAAGAAGTGCCGAGTGCATCATTGTGCGTAGAAAAGGCAGATTATATGTTATTAACAAAAAGAATCCTAGATTTAAACAAAGACAAGGATAATTATGGCAAGAATTGCAGGGGTAGACATACCTAAAAACAAAAGAGGAGTTATTGCTTTAACTTATATCTTCGGAATTGGTAACAGCAGAGCTAAAGACATACTTGAAAAAGCTAATGTTAGCGAAGACAAAAAAGTACAGGAATGGAATGACGACGAAATAAGCGCTATTCGTGAAGCTGTATCTTTTTTAAAGATTGAAGGTGAACTTCGTTCTGAAATCTCATTAAACATCAAACGTTTAATGGATATCGGATGCTACAGAGGTATCCGTCACAGAGCTGGTCTTCCATTACGTGGACAACGCACTAAGAACAACTCAAGAACAAGAAAAGGTAAGAGAAAAACTGTTGCTAACAAGAAAAAAGCAACTAAATAATAAGTAGTATGGCTAAAGCGAATACAAAAAAACGTAAAGTTATTGTAGAATCTACAGGTGAAGCTCATATCAGTGCTACTTTCAATAACATCATCATTTCTTTGACTAACAAAAAAGGTGAAGTTATTTCTTGGTCATCTGCAGGTAAGATGGGCTTCAGAGGTTCTAAAAAGAACACTCCGTATGCAGCTCAGATGGCAGCAGAAGATTGTAGTAAAGTAGCTATTGAGGCTGGTCTTAAGAAAGTAAAAGTTTACGTTAAGGGTCCTGGAAATGGTAGAGAATCTGCTATCAGGTCTCTTCACAATGGAGGAATAGAAGTTACAGAGATCATCGACGTAACTCCACTACCACACAATGGTTGTCGCCCTCCAAAAAGAAGAAGAGTATAATTATAGTATAATCACAAACAGGGCAAAGGATTATCGGAGGATACGACCTGAATTCATAATCCCCTGTTTATTAATTTTTAGAAATGGCAAGATATACTGGTCCAAAAACAAAAATCGCCCGTAAATTCGGTGAAGCGATCTTCGGAGATGATAAATCTTTCGAAAAAAGAAATTACCCTCCGGGACAACATGGTTTGGCTAAAAAGAGAGGTAAAAAATCTGAATATGCTGTTCAGCTTATGGAAAAGCAAAAAGCTAAGTACACTTACGGTATTCTTGAAAAACAATTCAGGAACCTGTATGAAAAAGCTGCTGCATCTAAAGGTGTAACAGGTGAGATCCTATTACAACTTTGTGAAGCAAGACTTGACAACGTGGTATACAGAATGGGTGTTGCTCCTTCAAGAAGGGCTGCAAGACAAATCGTATCTCACAGGCATATTACAGTAAATGGTGAAGTGGTAAACATTCCTTCTTACCACCTAAAACCAGGAGATAAAGTTGCTGTGCGTGAGAAATCTAAATCTTTAGAAGCTATCGATCGCTCTTTATCTAATGCTGCTCAGGTTTATGAGTGGATAACTTGGAACAACGATACAAAAGAAGGTACTTTTGTTTCAGTACCTGCCAGGCTTCAAATCCCGGAAAACATCAAAGAACAACTAATCGTAGAGTTGTATAACAAATAATAATTGACATTAGTCGAAAATATGGCAATATTTAATTTTCAAAAGCCCGATAAAGTTATCATGATCGATTCTACCGATTTCCAAGGTAAATTTGAATTTAGACCTTTGGAACCGGGATATGGACTGACTGTTGGTAACGCACTTAGAAGAGTTTTACTTTCTTCATTAGAAGGTTATGCAATAACTTCAGTTCGAATTGAAGGAGTTGACCATGAGTTCTCTACAATAGCAGGGGTAGTTGAAGATGTTACTGAAATCATCCTGAACTTAAAACAAGTTCGTTTCAAACGTCAGATAGAAGACATCGATAACGAATCTGTTTCTGTTTCTTTTACAGGAAAAGACCAGCTTACAGCAGGTGATTTCCAGAAGTATATTTCAGGATTCCAGGTGTTAAACCCTGACTTTGTTATCTTTAACATGGACAGCAAAATAAACATTAACCTTGAACTTACTATCGAGAAAGGTAGAGGTTATGTGCCTGCAGAAGAGAACAAAAAGCAAAACGCAGCGATAGGAACTATTTTTACAGATTCAATCTTTACTCCGGTAAAGAATGTAAAATATGCGATAGAAAACTTCCGTGTTGAACAAAAAACAGACTACGAAAAACTGGTTTTTGAAATCATCACTGACGGATCTATTCATCCTAAAGAAGCGCTTACTGAGGCAGCAAAAACACTGATTCACCACTTTATGCTGTTCTCTGATGAAAGGATAACACTTGAGGCCGATGAAATTGCACAAACAGAATCATACGATGAGGAATCATTACATATGAGACAACTGCTTAAAACTAAGCTTGTTGATATGGATCTTTCTGTAAGAGCATTAAATTGTTTAAAAGCGGCTGAAGTTGATACATTAGGAGACTTAGTATCGTTCAACAAAAATGACTTAATGAAGTTCCGTAATTTTGGTAAGAAATCGTTAACAGAGCTTGACGAACTTGTTGCTTCTAAAAATTTACACTTCGGAATGGACTTAACGAAATATAAATTAGATAAAGAATAATCTGAACCCATCGGGTTTAAATTACAACAGCAATGAGACACGGAAAGAAATTTAATCATTTAAGCAGGCAGCAAGGTCATAGAAGAGCTATGCTTTCTAACATGGCTTGCTCGCTAATAGAGCACAAGCGTATTAATACGACTGTTGCTAAAGCTAAAGCGCTTAAACAATATATTGAGCCTCTAGTTACAAAATCAAAAGAAGATACAACTCACAACAGACGTATCGTATTCGCTTACCTTCGCAACAAATATGCTGTTACTGAACTTTTCAGGGAAGTAGCTGCTAAAGTTGGTGATCGTCCGGGTGGATATACACGTATCATTAAGCTTGGTAACCGTCTTGGTGACAACGCTGACATGGCGATGATTGAGCTTGTAGACTTTAATGAACTGTACAACGCTACTAAAAAAGAAGCTAAGAAAACAACTCGTAGAAGCCGTACAGCTAAAAAAGCTGACACTGTTGACGCTACAGTTGCTGAAGCTCCTGTAAAAGAAGCTCCTGCAGTTGATACTGAAGAGAACAAAGAAGCTACTGAATAATCATGAATTCATTGATTTTTCAATAATACAAAAAAGGATAAACTTTATAGTTTGTCCTTTTTTTTTGCCCTACTTGAACTTTTTATATAAACCAAATGGTATGAACGTTTTAGAAAGCCAATTTTTTGAAGTAAATTTGCACCCCAGAGGAAAACAACAAACTAGTAAATGAAATATTCAAATCGAAACCAGGCAATTCTCCTTTTAGCTGACGGTACTGTATTTTACGGTAAATCTATAGGTATCGAAGGAACAACTTTTGGAGAAGTATGCTTTAATACCGGTATGACCGGTTACCAGGAAATTTTTACCGATCCGTCTTACTTTGGGCAGATCATGGTGGCATCTAATGCGCACATAGGTAATTATGGTACAAATGAAGAGGAAATAGAGGCTGAGCAAATTATGATTTCAGGCCTGGTATGTAAAAATTTCAGTTTTAATCATTCAAGGGTTAACTCAACAAAGAGCCTGAAAGACTATTTTGAAGAACAAAACCTTGTTGCTATATCTGATGTGGATACAAGGGCACTTGTTAGTTATATTCGCGACAATGGGGCTATGAATGCGGTTATCTCTACTGACGGGTCTTCTATAGAGGAGCTTAAGGAGAAGCTTGCGGCTGTGCCTGATATGAAAGGATTAGAGCTTTCATCTAAGGTTTCTACTAAAGAACCTTACTTTATAGGTAACCCGGATGCTAAATATAAAATCTCGGCTCTTGACCTTGGCATCAAGAAGAATATTCTTAGAAACCTTGCGAAGAGAGACTGTTATATTAAAGTATTCCCGTATGATGCTACGTATGAGGATATGAAAAGCTTTAGCCCCGATGGTTATTTCCTTTCTAACGGTCCCGGCGATCCGGATCCGCTATTCTCTGCACAGGAAACCGCGAAGAATATACTTGATAATAATGAGCCGGTATTTGGTATATGTTTAGGCCACCAGGTCTTAGCATTGGCTAACGGTATATCTACTTACAAGATGTTTAACGGGCACAGGGGAATTAACCATCCGGTTAAGAACCTGGTTACCGGTAAAGGAGAGATCACTTCTCAAAACCACGGCTTTGCGGTGGTGAGGGAAGAGCTTGAAAAACATCCTGATTTTGAAATCACTCACGAGCACGTTAACGACGGAACGGTTGCAGGTATGCGTATGAAGAGCAAAAACTGCTTCTCGGTGCAATACCACCCGGAGGCTAGTCCTGGTCCGCATGATGCGACATACCTTTTCGATCAGTTTATTGAAAATATCGAAAACGGTAAAAGATAATATTTCAATTTGGGCTAATTTTTTAATTAGCCCATTTTTTTTGTTTTTGAAAAGCTGTAAAATATTATTTATTCGCTAAAACGTTTGCGTTTATAAGTTTTTCGAATTTGATGCGTTTGATTTTTCAAAATGTTTAAATTTGTTAGGTTTCACAAAAAAGTATATAACAACAAAAAACTATATAATGAGCATTATTATTAAAGTACACGCAAGGCAGATATTAGACTCTCGTGGAAATCCTACAGTAGAAGTAGATGTAATTACAGAAAACGGAATTCTTGGCAGGGCTGCTGTTCCATCTGGAGCATCTACAGGAGAGCACGAAGCTGTTGAGCTGCGTGACGGTGGTAAAGCCTACATGGGTAAAGGTGTTTCTAAAGCTGTTGAAAATGTTAACACGACTATCGCAGGAGAAATCGTTGGTATGTCTGTTTTTGAGCAGAATGCTATTGACAAAGCGATGATTGAGCTTGACGGTACAGCTAATAAGTCAAACCTTGGTGCTAACGCAATCCTTGGTGTTTCTCTTGCTGTAGCAAAAGCCGCTGCTAATGAACTTGGGCTTCCTTTATACCGTTACATTGGTGGTGTTTCTGCTAATACGCTTCCTGTACCTATGATGAACATCATTAACGGTGGATCTCACTCTGATGCGCCTATCGCATTCCAGGAGTTTATGATCATGCCAGTTAAAGCTACAAGCTTTACTCATGCAATGCAGATTGGTACTGAGGTTTTCCATAACCTTAAAAAAGTGCTTCACGACAGAGGTCTTAGCACTGCTGTAGGTGATGAAGGTGGTTTTGCACCAAACTTTGAAGGTGGTACTGAAGATGCTATAGAAACTATTAAAAAAGCTATTGAAAATGCAGGTTACACTTTTGGTGTAGATATTAAACTTGCGTTAGACTGTGCTGCTTCAGAATTTTATGTAAACGGTAAATACGACTACACTAAATTTGAAGGCGAAACGGGTAAAATAAGAACTTCTACTGAGCAGGCAGATTATCTTGCTGAGCTTGCAACAAAATACCCAATTATCTCTATTGAGGATGGTATGCAGGAAAATGACTGGGAAGGATGGAAATATCTTACTGAGAAAATTGGTGACAGAGTACAGCTTGTAGGTGACGATTTATTTGTTACTAACGTTGAGCGCCTTGCTAAAGGTATCGAAACTTCAACCGCTAACTCTATACTTGTAAAAGTAAACCAGATTGGCACTCTTACAGAAACTATTTCTGCTGTTAACATGGCACATAATGCAGGTTACACATCTGTAATGTCTCACCGTTCAGGAGAAACTGAAGATAATACTATTGCCGACCTTGCTGTTGCCCTTAACTGTGGCCAGATCAAGACCGGATCTGCTTCAAGAAGTGACCGTATGGCAAAATACAACCAATTGCTAAGAATTGAAGAAGAATTAGCTGATGTAGCTTACTTCCCTGCTGAAAAAGCGTTTAAAGTAAAACAATAAGCATTATACTGCTATATATTTAAAAGCCATCCGGAGGGATGGCTTTTTTTATTGCAAATTCTAAATAGAAGGCTTCAAATTCTAAACGGGACAGTTTTTAATCATATTGAAATGATACATTTGTTTTATTAATTACGGCATATGAAAATTTTTAAAATTCTTCTGCTAACGGGTGTATTATTTTTTGTGTCATCTAAAGCGTTTTGTCAGGTAAAGGTGCTGGACAGTCTTTTTATTGAACTAAACAAAACATCTGCCGATACAGAAAAAGTATACCTGCTTAACGATATTGCCAGCGAATATGCTGACACCAGTCCGGCGAAAATGCTTGAATATGCAAAAAAAGCATTGATACTTTCGCACAAAAAAGGTTTGCAGCGGGAAGAAGGTACCTCGTGGTTTAATGTAGGCAATGCTAATGTCATGCTCAGCAGGTATGCTGAGGCGTTAAAAAGCTATACTAATGCACAATCTATCTTTGAACAACTCTTAAAAAGCGTCCCTGCATCAGAAAAAAACAGTATTAAAAACAAACTGGCTATAACGTACGGTAGCATAGGCGTTGTGTGTTCTGAACAAAATAACTATGCCAAAGCACTCGAATATTGTTTTAAGGCGCTTAAACTTCAGGAAGAGACCAAGGAAGAAGAGTATATGTCGCATTCCTATAATAATCTTGGAATTGTTTACAAAGAGCAAAGAGAATATACAAAAGCGTTAGAATACTACAATAAGGCACTTTGGTTACAAAAAAAATTGGGTAACGACGATTCGGGAGCAGTTACAATATCTAATATTGGTGAAATCTACCTGTTGCGAAACGAACCTGACAAAGCGCTGGCATCGTATAAAGAAGCGGAGATAATGCTTGTTGAAACGGGCAATAAAAGCGCATTGGCAGAATTATATAACAAGCTTGGCGACTATTATGTAAAAACCACAGATTATAAACAGGCAGAACAGACATACCATAAGGCACTAAGCATATTTGAAGAAATAGGTGAGAAGTTCGGTGCGTCGGCATCATTTGGTGCTTTGGGTAATGTATGTGCTAAACAGGACCAGAAAGGTAAAGCCATAAGTAATCTGATGAAATCATCGGCTTTAGCCAAAGAGATTGGTGTTTTTGAACATGTAAAGGATGCTGAGAAAACACTAAGCGATATATACGAAAAATCGGGGGATGCTGCACAGGCTCTTAGCCATTACAAAAAATATAGCGCTGCTAAAGAGAGGATTGATGATGCTGAAAACATTAAAAGCATGGTTCGGGAAGAAATGAACTATGAGTTTGAACGTAAGGAAGCATTGCAGAAAGCCCAGACTGAAAAACGCCAGATGATGTTTGACGAACAGGCGAAAAGGCACAATCTCCAGATGATTTTTACCGCATTGTTTATCCTTCTTCTTTTTGGAATTGCCTTTTTGATATACAACAGGCTTCAGCTGAAAAAAACACTCACACTGCAACGGGATTTGGCCGAGTATGAGCAAAAAGCACTGCACTTACAGATGAATCCACATTTTGTATTTAACTGCCTCGGGTCTATATCCAGTTTTATTGTGCAGAATGGTAAAGAGTCGGCCATAAAATACCTGTCTAAGTTCTCTAAGCTTATGCGCCTTACGCTGGAATATTCTAAAGAATCGCTGATACCTATCGATAAAGAAATTGAAGGATTGCAGAACTATCTCGAACTCGAGCAGCTGCGATTTAATAATATATTTGATTTTGTTATTACTAAAGATACTGCCATTGAAGACGATATGGCGCTGCCACCATTATTGTTACAGCCTTTTGTTGAAAATGCCATTATACATGGATTAGTGCCCAAAAAGCGAAGAGGCTTCATTAGCGTTGATTTTAAACTTAACGGTGATAAACTGGTTTGCACGGTGACTGATGACGGTATAGGCTTTAATAAATCGAAACAATTAAAGGAGAATTCAGTTACGGTGCATAAATCTATGGCGCTGGAAATAACGAGGAAAAGGCTTGAGGTTATTCAGGCATTTACATCTAAAACATCGCAGGTGGAAATACAGGAACTTACCGATGGAAATGGTCAGCCTGCCGGTACAAAAATTATATTAAATTTACCTATTCAATACTCACCCAACTAATTATGATTACAGCGCTGCTTATAGATGACGACGGCAACCTGAGAAACGGTATGAAAGGCCTTTTAGAAATGTATGCTCCCGATATTGAAATACTTGGAGAGGCAGACAGCGTAAAAGGAGGTATCGTAGCTATAGAAAAACATAAGCCGGATGTTATATTTCTGGACATTCAGCTAGGTGACGGTACCGGATTTGATATTCTTGAGCAGCTGCAACAAAAAAAAGGCAGCCTGTCTTCGCATGTTGTTTTTATAACGGCACACGAAGAGTTTGCGCTTAAGGCATTTCGTTTTAGTGCACTTGATTACCTGCTTAAACCGGTGGATCCCGAAGAGCTTAAAAAGGTTATTGAAAAAATAAAAAAAGTGCTTACTACTAATGACAGCTATGCACATATCGACTTGCTTCTTGAAAACATAAGAAAGAAAGTAGATAAATTTAAAAGGATTGCGCTTTCAACATCAGATGGCATCCACCTGTTTGAAGTAAGCGATATCATCCGTTTAGAATCGCAGGATAATTATACCAAGTTTTATATAAAAGATAACAAGCCGGTGCTGATCGCCAAGACGCTTAAAGAATATGAAGATATGCTTTCTGAGCAGGGCTTCGAAAGGATTCACCAGTCGCATCTTATCAATCTGGCTTATCTAAGGTCGTATATTAAAAAAGATGGTGGCTATGCAGTAATGGCAGATAATAGCAATCTTCCTATATCCCAGCGTAAAAAGGAACGCTTGCAGGAGCTTTTAAAGGCATTGTAGTGCAAATTCTAAATGAATGACGTCGAATTCTAAATGAGGTTGGCGGTTCATTCGCGAAAAAATTATATTTGGAAAACTAAACAAAGACTAAATTACCATACCGATGAAAAGAATACTACTTTATTTGTTGCTTTTGAGTTCCTGCATTGCGGGCGCCCAGGCAATTGTAGTACCCGATGCTAATTTTAAAGCAAAGCTTTTAGCAGCAAATACTACAAACAATATTGCTAAAGACAGCAGTGGCGACTCCATTGAGATAGACACAAATTATGACGGTGTCATTTCTCAGGAGGAAGCCCAGGAAGTAAGGGAGCTTTACATTGCTGCATCTGGTATCACATCTTTGTCCGGTATAGAATATTTTACGAACCTGAGAATATTGGATTTCAGCCATAATAACATTACCACGTTTGACGCAACCCCTCTTGAAGACCTGCGTAGCCTTACCTGTACCAGTAATGGAATGACTTCTTTACTGGTTAACGATCTTTCTCATCTTGAAGTGTTAGACTTTGGATCAAACAATGTTGCTGCAATAAACCTTACAGGTCTTGACAGCCTTAAAGAGCTGACCACTTATTTTAACCCGGCTATAAGTTCTCTGGATCTTTCAGGTTTAGAGTACCTTGAAATGCTTAATTGCAATGCCAATAACTTGTCGGTGCTTGATGTCTCTATGCTGGTAAACCTTAGTAGTATAAACTGCTCTAACAATAATCTGACGACGTTAGACCTTAGCGCGAATGTTAATTTAGAAAGCGCTTCATTTTTTGCAAATGACCTGGTGACCATATTTTTAAAAAACGGAAAAAATGAAAGTTTCGATCCTGCCAACTGGATAGAAAACACAACACTTGAATATATATGTGCTGACGAATCTCAAATAGAGGCACTTCTTGACCAGACTGGTATGCTTTCTAATGTTCAGATAAACTCATACTGTTCTTATGAGCCGGGAGGTGTGTACAATCGTATTGTAGGAACCATACGGTTTGATGCGAATGACAATGGCTACGGCGGAGATGATTATGCAATACCATCTTTCAGATTAAAAATTGACGAGGGAGGTTATGAAGACACTATTTTTACAAGAGCTGACGGTACGTATGTTTTTTATGTAGGTACGGGTAATTATACCATTACACCTATGTTTGAGAATGATTATTTTATTGCTGTTCCTGTTACAAGCGCCTATGTAAATTTTCCGGTTCTTACGGGTGTTCAGGAAACCAGGGATTTTAGCATAAAATCAAATGGTACGGTGCATAACGATGTAGAAGTGGTTATGGCGCCAGTTACAAATGCGCGCCCGGGATTTGATGCGGTTTATAAAATGGTTTACAAAAACAAAGGCAACCAGGTGATTGCCTCCGGAGATGTTACCTGCTATTGGGATAGCTCAAGATTAGGGTATGTGGATGTTAGCGAGTCAATAAGCGGAATGGGACCTGATACTTATACATGGAATTATTTTGATTTAAAGCCTTTTGAATCGAGAGAAATTGAAATGACATTAAGCGTAAACAGCCCAACAGATACGCCTGCTGTTAACATAGGCGATGTTCTTGATTTTAATGTGAGCATAAACCCGGGTACAGATGATATGCCTGGCGATAATTCCTTTGATTTTAATCAGGTGGTAGTAGGGGCTTTTGATCCAAACAATATTGTTTGTGTCGAGGGTAGCACTGTTTCTCCGGATAATATCGGAGAATACCTTCATTACATCGTAAATTTTGAAAATACAGGCACGGCTCCGGCAAATTTTGTTGTGGTGCAGATGGATATAGATCCTGACCAGTTTGACCTTACGACATTCAGTTTGATCAATAGTTCAGCAAATACAACTGTAAGGACAACAGGAAATAGGGTAGAGATACGTTTTGACAACATTATGATGGCTGTAGATGGAAATGGTAATTTATTATATAAGATAAAAAGTAGAAATGGCCTGTTAGCCGGAGCTGCTGTTAGCAGCAGGGCAAATATTTATTTTGATTACAATTTCCCGGTTGAAACCGATCCTGCTATTACTACCTTTGGTATTCTTGGTCTTGACGATTTCGATAAGGACAATTCGGTTACAGTGTACCCTAACCCTTCAAAAGATACCGTGACTATCGATACTGTAGATAATACCATAAAATCTATCCAGCTTTATGATATCCAGGGCAGGTTGCTGCAAACGGGAATTGTCAATGAAGTATCAACTTCTGTTGATCTTTCAGGCAGGTCTTCAGGGATTTACATTTTAAAAGTAAATACAGAAAAAGGAATAAAAGTAGAAAAACTGATTAGGGAATAACAGAATTTACTTGTTATATAGAGGCCGGCAGCAATGTCGGCCTTTTTTTTGCCGAACTGTAATTGCGATATAAAATATAGGCAAACTAAATTTTAACTAAGCTATAATAATGGTGAGCTGTATTTGCGTTGAAATGATTCCGGAATATAAACAACGCCTGTTTATGTGTGATATTATGAGTAGGTATTTGCAATTATCGAAATAAATACTGTATCGGCTAAAAGGCCTAACAGGACTACAAAGCACTGTTTGCTCCCTTAAAATGGCCACTTCTAACGGGGTGTAGGTTGAAAACGTTGAATAAACATTAGCCTACACCCCTTAAATTTTACATAATTATCAAAAGTCAATGCGTTAACGTATTGACTTTTGTTTTTTTAGTGGCATATTTAACGATTTTAATAAGTAGTTTTCTTTATAAATAAATTGTAATTTATTAAATTCGCAGGAATATATTTTTCAAAACTATAATTCACACTACAAATGTCAAATACTGCAATATTAGAAATTGATGGCAAAAAGTATGAGTTCCCGGTTATAGTAGGGACAGAAAACGAAACAGCTATCGATATTGATAAACTACGTAGCCTTACCGGCGCTATCACTATAGATCCGGGTTACAAAAACTCAGGCTCATGTAAAAGTGAGATTACTTTCCTTGACGGAGAGCAGGGTATCCTTCGTTACAGAGGATATTCTATAGAAGATCTTGCTGAAAAATCTAACTTCCTGGAAGTTGCTTACCTTCTTATTTTTGAAGAACTGCCTACGGCTGCAGAACTTGAGAAATTTGAAACTAACATAAGGAAATACACTCTTGTTAATGAGGAGATGAAAAACATCATTGACGGGTTTCCTAAAAATGCGCACCCTATGGGAGTGCTCGCGTCACTAACAAGTGCGCTTACTGCATTTAACCCTAAAGCGGTTGATGTTACTAACGAGGCAGAGATGTATGAGGCTGTGTGTAAAGCAATAGGTAAATTCCTTGTTATTGCTACATGGACTTACAGAAAAGCTATGGGTTACCCTCTAAATTATTATGATAACACGATAGGTTATGTAGAAAACTTTATGAAGCTTATGTTCTCGCTTCCTACGGGTCCTTACAATATTGACAAAACAGTTGTAAATGCACTTGATAAGTTATTTATCCTTCATGCTGACCATGAGCAAAACTGTTCTACATCTACAGTAAGAATGGTAGGCTCATCTCATGCAGGCTTGTTTGCTTCAATCTCTGCAGGAGTATCTGCGCTATGGGGGCCGCTTCACGGTGGTGCTAACCAGGCGGTACTTGAAATGCTTGAAGAGATCCAGAATAATGGCGGCGATGCTGATAAATACCTTGCTAAAGCAAAAGATAAAGATGATCCTTTCCGTTTAATGGGCTTTGGCCACAGGGTTTACAAAAACTTTGACCCAAGAGCTAAAATCATTAAAAAAGCAGCAGATGACGTTCTTGCATCTTTAGGTGTTAATGATCCTGTACTTCAAATTGCTAAGAGGCTTGAAGAGGCAGCGCTTCAGGATGAGTACTTCAAATCAAGGAACCTTTACCCTAACGTAGATTTCTATTCAGGAATTATCTATAGGGCTATGGGAATACCTACAGAAATGTTTACCGTACTGTTTGCAATAGGCCGTTTACCGGGATGGATTGCACAATGGAAAGAAATGCGTGTCAACAAGGAGCCTATCGGGCGCCCAAGACAAGTGTATACAGGTTCTCCGCTTAGAGGATTTGTAGATGTAAAAAACAGATAATCAAATTTTGTTTATACAAAAGCCGCTCAGTAGAGCGGCTTTTTTTATTTCATGCTGTGCATCTTGTAATTTGTGAACTAAAAAATTATCAATATCATTATAAAAGTTTATAATAAGCGGTTCATTTTCTATATTTGCGCAAAACCTGAAACAAACCACCATGTTGCAGCTCAACGTAAAAAACGAAACTTCGCGGCTTCGCGCCGTTATATTAGGTACAGCAATCAGTAACGGGCCTACCCCGCTGGAAAGCGAGGCTTACGACCCAAAATCATTAGAGCATATTAAAGCGGGCACATATCCTGTAGAACAGGATATGGTTAAGGAAATGGATGCCCTAGCTAAAGTTTTTGAAAAATATAATGTAAAGGTTTACCGACCGGAAGTCATTGATAACTATAACCAGATCTTCAGCAGGGATATCGGGTTTGTAATAGAGGATACCTTTATTAAGGCAAACATTCTGCCTGACCGCGAGCGCGAGCTGGATGCCATACAATATGTAATTGATCAGATAGACCCTAAAAAGGTGGTTCGCCCACCCGAAGAAGTGCATATTGAAGGCGGCGATGTCATGCCTTGGAACGACCATATCTTCATAGGTACTTACAAAGGCAGCGATTACAAAGATTTTATTACTGCCAGGACCAATATACAGGGGGTAAACTATATAAAAGAACTTTTTCCTAACAAGATCGTTAAGGAGTTTGACCTTGTTAAATCAAGGATAGAAGCACGTGATAACGCACTGCACCTGGACTGCTGTTTTCAGCCGATAGGTAAGGATAAAGGCGTAATTTACAAGAGCGGCTTTAGGGAAGAAGCAGATTATTTGTATCTTGTAGACTTATTTGGAATGGATAACCTTTTTCATATAGACAGGGAAGAGATGTATAACATGACATCTAACTTTTTTTCTATTGATACAGACGTTGTGGTTATAGAGAAAAATTTCACAAGGCTAAAAAAATGGCTGCTTGAAAAAGGCTTTACGGTTGAAGAAGTGCCGTATGCAGAGATTGCAAAACAAGAGGGGCTGTTAAGATGCTCTACATTGCCTCTTTTGAGGGATTAATTAAATTTGACTATGAAACAGATTACAGATACTATAGTAATGATACGCCCGGTTGCGTTCAGGATGAATGAGCAGACAGCCGTTAATAACTATTACCAAAAGGTTGTAGACAGCCTGCTGCCGGAAACGGTAAATGCTAAAGCACAACAGGAGTTTGACGCCTTTGTAGAGAAACTAAAAAGCGTTGGTGTAAACGTTATTGTGGTAGATGATACTACAGATGTTGATACGCCCGATTCTATATTTCCAAACAACTGGGTGTCATTCCATGAAAATGGAGATGTGGCATTGTACCCAATGTTTGCAGAGAACCGCCGCAGCGAGCGCCGTGAAGATATTCTTGACCTGATCGAGGAAACAGGGTTTACTATAGACAACATTGTAGATTATACATCGGCAGAGGAAGATGATATTTTTCTTGAAGGAACAGGCAGTATCGTGCTGGACAGGGTAAACCATAAAGCATATTGTGCACTTTCGCCAAGGGCAGATGAAGAACTTTTCATCGAGTTTTGTGAGGATTTTGAATATACACCGGTTATATTTGAAGCCTACCAGACTGTAGAAGGTGAACGTAAGCTTATTTACCATACTAATGTAATGATGTGTGTAGGCGATACTTTTGCGGTTATTTGTGCAGATTGCATTGACGATAAAAAGGAACGCAAAATGGTACTTGATAATTTAAAACAAGACGGCAAGGAAATTATTCTGATTACTGAAGCACAATTGAATAACTTTGCAGGGAATATGCTGCAGGTTCAGGGTACAGATAAAAGCTATCTTGTGATGAGTGAAGCAGCAAAACAGGTGCTTACCAAAGACCAGGTGGCTAAAATTGAAAAACATACAGAAATACTAAGCGCTAACCTTGATACTATCGAGGCTTGCGGCGGCGGTAGTGCACGATGCATGATGGCCGAAGTATTTTTGCCAAAAAAATAATATGCTTTCAAAAAAAACAAAATATGGGTTAAAGGCGCTTATCTACATTGCAAAGCATGGTGGAACAGCGCCTGTGCTTATATCTGACATATCAGAGAAAGAGCAGATCCCTAAAAAATTCCTTGAGGCAATTCTTTTAGATCTTAAGAAATTTGGTATACTCGGCTCTAAAAAGGGTAAAGGCGGAGGCTATTATCTAATGAAAGACCCTGAAACCGTTACCGCAGCTACACTTATACGCGTGCTTGACGGGCCTATTGCCATGCTGCCATGCGTGAGCCTTAATTATTATGAAAAATGCGACGACTGTCCTCATGAGGAAAAATGTTCGCTAAATAAGTTTATGGCAGATGTTAGAGATACAACTCTTAATGTGTTGCAGCAAAAGACATTACATGATTTAACATTATTGTAGCATTTTTTTTGCCTAATTAGTCTATAATTCCCATAGACTAATAGTATATTTGAAAAAAAATAGTGGTCAGGAATTTATTAGGTTCCTAAACGGTAAAAAATTGGTGGTGAAGTTACAGGCAGGGAATTGATGAGCGATGGATATACAAAAATTACAACATCTGAATAAAACATTACAAGGCATGGCGATTAATGACGCGCTGGCTTTGGTAATTGATTTCTTTGAAGGTAAAAAGGTGTTCTCTACTTCTTTTGGAATAGAAGATCAGCTTCTTACGCATTATATAGCGCCATTTGCAAACCGGGTTGAGGTATTTACACTGGATACCGGCAGGCAGTTCAATGAAACGTATGAGGTGTTTCAGCGTACGCAGAATAAATACCCGTTAATAAACATAAAGACATTTTTTCCGGATGAAACGGATATTGCAGCTTATGTAAATACAAATGGCGTGAATGGGTTTTACAACAGCGTGGAAAGCCGTAAAGAGTGCTGCAGGGTACGCAAAGTGGTGCCGCTTCAAAAAGCCATTGCGGGCGCATCTTTATGGATTACGGGTCTTAGGGCTGAACAGTCGCAGAATCGTGAAGAAATGGAGTTTCTGGAATGGGACGAGGCAAATCAATTGGTAAAATATAATCCGCTGCTGCATTATTCGCTTAAAGAAGTAGAACAGCTTACCAATGTTTTTAATATACCGGTAAGCAGCCTTTACAAAAAAGGTTACCTGAGCATAGGCTGTGCACCATGCACGAGGGCATTGCTTGAAGGAGAAGATTTCAGGGCCGGCCGATGGTGGTGGGAGAACGGCAAAAAAGAATGCGGCCTCCATATACATTCTGATAAAAATTATTAACATGACACAGCATACAAAAACACATTTGCAAACGCTGGAAGACGAAAGCATATATATAATACGGGAGGTAGCGGCACAGTTTCAAAAACCGGTACTGCTATTCTCTGGAGGAAAAGATTCTATTACGCTGGCACGGCTGGCTCAAAAGGCTTTTTACCCCGCTAAGATCCCTTTTCCGTTCCTGCATATAGATACCGGGCATAATTTTCCTGAAACCATAGAATTTCGTGACCAACTTGTAAAAGAGCTTGGGGTAGAACTGATAGTACGCTATGTTCAGGACAGCATAGACCAAAATAGAGTGCAGGAAGAAACGGGAAAACACGCAAGCCGCAATGCTTTGCAAACCGTTACCCTGCTTGATGCCATTGAAGAGTTTGGCTTTGATGCCTGTATGGGTGGTGCCAGACGGGATGAAGAAAAATCACGGGCTAAGGAACGCATCTTTTCGGTGCGCGACGATTTTGGCCAGTGGGATGCTAAAAAGCAACGCCCGGAACTGTTTAATATACTAAATGGTAAGATCAATTTTGGAGAGAATGTACGGGCATTCCCCATAAGCAACTGGACTGAAGAAGATGTATGGAGCTACATTGATAAAGAGGGCATGGGATTGCCTACAATCTATTTTGCTCATGAGCGCAAACTTGTAAAAAGAGACGGGGCTTACCTGGCACATTCTGAATACCTGAACCTTGTAGACACCGACGAGATTGTGGAAACAACGGTTCGTTTCAGGACAGTGGGCGATATGACCTGTACCGCTGCATTTATCTCTCAAGCTGATAGTATAAATGATATTATGTATGAAAATAAATCCTCCAAATCTTCTGAGCGAGGTGCACGTATAGACGATAAACGATCTGAAGCGGCACTGGAGCAGCGAAAGAAAGGAGGCTACTTTTAATTATGGATTTATTGCGAATAAATACTGCCGGAAGCGTAGACGATGGCAAAAGCACACTCATAGGGCGTTTTCTTAATGACAGCCATGCACTTACCATAGAGCAGGAAGAGCTAATTGCAAAAAAAACGAAAGAGAAGGGACTTGATGACCTGGATTTTTCTGTAATTACAGATGGCCTTATTGCCGAAAGGGAGCAGGGCATCACTATAGATGTTGCGCATATTTACTTTTCGTCGGCAGAGAGAAAATTTATTATTGCCGACAGTCCGGGGCATATCGAATATACCCGTAACATGGTTACCGGTGCTTCAAATTCTGAAGTTTCTATCATATTGATCGATGCCCGTAAAGGGTTATTGGAGCAAACATTCAGGCATTATTTTATAAGCAGCCTGCTGCGGTTAAAAACCGTGATCTTCTGCATCAATAAAATGGATCTTGTAGATTATAGCGAAGATGTGTTCCTCTCTATTGCTGCTGCCATAAATAAGATGACTGAACAGTTTAGCTACAGGCCGGATATTCATATACTGCCTATCAGTTCGCTTAAAGGCGACAATGTTGTGGATGCCTCAAAAAATACCGATTGGTATAATGGAGGTACACTATCTGAGATACTACATAAAATTATACCGAACGGTACAGAAACTGAAGATTTCAGGATAGATGTGCAACAGGTACTGCATGTGCAAAACGCAGAGTTTACCGATTACCGAGCTTATGCCGGAAGGATAATAAGCGGTGCGCTTGCGCTGGGTGATGAGGTTATAGTACTCCCGTCAGGGCAGCGAAGTGTAGTGGTTGAGATCAGGAAATTTACCGATACTTTTCCTTTTGCCACTGCCGGAGCTTCTATACAACTGCGTTTGAAAGATGATGTAGACATCAGCCGCGGTATGATGCTTGTTAAGCAGGAAGACGAAAAGCTTTTAGCTAAAGATATTACAGCTGCGTTAGTCTGGATGGATGAAAAACAGGCTGTGCTTTCAGGCAGGTATACGTTGCAGGCTGGAACGCGATCTGTAGCGTGTAAACTTCAGTCGATAGACGGCATTATTCCACCGGAAAATCCATCGGATATAAAAGAATCGAACGCTTTAAAACTGAATGATATTGCAAAAGTGCAATTAAAAACTGCAGCACCGGCGTTTCTGGACGCTTTTAGTCATAACAGGCTCAATGGTGCTTTTATCTTAATTGATGCCCAGACAAATAATACTGTGGCGGTAGGATTTGCAGAATAAATGTGTGTTAGGTTAGTTTGTTATATAGTTTGTTGTAAAGCTGCACTTACCCATGGTGCAGCTTTTTTTATTTAAACGGTATGGTTTGAAGTATGTTTACAACAGAACTGCTTATATACTGCACGCCTATGGCGATAACAATAAACCCTATTATTCTTGAGATCGCCACAATTCCAGATGCACCCAGTATCCTTGAAAGGTAATGAGCGCTGCGCAGCATTAAGAAAATTACAAATGCAAGTGCCGCTATGGCAAGACACGCAATTATCTGCTGGTCTATACGTGTGTAGTCCTGATACATGGCTATAAGCAGTGATATAGATCCGGGCCCTGCAAGCATAGGGATTGCAAGAGGAGTAAGGGCAATATCATTACGCTTCTGAGCATCGTTTTCCACTTTTTTGTTTACGCCCCTTGTCTTTTTGAATTTACCCGTTAGCAGCGAAAATCCTGAATTAACGATTATAAATCCTCCGGCAATCCTTAGGGCATCTATGCTGATGCCAAAGAATGCCAGTACATACTGACCGATAAAAAAGGATATAATCAGTATTATAAATACGTTTACAGCAGTCCAGAAAGAAATGCGGGAACGCTCGGCCATGCTGTCGTCTATGGTAAGGCCTACAAAGATAGGGATGGCGCCCAAAGGGTTTATCACTGAAAAAATAGCTGCAAAAATGTAAATGAATAATTCCATGGTTAAGGATTGGTTTTTCGGAGCAAATATATTGCTTTATAGTGGTCGCTGTTTTTCTAAATCATTAAATTGAGAGGGCTCATAATAGCAGATGGAGAGCTGCGGCTGTACAGGAAACATAATGGTTTCATAACCTGTTTTTTCGTCTGTCTCGGGAGCTACAAGGTAACAGTTGTTTACGATGCCAAAGTAAGTAAGCAGCGGTGAATATAATGTTATACCAATCTTATGGCGGGAGATATCAGCTATGTCAGTATTTACGATATCCAGCCTGTAATTTACAAACGGAAAGAAAGTACTGCCAAGCACATCCTGTACCCTGTAAAATTGCCCGTTAAGCTGTGCAGTATAGCTGCTTGCTGCCATGCCTGTCAAAAAATGCAGCTGTTCTGCCTTTGGATTTACAGACAACAGTTCCCTGAAGGTATTTAAAGGATTCTCTTTGCTGTTAAACATTTGCTGCTGCATAAGGTATTCTTTGTAAGTGTCTTCAAAAATATACCTCTCCCACGGGGTCGTGGCAGAATTGTCTATGATTACACGATATGCAAGCCGAATCTTTGGATGGGGCATAGAGTTGGGTGTTAGATAAAAACAAAAAGAGAGAACACTTCTCTCTTTCAAATATAAACAATATAGTGTAAGGGTATTATTTCACGATCATTTTTTTGCTTTCTTCAAATGTACCGTTCTGGTTCTTTATGCTCACTTTATAAATATAATATCCTGCTGCAAGGTCACCACGGTTTAACGCAAAGTCATTTTTACCTGCACTCATTTTTCCGTTTTGGGGCACCATGATTTTTCGTCCTGTAAGATCATATATAGAAATGGTAACATCAGAGTCATATTCCAGGTTTATCGGTATAAGGGTAACTTCGCTAAACGGGTTGGGATAATTCTGCTCGAGTGTGTATTGCAGTTTAGCGGCTTCTCCCACGCCTAGTACCGGGCCGTTAACATAAATGATGTGCTCAAGGTTAAAACCATCCGGAACAGTACCGCTTACAGTAGCAAGTTCGGCATTTGTGGTGTCGTCAGAGAATACATTGTCGTCTTCTTTAAAGGTATAGCCGTTCATGCCTTTGGTATAGCCATTCTCTGTTGACGCATTTACCAGCTGTACAGCGCTGCCGCTTCCCTCAGGGAAAGATATCTGGGTTATAAGCAATGATGCACCTGTTTCGCTGTACACGTGAACGTGAATGTGTGTTGCTCTGCCATTGTACCATCCCGGAAAAATAGAGGTAAAACTCACTAATCCATTATTATTGGTAACCTGCCTGCCTCTTAAAAAGTGTACCGATGTATAATTGGTTTGCTGCATTCCGCTGCCGCCATATTCAGAATAGTTGCCGTCCTTATCACAATGCCAGATGTCTACAATTGCATTTTGAAATGCGGTGCAATTGGCATTTTTGTTCATTATATGGATGTTGATGTTAAAAGGTATTCCTGTCCTGCCGTCTACGATATCTGTACGCTCCCATGATGAGGGTGTAATAGTAGGGAAGGGGCCTGCAGTTTCAGATGGCGATACCGGGCACGAACCGTCTGTCTGGGCAGCTTCTGGTGCATCGGCAGCACCGGCAGCGGTTAAAAGCGTAGGAACTGCAACCGCCATACCCAAAAAGCCCAGGCCGTTTCTTAAGAATACTTTTCTTTCCATAATGAGGTGTGTTTGTTAAGTCAAATGTACTGTGCTATAGCGTACTACAGTAATTAATGAGGTTAATGCCATTTAAGGTGCGGTAAACTCCATTTTCAGAATAATCACCTGGCAGTTAACGGATAGTAAATAAAACATCCGCCGGGGCGGATGTTTTAAGCAGAAACGTTAATAGTGTGTGTGAGTATAAATCCATCTGCTGCGCTGCCGGTTATTGCAGCGATTTCTGTGCCCTGGTCATCATCAGAAAATACATTATCCGATGCGTTATAGGTATAGCCGCTCATGCCTTTAGTATAGCCATTTGCGATAGATGCGTTAACCAGAACTACTGCACTATTAGTACTTCGGGAAAAGCGATTTGGGTTACGAGCAGCGATTTGCCCGATGCATTATAAATATGTCGTGTATGTTGACGTGCCATTGTACCAGCCTGGGAATATTGAAGTAAAGGCAGCTTCGCCGCTGGTAGTGGTAACCTGCCTGCCTCTCAAGAGGTGTACGCTCGTGTAATTAGTACTTTGCATTCCGCTGCCGCCGTATTCCGAATAATTTCCGCCTTTGTCGCAATGCCAAATATCTACAATGGCATTGGCAAGTGCGTTACAGCTGCCGTTAGTGTTTTTAAGGCAATGGTTACGCTCAAGGGTACTCCCGTCCTGTCTGACCTGATGTCGCTCGCAACAGTTATGTGGCGGTGAATCCAATAAGAGGCGTTTCAATCAGCAGCATAATAGCGTTGTCTGAGAGCGCTTCCATCTCTATTTCTTCGGTTTCCCAAAGAGCTAATCCGTCATGGCTTTCCATTAAGCGCCCCTGTACTTCGAAGGCTCCATTTATTACAAATGTAAATATGCCGTTAGTAGGGTTTGCCATGCTGTGTATAATTTCGGCACGGCCATCAAAAATGCTCATTTGCACCGAAAGCCCTGTTTGAAAAGACTCATACAGCTTATGGAAATGGTTACGTTCAGCAAGGTTTGCTTTAGCAATAAGAAAGTCGTTTGACTGCAGCACATCTGATATTACGGTAACCGAAAAAGAAACGTATAGGAAGTTTATAGGGCTTTCATCATACGGATTTTTTATAGTAAGCGTACCGCCATCCGGACTGTGATGGGTAAAGGCTTCGCCTGGAATAACAATCTGGTCGTTGTCGTTAAAGCTGCATTCAGCAGCGCCAACGATTGGGATGATCATTACTATAGATCCCGGTGTAAGTGTTCTTTCTACATATTTACCGGCAGCAAGCGTTTCATCATTTAGCAGTGTCAGAGCTCCAAAAGGGTCGATAGACGGAGTGCTGCTTTCGACTGCATTAAATGTGGCATGCAACCTGTGGTTTTTGTTTTCGGCAAGGCTCCTCTGCTGAGCCATGTAAAATTGTGCCGGACTTTGTTTAATCATAACGTGGGGGAATTGTTAAGTAAAATTACTCTTATCGTTTTAGTTGTAACTTTTTTTGAGGTAAACGCCTCAAATTTGTAGATAAATTCTTTTCTTTAATAATTAAATAGTTGACGATTAACTAAATATTTAAAGCATAATTGAAAGATGGGAAATAAATTTACATTATCACTTATTGCAACATTTCTTACATACTTTTTTGCAGCAGCCCAAACCATAAGCGGCTATGTGTATGACGAGATGGAACATAAACCGCTTGAAGGGGCTAATGTTTATCTTGATGGTACAACCCATAAGACAGTTACCGACGGTAAGGGTTATTTCAGTCTCAGTGTTCCACAAAAAATAAATACCATCCTGGCAGTAAGCTTTATGGGATTTCAGACGTATTTGATGGAAAATCCTTTTGACCAAAAAAGCCCCGTTACCATTATTCTTAAGGAAGATGCTACAAAATTAAACGAGGTTGTGATAAGTAAAAGCACATTGTTTTCCCGCAAGGAGATGCTTCGCGCTTTCAGGAAAAATTTTTTGGGTCAGTCTCCGGCAGGATCATCGTGCAAAATAGAGAACGAAGATGATATTTTCCTCTATTATGATACGCAGACGCTAACCCTTATAGCAGAAGCGAGAAAACCTATCCAAATAATTAACAAACGCCTTAAATACCATGTGGTTTTTGACCTGGAGGGCTTTCAGGTAAATTACAGACAGAAAACCCTTAATGAAGTTGATATCGTCAACAGCTTTTTTGCAGGAACCACTTTTTTTGCCGATTCCTCTGAAAACGGTAATGCCGATAAAAAACGAAATGAGGCTTATTTAGGTTCGCATTCGCATTTTCTTAAGTCGCTGGCCAACGGAAAAACAGCTGAAGAAAAATATGAGCTGTATGTAGACAAGTTTAAAGCTGATTTTGCAGAATATTTTGCAGTGGAAGATACTGTTAATGTTAAGAAGATATCTGTTATTAAGACTCCGCCAAGGCCTAATATAATACTGGGCAGCAAACAGAAAGAGCCTAAGGTTTCAAAATTCCGTTTTGTGCGATACACCATTTTGTATGATAAAAAACTACAGTCGTTCCTTACATTTGACAGAGGTGTGTTTTACATAGACAAAAACGGACTTTTTACGCCAATTAACGAAGTGCTTTTTGGAGGATACATGGGTACGCTTAAAGCCGGAGACCTGCTTCCTGTAGATTATGACTACAAAGGATAGTTGTTATAGTTAGCTTAAAATGCAGATAAAAATGCTCATTTTTGGCTAAATTTGATAAAAACAAAGCTATGGCATCATCAAAGAAAACACTTGTAATGGGAGCCTCTACAGATCCCGGAAGATATTCGTATAAGGCTATAAAAATGCTTCAGCGTTTTGGGCATCCTGTTGTGGCTGTGGGTAAAAGACAGGATGAGCTGGATGGTATTACTATAGAAAAAGAGCATATTCCTTTTGCAGATGTAGATACCGTTACCTTGTATCTTAACCCAATGAATCAAAAGCAATATTATGATTACATAATAGGGCTGAAACCAGAGCGCATTATCTTTAACCCGGGAACTGAAAATCCTGAACTATATGCCCTGCTAAGAGAAAATGGTATCGAGATAGAGGTAGCCTGTACCTTGGTCATGCTTTCTACGCACCAGTACTAAGCCCAGGCTGCTTTTTGCTTATGCACAATAGTAAAAGGAAGGTGATCAATCCGTTTACGATGATAAGCTCATTATCAAAAACGTAATTACCGAATAACATAGAGGAATTCATGCTTATAAATAATGTTATAAGCGGCGATGCTATGCAGATAAACGGCACTAATTTATCTTTTACGGCACGATTTTTCATGAATAGCCCAAAAGTGTAAAGCCCCAGCAGCGGTCCATAGGTATAAGACGCGATCTTGAATATCATACTCACAACAGAGTCATTGTTCAGCACATTGAATATTATGATCACAAGGAACATCAGTAATGAGAAGCCTATGTGAACGAGATGCCTTGTCCTTACATTATTTGTTTTGGCAAGGTTTTCTGCTTTGTCCATTCCTAAAAAGTCTACGCAAAACGATGTGGTAAGTGCTGTAAGTGCAGAATCGGTAGTTGCAAATGTAGCAGCTGTTAGTCCCAGCAGGAATACTACCGATGGTATAATGGCAAGATGCTTAAAGGCAATTTCAGGGAAAAGCAGATCGGTACTCGGTACGCCATTCTTAAGCGGAATGTCTATACCGTTTTTATTGGCATAAACATACAGCAGCGCGCCTACGCCCAGGAAGAAAATATTTATGATAACAAATATCCCTGTAAAGGTGAACATATTTTTTTGTGCTTCGCCAATGTTCTTACAACTCAGGTTTTTTTGCATCAAATCCTGGTCAAGCCCTACCATGGCAATGGTTACAAACATACCACCCAGTATCTGCTTTACAAAGTGAAACTTACTGCCAATAAAATCTTCAAAAAAGAATATCTTGGAATAGCCACTATTTTTTACTGTGTCAAATGCCTGTGGAATGCTCAGGTCTAAACTGTCGCAGATAAAATAAATGGTAAAAAATACAGACGATACTAAAAACAATGTCTGCAGGGTGTCTGTAATGATTATGGTTTTTAATCCGCCTTTATATGTATAAGCGAAAATAAGGAGCAGCGATATTAATACAGTTGCCCAAAAAGGAAATTCAAATTCGTCAAATACATAACGCTGCAAAACGATAACGACCAGATAAAGCCTGAATGCCGAACCTATGGTACGGCTGATAAGGAATATCATTGCAGATGTCTTGTAGCTGTAATAACCAAGCCTGCTTTCTATATAGCCATAAATTGAAGTCAGGTTGAGCCTGTAATATAATGGCAGCAATACTTTTGCAATGACTATAAAACCTATGGCGTTGCCCAGTATGAACTGGAAATATTTAAACTGCGCGCCGCTTGCTGCACCTACCTCACCCGGTACCGATATAAAGGTAACCCCCGAAAGAGCTGTGCCTATCATCCCAAAAGCTACCAGGTACCATTTTGAATTTTTATTGGCCTTAAAAAAAGTGTCGTTGCTGCTGTCTTTTTTACTTACAAGCCTTGAGATAAGGATAAGGATCCCGAAATAAATTACAATTATAGAGAGTATAGTTATTGGCTGCATGCTATAGAGTTTGTTCTACAAAGCAACTAAAAATTTTTAAATAAAAAGGTATCCTTTAAAATTGTGCTGCCGTAAATGTAAATGACGGTAGTTTATTACCTTTGCTGTACTATGGAAATGTCTTCAAAACTATTAGAAATGGCAGTAGCCGAAATCTCCCAGCTGCCGGGCATTGGTAAAAGAACGGCGTTAAGGCTGGCGCTTCATCTTTTAAAGCAGCCTGTAGAGCAAACGCAGCTATTGGCGGGAGCGCTAAAGAAGATGAGGGAAGAGATACAGTTTTGCAGGCAGTGCCACAATATAAGCGATGTTGAGGTGTGCCAGATATGTGCCAACAACTCAAGGGACAGAAGCATTATTTGTGTGGTAGAAGACATACGTGATGTAATGGCTATTGAAAACACCAATCTTTTTAAAGGTACATACCATGTACTGGGGGGCAAGATATCGCCAATGGATGGCGTAGGGCCAAGCCAGCTAAATATTACAACACTGGTAGAAAAGGTAAAAACAGGTTTGGTTAAAGAGCTTATTTTTGCCCTTAGCTCTACGATGGAAGGCGACACCACCAATTTTTACATCTATAAGCAAATTAAAGAATATAACATAATTACATCTGCTATTGCAAGAGGTATTGCCGTAGGCGATGAGCTTGAATTTGCCGATGAGGTAACCCTCGGCCGCAGTATATTGCACAGGGTTCCGTTTGAAAATTCCCTGAGAAGTACGTAGGGTTTTACTGCGCATTCCTGTTAATATACATGTTAATAGATGTATAATAAACAAAATATAGTGGTTATATTTGTAACCTTACTTTAAAAGCTTCGGCTGTAACCACAAGACTTCATGCATACTAAACCAGGGGTAAAAATACTGATAACCGGAGGGGCGGGCTTTATAGGTTCTAATTTATGTGATCATTTTTTAGGAAAAGGCTATAAAGTAGTCTGCCTTGATAATTTTGCTACGGGCTTTATGAAAAACATAGAGCATAATTTATCAAACCCTGATTTTACCCTTATTGAAGGCGACATACGAAATATTGACGACTGCCGCAAAGCGGTTGAAGGCGCTGACTATGTGTTACACGAAGCGGCTTTGGGATCGGTTCCCCGATCTATAAAAGACCCAATTACAAGCAACGATGTTAATGTGGGTGGTTTCCTGAATATGCTTACAGCCAGCCGTGATGGCGGTGTTAAACGGTTTATTTATGCAGCCAGCTCGTCTACCTATGGCGATTCTGAAGCGCTTCCTAAAGTGGAGGACAAAATAGGCAGGCCGCTTTCTCCTTACGCCATAACTAAATATGTAAATGAACTCTATGCTGATGTTTTTAGCCGAACGTACGGAATGGAAACTATAGGGCTTAGATATTTTAATGTCTTTGGCAGAAGGCAGCACCCTGAGGGGGCTTATGCTGCTGTAATACCAAAGTTTGTCATGCAGTTCATGAAGCATGAAAGCCCGGTAATAAACGGTGATGGTAACTTTTCGCGCGATTTTACCTATGTAGATAATGTCGTGCTGATGAATGAGCTTGCGATGACTACGGATAATACCGAAGCACTAAACACGGTTTACAACACTGCCTATGGCGACAGGACTACCTTGAGGGAACTTATAGGATATTTAAAAGATTATTTGTCTGAATACGATACGGCCATAAAAAACGTTGAGGTTATTTATGGACCGCAAAGGGCAGGAGATATTCCGCACTCTCTTGCAAGCATAGAAAAAGCGAAAAGGTTATTGAATTATAACCCGGAGTTTTCTATACAACGCGGACTTAAAGAGGCTGTTTCCTGGTATAGGGAAAATTTAAAGCAGCCCGATTAAAACAATAAAGAATGAAAATAACAATTATAGGATTGGGCTACGTGGGTTTGCCTCTTGCTGTTGCAATGGCAAAAAAACATACGGTAGCCGGTTTTGACATAAACAAAGCAAGGATTGAAGAGCTTAACGCATTTAACGATTCTACGCTTGAAGTAAACAGTGAAGATCTTGAGAAAGTTATAACAAGCATTGGCCAGGGTAATGAAGGGCTTAAGTGTACCTCTAACCCTGACGATATAAAGGCTTCGTCTTTTTATATCGTCACTGTACCTACACCTGTAGATAAAAACAATAAGCCTGACCTTACTGCACTTTATAAAGCCAGCGAAACCGTAGGCAAAGTGCTTAAAAAAGGTGACATAGTAATTTATGAGTCTACTGTGTTTCCGGGTGCTACAGAGGAGGAATGTGTACCTGTGCTGGAACGCACCAGCGGGTTAAAGTTTAATGTAGACTTTTTTGCGGGCTATTCGCCTGAGCGTATAAACCCCGGCGATAAAGAACACACGGTAGAAAAGATACTTAAGGTTACATCGGGTTCAACTCCAGAGGCTGCGCAAAAAGTAAACGAACTGTATAAGTCTGTAATTACTGCCGGCACTTACCTGGCGCCGTCCATAAAAGTTGCAGAAGCGGCAAAGGTTATAGAGAACTCACAGCGTGATATCAATATAGCATTCGTAAACGAATTATCTAAAATATTCAACTGCCTTGATATTGATACTTATGCTGTTTTAGAAGCTGCAGGTACAAAATGGAATTTTCTTCCGTTCAGGCCGGGTCTTGTAGGCGGGCACTGTATTGGTGTAGATCCATATTACCTTGCACAAAAAGCGCAGGAGGTAGGTTATAATCCCGAGATAATTCTTGCGGGGCGAAGGCTTAACGACAGTATGGGAGAGTATGTTGCCTCTCAGGTGGTGAAGCTGATGCTTAAAAAAGGGGTAGAAATGAAAGATGCCAGAATTCTTATGCTTGGTATCACCTTTAAAGAAAACTGCCCTGATGTAAGGAATACTAAAATAGTGGATGTTATACATGCATTAGAAGAATATGGAATTTCGGTTACGACATACGACCCTCGGGCGAAGCCTGCCGAGGTAGAGCATGAATATGGGCTAAAAACTACAAATGTGTTGCCTGATGAAAAATTTGGCGCCGTAATACTGGGTGTTGCCCACAACGAATTCCTTGATTTAGATTACGATTCGCTCCTTCTTGAAGATAGCGTGCTGTATGATGTAAAAGGAATTTTAGGCAGCAGGGTAGACGGAAAGCTTTAAGAAAAAACTGCACAAAAAACCTTAATAAAATTAACGTGAAGCATTTGCTTATAAGCTTAAAAAGATTGTAAGTTTGCAGATTAAATAAATACTTTAGAAAACACCTTTTTTGATTTTGTCAAAAAAGGTGTTTTCTAAATATATTAAATTGATAATCAATGGGTATTGTTAAAAATATATGCTGTATTGGGGCAGGCTATGTAGGTGGTCCCACCATGGCTGTAATAGCACATAAATGTCCGCATATAAAAGTAACCATCGTAGATCTTAATGCAGAAAGAATTGCTGCATGGAACGATGAAGATGTAAATAACATCCCTATTTACGAGCCGGGCCTTTCAGAAGTTGTGCAGTCGGCGAGGGGTAAAAATCTTTTCTTTTCAACTGATGTAGAAAAAGCCATTGATGAGGCAGATATGATTTTTATATCGGTTAACACACCTACAAAAACGTATGGTTTAGGTAAAGGCATGGCGGCCGATCTTAAATATATTGAGCTTTGCGCGAGACAGATAGCTGCTGTTGCAAAGACAGGTAAAATTGTTGTAGAGAAATCTACACTGCCTGTAAGGACTGCCGAGGCTATAAAAAATATACTCGATAATACCGGTAACGGTGCAAAATTCCAGATACTTTCTAATCCTGAGTTCCTTGCAGAAGGTACGGCTGTAGAGGATCTTTTACATCCTGACAGGGTGCTTATAGGTGGTGACACAGATGCTGAGGGGAAAAAAGCCATTGATGCATTGGTAGAAGTTTATTCTAACTGGGTGCCTGAAGAAAAGATACTAACGACAAATGTATGGTCATCTGAATTGTCTAAACTTACTGCAAATGCATTTCTTGCACAACGCGTTTCTTCTATAAATGCGATGTCTGAACTTTGTGAACGAACAGGTGCGGATGTTAATGAAGTAGCACGTGCCATAGGCATGGATAGTCGTATAGGGTCTAAGTTCCTTAAGGCATCGGTAGGTTTTGGAGGTTCATGTTTCCAAAAAGATATTCTTAACCTGGTTTACATTGCAAAGTCTTACGGACTTAATCAGGTGGCAGATTACTGGGAGCAGGTTGTTATAATGAACGACCACCAAAAACAGCGTTTTGCTGCAAATATCGTTAAGACGCTTTATAATACAGTATCGGATAAAAAAATCGCTTTTTTGGGCTGGGCCTTTAAAAAGGATACTAATGATACAAGGGAATCAGCTGCAATATATGTGGCTGATGAACTGCTTAACGAACAGGCAAACATAGCGGTTTACGACCCTAAAGTTGAAAGCGATGTTGTGTACAGGGATTTAAATTACCTTGATACACGAAGCGCTGAACAGAATAAGCTGGGGGTGAGTATAAGTGACGATCCTTATACAGTATGTAAGGACGCACATGCTATTGCTGTGTTAACAGAATGGGATGAGTTTAAGGCTTACGACTGGCAAAAGATATATGACAACATGAAGAAGCCTGCCTTTGTATTTGATGGCAGGAATATCCTTGATGGCGACAAGATGAAAGATATAGGTTTTATATTTCAGCAGATAGGAAAATAACCAAAGTTTTTATATGAAGATATTAGTAACAGGTGCAGCGGGTTTTATAGGCTATCATTTATGCGAAAAGCTTTTGGCTTTAGGGCATGAGGTGGTAGGGCTTGACAACATAAACGATTATTATGATGTTAATCTTAAACTGGACCGCTTAAAGCAGCTGGGTATTACTGATATAAGGGAAGGTACTCTTGTTGCCGGAACGATTCATAGAGATAAATTTAAGTTTATAAAGCTTAACCTTGAAGACAGGGATGGTCTTCCAAAAGTTTTTGATGCGGAAAAATTTGATGCTGTTTGCAATATGGCAGCACAGGCAGGAGTAAGGTATAGTATTGAAAATCCTTTTACTTATGCTGAAAGCAATGTTATGGGGTTTTTGAATATCTTGGAAACCTGTAGGAATTATGATGTTAAAAACCTTGTTTACGCTAGCAGTTCCAGTGTATATGGATTAAATGATAAAATTCCGTTTTCGACAGATGACAATGTAGATAAGCCTATTAGTTTGTATGCTGCTACAAAAAAGAGTAACGAGCTGATGGCGCATACCTACAGCCATTTGTTCGGTATAAAGACCATCGGGTTGCGTTTCTTTACGGTGTATGGCCCGTGGGGAAGGCCGGATATGGCAATATTTTTATTTACTGATGCAATTTTAAAAGGTAAATCTATCAAGGTATTTAATAAGGGAAACTTGTCGAGAGACTTTACTTACATAGATGATATTGTTGAAGGAGTTGTGGCTACATTGTTGAATAATGAAAAAAAATCCACATCTTTGTACGAAATTTACAATATAGGTAACAGTAAGCCTGTAAAGCTTCTGGATTTTATAACTGAAATAGAGAGAAGTACGTATAAAACTGCGGTGAAAGAGATGCTGCCTATGCAGCCGGGAGATGTTGAAAAAACATGGGCAGATGTAACTGAACTTGAAAAGGAATACAATTATAAGCCGCGTACTGATATTAGTAGCGGAGTGAGCCATTTTGTAGAGTGGTATAGAGACTATTATAAGGTATAAGTATATAGAAATGAAAAAAATTGTTATTACCGGAGGAGCCGGTTTTATTGGTTCGCATGTTGTAAGGCGTTTTGTTAACAGGTATCCTGATGTGCAGATATACAATCTTGATGCATTAACTTATGCCGGTAATCTTGAAAATATCAAAGATATTCAGGATATGCCTAACTATACTTTTCTAAAGGCGGATATTACCGATGCAGATGTTATCAATGAATTGTTTGATAAGTACAAGTTTGACGGAGTATTGCATTTAGCTGCTGAATCTCACGTTGACCGTTCTATAAAAGATCCACTGGCATTTGTAAAAACAAATGTGATAGGTACGATGAATCTATTGAATGCATTCAAAGCATTATGGAAAGATAATTTTGAAGGTAAACGTTTTTACCATATAAGTACTGATGAGGTTTATGGATCTCTTGGTGCAGAAGGTCTTTTTACAGAAGAGACTTCTTACGATCCTAATTCACCTTATTCTGCTTCTAAGGCAGCTTCAGATCATTTTGTAAGGGCTTATGGCGAGACGTATGGCATGCCATATGTACTAACAAATTGTTCTAATAACTATGGGCCATATCATTTTCCTGAAAAACTGATCCCATTATTTATTAATAACATTATTAATAACAAACCACTTCCTGTATATGGAGATGGTAAATATACACGTGACTGGTTGTTTGTAGAGGATCACGCCGTCGCGATAGATCTTGTATTTCATGAAGGTAAAAACCATGAAACTTACAATATTGGAGGATTTAACGAATGGCAGAATATTGACCTTGTTAAATTGCTTTGTACTATCATGGATAAAAAACTAGGTAGAGACGAAGGTACTTCAGAAAAGCTGATCACTTATGTAACAGATAGGCCCGGGCATGACCTTCGTTATGCAATTGATGCGACGAAGATCAACAAAGAGCTTGGCTGGAAACCTTCAGTTACCTTTGAACAAGGACTTGAAAGAACTATAGACTGGTTTTTAAACAACCAGGAATGGCTTGATAGTGTTACTTCTGGTGATTATCAGAAGTATTATGATAATCAATACAGCGTTTCAAAATAATGGAAATTGAAAAGACAATACTTGAAGGATGCGTAATTCTTAAGCCAAAAATATTTAATGATGGCAGGGGATATTTTTTCGAAAGCCATAACGAAGCTAAATTTAATGAAGTAACTGGGACGGCAACGAAGTTTGTTCAGGATAACCAGTCTTTTTCTACTTACGGGGTGTTAAGAGGACTTCATGCTCAATCAGGTGAGTATGCCCAGGCAAAACTTGTGAGAGTGCTATCTGGAGAAGTGCTTGATGTTGCGGTAGATGCGAGGCCTGGTTCGGCTACGTTTGGGCAATATGTTGCCGTAAGGCTTAGTGCAGAGAATAACCTGCAGCTTTTTATACCAAGAGGTTTTCTGCATGGATTTGTCGTGCTTTCTGAAACGGCTGTTTTTTCTTATAAATGTGATAATTATTATAATAAAGAATCGGAAAAGGGAGTGATATATGATGATCCCGCTATAGGTATCGATTGGCTTGTAAAAGCTGAAGAACTTGAGCTTTCTGAAAAGGATTTAATATTGCCAACTTTGGCAGAAGCTTATAGCAAATAGATGAAGAAGGTATTAGTTACAGGGGGTAACGGACAATTAGGTCTATGCATTAAGTCTCTTGAAAAGGATTTAGGCATTGATAATCAATTTATCTACCTCACATCTAAAGAGATGGATGTTACAAATGCAGAAAGCATTAATACAGCTATAGCTTCTCACAACCCGTCCTACATTATAAACTGTGCGGCTTACACCGCAGTAGATAAGGCCGAGACCGAAAAAGAAGCGACTTATTTAGTTAATGCTACCGGTCCGGAACTTTTAGCAAAGGCCTGTAAAAACAAAAATATCGTACTGATACATATATCTACCGATTTTGTATTTGGTGATACCCGCCCGCTTCCTTTAACCGAGGATATGGAAACCACTCCTACAGGAGTTTATGGCGCTTCTAAACTGGCAGGCGAAAAGCATATTACGGAGAATATGTCAGATTATTTTATAATAAGGACCAGTTGGCTTTATTCTGAATTCCAGAACAATTTCCTTAAGACGATGCTTCGCCTTGGTAATGAAAAGGATGAAGTATCAGTTGTTTATGACCAAGCAGGAACTCCAACTTATGCAGTAGACCTGGCAGAGTTTATCTATCATATCATAAATACTGATTCCACCAAATTTGGTTTGTATCATTATAGTAATGAGGGTGTTGCGTCTTGGTACGATTTTGCGTTTGAGATATTCAAGCTTAATGGGATAAAAATAAATTTAAAACCTATTACATCAGATAAATTTCCAACTGCTGTGAAACGTCCTAACTATTCTGTAATGGCTAAGGATAAAGTTAAAGATAATTTTAACGTAACTGTAAAACACTGGACTACCAGTGTTGCAGATTGCTTAACAAAAATATAAAATGAAAGGAATTATATTAGCAGGCGGTTCGGGAACCAGATTATATCCGCTTACTAAATCTGTATCTAAACAGATGATGGCCATCTATGATAAGCCGATGATCTATTATCCCCTTTCCGTATTAATGCTGGCAGGGATAAATGAGATACTTATAATCTCTACTCCGCATGACCTTCCTAATTTCAGGAATCTGTTAGGTAATGGCGATGATTTGGGAATTAAACTTGAATATGCAGAACAGCCAAGCCCGGATGGTCTTGCACAGGCTTTTATAATTGGAGAAAAATTTATTGGCTCTGATGATGTTTGCCTTATTTTAGGTGATAATATATTCTATGGACATGGGCTTACTGAGTTGCTTAAAACGGCAGTAAAAAACGTAACTGAAGATAAAAAAGCAACAGTATTTGGCTACTATGTTCAGGATCCTGAGCGTTACGGCGTTGCTGAATTTGATGAAAAAGGAACTGTTATTTCTATTGAGGAAAAGCCTGCCGTGCCAAAAAGTAATTATGCCGTTGTAGGTTTATATTTTTATCCTAATTCTGTTGTAGGTGTTTCAAAGAATATTAAACCGAGTGATAGGGGCGAACTTGAGATTACAACTGTTAACCAGGTCTATCTTGAAGATAAAACCCTTAAAGTGGAATTGATGGGCAGAGGCTATGCATGGCTTGATACAGGTACGCACGAGTCATTGCTGGAAGCTTCTAACTATATACAGACAATAGAGAAGCGCCAGGGGCTTAAAGTAGCCTGTCTGGAGGAGATTGCTTTTGAAATGGGATACATAAATAAGCAAAAACTATTGGAACTGGCAGAGCCTCTAAAGAAGAATGAATATGGAAAATATCTTCTTAAACTCGCAGAAAGAAAATAATCAGTTACACCATTTGAAAATTTACAGCATTTAATATTTTGCTATAATTTATGAAATTTATGAATAAGATAATCGCTTTTATTGTATTGCTTACCCTTAGTATGTCTTCACCTGTTTTTGGGCAGAACATATTTAAAAGCAATGATCTAAAGGCTGTCGTGGTTGACGATTTGTCTGACGATCAGATAAGGCAAATACAATCACAATTGGTTGCTAATGGATCTACAATAGAAAGCGTCGAGCCGATGGCTATATCAAAAGGGATGTCAAAAGGGGAGTTTGACAAGTTAAAACTTCGATTATCTAAATTGCAGACTCAAGGTAATACGACTTCAAGTAGCTCTGATGTTGCAAGGAAACAAAAAGTTTCTGATGAGGATGCTGCGAAACCCGATGGGGACGGTACTCCGGCTATAGATCCATTGATTTTTGGTTCGGAATTGTTCAGCAATCCGACTCTGAACTTTGCACCAGATTATAAACTTGCTACCCCGCTCAACTATGTTTTAGGGCCCGGGGATGAAATGCAGATTTCGGTTTATGGCGTTCAGGAATTTAATGCAAGCCTACCTGTATCTGTAGAAGGAAAACTCTCTATTCCGTACGTTGGCCAGATTTCGGTTGCTGGCATGACAATAGAAGCAGCGACACAGAAGATAAAAGCTTCACTTTCCAAAGTTTATAGTACTGTATCTTCAGGGCAGTCTACCGTTTCTGTTAGTCTGGGTACTATCAGGACTATCAGGGTTACAATAATTGGAAGTAGGCAGCCGGGGAACTATTCTATTTCGTCTTTGGCAAGCGTTTATAACGCTTTGCATTTAGCAGGTGGTCCGGCAGATAATGGAAGTTACAGGAATATCCAACTCATTCGTGGAAATAAAGTTTATAAGAATATTGATATCTATCGCTTCTTAGTAAATGGCGATAAATCAGATGATGTAGGACTTAAAGATAATGATGTTATTAAGATTCCTGTATATAAAAAGAGGGTTATTTTAGAAGGGGAAGTAAAACGTCCGGGAATCTTTGAGATGAAAGGGGAAGAAACTTTTTCCGATCTTTTGTCTTTTGCTTCAGGATTTAGCGATGTAGCATATACTGCTTCTGTCAACGTGGTTCAAAAAACTGATAAAGAATATAAAGTAAGCGATATTTATGCTTCGGAATATTTGACCTACAAACCCCATGCTGGTGATGTTTACAAAGTGTCTAAAATTTTAAGCCGTTTTGAAAACAGGGTGACAATTGAAGGAGCTGTCTTTAGGCCAAATCAATTCTCTTTTACAGCGGGTATGAAGGTATCAGACCTTATAAAAAAAGCAGATGGTTTGCGCGAAGATGCGTATACTCAGCGTGGCAGGATTGTTAGGCAAAGGCCGGATCTTACATCTGAAATCGTTGAAGTTAATATTGGTAAGGCAATAAGCGGAGACGCAGAATCTGATATTGAATTAAAACGTGAAGATGTATTGACGGTTTATTCGTTGTTAGACTTTAAAGAAAACTATTCGATAACTATTAACGGAGAAATTAAAAATCCTGGCGTATATCCTTTCGTAGAACAGCTTTCCTTAAATGATCTTTTGGTAGAAGCCGGTGGTTTAACCGGAGCTGCATCTAAAAAGGTGGAAATTGCACGCATGATAAAATCTGAAGATATAAAGGTCAATTCACAAAAAGTAGAATTGCTGAATATTGAGATAGATGCAATGAGCAATGAGCAACTGGATAATATTAAACTTAAGCCATTTGACGTTGTTAATATCAGGAAATTACCAGTCTATGAACAACCTGAAACGATTATGGTGAGCGGGTCTGTTATTTATCCCGGTAAATACGTTTTGGCAAACAAAGATGAAAGAATCGCTGATGTTATAAAAAGGGCAGGAGGGCTAAATCCTCAAGCTAATACGGAAGGGGTAAAAATTAAGAGGCCAATTAAATCTGACCAGTTAGAAGATCTTAATAGAATAGATTTAAACCTTGGTAAAGGTGATACCATTCAGGATAAACTGACTCAGAAAGTTGCAGAACTTAGATATGCAACTATACCTGTGGATTGGAGGCAAATAGCAAAAAATGAAAGACATTATTCTAATGTTTTGCTGCAGCCTGGAGATGAAATAGAGGTGTCGGCATTTACTGAAGCTGTAAAGATTTCAGGCAATGTATTACTTACTTCCGAAATTCCGTATAGAAAAGGAAAGGGATTTAATTACTACATCAATTCTGTGGGAGGTGTGGACGCTAAAGGTTGGAAACGTAAGTCTTATATTATTTACCCTAATGGAAGAGCTGAAACCGCAGGTTCATTTTTGTTTTTTAAGTCATACCCTACTATTGAACCAGGTTCACAAATTGTTGTTCCCGCGAAGCCCGAAGGTAGAAAACTTTCGACAGGTGAGATTGTGGGTATTGCAGGTATCCTAACGAGTCTTGCGGGTGTTGTAATTGCAATTTTAAGATAGCATCATGGAAAAAGAAAAAAATAATGGGTCTGACGATATCAGTATTAGAGATATATTTCTGGATATAAAAGATTGGTATCAATTTCTTATTTCAAAATTTAAGCTTATTTTATTTTTAGGAATTCTAGGCGCCGCTTTGGGCGTAGGATATTCGTATACAAAAAAACCGGTATATGTTGCTACACTTACATTTGCTTTAGAAGATGAAAAATCTTCAGGACTTGGTGGTGCCTTTGGATTGGCGAATCAATTTGGACTGGATGTTGGAGGGAGTGGAGGAGGCGTTTTTGCAGGATCAAATCTAATAGAACTGTTCAAGTCAAGAAGTATGGTTGAGAAAACATTATTGACTCCTGTAACCTTGGAAGGTAAGACAATCTCTTTAGCGGAGATGTATATTCAGGAAGAAAAATGGAGAGAGGCTTGGGTTGAAAAACCGAAGTTTAAAAAGATACAGTTTTTACCTGACAGCAATAGGCGGCATTTTACCAGAGAACAAGACAGTATTTTGGAAGTTATTTATAAAAATTTATCTGGATCTGGTTTGTCAGTAATTCAGAAGGATAAAAAAGTAGGAATATTGTCCGTTGAGGTAAAGTCTACAAATGAGGTATTTTCAAAAGTGTTTACAGAATCCCTAGCTTCTGTTGTTTCTGATTTTTATATTACAACTAAGAGTGAAAAAGCACGACTAAATATGACGATTTTGCAGAGACAGCTTGATTCTATACGTGGAGAGCTTAATAATTCGCTGCAAGGTGTAGCTGTAGCGAATGATAAAACATTTGGATTGAATCCCGCACTAAACATAAAAAGAGTTCCTTCCGCAAGAAGACAAGTAGATGTACAGACAAATTCTGCTACCCTTGGAGAATTAGTAAAACAAACTGAACTGGCAAAGGTAGCAGTAAGAAAAGAAACTCCATTAATTCAGATAATAGACGAACCCATATATCCATTGAAAAAAGAGAAATTTGGACGGTTAAAAGGATTGATATATGGTGGGTTTCTTGCAGGTTTTTTTACAGTAATATTTTTAATAGCTAGACGTTTTTTTGCTAATTTCAAATAACAATCAATTAATATCATATGACTTTCGAGAACAAAACAATTTTAATTACCGGGGGTACTGGTTCTTTGGGAAAAGCACTTACATCTCACATATTTAAGGACTACCCCAATATTAAGAAACTCATAATTCTGTCAAGGGATGAACAAAAGCAGTTTCAGATGGCTCAGGAATATCCTGAAAAAGATTTTCCTCAAATAAGATTTTTTTTAGGTGATGTTCGTGATCAGGAAAGGTTGATAAGAGCTTTTCAGGGCGTTGATATAGTTATTCATGCAGCTGCAATGAAACATGTGCATTTAGCAGAATATAATCCTGATGAATGTATTAAAACAAATATCGGAGGTGCACAAAACGTTATCCACGCGGCCTTAGCGACAGATGTTCAGGATGTTGTAGCACTATCTACTGATAAAGCATGTGCTCCCATCAATTTGTATGGCGCAACTAAGCTAACATCAGATAAATTATTTGTGGCGGCTAATAATATTAAAGGCAAAAACCCTATTAAATTTTCAGTGGTTCGATATGGTAATGTTATGGGGTCTAATGGTTCAGTAATACCATTTTTTATGAAGAAACGCGCAGAGGGAGTATTGCCCATTACAGATGAGTCTATGACAAGATTTAATATATCTTTGCAAGGTGGTGTTGATATGGTTATGCATGCAATAAAACACGCATGGGGAGGAGAGATATTCATTCCAAAAATACCTTCCTATAAAATTACGGATGTGGCTGAAGCGATAGCTCCTGAGTGTAAACTAAATATAATAGGAATTAGGCCAGGGGAGAAAATCCATGAAGAAATGATTACTTCCTCTGATTCATATAATACTTATGACTTGGGGAAATACTTCACAATACTTCCGTCAGTCCCAAATTTTGAACTTAATAAATTTACTGAATTCTTCAATGCTAAGAAAGTAAATGAAGGATTCAATTATAACTCTGGTACAAATACCGAGTGGGAAACCATCGAAGGTTTAAGAGAACTTATTAAAGAACATGTAGATGCAACATTTAGCTAAAAAGGAAAAATCAATACCGTACGGACGGCAGAATATAACTCAGGAAGACATCAATGGTGTTATCGCGGCATTGCAATCAGATTATTTAACTCAAGGGCCTAAAATTGCAGAATTTGAGTTAGCGTTCGCGGATTATATAGGTGCGAGATACGCCGTGGCAGTTTCTAATGGTACGGCTGCATTACATTTATGTGCGCTTGCTTTGGATGTTAAAAAAGGGGATAAAGTAATTACCACGCCTATTACATTTGCAGCATCTGCAAATTGTGTAAGATATTGTGGGGGAGAAGTTATATTTGCGGATATCGACCCTGTTACCTATTTGCTTGATATTGATAAAGTAAGAAGTTTGTTGGAAGCATCCCCAAAGGGCACATATAAAGGAATTATTCCTGTAGATTTTGCTGGAAGAGCTGTTGATCTTGAGGCCTATCGAAATCTTGCGAATGAATACGGTTTATGGATCATAGAAGATGCATGTCATGCTCCTGGAGGTTCTTTTCAGGACAAAAGAGCAAACAGTCAAAATTGCGGTAATGGTAAATTTGCAGATCTAGCTATATTTTCTTTTCATCCGGTTAAGCATATCGCTTGCGGTGAAGGCGGAATGATTACCACTAATGATGAAGCGTTATATAAAAAACTATTGATGCTGCGTACACATGGTATTACCAAGAATGATGACGCTTATACTAACAGTATTGGCTTTGCAGCAGGGACACCAAATGCAGAAAATTACCCCGGATGGTACATGGAGATGCAAATTCTTGGTTATAATTATAGGTTAACCGACTTTCAGGCTGCATTAGGTATTACCCAATTGCAGAGAGCCGATTCAGGAATAGAAAAAAGAAGAGAGATTGCACAGAAATATAATAGTGCCTTTGAAGGCAAATGTTTTATTAAAGGGCAGTCAGGCGTAATTGAAGGTCATGCCTATCATCTCTATGTTATAGAAGTTGAAGATAGGCTTGGGCTGTATAATTTTTTAAAACAAAACAATATTTTTGCTCAGATACATTATATCCCTTGCCATCTAATGCCGTATTACAGGTCATTTGGCTGGAAAGAAGGTGATTTGCCAATGGCTGAGAATTACTATAAGAGTTGTATCAGTCTGCCAATGTATCCTACTTTAGCTGATGATGAGCAGTTGTATGTTATCGATAAAATTGAAGAATACTATAAAAAATAAGAGATGAAAATACGTTATTGTTCTAAATGTTTATTTCCTGAAACAAAACCGGATTTGTTCTTTAATGAGGAAGGAGTATGCTCAGCATGTGTTGCTGCAGACCAAAAAGACACTTCAATAGACTGGAAACAAAGAGAAAAAGATTTCTTTTCGATTATAGATAAATATAAAAAAGCACCGGGTGAAGTAGGCTATGACTGTCTTATACCTGTAAGTGGCGGAAAAGACAGCACATACCAGGCTTACTTTATGAAAGAGGTATGCGGGCTAAATCCGCTTTGCGTATGCTTTGAGACGACTAACCTTACAGAACTTGGCCAGCGAAATATTGACAACATATCTAAAATGGGTATTGATGTTATCTATTTCAAGAAAAACTACAATGCTTACCGAAGCATGGTAGTTGAAGGTTTTAAGAGGGTTGGTGACGAAATGTGGCCTAACCATCTTGGGATTTTTACAATACCTATACATATAGCAGTTAAGTTCAATATTCCTTTAGTACTTTGGGGCGAAAACCCACAGCAGGAATACGGCGGACCGGTAGAATCTGTACAAAACAAGCACCTTAACAGGAGATGGCTCGAAGAGTTTGGCGGCCTTTTAGGCAACCGTATACAGGATATGGTCGGTGTTGATGGTTTAACCGAAAAAGATTTAACACCATATTTCTATCCTTCTGACGAAGATATAGACAGGGTAGGTGTGGTTGGTATATTCCTTGGACACTATTTCTTCTGGGATGCCAGGAAACAGCTTGAAATCGTTAAGCAGCATGGCTTTGCAGTGAAGGAAGACGGTCCTGTTGAAGGTACATACACCAATTATGAAAACCTTGACGAGAAGATGCATGGTCTGCATGATTACCTAAAATATGTAAAATATGGTTTTGGACGTGCTACAGACCATGCCTGTATAGATATCAGGAATAACAGGCTTACCCGTGAGGAAGGCCTTAAGCTGGTAAAGCAGTATGATGGTAAATACCCTCATTATAGCGTTGATGAATTTGTAAAATATTCTGGAATGAGCAAAGAAGAGATTGATGCAGTTCTAGATTCGTTTACAAATTCGATTCTGTTTGCACAGGATGACAATGGCAACTTTAAAAAAGATGCAGAAGGTAATTTAGTGAGAAATTTTGAAGTAGAATAAATGGTAGCAATAATTGATTATGGAATGGGTAATGTGGCATCTGTTCAAAAGGCATTAAACTTTTTGGGCGTTAAGAGCACTATTACAGCTGACCATGATGTGATAAGAAATTCATCGTCAATTTTGCTTCCCGGAGTTGGTTCATTCTCACAGGGAATGGAAAACCTCCAGGAAAGAGGCCTCGTAGAATTGCTTACTGAAGAAGTTGTTGCCAAAAAGAAACCTTTTCTGGGTATTTGCCTTGGTATGCAGCTGATTCTTGAAAGAGGAAACGAACCGTATGAATGCAAGGGTTTAGGATGGGTAGAAGGTGAAGTTGTAAAGTTTGAGCTTGAGAATCTTAATATTCCTCATATGGGATGGAATAATATAGAGGTGCACAATGATACCTACTACAAGTCGCTGCCAACTAACGATTTTTATTTTATACATAGTTATCATGTAGTGCCTGCAAACAAGCAGGATATTGCTGCTACGGTACATTATGGTTTTGATGTGGTAGCCAGCGTACAGAAGGATAACATTTTTGCTACCCAGTTTCACCCTGAAAAAAGCCAGACAGCCGGATTATCAATTTTAAAAACTTTTTTTGACGTAAATGCTTAAAGTAAGAATCATACCTATACTAACTTTTAATGGTTTTGGTCTTGTTAAGACCAAAGAATTTGGCAATCCGAGGATGGTGGGCAATCCTGTACAGGCGGCAAGGGTTTATAATAACAGGGGGGTAGATGAACTGGTATTTATAGATATTTTTGCTACTGCCCAGAAAAGAAAGATAAACCTCAAGCTTGTTGCCGATGTTATTAAGGAATGCTATATGCCGGTAGCTATAGGAGGTGGTATAGAAACGATTGAAGATATTAATAACCTGCTTAAGATTGGTGCCGATAAAGTTGTGATAAAAACCAAAGCACTCCTTGATAAGGAATTTATTAAGGAAGCGGTGGCTTTTTTTGGCAGCCAGTGTATAAGCATTGCTATCGACGCATATAAAACTCCTGAGGGTTATAAGATTCATAATAAACTGGATATTGATAAATCAGTAGAGGCGTTTGTGCAGGAAATGATTGACTGTAAGGTGGGCGAATTCATTTTGGTAAGTGTTGACAATGACGGTATGATGAATGGATTTGATACAGAAATGGTACATTATGTTGAACAAATGACCAACATTCCTGTAATTGCAGCGGGTGGTGGTGGCAATATGGAACATTATATTGAATTATTTTCCAAGACCAACGTTCAGGCAGTAGGTTCGGCAAGTATATTCCACTTTACACAATACACACCGCTTGACATAAAAAATGAGCTGAAGTCAATTAATATTCCGGTAAGGATTTAATTTTATCTGAATTGAAAAGAATAGCGATTATACCCGCCCGGGGTGGCAGTAAAAGGATTCCAAACAAAAACATAAAAGATTTTTTTGGTAAGCCTATCATTGCATACTCAATACAGGCAGCCCTTGACAGCGGCCTGTATGATGAAGTGATGGTGTCTACCGACAGCGAATCTATAAAAGAAGTTGCCCTGCGATATGGAGCGAAAGTTCCCTTTATGAGAAGTGAAGGTAACAGCAACGACTTTGCAACAACTGTAGATGTACTTCTTGAAGTTATAGAATGTTACAGGCAGGGCGGTCACGAATTTGATGCGGCAACCTGCATATATGCCTGCGCACCTTTTACAAGTGCTGATTTGCTTACGGCATCGTTTCAGCTGCTGGATAAAGGCTGCGACTGCGTTTTTCCGGTACTGCCCTATTCTCACCCTATACAGAGGGCGGTTGAAGTATCAGAAGAGGGAAAGGTTATCCCTTTTTTTAATGCAGATGATACCACAAGGACTCAGGATTTTAAGCATGCATTTCACGATGCCGGTATGTTTTATACCTTTGATGTCCTTAAGCTTTTAGTAAATAGAAGCCTAAGGACACAGGATACCCTCGCCATAGAGATCGATGAGCTTTGTGCCCATGATATTGACAGCGAAAATGACTGGAAACTGGCCGAGCTGAAATATAAAATGTTCGTTAAATGAGAAATTATAAATGCTTAAAGGCTTCAGCATA
Source organism: Flavobacterium sp. DG1-102-2 (assembly GCF_033042555.1). Taxonomy (NCBI): domain Bacteria; kingdom Pseudomonadati; phylum Bacteroidota; class Flavobacteriia; order Flavobacteriales; family Flavobacteriaceae; genus Flavobacterium; species Flavobacterium sp. DG1-102-2. Next base: position 185,590 of record NZ_JAWLIK010000004.1, read on the forward strand.
TACTAGTGGCACGTTTAGCCTTGTCCCGATAAGGGATGAAGATAAGCTTGATATACTAAAGATGCGCAATGAGCAGATTTATCATTTAAGGCAGGCAGAAGTGCTTACTATAGCGATGCAGGAGACTTATTTTGCTAATGTTGTTTCTAAGTTATTTGATCAGGAAAAACCTGGGCAGATACTGTTTACGCTATTGGAAAATGGCGAATTTATCGGTTACGGTGGCCTTGTACATATAAACTGGATAGACAAGAATGCCGAGGTTTCATTTATAATGAAAACAGAGTTTGAAAAAGATAGGTTTGAATACTATTGGAAAAATTACCTTTTTCTTTTAGAGGAGGCCGCTTTTAAAGACGCAGGATTCCATAAAATTTTCACCTATGCGTTTGACCTAAGGCCGCATTTATATCCTGTGATGCAAGCATCGGGTTTTAACGAAGAAGCCAGGCTGAAAGAACACTGCTTTTTTGAAGGCAGGTACCTTGATGTGGTAATTAACTCAAAAATAAATAAGGATGCTTAGCATAAGAAAGCCTGGTATTGATGATATGCAGCTGTATTTTGACTGGGCAAACGATCCTGAAGTCAGGGGGCAGTCGTATAATTCTGACCCGATAGACTTAGGGAATCATAAAAAATGGTTTGAGTCAGCCCTTAAAAATGAAGCCTGCTTTATGTATGTTTTTGTAAATGCTGATAAAGAAGATGTAGGGCAGGTTCGTATACAAAAGCAAAATGATAGGGAAGCACTAATAGGCATATCTATAGATTTCGGCCATAGAGGAAAGGGGTACGCAAAAGAAATGCTGCTTTTGGCCACAGCTTCTTTTTTAGGATCGAACAATGGTTTTTTAATAAATGCTTATATAAAAGAGAGTAATTTAAGTTCTAAGCTTTCTTTTGAAAAGGCAGGATTTCAATTTAGTGATATGGTAGATTATGAAAACTTCAGGAGTTTTCATTATATAAAAGAATAAGATATGAAAATAGATAATTTCGAAATAAACAGACAGAGTCCGGTTTTTATAATTGCCGAGCTTTCGGCTAACCATAACGGGAGCCTTGAAAATGCAATCGAAACGGTACATGCTGCCAAGCGTGCCGGTGCCGATTGTATTAAACTGCAAACCTATACTGCCGATACCATAACTATAGACAGCAATAAAGAAGACTTTTTGATTAAAGGCACCATTTGGGAAGGAAAGAACCTATATAAATTATACCAGGAGGCTTATACTCCGTGGGAATGGCATGAAGAGATTTTCAGGATTGCGAAAGAAGTGGGATTGGTATGTTTCTCTTCTCCATTTGATAACACAGCTGTTGATCTTTTAGAGTCTTTAAACGCTCCTGCGTATAAGATCGCATCTTTTGAGATTACAGATATACCTCTAATTGAATATGTAGCTTCTAAGGGTAAGCCCATCATTATCTCTACAGGAATTGCCGAACAGGAAGATATCGAGTTGGCGTTAGATGCCTGCAGGCGTGTTGGCAATAACGATATTGCATTGCTAAAATGCACATCGAGCTATCCTGCACCTATTAATGAAGCCAATATGTGTATGGTGAAAGACCTTGCTGAACGTTATAATGTTATAAGCGGATTGTCTGACCATACTATGGGCGCTACGGTACCGGTTGTGGCTACAGCTTTTGGCGCTAAAATTATTGAGAAACACTTTATCCTGGACAGGTCTATAGGCGGGCCGGACGCTTCTTTTTCTATGAACGAAGAGGAATTTACGATGATGGTCAAAGCAGTAAGAGAGGCAGAACAGGCTATTGGTGTAGTTGATTATAAATTGACAGAGAAACAATTTAAAGGGAAGGATTTTTCACGCTCTTTATATGTCGTGGAAGATATGAAAAAGGGAGACATAATTACCAGAAAAAATGTTCGTTCAATACGACCAGGTTTTGGAATGCATCCGAAATACTATAACGAAATTCTCGGAAAATCAGTTAATAAAGACCTAGACAAGGGAGATAGACTAAATTCACAAATAATTTTAGAATAATGCAGAAAGGCAATAATTACTTCAATAAAATTTCTGGTAATTTAGATTTTAAAACTTATGATTTACTCCTTACTAGTGTTAATAGCGCTCTTTTTGACTATAGTGATCATTTAGTAGCAAATAGAATACGCCCCAAATTATCTTTTAAAGGTCTTTTAGCAAAATATATATTTTTGTATTCGTATATAATTGGTTATTTTACTCCTTTAAGTAAAGATAAAAGTCTTGTTATAAGTAATGCTTATGTGAATGTTTTTCAATCTAATTATAACGAAATTCTTCCACCTTGGACTTATTCGAGAAGAAAAAGGTCATTGCTATCATGGAGCATATTAAAGATTATAAGACGTTTGAATAAGCACATAGAATCAAAAAGTGTTAAGGCCCTACTTTCAGATAATTTTATTAATCTTATTTATTCTTACCAGTCAGAGTTATCTCGATTGTTTTCTCTAAATAAGGTTAAAGCTTTAATAGTTCCAAACGACTTGTCTTTTTTTGAAAATCTTTCAATTTCAATAGCAAAAAGAAATGGAATTCCAACTTTCGTATATCTGCATGGTTTGCCAGCCAGATATAATAATTTGGATGATAACAGGGCCGACTATTTGATAGTTTGGGGAAAAGGTTTAAAAGAAATTTATGTTAAAAGCGGTGTGCCGGCAGAAAAGATACTTACATTAAAGCATAATAATTACTCTTCTTTCACAAACCTTGAGTTAAGATCAAATTTGGAAAATGTGTTAGTACTTACTAAAGGTATTAGCGGTACGCCTTGTATTTCTTCTCAGTTAGTTTTACCAAACAGGTCAACCATTCTTTATTATACAGAACTAGTAAAGGAAAATTTAATACGTCTTGGGGTTAAAAAAGCTACATTAAGGTTGCACCCTTCAGAATCTCCAGAATTTTATAAAAAAAACCTTACCGATGATTTCTTTACCATCGATACATTGGCAAAGGATGAATCACTGGCAAAAGCTAGCCTTGTGGTAGGGCCAACATCAACAATGGTTTTAGATGCTTTAAAGATGCATAGAAATTATATTTTGTTTGATCCGGTCTTTGATGGATTGACTTTGGAAGGTATGCCTCTAGTATCCCCATTTACCGGAGATTCATTTATAAAACTTTCAAATAGTTTTGAAGAAATTTTGTACAATATCAATAACCCTGGTGAAAATATATCTTACGATAAGCTGAATGATTTTTTACTAGTAGATATAAAAGATGAAGAGAAATTCTTAACCATTATAAAAAAATAAAAAGTAAAGATATATACTTGTTATTTTTTTATAATCCACTTAATTACCAAACGTAGAGTGCAACAGAAATCATATACAAAAAACTATTTAAAAATTTATCTCTGGCAAGGGATAGCAATGATATTGAACTTTTTATCAATGTTTATTGTCATACCTTATCTAACTTCTAATCCTACTACTTATGGTATTTATTCAATATGTATTTCGTTTACGATGTTTTTAGCATATGCAGATTTTGGATTTATTGGAGCCGGACAAAAATATGCAGCTGAACATTTCGCGAGAGGAGAAAAAAATGAGGAAATGAAAGTAATAGGATTTACAAATTTCATTTTGTTGATTTTTATATTATTGTTTTCAATTGTTTTTTTTCTTTTAAGTTTCAAGCCGGAATTATTAGTAAAGGGATTGGCTACTGCCAATAGCAGATATGTGGCTTCTTCATTGCTATTAATACTAGCCGTTTTTACGCCAACTACATTGCTCCAAAGATTATTGCAGATGATATTTGGTATCAGGATGGAGGACTATATAATTCAAAGAACTACCATAACGGCCAGTTTCTTGAAAATTGTTTCTGTGCTATGGTTCTTCAGGGATGGTAAATATGATATTGTCGGTTATTTTCTTTTTACCCAAATCGTGAATTTTTTTGCAGCTATTGTAACGATATTTATAGCCAAGAAAAAATATAGTTATGATTTTTTTGGTTTACTTAAAGCAATACATTTTGATAGGGAGGTATATAACAAAACAAAAGGATTAGCATTTGCGAGTTTATTTCTCACTGCTTCTTGGATATTATATTATGAACTTGACAGCGTTTCTATAGGTAAATTTTTAGGGGCTGAATATGTTGCGTCTTATGGTATAGGTCTAATTATTCTAACTTTTTTTAGAAACATTTTTGGTATACTTTTTTCTCCCTTTAGTATCAGGTTTAATCATTTTATAGGTTATGGAGACGAGGAAAAGTTGAATTCTTTTCTGTTACAGGTAATTACAATTATAGCTCCTATAATCGTAATACCAATTATTACTATAGCAATGTTTGCAAACCCGCTTATATTAACGTGGGTGGGTTCTGACTATTACGAATCCATAAGAATTGTGCAGTTCCTTACATTTTGTAATTTTTTTGCTTTTATCACATACCCTGTTGCTACTTATCTTATGGCTAAAGAACATCAAAAAGAGATGTATTTTATAGCTTCAATATTACCAATAGTTTTCTGGTTAGGTATTTTGATCACATACAGCTATTGGGGGATATTTTCATTTGCGGTTTTTAAACTTTTAGCATTTATTATTAGTGCCGTGGTATATTATAAACTTATGCTCAAATTTTTAGGAATGAATATAGCTGAATCTTTAAATAAGATTTTTAAGCCTATGCTATTTCCTGTACTATTTATACTTTTGTCAACATATTTTATAAGAGATTACCTTCCTGTGAATAAAGAGAAATCAAGTTTGTTAATTGTGGTCGGATCTGCCGGATGTTTGATATGTATTGCATTTGTGATGCAATACTTTTTTTCGGAAAGCTGGAGGAGCCAAATGTCTAAATTGATGCAGAGTTATAAAAAAGTTTAACTTTTGGAAAACTTATAAATTAGAGTTAATCTGTTGATGTGCATGAAAGAAAATAAAAAAAAATTACTTGTTTATAGCGATTGTTATATATATGGAGGAAGTGAAAAGCTAATGGCGTTTCTGTTAAAAAATCAGTTACTCAACGAAAAGTATTCTATATTTTTTGCTTACAGAAAGCATAAGCTTTATGAAATAGGCTTAAAAAACGAAGAATTGCTTAATCGCAGATATAACTTTGCTTTACCTGTTCTTGCAAATGAGACACTTTTTAATAGAATTAACGATTCCTCTATACCCAGCTTTTTAAAAAAGCCGGTTAAAATACCTTTTTTTATTTTTGAATGGTTCAAAGTTTATTCTTTATGGAATTTTATTGTATTTGTTTTTTTTCTTTTGAAAGTTAAGCCTGAAATTATACATATAAACAATGGCGGCTATCCAGGGGCAAAAAGTTGTAATATACTTGTTGTGGCAAATTCTATAACAGCAAAGGCAAAAATTATTTATCAGGTTAATAATCAAGCGAGAAAAAGTAACGGTATATTTGATTTTACATATGACAAGTTTATTGCTAAAAAAATTTCTTTTTTTATTAATGCGTCGTTTAAAGCTAAAGAGCAGCTTGTTTTACAACGCAAATTTGATTCGGAAAAAATTTTGGTAGTTGATAATTGTGTTCCACTAGTACCCGTTGTGAATGATAAAAGTAAAATTTGCGCTGAACTAAATATAAGCATAGGAAATTTTCTCATTACACAAGTTGGCTTCCTTTCTGATAGAAAGGGGCAACAATATTTAATCAAAGCTGTAAGATTACTATTAGACCTGCATCCAGTATTAGAAGATAAACTATCTTTGCTTTTGGTGGGAAATGGTGAAAACGAACAACTTTTAAGGTTGATGGTTTCTAATTTAAATCTGTCTAAAAATGTTTTTCTTCTTGGATATAGGAATAATAGCCAGGATTTTATAGCAGCAGCGGATATATTTGTGCTACCATCTGTAAGTGATGAAGATATGCCATTAGTGCTATTGATGGCGTTGGGAGAAGGTAAACCTATAATAGCAACGGATTTTGCAGGTATTTCACAAGTGTTAACAACAGATGTAAATGGAATACTGGTCAGCAATAACACTGAAGTTTTGGTTAAGGCTTTAGCGAATGAAATATATCGTTTGTACGAAAATAAAACACTGAGAGATGAGCTTTCTGTAAATGCGAAAATATCATATCAAAAATATACGCCAGAAAACTATGGTAAGCGATTAAATGAAATTTATAAAAGCGTAAATGCAAAATAAAGAAAATATCCTTTTATTAGGAGGGACTGGTTTTATAGGTAAAAATATAGTTGAATATTTTATTAACAATATCGCTTCAATAAATTATCAGTTAATTGTTTTGTCCCGCAATTCAGAGCGGTATTATAACGAAAATGTTGTTTATGAAATAGGCGATTACGGAGATAGGGTTATTCTGAATACGCTGTTTGCTAAATGGAAGTTTACTAAGGTTTTTCACCTTGCATCTTCATCTGTACCAATATCATCTAATAAGAACATTGAAAATGATATTAAAGGTAATCTGCTTTCTACTATAGGGCTATTAGATATTATGAGAGATCATAATTGTCCTTTTATACTGTATTTATCTTCGGGAGGTGCAGTGTATGGAGAAAAAAATCATTTGATTCAAGAAGATGAAAGCTGCACTCCAATAAGCTCTTATGGTATTGTAAAATTGACTATTGAAAATTATCTTAAGCTGTATCAAATACATTATGGGATTAATTACCTGATCTTAAGAATCTCTAATCCTTTTGGGGCTTTTCATAAATCAGAAAAACAAGGCGTTATAAATATAGCCATTAGAAAGGCAATTTCTGGGGAATCATTGGAGATTTGGGGAGATGGGAATCAGTCTAAAGATTATATTTTTATTGACGATTTAGTTGCTATACTCATGAAGCTTATAGATAGCGGGGTGCAAAACAAGATAATTAATTTAGGAGCAGGTAGAGCATACAAGCTTAATACTATTTTAAAACAAATACAGGAAAGAATACCGGGATTTTCTATTAAGTATATAGAATCAAAGTCAACTGACATAAAAGATTTTTGCTTGGATATATCTTTACTGCAATCAATAATTGATTTTGAATTTACAGATTTTAATACGGCAATTGATAAGACAGTAGCCTGGGAAAAAAATAATATAACAAAAGCTTAATTGAAGCAACATTTTGTAATGAAGTTTAACTACACGACTTTACTGATTGTTTTTTTGGTTGGGACGCTTATTTTGATTTCCCCTCCTTTTGTTATGTCTGCAGATGTAGGGATAGTGATAAAGTCATTCTTTTTGTTTGTTTCAACTATCTTTTTATTGTTTTCAGTATCAAGAAAAAAAAGATTTTTCTACTTCTATTTTCCATTTGTAGTTTTTCTCCTTTTTCAGGTGGTCTACTGGACTGCCGCGGGATATTTCATGGAGGGAATATTTTTCTTTTTATATATTTTATTGGCTATTTGTGGATTAATAGGTTTTGATAGGCTGAGAGGAGGAAAAGAAATAATGATAAAGTTATACTTTTATTTAATTTTGATTACTTCGTTCTTTTCGATCTTATCTTTTTTGACTTACAATTTAGGACTGCTTCCTTATTTTCTAAAACTCGTTGGCGGTGATGACGGTTATGTTTATTATTATTTTCCTTTTTTAGGTTATATAAATGTAAAAGAGTTGGAATCTTTTGCAATTGGAAGGGTTTGTTACTATTTTTTCGAACCAAGTTACTTAGGTTTTTTTCTTACGACGAATTTTTTTCTTTTACATAAACTCAACAGGCATAAAAATGTTGTTTTTATCTCCAAAGTAGTTGTTTTTTTTGGGGCAATGGCTTCAATGTCAACAATGTCCTGGCTTGTGTTTGCTGCTGTTTTTGGCGTAAGTGTTTTTTATCGCATTTTTGAGACACTACGAATAAGTGAAAAGGTTGTAAATTTTTTACTTATTTTCGTTTTTCTGCTGTTTTACCTTTTTATACCAAAGGATAAGCTCCTTGAAAAATTAGGTCCATCATCTTCCGATGACAGAGAAGAAAGGGCGTCAATGTCATTGTTGTTGGTAGCTGGAGCTTCGCCGTCCGATTTTGTACTTGGCCGTTCACCAGCCTACATCGAAAAAACGCTTGATAAAGGTGAATCAAATCAGATCATAAAAATGCTGGTAGAAAACGGTGTGATAACTACTGTTTTGGTGTTGATTTTTATAATATATTGCACCAGAAAATCAAAGCTCTATATGATAGCGCTTATACTTTTTTTAAATAGTGCCGTAATTTTATTTACGCCACTTATAATATTTAACATACTAATATGCAGATGGGCCGATAAGCCGCAGATCAGTTTTAGTGATGATTCTTAAATCAATAAATCAATAAATCAATAAATCAATAAATCAATAAAAAGAAATAAATAGCAAATGAAAGCAGTAATATTATGCGGAGGGTATGGAACACGAATTCGCGATGTAGCCGATGATATACCTAAACCTATGATTCCTATAGGAGGGAAGCCTATTATTTGGCATATTATGAAAACCTATGCCACTTATGGTTACAATAATTTTGTTTTATGTATGGGGTATAAAAGCGAGGTTATAAAAGATTTTTTTATTAATTATGAACTGAGAAGCTCAGACGTTACGATTAAATTAGGTAAAAAATCTGAACAGGTGATCTCAGAAGCAAGCCATGATGAAGACGGATGGGAAATAACTCTTGCAGAAACAGGAATTAAATCAATGACAGGCGCCAGGGTTAAAAAGATAAAAAAATATATAGGGAATGATCCTTATTTTATGCTTACATACGGAGATGGTGTAGGAGATATAGATATACAAAAGCTAGTGGAGTTCCATAAATCTCACGGTAAAATGGTTACGCTTACGGGTGTTAGGCCACCGGGACGTTTTGGAGAGCTGGGTGTTGCCGAAGATGGTTCTACAATTACTGGATTTAATGAAAAACCCCAGGCAAGTGGAGGACGTATTAATGGTGGGTATTTTGTTTGTAATAATGAATTTCTTGATTTACTTACTGACGAAGAAGATCTTGTGTTAGAGCAGGAACCAATGAAAAAACTTGTAGAAATGAGTGAGCTTAAAGTCTTTGAACATGATGGTTTTTGGCAGCCTATGGATACTTCAAGAGAATATAGTCTCTTAAATGATTTATATAATAATGATAAAGCGCCTTGGGTAAAATGGTAGAAAAAAAATTATTTGGAGACATATACAGGGATAAAAAAGTATTAGTTACAGGGAATACAGGATTTAAAGGGAGCTGGCTTTGTACATGGCTTTTGGCTTTAGGTGCCGACGTTTATGGTATATCAAAAGATATACCCACAAAACCTTCAATGTTTGAAGAGCTTAATCTAGCAGAGAAAATGTCTCATTTTACAGCAGATATTCGTGATTTTGAGAAGATGGACGAAATTATAAAAAAGGTCTCTCCTGATTTTGTATTTCATCTTGCTGCTCAGCCTATTGTTTCATTTTCTTATGCGGAACCTTTAGACACCATCTCGAGTAATGTTATGGGTACAGCAAATATATTAGAGGTTCTCCGTAAATATGAAAAGCCATGTACCGCTGTAATTATTACCAGCGATAAATGCTATGACAATGTTGAATGGATTTATGGATATAAAGAGACCGATGCTGTAGGGGGCAGGGATATTTATAGCGGAAGTAAAGGTGCTGCAGAAGTTATATTTAAATCGTACTATTACTCTTTTTTTAAAAATGAGGGTATGCCTGTTAAGGTTGTTACCGCCCGCGCCGGTAATGTTATTGGCGGTGGTGACTGGGCGTTAGACAGAATTATTCCTGATTGTATGCGTTCATGGAGTGAAGGTAAATATGTTGAAATAAGAAGCCCTAAAGCAACAAGGCCGTGGCAGCACGTTCTTGAGCCTCTGAGCGGTTATTTGCAGCTGGGGGAGCAATTATATAAAAATCACTCTCTAAATGGTGAAAGCTTTAATTTTGGTCCACAGGCGGAGTACAGCCATACGGTGAAGGAAATATTGGAAGATATGAGTGTACGTTGGCATTTTGAAGATTCAAAAGATGCTTACCGCGTTACCGGGGATGTTAAATTCCATGAAGCAGGCTTACTGAAGCTTAATTGTGATAAAGCACTTTTTCATTTTAAATGGAAACCTACGCTTAATTATAAAACGCTACTGGAATATACAAGCGACTGGTATTATGAATTTTACAAAAATAAACCTGATATGTTTGCTTACACACAAGCACAAATTGAAGGATATGAGGATTTGGCAACTAAGCAAAATCTGGCATGGACAAAATAACAATTGAAGGAGTGTTATTAACTCCGCTGAAACAAATACATCATCCTAAGGGTGATGTATTTCATGGTATGAAAAAAAGTGATGCTGGATTTTCGGGATTTGGTGAAGCTTATTTTTCTACAATACACCATGATGATACCAAACCCTGGAAAAAGCATTTTAGAATGACGCTTAATTTTGTTGTTCCTATGGGTCAGATACGCTTTGTAATATATGATGACAGGCAAGGCTGCGCATCCTACGGAACTTTTTTTGATGTTACATTGGGTGTGGATAATTACCAGAGAATAACAATACCACCAAACGTTTGGGTTGCATTTTCTGGCGTAGGTAAAGATTATAATCTACTGCTTAACCTCGCTGATCTTGAGCATGATCCACAAGAAGTTGAGAGGAAGGAAAGTATAGACGACATTCAATATCAATGGTAAAGCAAAAAATACTTGTAACCGGAGGTGGCGGGTATATCGGCTCAAGGATGTGCCAGTATCTCGCAATGCAGGGCCATCGTATTACAGCATTATGTCATAATCCTCCATATAATGAGCTATGGAGTTCAAAGCTTGAAAAGGTTGTTATAGGAGATGTAACGGATGAAGGACTGATTAAAGAACTTGCACAGGATGGCTATGATACAGTCATACACCTGGTTTCGCTGGATCACCATCAATCTAATGGCGGCGCACCTTCAGTTGTTAGTAGGATAAATATTACTCCCGTTTGGAGTTTTCTGGATATTTTTGCAAAACATAATCTTGGTAAATTTATCTATTTTTCTACGATGCAGGTTTACGGACCTGTCGGTAGCGGTAGTATAAATGAAAGTAATACTCCTAATACAAAAAGTCCCTATGGTCTTACACATCATATAGGAGAAATTATTTGTGATTATTACAACCGTAATTCTGAAATTGAATGTATCACTGTAAGGCTGTCAAATAGCTACGGGGCTCCTGTTTTTTCAGATAACAACTGTTGGTGGTTAGTTATTAACGATTTATGCAAAATGGCTTTTACAGAAAAAAAGATTGTGCTCCAATCTGACGGATCACCTCTTCGTGATTTTATACATGGATGGGATGTTTGCGCAGCAGTTCAGGCAATAATTGAAACGGGTGAGCATTATAGTGTTTATAATGTCAGCTCTGGTATTACGCTTTCAATTATGGAAATAGCAGAAAAAGTTAAGCAGGCATATGCAAAGAGGTATAAAACAGAGTTACAAATAACTTCTCAGCCTACAGCGGGCGGTAAAAATCCTGAACACTTTAAGATTGATAATATGCTCATACGCAGTATAGGCTTTGAACCCGCCTGGAATCTGGAAAGAGGTATAAATGATTTATTTGATTTTTTTGAAAAAGAACCTCTTTACAATAAATCTTTATTATAAAGGTCAAATTTTAGACAACTAATAAATGATGGATAAAAATAAATTTCTTTTTTCAATAGTTATTCCCACCTTTAATAGAGAAGCTGATCTCGATCGTTGTTTAACATCACTGGCGGGCCAAACATTCAAAAATTTTGAAGTAATTGTTTGTGATAATGGCTCGTCTGATAATACAAAGGGTGTTGCGATGGATTATTTAGGAAAGATCAACCTAAATTATATTTTTTTGCCTGTTAATTCAGGTGGTCCGGCTGCGCCCAGAAACCTCGGAATTCAAGCGGCATTGGGTGATTGGATTTGTTTTTTGGATTCGGACGATTGGTATACCGAAAGCAGGCTTGAGCGAATAGCAGCACTTAATTTAGCAGAACTTGATTTTCTGCACCATGATCTTGATATCATCAAGGTGGGAGAAAATCCTAAGCGCATGTCGTCCAGGCAGCTTGATAAATTAGATCCTTATTACGACCTTTTATATAATTTAAACCCAATTTTCACATCATCAACCTGTGTCAGGAGAGATATATTACTGTCTAGTGATGGATTTAGTGAGGATAAGGAAATTAGCGGACTTGAGGATTTTGATTTGTGGTTGCGACTTGCAAAAAAGGGCATAAGTTTTAAACATATTCCGGAAGTGTTGGGGTACTATGCAGTGGGAGATAGTAATTTTACCTTCTATGATGAAAGGCAGGTAAATAGATATAAAGCTCTCTACACTTTCTATATTGATTTAGAAAAAAACACTAAAAACAGGAAAAAAGTCATAGCTGCACTGAAATATCGTATTGCTCTTATTTATATAACCGGAGGAAAGTTTTTTGAAGCAAACATGTTGTTAGTGTATTCGCTTGTTAATGGCTCAAACAGTTTAAGGCGCAAAACAATTTTTAGATTTTTAGTAAGCATTGCCTACTTCTTTAAGTCGTTGTTTAAAATAAATTTATAACAACTTATAAAAATAAGTTGAACTTATCGAATGGAAACGAAAAAACACATTGCATTTTTTGTTACGAGTTTAAATGTAGGCGGGGTAGAACGTGCTTTTGTTAATCTTGCAAATAGTTTTGTTGGTGATGGGCACAAAGTAGATTTTGTTGTTTGCCAATATATCGGGAATCTAAAATCTGAATTAAAAGAGGAGGTAAACGTTATTTCGTTTGCTGATAGTCGTTTAAGAAAAAGTGTTTTTCAACTTCGTAAATATATTAGAACTACAACTGCAGATTGTCTTATTACCGGCCCAACTTATCCAAACTTTATAGCCTTATTGGCGAATCTACTTACTTTTAATAAAATTAAAGTCATTATAAGTCAGCATAGTTATCAGGATATTGAAATGAATAATCTTGGAATATTAGGTAAAATTGCTCCGATTTTAATTAGGAAAACATATAATTATGCGTCAAAAGTAGTTTGCGTTTCAGAAGGGGTGTCAAGAGACATGGTAGAAAATTATGGTGTGAAGCTTGAAAAAACGGCCGTGATTTATAATGCGGTTCTAGATGATCAGTTTTTTAGAAAAGCCGGTGACATTGTCGATCCTCATGTTGCAGGGCATTTGAAAGGTAAAAAATATTTAGTCGCTGTAGGCAGGTTGGCAGCTGTGAAAAATTATCCTTTTATGATAAACACATTTGCAAGAATGAGAACCTCCATTCCTGACTTTGAATATGATTTGGTTATCTTAGGAGAGGGTGAAGAAAAGGACAATCTTAAATCACTAATCAAAGAGCTAAGTATGGATGATTCTATACATCTTTTAGGATCTTTTGCAAATCCCCTTCCAGTTATTAAGGGTGCTCAGTTATTTATACACACTTCATATTCTGAAGCTATGCCTTTAGTTTATGTAGAGGCTTTGGCTCTCAAGATACCCGTTGTAACATTGATAAATAACGGAGCAGAGGAAATTTTAAAAGGTGTTATACCAAAAGAAATTGTACATTCATTTATTGAATCAGAGTTTATAGACAATGTACTTAAAATGTTGAATATTCAATTTAAAGATAGTGATTTTCCTGATTTAAAAAATTTTAGGTCGGAAAAGATCAGAAATTCATATTTAGAAATAATATAATTATGCCTAAAGATACAATTGCGATATCTGCAATAAATTTTTTTGAGGGAGGGCCTTTGTCTGTACTTAAAGACTGTTTGGGTTACATTAACAGCAGCAGGTTTGCATCCAAATACACGTTTATTGCGTTAGTTCACAAAAAAGAGCTTTTTGATGAGGCTGATTACCCAAATATTAGATTTCTCGAGTTTTCAAAATCAAGAACATCGTACGCTTATAGGCTGTATTATGAATATATTTATTTTGGGAGATTTGCAAAAGAAAATAATGTCGCTTTCTGGTTTTCGCTTCACGATATGACACCGTCAGTCGGACGTATACCCCAAGCAGTTTATTGCCATAATCCATCACCGTTTAATAAAATTAATTTTAGTGATTTATATATACAGCCGACGCAGTTTCTTTTCAGGTTATTTTATAAATTTCTATACAGAATAAATATTAAAAAAAATAAATATGTCATAGTCCAGCAGTTATGGATGAAAAACAGATTTGTAGAAATGTTTGATTTGCAAAGTAATAAAGTAGTGGTGTCCCCACCGCAAATATCACCGGTTCCTGACAGATTTCTCGAATCTGAAAAAAGTAATGACAGTAATGTTGACACTTTCTTTTTCCCAACTTTTCCAAGGCCATTTAAAAATATTGAAGTTATTTGTGAAGCTGCAATATTGGCTGCGCAGAAAAATAATAAATTTAAAATTATCATTACCGTAGATGGATCAGAAAATAAATATTCTCAAACTATTTGTAATAAGTATAGAAATCTGAAGAATATAGAATTTATTGGGTTAATAAAAAGAGAAGAAGTTTATAGATATTATTCGTTGTCAGATTGTTTGATATTTCCGTCGAAATTGGAAACATGGGGACTGCCAATTAGTGAATTTAAACAATTTAATAAGCCTATATTTGCATCAGATTTACCTTATGCTAAGGAAGCTGTTGGAAAATATGATAAAGTACGGTTTTTTGATCCCGAAAATCCAATTGAGCTCTCTAATTTAATACTTGAATTCGTAGAAGAGAGTATTGTATATGATCGTACTGAAGCGATTGACTACAATGAACCATATGTGAAAGGATGGGATGAGTTATTCAATTTGATGTTAAAATAAAGAATTATGTTAAGAAGATATGGTTTTATAGGAGCTTTTAAATTATTGATGTCTCTGATTTATACAAAGCTTTTTTTCCCCGGCGCGAGACTCATAAGGCTGCCTTTTGATATCAGGAATAAAAGAAACATTATAATTGGTAAAGGTTTTACAACTGGATTTGGATGCCGCATTGAAGCATACCCTAAAAATGATGGAGAGAAGGTTCTTTTTTTTGGCGATAATATAGAAATTAATGATTACGTCCATATTGCAGCAGGGGAAAAGATAATATTCGGTAATAATGTACTTATAGCGAGCAAAGTTTTTATCTCAGATATTAATCACGGAAGGTATACCGGAGAGAGCCCTGATAGTCCTATGAGTGCCCCAAATAGTCGTAAATTATCAACTAATCCTGTTACGATTAGGGATAACGTGTGGATTGGCGAGGGTGTATGCATAATGTCAGGTGTTACAATTGGCGTGGGATGCGTTATAGGAGCTTCTTCTGTGGTAACTAAAGATGTACCTGATTTTTGCATTGCAGTAGGGAGTCCTGCGAGAGTTGTAAAGAAATTTGATTTTGAAACAAATAAATGGCATCCTGTTAAAAATGTAACGTAGCGGTTGGTAAAAATGAATATTATTACAGCAAGTGTGGTTTTGTATAAAACCAGTCTGTCTGATATTGAAAAGGTTGTGATCAGCCTTAATCAAATGGCAGATTTAAAACTTTATTTAATTGACAATTCCCCAACAGATGAACTACGATCATTTGAAGGCGGGCAGATAATCTATATTCACAACCCCTCTAATCCTGGTTTTGGTGCTGCGCATAATATAGCTATCCAGAAAGCGATTGAAGAAGGTTCAAAGTACCACCTTATAGTAAATCCTGATGCCTATTTTACCGGAGATGTTGTTACGCCAATGGTGAATTACATGGAGCAGAATCCCGATGTGGGAATGATGATGCCGCAAGTGCTTAATGAAGACGGTTCAACCCAAAATTTGCCTAAACTTTTGCCTTCGCCTTATAGCATACTCATGAGGAAATTTAAAAAGCCTGTGTCTTTCTATAATAAATTTATAGAAAGATATGAGTTAAGGAATGTTCCTGCAGACAAGATCTATAATGCGCCTATATTGTCAGGATGTTTTACATTACTCAGGCTATCGGCTATAAAAGAAGTGGGTATGTATGATGATGCCTATTTTATGTATTTTGAAGATTGGGACCTTTCAAGAAGAATGCATGAAAAATACCGGACTATCTATTACCCTTTGGTAAGTGTTTATCATGGTTACGAATCGGGAGCAAACAAAAGCTCAAGGCTTTTTAAAATATTTATAAAATCGGCTATTACTTATTTTTCTAAATGGGGCTGGTTTTTTGACAGTGAAAGAAAAAGGATTAACACTAGAGCTTTATCTCAGTTTAAATAATGCAAAATATTATCATTACAGGCGCGTCAGGATTTGTTGGGCAAAATCTATCGGCTTATCTTGAGTCAAATGGCTTTGATGTGGCGTCGCTCTCATTACGTGAAAATAACTGGCATAGTAAATTTGATCCAGATGCACAGGCTGTAATTCATTTGGCAGGTAAAGCGCATGATACGAAAAACGCTAGTGATGCCGAAGAATATTTTACTATTAATACAGAACTAACCAAAGCCCTATTTGATGCTTTCCTGAAAAGCAATATCAAGGATTTTTTTTATTTCAGTAGTGTTAAGGCAGCTGCCGATACAGTAGAAGGAATTCTTGATGAAAACGTTGTGCCTAATCCTCAGACTCCATACGGGCAGTCTAAGTTAAAGGCAGAAGAGTACATGCTGTCGGCAAGGCTTCCTGAAGATAAAAGGATGTTCATTATAAGGCCTTGTATGATACATGGCCCCGGTAATAAGGGTAATCTAAATCTTTTATTTTCGGTGGTTAAAAAAGGAATTCCATATCCTTTGGCGGCATATAGAAACAAAAGATCTTTTTTAAGCATAGATAATCTGAATTTTGCTATAGCGCAGATGCTTGAAAATGATATACCGTCAGGCGTCTATCAGTTTGCAGATGATGAAGCATTATCTACAAACGACCTGATAGTGCTTATAGGACAGAGCCTTTCAAAAAAAATATCTTTATGGAATGTGCCTAGGGTAATAATAAATACTCTGGCAAGAACGGGAGATGTATTTAAATTGCCGCTAAACTCTGAAAGGCTAAAAAAGCTTACCGAGAACTACATAGTGAGCAATACAAAAATTGTTACCGCCATAGGTAAACCGTTTCCAGTTTCGGCAAAGGATGGGCTTATCAAAACATTTAATTCCTTTAAATAAATCTTAATGCATTATCTATTAATTGTCGCTATCCTTTTTATATTGGAACTTGTCTATTTTAAAATAGCAGACCGTTTTAATATTATTGATAAACCAAACCACAGGTCGTCGCATACTTCCATCACGCTTAGAGGTGGTGGAATCATATTTCCTGTAGCAATGTTTGTAGCCTGTGTTTTAGGAAATGCTTCTTTAGCTTTTACTGTTGGTGTTGTACTGGTAGGTTTGGTAAGCTTTATAGATGATATAAAACCCCTTCACCAGCTTCCCAGAATAGCATCTCATCTAATAGCCATAGCTTTAGTTTTATATGACCTGCAATTATTACAGGGTACAGCATTATACTGGCTTCCTGTACTGATAGTATTATCTATTGGCTGGATAAATGCATTTAACTTTATGGATGGTATTAATGGTATCACAGTTTTATATGCGCTTGTGACTATAGTGTCGTTTGGATGGATTTTTAAAAACGATACAGTATTAGATGTGCTTATAATTATGGCAATGGCCTGTATTGTTTTTGGCTTTTTTAATGTCAGGAAAAAAGCAAAAACATTTGCCGGAGATGTCGGCAGCGTAAGTATGGCGCTGTTCCTTGCTTACTTTATGATAAAACTTATTGCTCAAACAGGGCAGGCAGGTTACATATTATTCTTCGGTGTATATGGGGTCGATGCTGTGATAACGATTCTTTACAGGTTAAAGAATAAAGAGAATATTTTCCAGCCTCACAGAAGCCATCTATACCAATATCTTGCTAACGAAATGAAATGGCCACATGTTGCTGTTTCTCTAACTTATGCAGTATTACAGTTTCTAATAAATATAATTGTTATAGTGCTTATTGATAAAGGATTACTGTCTATCCCAGTTTGTCTATCCTTTTTGATTGTTTTGGCGGTTATCTATTTAGCAGTACGTATTTCTGTAATTAAGAAAATAGCTCAAAATGCCTAAGCAGTTAGTTATAGTTGGCGCAGGTGGGGTAGGACGTGAAATTGCAGCTGTAATAAAAAAACATCCGTTAACGGGCTATGAATTTGTCGGTTTTATAGATGACGGCGTTCCTGCCGGAACTTTAATTAATGGCTATAAAGTGTTAGGCGGTACCCAGTGGATTTTTGATAACGCTAACAATGGATTAGGTGTAATTCTGGCTTTTGGAAGTCCACAGGTAAGAAAAAAAGTGGCTGAAAAGCTTAGTGCCATTGCAGTAGATTTCCCGTCGATAATCCATCCGGGAGCCAGTATCCACGACGAAGATACAGTCGTGATAGGTAAGGGTTGTTATATAGCCGATGCTTGTGTACTCACTACAGATATTACCATTGCCGATTTTTGTTTCATCAATACTGCCTGCACACTTCAGCATGATTCAATAATTGAAAACTATAGTGTTCTTATGCCGGGCGTGCGGATAACAGGAGGTGCAGCAATTGGAGAGGCAACCTATATAGCTCCTAATTGCGTAATCGCAATTGCTACGGTGATTGATAAGAATTCGGTAATAAGAGAGTCGGTAATTATATGATTATTATTTTCGCTTAATTTTTTTGATAGATTTAAAATTGAATGTACATTTGTGCTTTAATTCTGACTTTTAAGATGTTGTTTAAATCTCGGTATTAACCAATTGTTTTTCAGTATATTATGTCCTTTTGTTTTTTAGCTAAATCAAAACAGAGGTCTTATTTGTTAAAATGTTAAGCAAGGTGTTAATTCTTGGTCTTTTTGAATTACTTTTAGGCAGTTGAATGGTGTATATGAAAAAGATTTTGCGATAGTTAATTGGTAATACTGTGAACGAGAAAAACAAGATAAAATCCCAGAAGTTATGGGAATCTTTACAGAGCCTGGGGTACCTGCCACGTTGGATTATCCTCTTGCTTGATACCGCTGTAGTTTGTTTTACGGCAGTCGTTTCCTATTACCTTATTTACAGGACCGGCAGAATGTATATTAAACACGAACATCTTAGTATAAGTGTTCCACTTTATATTTTTGTTAGTGTTATCTCTTTCAGGGCATTCAGGACCTATGCCGGAATTATCCGCCACTCTTCATACATTGATGCTGTTAAGATATTTTTCTCCCAGTTTACAACGGCGTTCCTGCTGCTATCTATTAATGCATTGTATGATAACATTACAGGAGATCTTCTTTATCTGAACATAGGTATCCTTATAAACGCAATTTTCTCATTTACGTTCCTGTTTCTTTACAGGGTAATGATAAAGCAGGTGTTCGAAAATTATTTCAGTATCAGTAGTGCCCAAAGCCTTGTGAGAGCAATCATCTACGGGTCTGATGCAAATGCAATTGCCGTGGCAAACGCGTTGAAGTCTGAAATTCCTGCACGTTTTAAGATCGTTGGTTTTGTAGATAAATCAAATCACAACAAATCAAAACTTATATTAGGCCTTCCTATATTACAGCATAAGAAGAAAGTATCTGTACTGATGCGCATCTTTAATGCGGAAGCGCTGGTACTTGCCGATAAAAGCCTTACAAAAGAAGAGCGTCTTACCCTCGTAGACGAATGCCTTGAGTTTAACTACAAAGTGTATACCGTTCCTTTGATATCTGACTGGGAAGACCAGAAAGAGATATCAAAAAAAGTTAAGAATTTCCAGATACAGGATTTATTGGAAAGAAAGCCTATCGTGCTTGATAATAAATCTATTTCAACCCAGATTAAAGATAAGACCGTTCTTATTACAGGCGCAGCCGGTTCTATAGGCAGTGAGATTGTAAGGCAGGTTATTCAGTTCAGTCCGCGTACGATCATAATGCTCGACCAGGCAGAGACACCGCTCCACCACTTGGGACTTGAAATGAGCAAGCTCGAAAGCAAGGTGAAAATATGCAGCCTTATCGCTGACGTTAGGGATAGGGTAGCGCTGGACAATATATTTGCAAAGTACAGGCCGCAGGTAGTTTACCATGCAGCAGCTTACAAGCACGTTCCACTGATGGAAGAAAATCCGTCACAGGCAATATTTGTAAATGTTCAGGGAACTAAAAACGTAGCCGAACTGGCTTGCGAGTACAATGCCGACAGCTTTGTGATGGTTTCTACCGATAAAGCGGTTAACCCAAGCAATGTAATGGGTGCCAGCAAACGTATTGCGGAAAAGTTTGTGCAGTCACTACATAACAATAACCTGAATGAGAACGATGGCTGCAAAACCAAATTTATCACTACACGGTTTGGCAATGTGTTAGGATCTAACGGCTCTGTAGTGCCATTGTTTACAAAGCAAATTGAAGCGGGTGGGCCAATAACGCTTACGCACCCTGATATTATCCGTTATTTTATGACAATACCCGAAGCCTGCCAGCTGGTACTTGAAGCAGGCGCAATGGGTAAAGGTGGGGAGATATATATCTTTGACATGGGCAAACCGGTTAAGATTATAGACCTTGCCAAAAAGATGATTATGCTTGCAGGATACACGCCTGATAAGGATATTGCAATTAAGATCGTGGGCCTGAGGCCGGGAGAGAAACTATACGAAGAGCTTCTTAACGATACCTCTAAAACGCTGCCAACTCACCATGACAAAATAATGATCGCCCAGGAAGAATATGAAGAGTTCTACGAGCTTAAATCTAACCTCGCCGAGCTTATCAAAGCAGCAAATAATTATGATGCTCAGGATGTAGTTTCGAGAATGAAACTTATAGTGCCGGAGTATAAAAGTATGAATTCTGAATTTCAGCTTTTAGATAAAAAAGTAACCGATGTTTTAAAACCTTAAGCATCGGTTTTTTATTGCCTCGATTTTATCCCTTTTATTTAGGTAATAATATCTTTTAGGCGTAGCGTAATTATACTCTATATATAGTTGAGATCCTCAGGTATTAGTTGTTTTGCAGGGCTAAGCTAAGTAATACATTTGATAGCTACGCTTTATTAGCAGTATATACAACTCTTACAAGCAAAACTACTGTAAGTAGTAATAATGGTAATATAATTGTAAGATGGGGCTTATTCAGCATATAAAGCAGATATATGCCAATGCATGCTAAACACGTGTAAGAACTAATTACAATCGCTTTTTTATTACCCCTAAAATTAAAGTAAAGCACAACAAGCAAAAGCGGATTACACAATAATACATTGTAGTTCCATATCAGTTCAGAATGGGACGAATAGAACCCTATAAATACAAAAAAGATTCCCATAAGTCCCGCTATGGCGAGATAAGAGCGCTGCATCAGTTTAAAACCTGTAAGGCTTAACAATATTAGTATCGCAATAGTGTAAACGATAAAATTATTGAATGAAAATTCAGGTTTTACAGGCTGTGCTTTAAAAACAGTTACTGTTGGCTTAGCCAAAGGCCCGACAGGTGTCTTAGTGTCCGCTACGCCCTGCAGTAGTTCTTTAGGAAGGAAAAGCTTATCCTGTACATCATCTGTAGGCGCGCCAAAGGTCAGGCTGATGCCCAGGTCTTCAAAAAAATGATTTCCGTTGCTTAATTTGTTGCGGATGATCTTCCTGTAGGTAAGTCCGCTGTCTTCGTTTGTAAGCGATATTTTCTGGGTAAGGTATTTGTTCAGGATATCGGCAACCATGGTGGTGCAGTTGCGGTGAATAAACTTATAAGTGTAAAATTTGTCTTCGCTGGTAAGCCTGTGGTTCAGTTCGTTTGCTATGTCCTGTTTCTGCTGGGCAGTCAGGTTTAAGAACTGCTCATAGACATCCCTGTTGTAATATTGGTAGGTATATATAAAATCGTCATATGAACTTGCGGATACAAAATACTGAAGATCGCCCTTAGTAAATTTTGCGTAAAAGTTTGGCGTATCAAAATCAAAAGTTCCAAAGTTGTATACCACATCAAAACGTGTAGCAGGGTCATATACCCTTATCGCTGTATGTCCAAAAACGGAATATAATTCGTTACCCGGGCCGCAGGTAAGAAGGCTTACTTCTGCGCGGTTAGACAGCGGGGTCTGTGCAAAAGTTTTAACGGAGACTGTGAATAGGGTCAGTAATAAAGCGGTTAAAACTTTAATGTTGCGCATGGTATGTTAGTTTCTGAAAATTCCTAAATCTACTTTAAGGGAAAATATGTTAGAATAAAGGGCAGCGCTCTGGTCACCTATGTCGGTAAGGGCATAATCTACCTCAATTCCTTTGTATTTAAAACCCAGCCCAATATTTGGCTGAAAACTTAATGAAGACGAGTTGTCTATTTCTTTAATATTCTGGAAGTTGCCTACTCCGGCTCTTAAATATACCAGGTCAATGTAACCAAACTCAAAGCCTACAGCGGGATCAATGCTTACGATACTTGTTGAGATGATATCATTTGTCTGAGCAAACTGCATATTAAGATTAGCCGCAGCCAATAGCGTATAATCGTAATGAAAGGTAAATTTCTTAGAGAAGCCTAACTGCGCTTTTGGTAATGTAATTTCGGTAGTCTCGGGTAGTTCCTGATTTTGTCCGGGGATGGCATCTTTAATGGTGTTATACTGATCTTCGTCAATCTGCCATACATTGTAGGTTGTGGTAATGTCACGCAGCATAAGTCCTATCTTCCATTCGTTTTTGGTTTCATACTGCAAGCCAAGGTCAAAACCAAAACCCCATGAATTGGCAAATTTTCCAATGTTTCTCCTGATTACTTTGGCATTAATACCATAATTAAATCCGTCAAGGGGCATTTTGCGGGCATACGATATGGTAACACCGTAGTCTGCGGCAGAGAAAAGGCTTATGCGGTTATAATCTATATTGCCTTCGCTGTCTATAAGCTGGGTGGTGTTCAGGATATCGTCTACACCAAAACGGATCAGCGATACTCCAAAAGCGCTTTTATCGTCAATAGGCATGGCAAAGGCAGCATAATCATATTGGGCAATATTAGCAAAATAGCTGGCGTGCATAAGTGCAATCTGTTTGTCCTGAACGTGCACGAGCCCCGCCGGATTCCAATAGCCTGCATTAACATCGGCCGTATGGGCTGTAACAGCGTTACTCATACCCAGGGCAGCAGCATCTACACCAATGTTCATGAATTCATTGGAGTATTTTCTAACTGATTGGCTATAAGTAGACAAGGTAGTTAAAAAGAATAAAATAAGTAGTATCTTTCTCAATGCTGTTATTTTGTGCAAATATGATATAAAATTCTCAATTACTAAACTCCAATTCTATTAACTTATTGTGTTAACTTTGTGCTTGTAAAAAAAATAAAAAACCAATCTATGGCATTTAAGAATCATATTCCTAACCTTATTACGCTGTGTAACCTTTCATCGGGGCTTATTGCTTTGCTGTATGCATTCAATACACATTACCAAATGGCATTTGTTTGGGTTGCAATAGGTATATTTTTTGATTTTTGGGATGGTTTTTTTGCACGTATTCTTAAAGTGCAGAGCGAATTGGGCCTTCAGCTTGATTCTCTAGCCGATATGGTAACAAGCGGTGTAGTTCCAGGACTAGTTATGTATCAGATGCTTTCTGATATTGCTACAAACCAGGAGGAGTACAACCTGAGTTCAGATAATTTTTATTTAGGCATACTTCCTTTTGCAGGATTCATTATTACTCTGGCTTCATGCTACAGGCTTGCAAAGTTTAATGTAGACAAACGCCAGACGGATTCTTTCATTGGCCTGCCTACACCGGCTAATGCATTATTTATATTAAGCCTGCCGGTAATAGAAGCGCATTCAGATGGTACAGGTGTAGTTTTTGAGCTGCTTAGCAACCCATTTGTGCTGATTGCAGTAAGCCTGCTGAGTGCCTATATGCTTAATGCCGAAATTCCGCTGTTTTCGCTAAAAGTGAAATACTTTAACTGGGAAACCAATAAGATACAGGTTGTGTTCCTTATACTTTCAATATTGTTCCTGTTCTTCTTCCAGTATGTGGGCATTCCGTTAATCATTTTGTCCTATGTACTGCTTTCGGTTATAAACAACAAGTTTGTAAAACCGGCCTCGGCCTAACCGCCTATGAAGCGCAAGCCGCAACGAAAAGCCTCAGGGAGGCCAGGAAAAAAATCTACGACTAAAATATCACAGGGCAAAATACTTAAGTATTCTGCCCTTTTGCTGTTTATTGGTTTTGTCATCGCTATGGGATATCAGTACCGCCATGGGTTTATGTACTGGCTGGGCTTTAAGACCGACAAGCGGGTGACTGCCCTCACTAAAGAAGAACGCAAGATTGCTGACCTGCGGATTTATGAGGTGCTTTCCCGTCATAAGGGTAAAGTCCTGGGGATTGATGTGTCGCATTACCAGGGAAAAATAGACTGGGAAACAGTGATGAATGATAACGAAGATTTTCCCATTGGTTTTGTATTTGTAAGAGCTACGGCAGGAAAAAGCAAACTGGATAGAGAGTTTAATAATAACTGGGAGGGTGCGCGTGCCAGCAGTTATCTTAGGGGTGCTTATCATTACTATCGCCCCGACGAGAATTCTGTCCAACAGGCGGATAACTTTATTAAAAACGTGGTGTTGGAAAAAGGTGACCTTCCGCCGGTACTGGATATAGAGAAGATTCCGAACAGGCAAAGTCTTGACAGTCTCGAAAGCGGATTGAAACGCTGGCTTGCTAAAGTAGAAAAGCATTATGGTGTAAAGCCAATTATTTATAGTGGAGAAAGTTTTTATGCCGACTTCCTTAAAAAAGAGTTTAAAGGCTATAATCTTTGGATTGCCAACTACAGCGTGTTTGAAGATGAGATACGCAAAGAATGGCTGTTTTGGCAATTTACAGATAAGGGGCAGTTAAAAGGTATAGAATCTACCGTAGATGTAAATATTTATAATGGGAGTTACAGCGGGCTTAGCAGGATGGTTAAATAAAAAAGCACCCCCAATGGAATAAGGGTGCTTTAATAAGATTGGATTGGTCGTTGGTTTTGTATGTCAAAAATAGTGCGCCAAACCGTTTGAAAAAATACCCATTAGTGGGTATTTTTTGTTTATTTTCAGTTAGGCTGTCAGTTTCAAAATCATAAGTGTGTTAATTTTTAAACGGCTCTGAAATAGGCAGGTTAATTATTGCTGGTAATACAGATATTGCGTAATTTTCCTGCCAAATAAATCTTAATACAAATTATCATCAATTTTAATGAAAAAAATTATTTTGCTGGTTGTTTTACTGGCAGTTTCAACTTCTTTTGCACAGACTTACGTTAAGTTTAATGCGCCTACTACCTTATTAGGTGTACCGCAGGTAGGGGTAGAGACAAGTTTAGGTAAGAATCTTACCTTTCAAGGCGATGTTTTAGGCTCTTACTGGGAATCTATAAATGGGGCGCCATTTAAAACCTTAATGGTTTTTGCAGAAGTACGTTACCATTTTAATGAAAACTATAAAGGGTTATACGTTGGTGGGCACGTAGGGGGTGCCGTTTTTGAAATTCAAAAATGGAATTACCTTAACAGTGACAAGTATCAAACAGGGGAAGCATATTTTCTTGGTGTTTCGGTAGGTTACCAATTCCAGATCAGCGAAAAATGGATGATCGATATGTTTATTGGCGGTGGTAATCAGCAGGCTCATTACAAAGGTCGGTATATCTCTAATGACCAGCCTTATGAATTTGCCAAATACAATAAAAGCGGAGAATGGCTTCCTTACAGAGGGGGTATAATGTTTTGCTACAAATTATAATATATAAAAACATTAAGATTTGTCAGGCCCACGCAATGCGTGGGTTTTCTTTTTTTTAAGCCGGTCATAAAAAAAAGCGCAGATAAACTGCGCTTTACTATGTTTTAGAAATTTTCCTTATCGGTAACGTCATTCTTTGTTTTATGGAAGTCGATTTTCTTTTTACGCAGCTCAAAGTTCTGTCCAAGGTATACTTTACGTACAATCTCATCCTGAACAAGCTCTTCCGGTACACCGGCTTTCAGGATTCCACCTTCAAACATAAGATAACTCTTTTCGGTAATAGCAAGGGTTTCCTGTACGTTGTGGTCGGTAATTAAGATACCAATGTTTTTTTCTTTAAGCTGTGCCACGATACGCTGGATATCTTCTACCGCAACAGGGTCAACTCCCGCAAAAGGTTCATCCAAAAGGATAAATTTAGGGTCGGTTGCCAGTGCGCGTGCTATTTCAGTACGACGGCGCTCGCCACCCGATAAAAGGTCGCCACGGTTAGTACGTATGTGCTGCAGCGAAAATTCGTCAATAAGCGCCTCCATTTTAGCTTCCTGCTCCTGTTTGGTAAGGTTGGTAAGCTGTAGTACGCTCAAGATGTTATCTTCTATGCTTAATTTTCTAAAGACTGAAGCTTCCTGAGCCAGGTAGCCGATGCCATGCTGTGCACGTTTGTACATCGGGAAGTTTGTGATTTCAGTATCTTCAAGAAAGATCTTGCCGCTGTTAGGCTTTACCAGCCCCACGATCATATAGAAAGACGTTGTTTTTCCGGCACCGTTAGGTCCCAGCAGCCCAACGATCTCTCCCTGGTTCACTTCAACCGAAATGCCTTTTACAACGCTTCGGCCTTTGTAGGTCTTTATTAAATTTTCTGCTCTTAATTTCATGTGGTGTGTGCTGTTTTAAACAGTTTCAGGGTTATTTCCGCTTTCTTCAAGCGCTTCCCAGAATTCGTAAGCCCTGCGCAGGTGAGGTATAACAATAGTTCCGCCCACGACAGTGCCAATGCTTAGTGCTTCCATTACCTGGTCTTTTGTAAGGCCTTCTTTGTAGCACGTTTCAAGATGGTATTTTACGCAGTCGTCGCAGCGAAGCACTACCGATGCTACAAGACCGAGAAGCTCTTTGGTCTTAACATCAAGAGCACCCTCCATGTAGGCATTTGTATCCAGGTTAAAGATACGTTTTATAACTTTATTGTTGTCGTTCAGAAGTTTATCATTCATCTTCTGACGGTAGCCATTAAAATCTTTTACTATATCAGACATTTGCTTCCAGTTTTTCTTTTTTAGCTTTTTGTTTATCTATCCTTGCGGCAATAAAGATACTGGTTTCAAACAGTATTGCGATAGGTATGGTAACGATCATCTGGCTTACCACATCCGGCGGAGTAACCACAGCGGCAATGATAAGAATGATAACGTAAGCATACCTCCTGTAATTGCGCAGGAATTTTGCGGAAATGATTCCCAGTTTAGAAAGGAAATACATTATTATAGGCAGCTCAAAAACCAGGCCACATGATATGGCAGTAGTTTTAATAAGGCTAAGGTAAGAGTCAAGGTCAATATCATTCTTTACGACATCACTAATCCTGTAGTTTCCTAAAAAGTTAAGCGATAGTGGTGTAATCAGGTAGTGGCCAAAAACAACCCCCATAAAAAAAAGGAGTGAAGTTGAAAAAATAAATGCCGCAGCATATTTTTTCTCTTTATCATATAATGCAGGGCTTATGAATTTCCATATTTCCCAAAGCATGAATGGCGCCGCAAGGATAAAACCGGCAGTAATGGCGGTCCATATGTCTGTTGAAAACTGCCCATCCATAGAGCGTGACTGTATCTCAAACGGAAGTTTGTCTATACAGAAGCTTTTGTCAAGGTCGTACTTATTTGCGAGGTCGCAAAAAAAGCGGTAGGTTATAAAGTTACCTCTTGTTGGGGCAAATATTATTTCGTCAAAAATAAACTGGCTGAAGGTAAAGGCAACACATCCGCCAATACAAATAGCTATACAGCTTCTTACTAATAACCAGCGTAATTCTTCCAGGTGGTCCAGGAACGACATTTCGCCCGCGGGTGTCTTCTTTTTTGCCATATTATACTATTCCTTCCTTTAAGATATCGTGCAGGTGCAGTACGCCTTTGTACTCGCCTCCGTCTGCCACAACAAGCTGTGTGATAGCAAAGTTTTCCATTGTGTTTAATGCATCGGCAGCCATATCGGTGCTTTTTATTGTTTTAGGGTTTTTGGTCATTATGTCGGCTGCTGTAACCCCTGCAATATTATCCCTGTCATTAAGCATACGCCTTATATCTCCATCGGTAATAATACCTACGATCGTGTCGTTTTCTATAACGGCAGTAACACCCAGCCTTTTTTCAGATATCTCTACGATAGCGGTTTTAATGCTGCTGTCAGGGCTTACCTGCGGTTTGTGCGTAGCATCCAGCATATCGCCTACGCGAAGCAATAGTTTTTTTCCCAAAGCACCGCCAGGATGGTATTTAGCAAAATCCTCAGCTTTAAAATCACGCATTTCCATTAGGCATACCGCAAGGGCATCGCCTAGGGCCAGCTGTGCTGTTGTGCTGTTAGTAGGTGCAAGGTTGTTTGGGCATGCTTCCGATTCTACATACGCATTAAGCACATAATCGGATTCCTTGCCAAGGAAAGAAGTTTTATTAGCCGTCATTGCAATAAGAATGTTGCCAAAACGTTTTAATAAAGGCACCAGTACTTTGATCTCAGGGCTGTTGCCGCTTTTAGAGATGCATATTACGGCATCGCCCGGCTGCACCATGCCCAGGTCGCCATGAATGGCTTCGGCAGCATGCAGGAAAAGAGACGGTGTGCCTGTAGAATTAAGGGTTGCCACGATTTTTTGGGCAATAATGGCGCTCTTGCCTATCCCTGTAACAACAAGGCGGCCTTTGCAGTTGTATATTATTTCGGCTGCTTTGGCAAAATCGTCATCAAGGTAGTTCACCAGGTTAGCAATGCTCTCACTTTCAGAAAGTATGGTTTTTTTGGCAGAAGCCAGTATTGCGTCTCTATTTATCAAGCTTGTGAAATGTTTAAAAAGTTGTGCGTATTAAAGATTTTTGTATCTTTATATTCTGCAAATTTATGTAAATTACTATTAATAAATAATGAAATCGACCGAAATTGACTTACACAAAGAGTTAAAAAAATATTTTGGTTTTAACAAATTCAAGGGCCTTCAGGAAGAAGTCGTAAAGAGTATAATTTCCGGGAACAACACATTTGTTATTATGCCTACAGGTGGCGGTAAATCACTATGTTACCAACTTCCCGCGCTGGCACTCGACGGAACTGCTATCGTAGTTTCACCCCTTATCGCGCTTATGAAAAACCAGGTCGATGCGATACGCAGCCTGTCTTCAGAGCACGGTATTGCACACGTTTTGAACTCTTCGCTTACCAAAACAGAAATTACACAGGTTAAGAAAGATATCTCATCAGGACTCACAAAACTGCTGTATGTTGCGCCCGAATCGCTTACTAAAGAAGAATATGTAAGCTTTTTGCAAAGTGTACCGCTTTCTTTTGTGGCTATAGATGAAGCACACTGTATCTCAGAATGGGGACACGATTTCCGTCCTGAATACCGAAACCTGAGAAGCATTATAAAACAGCTGGGCGATGTGCCGGTTATAGGCCTTACCGCAACAGCTACACCAAAGGTTCAGGAAGATATACTCAAGAACCTGGACATGGTAGATGCCAACACCTTTAAGGCATCATTCAACAGGCCAAACCTGTACTATGAAATAAAGACAAAGACCAAGAACGTAGAGTCTGATATCATACGTTTCATCCGCCAGCATAAAGGCAAATCGGGCGTTATATACTGCCTGAGCCGTAAAAAAGTAGAAGAAATTGCGCAGGTACTGCAGGTTAACGGTATTAGTGCCGTGCCGTATCACGCAGGGCTCGATGCCAAGACGCGTGCCAAACACCAGGATATGTTCCTTATGGAAGATGTAGATGTGGTGGTGGCAACAATTGCCTTTGGTATGGGTATCGATAAGCCGGATGTTCGTTTTGTAATCCACCATGATATCCCTAAGTCGCTGGAAAGCTACTATCAGGAAACAGGGCGTGCAGGCCGTGATGGAGGTGAAGGCCACTGCCTTGCATATTATTCGTACAAGGATATCGAAAAGCTTGAAAAATTCATGTCAGGTAAACCGGTGGCTGAGCAGGAGATAGGCTTTGCATTGCTTCAGGAAGTGGTGGCTTACGCCGAAACTTCCATGTCGCGCCGAAAATTCCTGCTACACTACTTTGGTGAAGAATTTGACGACGAGACGGGTGAAGGTGCCGATATGGACGATAATATTCGTAATCCTAAGAAGAAAACGGAAGCGAAAGACCAAGTAGTCACCCTGCTTGAAACCGTTAGGGATACCAAGCAATTATACAAATCTAAAGAAGTTATATTTACTCTAACCGGTAAGGTAAATGCTGTAATAAAAGCACATAAGACAGATGCCCAGAAGTTTTTCGGTGTGGGTGCTGCCCATGACGAAAAATACTGGATGGCACTTATCCGCCAGGTGTTGGTTGATGGTTATCTTTCTAAAGATATCGAAACCTATGGCATACTAAAGCTAACCAAAAAAGGTGAAGCATTCATCAAGGGTCCGCAGTCGTTCATGATGAGCGAGGACCATGACTTTAACGAAAGTGATGAAGAGGCTACAGTTACAGCTTCTAAATCATCAGGCACTACAGATGAGGTGCTTATGGGAATGTTGCGCGAACTTCGTAAAAAAGTAGCTAAGAAACTGGGTGTACCGCCGTTTGTGGTATTCCAGGATCCGTCGCTTGAAGACATGGCGCTTAAATATCCTATAAATATCGACGAGCTTGGCAACGTGCATGGTGTAGGTGAGGGCAAAGCCAAAAAATACGGTAAAGATTTTGTTGACCTTATTGCACGTTATGTAGAAGATAACGATATCATGAGACCGGATGATCTTGTGGTTAAATCTACAGGAGCCAACTCGGCATTGAAATTATATATCATCCAGAATATCGACAGGAAACTTTCGCTTAACGATATCGCTAAGGCAAAAGGACTGGATATGGAAGCCCTGCTTAAGGAAATGGAGCAAATTGTATATTCGGGCACCAAGCTGAACATCAAATACTGGGTAGACGAAATACTGGACGAAGACCAGCAGGAAGAGATCCATGACTATTACATGGAATCGGAATCGGACAGTATTAAAGATGCCCTTAAGGAATTTGACGGCGATTATGATACCGAAGAGTTAAGACTGATGAGGATCAAGTTTATCAGCGAAGTAGCGAACTAGTTTGGTTGTCAGTTATCGGTTGGTGGCTGTTAGATTCAGCCGGGCTTTAAAATATAAAACAGAAAATCCTGAAGTAATTCAGGATTTTCTGTTTTAGTATCATCATAAGAGTTAGCATCGGACAACTGACAACCAGTAACCAACAACCAAATTACCCTTCATACAATTCCCCCCTATGCGGTTTTAATGAGTTCCTTACCTGAATCATGTGTTCATCGGTAACTACCATCCAGGCAATGGCGTGCATGTCATTCAGGATATCGAAACCTGTAATGTTTAACGGCAGTTTTTCAATTGCAATATATTCTTTAAGATGTATCTCGTGATGTTCGGCAGTTTTGGCACCGGCTTCGCCGCGAAAATCCCATATCAGTTTTATTTTTCTCATTGGTTTAAAACTGCAAAGTAGCAGGGTGACAAAGTTACAAAGTTTTGAGATTTCTACTGTAGTACTTTTAAACACAAATTCCCGCGACTGCGGGAATTTGTGTTTAATCTTATGGGAAATATACCCCTGTAGCTTCTTCAGCATACTGCCATAGTTTTTTGGCTTCGGCTTCATCCAGCGCAAGCGGAAGGATTTCTATCTTCTCAGGATAGCCACGCAGGCCGCCGTCACTGTCAGGCCCGGCGAAATCGCCACCGGTAATTTTATCATTTACTGCAGCAAAAAGCGTCGGCAACGCTCCCTGCCATGGCTCCATTAGCTCACCGTACACTTCAACTATATTTGTAATGTCATCTTTTGTAAGGTAACGCGATAAATTAGTACCTGTTACACCCGGGTGCGATGCTGTAGAAAGTACTTTGTCTCCTTTGTCATTTATCCTGCGCTGCAGCTCAAGTGTAAATAAAATATTGCCAAGTTTGCTCTGCCCGTACTCCCTGTTGGCATCATAGTCGTTTTTAAGTTTAAGGTTATTGTAATCGATAGCGCCAAGTCGGTATACCAGGCTGCTGACGGTTACTATTCTTGACCCCGGTGTTTCTTTTAATAATGTATACAAATGGCCTGTAAAAGCGAAGTGGCCTAAAACATTGGTGCCAAATTGAAGTTCGTAGCCCTCTTTTGTTTTTGATGCCGGCGGCACCATTACTCCCGCATTATTGATAAGCAGGTCGAGTTTTGAATGTTTCGATTTAAAAGTGTCAGCAGCATCCTTAACCGAATTAAGATCAGAAAGGTCAAGGTGCAGTACTTCAACCTGTCCTTTTCCTTTTGACTGAGCGATCTGTTCGGCGGCTTCCTGAGCTTTTTCAATATCGCGGCAGGCTAAAATAACGTGTGCGCCTTTTTCAAAAAGTGCCAGGGCGGTTTCGAAACCTATCCCAATATTAGCACCCGTAACAATTGCTGTCCTGCCTGTCTGGTCAGGCATATTTTCTTTTGTCCACATATTTTTTAAATTTTACAGGACAAAGTTCGGGTATGGCAGGACTATATTACATATGGCGTACAATCTGAAAAGTATATAAATCAATCATTTTGTTTTCTAAAGCTTCCGGGCGTACTTCCTGCATTGCTTTTAAAAAAGGAAGAAAAATGATTAGGCTCCTCAAATCCCAGGCATCTGGCTATTTCGGCTACTGTCCAGTTGGTTGTTTTTAAAAGTACTCTGGCCTCCTGTATAATACGGGATTTTATAAAATCAGACGTAGTCTGTCCCGTATGTGTCTTCAACGCCTTATTGAGGTGGTTAACGTGTACGTTAAGTTTGGCGGCAAAATCCGACGGGGTTCTCAGCTCGATAGTGTCGGTAATATCAACAATAGTAAAATAACGATCCAGCAAATCGGTAAATAATAAGAAAATGCGTTCTGCTGCGTTCGATGAGCCTATTGCAAGTCCGCTTTCCGGATTCATTTTCTGGGCTTCGTGTATGGTTTCCATAAGAAGGTTCTTCAGGAAATCATATTTGTAGGCATAGTCGGTTTGCAGTTCGTTTTCCAGCTTCTGGAAAAGGGCTTTGAAAATATTAAGCTTTGCCTCATCTAGCAATATCACTGCATTTTCAGCCGAACTGAAAACCGGGTAATCTTTGATATTTGTGTTTTTGCTGAAAAAATCTTCCGTGAAAACGCATACGTAACCCTGCTGTTTTTTACTTACTACCTCCCATTTATAAGGAACTACAGGATTGGTAAAGACCAGTGCATATTGGGGAACGGTAATGCTCCTGTCGGCATAATGCACAATGCAGCTGCCTTCTACAAGGCTTACCTTGAAAAAGCTCCTGCGGGTGTATCCTGTGCGCACGGGCTTACCATCTACTATAAGATCTTCCACCTTAATGATATTAAAATGGCCCTTTTCAGAAATAGAATTTTCGCCGCTGTGTCCCGGCAGTTTTTCATACAACGAATTTAGTTCGATAAACTTTGTCATGTTGCAAAAGTATAAAAATCAAGCTACATAGTTTATGTGTCGGTCTGTCATACTATTAATTGCTATATTTATCCTTTTACATTTATGATGAGAAAATATATACTTACTGCCTTATTGATAAGTGCTGTTTCTTCAGCACAGGAATTAAACCTGCAGCAGGCCAATGCGCTGGCAAAACTACCAGTGAAATGCCTTCAGCAGGAATATCCTAATAAATTAAGCCAGCTATTAGCAGATGCTTCTGAAATACAATCGCCAAAACAACTGCATCCTGCATTTTATGGCTGCTTCGACTGGCATTCATCGGTGCACGGGCATTGGAGCCTCGTATATCTGCTAAAGAAATTCCCTAACCTTGAAGGCAGGGAAGATATCATCGGTAAACTGAAAATTAACCTGTCAAAGAAAAACATAGAACAGGAAGTCGCTTACCTGAACAAGAAACACGAGAAATCATACGAGCGTATGTATGGATGGGCATGGCTGCTAAAGTTACAGCAGGAGCTGAATACATTCAATGAACCTTTTGCTAAAGAACTGGCGTCCAATTTACAGCCACTAACCACATTATTAACCGAACGTTACATCGAATTTTTGCCAAAGCTGAATTACCCAATTCGTGTGGGTACGCATACCAGCACGGCTTTCGGGCTAAACCTTGCCTGGGATTATGCTGTTCAGTCGAATAACCTGCCATTGCAGGAAAGTATCAGGAGCAACGCACTTCGCTTGTTTAAAAACGATATGGACTGCCCGTTTGCATGGGAACCGAGCGGCACCGATTTCCTGTCACCCTGTATGGAAGAGATAGGAACCATGCAGCGTGTTATGCCTAAAACCGAATTCCTGAAATGGCTTAAGGATTTCGCACCGGCATTATTCAACAAGAAGTTTACCTGGAAACCGGGAGAAGTATCAGACCGAACTGATGGGCACCTCGTGCACCTTGACGGGCTTAACTTTAGCCGTGCTTGGAACTTATATACCCTTGTAAAACAATATCCTAAGGAGCTTGGCCATTTAAAGTCGTTAGCCGATACTCATTTCAAATATTCCCTCCCTTCTATAACCGATGGTAATTATGAAGGCGAACACTGGCTGGCCTCGTTTGCACTGTATGCTTTTGAAAATGCCCCCCAACCCCCAAAGGGGTAGTAGTATTTTGGTATGAAAGGCTGCTAATTTTAACGTTCTCTATTCCACTTTCCTTTGGAGAGGGGTTAGGGGTGAGGCCTGTTTAAAAAATATCACTATTTTTGCACCATGCCAAGAGAACTTCAATTACAGGTGGCGCCCGAAGTAGCCGCACAACAGCCATTATTAGTAGACCATATTGCCAAACTCATGCAGGTAAAGCCTGAGGAGATCAGGCATGTGGCCATCATTAAGCGTTCTATAGATGCCCGCCAAAAGGCCATAAAGATCAACCTTAAAGTAGCTGTGTACTGGAACGAAGACTACACCGAAACTACAACCAAACTCCCTGATTACAAAGATGTGTCCGGTAAACAGGAGGTTATAATAATCGGGGCAGGCCCGGCAGGATTGTTTGCTGCGCTCCAGCTGATTGAACTTGGCGTAAAGCCAATTGTTTTAGAACGAGGTAAAGATGTTCAGGAACGCCGCCGTGACCTTAAGGCAATCAACCGCGACCATACTGTGAGTGAAGACTCTAATTACTGCTATGGCGAGGGTGGGGCAGGCACCTATTCTGACGGTAAACTGTATACCCGCTCTAAGAAAAGGGGCGATGTAGACCGTATACTGGAACTGTTTGTAGGCTTTGGCGCAAGCGAAGAGATATTGGTTGAAGCACACCCACATATTGGTACAAACAAGCTGCCAAAAATCATCAAATCCATACGGGAGAAGATCATTGAGTTTGGCGGTAAAGTGCTGTTTGATACCCGTGTGACTGATATCCTAGTCAAAAATAATGAAGTAGAGGGCGTTGTAACACAGAACGATGATGTTATAAAAGCTTCTAAAATCATATTGGCAACAGGCCATTCGGCTCGCGATATCTTCGAACTTTTAGACCGTAAACAGATATTTATAGAGGCCAAGCCGTTTGCCCTGGGCGTTCGCGCTGAGCATCCGCAGAGCCTGATAGACAGCATACAATACAGCTGTGATTATAATACAGGCAGGGGAGAGTTTCTTCCCCCGGCTCCTTACTCTATTGTAAAACAGGTAAATGGCCGCGGAATGTACTCTTTCTGTATGTGTCCGGGAGGCGTTATCGCACCCTGTGCTACCAGTCCGGGAGAGGTAGTAACCAATGGCTGGTCGCCCTCAAAACGTGACCAGGAAACGGCCAACTCAGGTATTGTTGTAGAGCTTAAACTCGAAGATTTTGCCCCATTTACAAAATACGGCGCCCTTGCCGGAATGGAATTTCAAAAGGCCATAGAGCAGAAAGCATGGCATTTAGCGGGCGAGACACAGCGTGTCCCGGCCCAGCGGATGATTGACTTTACGCAAAGCAAAGTATCGGCAGAGATACCTAAAACGAGCTATGTGCCGAGTACCACATCGGTAGAATTAGGCCAGGTATTCCCGGGGTTCATTACGCAGGTTTTGCGTCAGGGGTTTGTAGATTTTGGTAAATCGATGCGCGGTTACCTTACAAACGAGGCTATTTTGCATGCTCCGGAGTCAAGGACATCATCGCCGGTGCGTATACCTCGTGATAACTATTCGTTAGAACACTTGCAAATCAAAGGGTTATATCCTTGCGGAGAGGGTGCAGGCTACGCAGGAGGTATTATTTCTGCGGCAATTGATGGCGAAAAATGTGCTATAAAGTGCGCTGAAAGCCTGTCGTAATGTTACGCTTTTGGTTGTCAAAATGCGGTTTTCGTGCGTAAAATTAAGAGTTGTTAGTGAGCTTGTTATCAATAAGATGAAAATTAATGTTACTTTTTTAGTTTTGCAAGTGTAATGATTAAAATTACAGTTTAAAATTTATATTATTTCGGATTAATCTTACGTTATGGTATAATAATTGATTTTGTATCTTTACGTAAATCTGTACCAAAATGAAAAAAGTAATTACCCTTATACTACTTCTTTTTGTTGTTTCAATTCAGGCACAAATAGACATTACCGGTTCATGGCGAAAAAGTGTTTTATTCCATTCGGAGAGCAGGGAAGGCTTTGAACTTTATCCCGGTGACCCTAATTCTAAAAATGGCGGCGTAACAACCTTTCAAAACGGGACTTTCTCAACTACGGGAGGCCCGGTAATATGCTTAAGCGGTATTACTGATTTTAAACCGTGGAACGGGGTTTATACCTATGATGATGACAATTACATTACCATCCATGCTGCGGAAGGAAAGAATAATCTTATAAATGAGTTAGGTGTAAAATATTATGTTTACAAAACTAACGGAGGGTACAGGTTCATTACCTCTGTAGGCAATCTTGCTAC
The DNA here is from genome assembly GCF_033042555.1 of Flavobacterium sp. DG1-102-2. NCBI lineage: Bacteria > Pseudomonadati > Bacteroidota > Flavobacteriia > Flavobacteriales > Flavobacteriaceae > Flavobacterium > Flavobacterium sp. DG1-102-2. The sequence goes on from NZ_JAWLIK010000004.1 coordinate 222,595, forward strand.
TGATAGGATTCAGGCGGAGGATTATGATTTTCTGGAAACATTCCTCAGGACCCATACTGAAATTGGCCTGAAGCGCCAGGACTGGAAACGCATCAAAGCAAAGACTGATGATGAAATCTTTGCGAAAGGGCTTGCGCTGACTTCCGATTTAGACCCTGCAAAGGCCGAGATGCTTTTTATAGAAAATTTTGATCACGATTTTTACAGGCTTTTCCTTTTTGAGTATGAGGGCAAAAAGCAGATACTGATATACGTAGACCACCATTTAGGCGTTTGCCTATACGATGATTCTCATAATGTGGTGAAGTTTACTAATTGATCATTATTGCGCTGCCCATATTTTTTCTATATTCGTGACCTGTTTATTTTTCTTACAGTACCACAATGAAAAAAATATTTTCCTTTCTGTTTTTGCTGCTTTCTACAGCTTCTATTTCCCAAAATAATTTCAAACCGATAGATTCGCTTCTCGCTTTATACAACAAACCTGGTTCTCCCGGAATTTCAATACAGGTAGTAAAAGATGGCAAGGTGCTTTATAGTAAGCAGTCCGGTTTTGCTGATATCGAAAACAAAAAGTCGCTTACAAAAGAGTCGGTATTTTACATGGCCTCAGATGCCAAGCAGTTTACAGCCGCCTGTATTATCATGTTACAGCAGAGGGGTAAATTAAAACTGGAGGATAAGCTATCTAAATATTTTCCTGATTTTACTGAATATGCAAATACAATAACCATAACAAACCTTCTCAATCATACAGCAGGCATTAAAGATGCAGCTGTATTGGCATTGCTAAAAGGAGACAATATAATTGATTATAAAGATGACCAGGTAAGGGCTCTCCTTAAGAACGCTTCACTGGATTATGAGCCGGGAGCTAAATATAGCTATTCCAACTCTGACTATTGGTTTTTGGCTACTATCGTAAAACAGGTATCGGGTAAGCATATCAAAGAGTTTGCTAAAGAAAACATATTCAAGCCGCTGAAGATGAAGCATAGCCTTTATGTGGATAGCCGTGATGCAGCCTTTGCAAATAAGGTAAAAGGCTATAGGTTTTCAGATAATGTTGCAGAGGCAACCATTGTAGATCCTTACCATATCTCCGGTGCGGGACTGTATGCGCCTGTTGGCGATTTGCAAGAATGGCTTAACGAAATGATGAGCAAAAAAGTGTTCGGCGAAGCATTCTGGGCAGAAATGTTCAGGAAGAGAGGGAAAAACGGCTACGCCGCCGGATTATTTGTAGGCGAAAATGAAGGACATCCAAAAATTTCACATGGGGGTGATAATGATGGTTTTCACAGCCTGATGTCAGCATATCCTCAAGATAAGCTCAGCATTATTGTACTAACCAATGACGATGAAGTATCGCCAACAGAGATTGAAGCATCTATCGCTGCTAAAATGCTAGGCTTTGCTGAAGAAGAGAGTGAAGAAGAGGAAGGTTCAGCAATAGTTAATTCTATCAAAGTGCCTGAAGGAATATTAAAACGGTACGAAGGCGTTTATGACAATCAAGGCATGTCTTTTTCCATAAGTGTCGAAGATAACTCCTTATATATAGTGCAGGTTTTTAATCTGTCAAGTTATCCTGTAGCGCCTGTCAGCGAAAACAGTTTTACGTTTTCAGGCGTTACTTTTGCTTTTAGCGATGTAGTTGCAGGTAAATCGCAAACTATGACAATACTACAGGGCGAAGATAAGCAGCAATTTAAACGCATAACCTTCACGCCGGAACAGCTACAAGAGTATTGCGGCAAATATTATTGCAAAAGCCTTGATACAGACTATACATTATTTACCGAGGGAGACAAACTTATGTGTAAAATCGCTTCAGGAATGCCTTTATTGACGGTTCTGGCTAAAGATAAAATAATTTTTCCTCTGGGGGAAATTGTATTCAAAAGAAATGAATCGGGAAAAATAGCAGGATTCATGCTTAACCATCCAAGAGCAAAAAACTTTGAATTCAGTAAGGTTTAAATAGTATATAAAATAGAAAGGCAGCCCTAGGGCTGCCTTTCTGCAATTAACTAACTTTACCAGTCAACCCGCAGGCCGAAGGCTAAATTGTGATCTTTGTAAGTAGAATTTTTAAATACGGTGCTCAGCTCATATCGGGCAAAGAGTGCAGCTGTGCCAATGCCCACATAACCGCTCAGTCCGTAAACAAAAGGTGTTACATTATAATCCCTGTTTGTTCGGTCTGTTATGCGTTCGCCGTCCTGTTTATATTTAAGCCTTTGCATTGTGCCTATAATTACTCCTGCATATCCTCCTAAACCCACTTTAAACTGGTTGCTGGTATCATATCTAAAGTAGTCTTTGTATTCTTTCTTTACTGATGGGCCAAACTCAAAATGAACGGGAGCTATTAGGTTGGTAATAACAAATTCATTTCTTTTAAGTTGATACGGAAATTTTTCCAGTTCTGTAGTGCCATTGTTATTTACAACATAGTTATTGTTCTTTAGTGATAACGAATTGGCCAGGATTGATATTCCGTAACTAAGGCGAACTTTATTAGAATCTTTAAGCAGGCGGGTTTTGAAAGCAAAGCCTATCTCCGCCGATACGCTTTTGCCAAAGTGGTAAGTATCGCCGATAGTGCGCCCATCGCCCACAGTATTGTTCCAGCCAATGGCAAATACTATATCAGAATACGTTCGCTTGTCGTATTGCTTCTTTTTATTCTCAGTGTTATAGCGTAAACCCAACAAAAAACTCCCCGAATCATCATACACATTACCAAAACCAAGTTCCAGGTAAGACCCTTCATACGGTATAAAATTATACTTCACATCCCTTTTTACGAGTTCTGTCTGGCCATCTATAATGGCCGTTTTACTATCTATGAGTATAGCTGCATTTTTAGCGGCTTCCTCTTTAAGGGTTTGCGCTTTCTCTGCCGTAATCTCGCCCTTGCTTAGCTGCTCTTCAATCTTTTCCAGTTCTTTTTTCAGGTTGAATTTCTCGGTTTCGGCGATGCTGTTTTTTTCCTGTTCAAGGCTTTCCAGTCTTTTAGCCTTAAGTTTTTCCCGGTATTCCTGTGTATATGTAGGTCCGTTAGGAATTGTAGCCCTAACACTTTCAGATATTTGTGCGTTGGCATCAGGCATACAAAATCCTGCCGCCACAAAGGCGAAATAAAAAAACAGTCGTTTCATGGTAATTGGTGATTAAGGTTATTGTTTGTCTTTAAAAGCTATTTTTATAGTTTTAAACTTAAGTTTAAAGATGTTGAGGGTTTTATCCCTAAAGGAGTTTTCCATTTCTTTTTCTGCCTCATTCAGCAATGCGGTATCGTCTGTAGGGCGTTTTTTGTTCTGCAAACGTTCCATTGCTATTTCCCTCTGGGCTTTGTGGAGCAGGGAGTCGACCTCATTCTCTGATACTGTTCCATTGGCAACCGCGAGTTGATGTATGGCAAGTGCCACTTCATTAGCCTTTGCTATTTCTGCATCCGGCAATGTATTTACAGGTTCAATCTTAGGTCGGGAAGGAGGAGTGATTTCAGGTTGAGCCGTGCTGTTTATTTCTGTTTTTTTGTGCTGTAAAACAATTTCATTTCTTATTTCTTGTTGTAAAATGTTTTCAGGTTGAGGTGCTGTAACTTTGGGTTTAGCCTGCTGCTCTACAACTTTTTGTTGCCGTATTTCTATGGTATCGCTGTTCTTTAATGCAGTCGCGAGCAATCCGCCAAGGCTAATAATTAATATTGCTGCAACGGCCCAATACCAGCCCAATAAGCTCTTTTTCTTTTTTTGCTGCTGCCTGTTGTAGGCAATGCGTCCCCAGGCTTCTGCCGAAGGTGTTATTTCACGCTCTTTAAGTTTGCGCTGCAGCTGTTCTTCTATATTATACTGTTTCATTTTCTTTTTTTTGTAGTGATGCAAGCTGCTCCTGCAGCATCTTTCTGGCTTTAAACAACTGCGATTTTGATGTGCTTTCTGTTATCCCCAGCATTTCTGCAATTTCTTTGTGGTTATAGCCTTCAACAGTAAACATGATCAATACTGTTTTATAACCGTTAGGCAGGTTGTCTATAAGCAATTGCAAAAACTCGATATCATGATCTGATTCTGCTATGTAAGCCTGCATGGTTTCAGCTTCTTCTATCTCGGCAAAATGCAGCTGCTTCCTGCTTCTCAAGAAGTCTATCGCCTCCCGTATCATTATGCGGCGCAGCCATCCTTCAAAGCTGCCCTCAAACCTGAATCTTGACAGGCTGTCAAAAGCCCTGGTAAATCCCTGTATCATTACATCCTCGGCATAATGCATATCCTTTATATAGGTCCTGCATACACCCAGCATTTTTGCAGCGTGCCGGTTATACAATGCCTCCTCTGCCTTGGCATCGTTACGCAGGGCTTTTTTTATAAGGGCGTCGTCTGATGTATGTAAAGCAATAATTTTCAAATTGGTTCAATTGGTTGGTTATGCTAAAGACGGAATAGTGATACAAGAAGTTGCCTGACAATTAATTTTTTTTCAGAAAAATATCTAACACAAAGAAAGACTATAGGTTATTAGTAAGCCAATTTATTTTAAAATCACAAATCACAAATCACAAATCACAAATCACAGATTACAAAAAAAATCCCCTTTGCTGTAGACCAAAAGGGGATTAGCGTGTTGATTAATGAGACGTTTTGGTGAGCCACTCGAGCATATCCTTAAGCATTTGCGGAATGATCTTGTGTGCTGCTGTATATTCGTGGTAATTTGGGGTCAGGTGTTTACTTTCCAGCCAGCTTTTGGCTTCACGGGCATAATCAATACCCAGTACATTATCTTCTGTTCCGTGGGATATAAAAATGGAAAGGTCTTCGAGCTTCTCTGTATCGGGGACTAATGGTTTTATTTCGGGCAGCAGCCTGCCGCTCATTACAGCAATAGCTTTTATGAGTCCGGGATGTGTAAGTGATACGCTGTATGACATGATGCCGCCCTGGCTGAAGCCAAACAGGAAAACATTCTTGTCATCAAAATCGTATTTGGTTTTCATTTCGCCGATAAATCTTGATATAAGCTTTCGGCTGTTTTCCTGCTCGTTAAAGTTGATGACAGGTTTACCAGAACCGAAATCTACGTGAAACCAGGCGTACCTGTCAGGGTCAAGTGTAAGCGGTCCGCGTGCTGATAGTACTAAAAAATTATCCGGAAAAGAATTGGCAAAACTGAAAAGGTCTTTTTCATTGCTGCCCACCCCGTGCAGTAATAGTACAACCGGCGGGTGCTGTGTTTTAACCTTTGGCTCGCGTACAAGGTAGTGCAGCGATGCCTGGGTCTGGCTTTGTATGTTCATGGTTATCAATGCTAGGATTAACTTAATTGCAGTTTTCATATTAGCCTATTTTTACCGATGTCATGGTAAGCGATCCCGCTACTGCCTTGTCGTTAAAAATGCTTACCTCTTCATTTTCGCCTTTAAGTGCAAGGGTGTACAATAGCGGAAGGTAATGCTCTGGCGATGGTATGGCAAGTTCAAAGGCTTTACCCTGCGATGCAAAGTTGATAAGCGGCTTATGGTCGCCAGATTTTATGAATTGCTTTACTTTATTATCGGCTTCAAAAGCCCAGTCAAACCCAAAGTTATCGGTGTGTATGTTCTTCCAGTCCATCATTCTTAGGTTGTGTACTATGTTTCCGCTGCCTATGATCAGGATGCCTTTTTTGCGTAAGGCGGCCAGCTCTTTGCCCAGTTCGTAATGGTATTGCGGCGGCTTGGTATAATCAATACTGAATTGTATTGTAGGTATATTAGCATTTGGATACAGGTGTTTGATGACTGACCACGCGCCATGATCCAGTCCCCATTTATCATCCAGTCCTACGTGAGTAGATGTAATGAGCTCCTGTGTTTGCTTAGCGAGTTCAGGACTTCCCGGCGCAGGGTACTGCACATCAAATAGCGCTTTTGGGAATCCGCCAAAATCGTGTATTGTAGGCGGGTTTTGCATCGCCGTTACAAAAGTACCTTTAGTCTCCCAGTGTGCCGAAACACAAAGTATTGCTGTAGGCTCAGGTATCTCTTTGGCAATCTTCCTGAAGTTGGCCACAAACTCATTTTCTTCAATGGCATTCATTGGGCTGCCGTGGCCTAAGAAAAGGGCAGGCATGGTAATACTTTTAGTATCTATATTTTGGGATAGCTTTCCCAGTTCGCCAAGCGCCATGATTCCGGCACCGGCAAAAGGCAGGGCAGCCATACTTTGTAAAAATTTCTTGCGGTCCATAATAGTAGTCCTTAAATTATGGTACAAAGGTCGGTAATGAAAGCAGGTAAGCGGTAACAGTTTTAGGTAAAAAGGTAGTACAATCAGGAAATGAGCTTTTGCATTTCCTCTTTAAATTCGGTTGGGGTCTGTCCGGTACGTTTTTTAAAAACACGTGTAAAATAGGCCTTTTCATTGTAGCCCACTTCATAACCGATTTCTGATACGGTCTTGTCAGAATGTATCAGCAGGTTCTTTGCCTCGATAAGTTTGCGGGTTTCTATAAGTTCAGACACGCTTTTTTGCATGATCTGCTGGCAGATGAGGTTGAGGTTGCGCGCCGACATAAATAACTTTTCGGCATAAAAGTCTACACCTTCCGGGCGTCTGAAGTTGTTTTCCAGCAAGGCAAGAAAGTTCTTGAACGTAATGCTGTTGGTCTTTTGGATATCGCTTACCGGATCGGCTTTTTTGCGTTCGTTCTCTATCATCAGAAACAGTGCCGAAAGCAGGTGCTTAATGATGGCGAGGTTTTGGTTTTGGTAGGTGTATTCGTTATACATCATCCCGCACAGATTGACCAGGCGGTTAAAGCAATCATCCTTTTGGGTAGTGATGGTGGCATAATCATGATAAAAGGAATACAGCGAAAAAGTAGTTTCAGGAATGAACTCACTTTTAAAGCGTATTACCCACATATCGCATTTACCGTCTTTAAGGGCAGGTTTTACGCGATGTACTTTGCCTTTGGTAATAAAACTAACAAATGGCGCGGTGTAGGTATTAGTAGAGAAATCTATAAAATGTTCCAGCTCGCCTTCCATTGCCACAATGAGTTCCTCGTAATCGTGATTATGCGGATTATTAGGCTGTGTTGCAATGCGCAGCGTTTCTTCGGAAGTCAGGCGGTATATTTTGAATAGCTGGTCCACTATATGTTTTTATTTAATAAAAAGCCTTTCGTCAAAATCAAATGGCTCTATAAGCTTCACTTTTATTTTTTTAAAATCCCTGTGCGCCGGATTCAACAAATAATTGAATTCCCCCTGCACAACGGCAGAAGGCACTCGAAGTACAGCATATTTTTCGGTAGTTATAAAAGTGTCGCCCAGTTCCTGTGTGGAATGGGAGTGGGGCAGCGACTTCCAGTCTTCAGGAAGCTCTTCGGCCTGCAGTTCCTGTATAACCATTGTTTTGGGAATCTCTATGGCGATGATAACATAATCCAACGGCAGTATGCCTAATGGCGTATGTACAGCGATCTCAGTGGTGCATAATGCACGAGATTCGCTGGTATATACCATCGCAGTGCCTTTGCTGTTCCATCGCCCGCCGGCTTTTTCGGCACCGCGGCCTGAAAGGTCGTTAGCATAAACCGATTTACTTAGCCTGAATACTATCATGCCAGTACGCCGTGTTCTATTCGCGTAAGCTCATCCTTTAAAAGGTTAATGCCAAAAGAGCTGTCAAAAAGTTCTTTGGGTTTTATCTTTCCAAGGGCAAGGCTTTGGGTATTCAGCCAGGTGTCAAAGTTTTGGCTGCTGCCAAATACAGATATTCCTTTTTTATACAGCAGTGCTATCTCCAGTATTTTTTCTGACTGAAGCGCGTCAAAAGTGCGTGCCTCTTTTTTGTAGCGCTGCATGGTACGTTCTGACACATGCAGGAAACCCGACCATTCGGATAAGTCAAACGGACTTTTTTCCATGAAGTTTACAAATACAGGAAATTGTATCCCCTGCCTTACAAGAGATATTAATGACATTATATTTTTGTCGTCTACAACGCCATAATTCAGGTCTTTGCTAAAAAGATCAATCGCTTCCATGATGCTTTAGAATTTGATACAGAACAAATTTACGAAACTTGTCTTTAATTTTCAGACAAATGTCGTTAAAATTTCAAAGTTATTTTTATTTCAGAAAAAAATGAAACTTTAAGATAGTTTAGCATGGATTTTGCTTACATTTACCTGTATCTAAAATTATTAACCGTCCGGCAGGTTTGTAAACCCTTGAGCAGGTGAAATTTGTCAGGCCTAAATTTATTGTCATGGCAGTTAAAAAAATAATACAGCTTTCTAAATCTGAACTTATAGATAAGTATTCAGACTATTGCCTGATGAACGGCCACAAACCGGCATCAGTATATAAATTTGCTAAAGAGAATGGTTTTGAAGAAGCCGAATTCTACAAGTACTTCACCTCTTTTGAATCACTGGAACATTTCTATTTTGCAGAGATGTTCAACTACACGCTGGTAGCGCTTAACCAGTCGCCATCGTATTTAGCGTTTAGCGGTGTAGCAAAGCTTTCGGCATTCTATTTTACTTTTTTTGAAATGGCAACGGCTAACAGGAGCTTTATCATATACACGATGCAGGAGGGTGGTAATAAACTTGCCAACCTTAAAAAGCTTAAAGCACTGCGCGCCGAGTTTCTTCAGTATGCCGAAGCCGTACTTGAAAAACCGGTACAGTCAGAGAGTGGCAGGGCCAACAGGATTCAGGGCAATGCACTGAGCGAAGGCGCATGGCTGCAATTCCTTTCGATATTCAAATTCTGGGTTGAAGATACCTCGCCAAACTTTGAGAAGACTGATGTATTTATTGAGAAATCGGTTAAGGCATCGTCAGATTTGGTGTATAACAGTCCGCTGAAAAGCCTGTTTGACCTTGGCAAATTTGTATGGAAAGAAAAATTTTCCATATAATATGAAAAGGCTTGATTCGATTCCCACAAACAAGATTGAGAGGGTAACCAAACTGGTTGCCACAGGGGCGAAGGTAGGAGGGAATTACCTTAAATATTACGGACAGAAGATCGTTAACCCTGACCTGACCAAAGATAACCTGCATAAAGAAAATGCAGCCGATATTTATGACGGGCTAAAGGAACTGAAAGGCAGTGCGCTTAAAGTAGCGCAGATGCTGAGTATGGAAAAGAACCTGCTGCCACAGTCGTATGTAGAGAAGTTTTCGCTGAGCCAGTTTTCGGTTCCGCCATTATCAGCGCCACTGGTCATGAAGACTTTTAAGAGCTATTTTGGCAAAGAGCCGCACCAGCTGTTTGATGAATTTAGTGCCGACTCTATAAATGCCGCCAGCATAGGACAGGTGCACCGTGCTAAAAAGGACGGTAAAAACTTAGCGGTTAAGATCCAGTATCCCGGAGTGAGAGAAAGCATTGGTACAGACATTGCTTTAGTAAAACCAATTGCGATAAGAATGTTTAATCTTCAGGGAGCATCTGATGAATACTTTAAAGAAGTTGAGGATAAGCTGACTGAAGAGACCGATTATGTACTGGAACTTAAACAGAGCGAGACCATACGCATTGCGTGTGCACACATAGAAAATCTAAAGTTCCCAAAATATTACCCTGAACTGTCGTGCGAGAAGATCATCACGATGGACTGGATGGAAGGCATTCACCTGTCAGAATTTTGTAAAAAGGAAACCTCGCAGGAAAAACGAAACAAGGTAGGGCAGGCACTATGGGATTTCTATATGTACCAGATACACGAGCTTAAGAATTTCCATGCCGATCCGCATCCTGGTAATTTCCTTGTGGATGCAGCGGCTAACCTTATGGCAATCGACTTTGGCTGCATGAAACAGATACCGGACGAATTCTATATTCCGTATTTTGACCTTGCCAAAAAAGAAAACTTAAACGATCCTGTATTCTTTAACGATAAGCTGTACGAACTGGAAATATTGAAAAAGAATGATTCGGCTAAAGAGATCGAATTTTTTTCCACATTGTTCCACGATCTGCTTACTGTATTCACCGAGCCGTTCCAGCGGGACCGATTTGATTTTTCAGATACACGATTCAGCGACGCTATTGCCGGGCTGAGCGATAAATTTGCCAACGATAAAACGCTGCGCAAAATGAACGGTAACCGTGGGTCTAAACACTTTATCTATGTGAACAGGACATTCTTTGGGCTATACAGCCTGTTGTTTGACCTGAAAGCTGAGATTGATGTGAGCGCTTACAGCGGTTATCTGGCAGAATAATAAAACAAAAAATCCCCTGAGCGATCAGGGGATTTTTTATAAATATAGGTGATTATTCATTAACAATAATCCATTCGCCGGTAGCTAAAAGGCCTTCGGCTTTTTTAAATTTCATTGTTTCAGATTTACCGCTCATAACATGTTTGATAGTTACATTGTCATTACGGTTAATTTTCGGTGCATCTCTTACCACAGTTTCTACAGTCTGAGGGCGGCTTTGGCTTTGCTGTGATACCTCACGTGCTTTAGCAGCCATTTCGTCGGTATTCATAACCTCGTCTTTAGTCTCAGTATAGTTTTCCTGGATCGTTTCCTGTCTTGCTTCCTGAATAGTACCAGGGTTTTGAGAAGGAAGGTCGCCTTTGAAAAGGAATGATATTACTTCTTTGTTGATACCGTCCATTGTTTTCTTGAACAGGTTGAAGGCTTCAAACTTATAAATAAGAAGCGGGTCTTTTTGCTCATGAACCGCAAGCTGAACCGATTGTTTCAGCTCATCCATTTTGCGAAGGTGTTTTTTCCATGCTTCATCTACGATAGCAAGGGTAATGTTCTTCTCAAAATCGTTCACTAATGTACGGCCTTCGCTTTGGTAAGCTTTGTCAAGGTCGGTTACAACATTGAGTGTTTTGATACCATCTGTAAACGGAACAACGATACGCTCATACTGGCCATTGTTATTTTCGTAAACATTTTTGATAACAGGGAAAGCCTCTGCAGCGTTACGCTCTGTCTTTTCGGTGTAATGGTCAAGTACTACTTTATATACTTTTCCTGCAAGCTCCCTTTCAGACAGCCTTGCAAATTCAGCCTCAGTTACGGGAGAACTGATAGAGAAAGTACGGATAAGTTCAAACTCAAAGTTTTTGAAATCCTGGGTAGCCTTGTTAGTTTCTGCAATAAGTTCGGCAGTATCATACATCATGTTAGCTAAATCTACTTTTAGCCTTTCGCCATGTAGTGCGTGTTTTCTGCGTTTGTAAACGACTTCACGCTGCGCGTTCATAACGTCATCATATTCAAGAAGACGCTTACGTACGCCAAAGTTGTTCTCTTCTACTTTTTTCTGCGCGCGCTCAATAGATTTCGTCATCATAGAGTGCTGGATAACTTCTCCTTCTTTAAGTCCCATACGGTCCATAATTTTGGCAACCCTTTCAGAACCAAATAAACGCATAAGGTTATCTTCAAGCGATACATAGAACTGAGAGCTTCCCGGGTCACCCTGACGACCTGCACGGCCTCGCAGCTGGCGGTCAACACGACGTGAATCGTGACGTTCTGTACCAATGATCGCTAATCCGCCTGCTGCCTTAACTTCAGGGGTAAGCTTAATATCGGTACCACGGCCGGCCATGTTTGTTGCAATGGTGACAACTCCCGGTTTACCTGCTTCGGCAACAATTTCAGCCTCTTTTTTGTGAAGTTTTGCATTCAGTACGTTATGAGGAACGTTTCTCATTTTAAGCATACGGCTTAAAAGTTCTGATATCTCTACAGAAGTTGTACCGATAAGCACCGGCCTTCCCGCTGCAGATAGTGCAGACACGTCTTCGATAACTGCGTTGAATTTTTCACGCATTGTACGGTAGATAAGATCCTGCTCATCTTTACGTGAAATTCCCCTGTTAGTAGGAATCTCTACAACGTCAAGTTTATATATTTCCCAGAACTCACCTGCTTCAGTAACAGCTGTACCGGTCATACCGCCCAGCTTGCTGTACATCCTAAAGTAGTTTTGCAGGGTAATTGTAGCAAATGTTTGTGTAACAGCTTCAATCTTTACGTTCTCTTTAGCCTCAATAGCCTGGTGTAATCCGTCAGAATAACGGCGTCCGTCCATGATACGTCCTGTCTGCTCATCTACGATAAGTACTTTATTATCCATGATAACATACTCAGTATCTTTCTCAAACAGGGTGTACGCTTTAAGAAGCTGTGTTAACGTATGGATGCGCTCACTTTTTACAGAGAAGTCTTTAAAAAGCTCTTCTTTTTGTTCTGCTTCTTCTTCTTTAGAAAGTTTTCTTTTTTCTATAGAAGCTATTTCAGTACCAATATCAGGAAGTACAAAGAAGTGGCTGTCAGTATCCTGAGAAAGGAATTTTATACCGTTATCTGTAAGTTCTACCTGGTTGTTTTTTTCTTCAATTACAAAATAGAGTGCTTCGTCAACCTTGTGCATGTCACGATTGTTATCGGCCATGTACTGGTTTTCTGTTTTTTGAAGCAGCTGCTTAACACCCTCTTCACTTAAGAATTTAATAAGCGCTTTGTTTTTAGGAAGTCCGCGGTATACGCGAAGTAAAAGGAATCCGCCTTCTTTAGTGTTACCCTCGCGGATAAGTTTTTTGGCCTCGGCCAAAACTCCGTTAAGTAATGTTCTCTGAAGGTTTACAAGATTGTCAATTTTCGGTTTAAGTTCTGTAAACTCGTGGCGGTCACCCTGAGGAACCGGACCAGAGATAATAAGCGGTGTACGTGCATCATCTACTAATACAGAATCGACCTCATCGACAATGGCATAGTTATGCTTACGCTGTACAAGTTCGCCCGGCGAATGTGCCATGTTATCCCTAAGGTAGTCAAAACCAAATTCGTTGTTTGTACCATAAGTAATATCTGCTGCATACGCTTTGCGTCGTGCATCAGAGTTTGGCTGGTGGTTATCTATACAATCTACAGTAATACCGTGGAATTCAAACAGAGGTGCTTTCCATGAGCTATCCCTTTTTGCAAGGTAGTCATTCACGGTTACAAGGTGCACGCCGTTTCCGGTAAGTGCGTTAAGGTAGAGCGGCAGTGTAGCCACAAGGGTTTTACCTTCACCCGTCTGCATCTCGGCAATTTTACCCTGATGAAGAACAATACCACCTATAAGCTGAACATCATAATGGATCATGTCCCAGGTAATTTCTTTACCAGCAGCATTCCATGAGTTAGCCCATACGGCGTTGTCGCCTTCTATAGTAATATAGGGTTTCTCTGCAGACAGTTCCCTGTCTTTAGGAGAAGCAGTTACAGTGATAGACGTGTTCTCTTTAAAGCGGCGCGCAGTTTCTTTAACTACAGCAAAAGCTTCAGGAAGAATTTCCATCAATGTTTTCTCAGATATATCATAAGCCTCTTTTTCAAGGGCGTCAATAGAAGCATAGATGTCTTCACGAGCATCAATATCCTCTACTTTTTCCACTTCTTGCAGGTAAGAAGCTATTTTAGCGTCTTTATCAGCACGGGCCTTACGGATAGTGTCTTTAAAATATATTGTTTTCTCCCTTAGCTCGTCATGGCTAAGCTGAGCTAAAGCGCCTTCGTACGACTTGATCTTGTTGATCAGCGGCTGCATGGCCTTAACGTCTTTTTGCGACTTATCGCCTACAAAGGCTTTAAGAATGCTGTTTATTAAACTCATTATTTTGTAATTACTTATATTTAATTGTGATAGGATACAAATTTAACCAAAAAAAAAGCCTCGCGGAGAGACTTTTCAATTGAATTTTATTTTTTCCTAGTATTCATCCTCGTTCCAAAGATAATCTTCGTCCGTTGGATAATCCGGCCATATTTCTTCCATCGATTCATAGATTTCACCTTCGTCTTCAATGGATTGAAGGTTCTCTACTACCTCAAGAGGAGCACCGGTCCTGATGGCATAATCAATAAGCTCATCTTTGGTGGCAGGCCACGGAGCATCACTTAAATAGGATGCTAATTCTAATGTCCAATACATCTTCTAAACGATTAAAGTTTATGCAAAAATAAATTTTCTACTGAAAATGCCAAGTAAAAATTTGTTTATTTTATTTAAAAAAATAAGAACGTGTTTTTTGGTGTTCAGTACTTAGTGTTCAGCAGGCATTTTTAGCCGCATAATACCAGCAACATACAGTTGAAATAGGAGTCCTAAAAAGCCTCCCGTCTTACTGTAAACTGACAACCGATTATCGTAAACTAAAAAAACTCGCTAGAGTTTTTCCGGTATCCATTTCACTTCGTCAGCCTTTAGGTCATGGGACAACTTTCGTGCCAATACAAAAAGGTAGTCAGAAAGTCGGTTCAGGTACGTCAAAACCAACTCATCAGTAGGTTCAAGTTCATGTAAATGCACCGAAAGGCGCTCTGCGCGACGGCAAACACACCTTGCTATATGACAATATGACACCGTTGTATGCCCGCCCGGAAGTACAAAATGGGTCATAGGTGGCAGTTCGCTTTCCATACTGTCTATTTCGTTTTCAAGAAGTTCTATGTCCGTCTCAGTGATTCTAGGAATGTTAAGTCGTTCCTTTCCGTTCTTAAGTACCGATTTTTCAGGGTCTGTGGCCAGTATGGCACCTAAAGTGAACAACCTGTCCTGTATTCTTTCCAGTATTTTTTTGTAATCAGGATTAATATCCTGATCGCGTATAAGTCCAATGTGCGAATTTAATTCGTCTACCGTACCGTAACTTTCAATACGTATATGGTGTTTTGGTACACGCGTTCCACCAAATAGGGCGGTGGTGCCTTTATCTCCTGTTTTAGTATATACTTTCATAGTTGATGGTTGTCGGTTGATGGTTGATGGTTGGCGGTTTTTAGGGATGATAGCAATTGGAAAATCCAGCAACTAATAACCATCAACCGGCAACTAATTAAATGTGCGGATTTGGATTCACGTTATCACTTTCTATGATGCCATCACGCAGTCGTATTACCCTATGAGTGTAGGCTGCAATGTCTTCTTCGTGGGTAACAATTATAACGGTGTTACCGTTAGCATGGATGTCGCCAAACAGCTTCATGATCTCAACAGACGTTTTACTGTCAAGATTTCCTGTAGGTTCATCGGCCAGGATGATAGATGGATGATTAACTAATGCCCTGGCTACAGCTACCCTTTGGCGCTGCCCGCCTGAAAGCTGGTTAGGCTTATGATCCATACGGTCTTCAAGGCCTACCTGTGTAAGTACTTTTGTGGCACGTGCATGGCGTTCGTTTTTTTTGTAGCCGGCGTATACCATTGGCAATGCTACATTATCAAGTGCGGTGGTACGTGGCAGCAGGTTAAACGTTTGGAAAACGAAACCTATTTCCTTGTTGCGTATTTCTGCCAGTTCGTCGTCTGCCATACGGCTTACGTCTTTTCCGTTAAGTATGTAGCTGCCTCCTGTTGGTGTGTCAAGACAGCCTAATATGTTCATGAGCGTACTTTTTCCTGATCCTGACGGACCCATAAGTGCTACATATTCGCCTTTATTTATCTGGAGGTTAACTCCTTTTAAAACCTTTACGATCTCACTTCCAAGAGGAAAATCGCGGGTTATGCCTTTAATCTCGATTATTGGTTCTGACATTGATGATGATTTGAGGCCTAAAAGTAGTGATTTTTTTAAAAATGCAGCAATTATAGCCGCCGGTTTGATGCAGGTAGCGATTTTTAAAAATGTTTGTTCCAGTTCTGGCCAAGCCATATTTTTATCTCTGCTCTTGTGTTTATCTTTTCCGGCAGGTATTTATACATTAGCTTTTCAAGCCGTTGGCGTGAGCTAACAGAAAAGAGTCCGTTAATCTTAAGAAAACGGTTCATAAAGTCGAGCATGTGATATCCATTTTTCCTGTCAATGAAATCGTCGCCGTGAATAGCTGTATGTCTTTTATCTTTTAGGTCGTTGCTCCAGTCATACTGGTACTTAAGGTCTTCACGTTTTAATTCGGGCATAGTTAGCTATTGTAATTTTAAACATAATGCTAAAATTCAATAGTTGGATGTAAATAAGCAGGGCTGTTAGAGCACTGGTCTTACAATGTAAGGGGTAAGGCATCTTACATTGCGAAGTAAATATACAAATCAGTGTGCAGTATGATTATCAGTATTTTACCAAATTTGTTATGAAATTTGTTGCAGCTGTACTTACTCCATAAAGCAATAAGCAATAGCGCATGCTAATAGCATAAATACGCTAAAGGATGAAAGTATAATTATAGAACGGGCTTTGTCTATGTCGCGCCCGGCTTTTTTATCGTCTTTATATTTTCTGGTGGCAAAATAGAGCATCGCCAATCCTGTTATCAGTATAATCCAGCTAAATTTAAATGGGTCCTTAATAACAAGGAACATAACGAAAGAGGAAAATAATCCGGTTAGCTGAATGCCTTTTTCGGCAGCGGTGCGATTTTGCATTGGTTTGGTTTGTAACTGCGAATATAAATAAAAATATCTTTTAAAAAGTGGTATTGCCATAAACAAAAAACCACCCTTGCAGGTGGTTTTCGTCTGATTTTGAATTGTATTAAAGTCTGGCGGCACTTCTTGGGAATCGTTGTTCTTCCTGTATGCTGCCATCTGCTTTGTGTATAATTACCGAACATCTGCTGTGGCTTTTTGCTATTGCGATAGTGCGGTTTATTACGTCCTGTTTGCTTTCTCCTGTAACAGGCGTGTGTTTTGAGTGTTCCATCACTCCTTTCCAGCCGTTGCGGCCGTTCTGCATTACATGATATACCCTGCTGTTCATCGTATAGTAGATTTTAGTTGATGTTGTAAAAGTAATACAGTATCTTTCTAAAATAGTTAAGGCTTTGCTAATTAACAGATTATGAAAATGCCGGATTTAGTTAAAGTTCATAACTTTTTAGATACTGATAACGTTGTAGTGATATTTTGTTTAAATTTATCTAACATAAAATCAGTAGATTATGAGGAATTCATTACTGTTCATTTTGTTTATGGCTGTTGTAACAGGCTGCAATGCTCAGGAAGGGTATCCCGTGCCTCCGCATACTAACGGAAGGTTGTTCTATATTCAGCATGCCAACAACCACAATACGTTTGTATATGATGCAAATTTGTTATCGGGTAAAAAAGTTAGTGACGCAGAACCTATAAAGGTGCATCGTATCAATTATAAAAAAGGAGGTATAAAGGAAGAGTTAAGTGGGCTTCAGCGAAAAATGGCATACGGTGTTGAATGTATCAAGACTGCCGCAAACACTTTTGATTTTACCCTGGCGGCTTATCCCGCTAAAAAGTTTACGCTGAAAGTTGGCGGAGAGGCATCTCCTCACGTTACTGTCTTTATAAACGGAAAAAATATAATACTCAACAGGATGTTCCTGTTTTGCAATAAGCTTGGTACAGGTGTCTCATCGATAAATTTCTATGGTAAAGATGCGCTCACCGGTAAAGAAATAACCGAAAATTTCGTGGTTAAAAAATAAAGTTAGTTATCAATTCTCTGCCTGCTGTACTACTAGTGCAGCAGGCTTTTTTATTGAATTTTTCAACGAATAGTATTTCTTAAAAAGTTAAGGACTTCTTAATGATTCTTAATTGATAGTTAATTCTGCTAAACTATTCTTAATAAATTAATAGTTATTTTGAAATGTGCTTAATCATAAACTACTTTTGGATCATCAAAGTAACATAAAAATACAAACAACCATGAAAAAATTCAATTTAGTACTGGGCGCTGTCCTGGTAGCTGCGGGAGTAACATCTTGTAAAGACGAAAAAAAAGAAACTGCAAAGACTAATGTAGATCATTATGTAGTATATGTAGATTCTATCAACGGTCTTGATTCTGCTGAAAGAGCTGCAAACTGGGCTGCAATCCAGGCAGGTTATGAAGCAAGACAGGCTGAAGCAGAAGCTGCACTAGCTGCACTTGAAAATGATGCTGAAGCTCAAAAAAGAATTGAAGAGTCTAAATCTAAATATGACGGCGTAAAAATGCAGGCTGAAAGCGAAGCTAAACAAAAAGCTGAGGCTGAAGCAGCGGCTGCGGCTCCTGCAGGAAACCCAATGGCTGATAAATTCTTTGGTCCTGGTAATGTTATCGGAAACGATATGACATTTGCGTGGGTTAACAAAGATAACATCCTAGGTGTTTATCAAAAATTCTACGAAACGTTTGACGCTGAGAAAGATGCTTACACAAGACAAGATCTTGATAAAGTAAAAGCTTGGTACGAAGCGCTTGATAACCGTAAAAATACTGTGGAAAAAGAAGGTCTATCTGGCGAGGATAACAGAAAAATCGCTGCTGTGAAACTTAAATTCGCTCCTAAATTCCGTTGGGAAAGAATGACAGCTAAAGGGGAAGAAAACCAAAAAGCAAAAGATAAAGCGAACTAAGAAAAGTTTTTTTATATAAATTTGTGTGAATTAAAGGTGTGCTTCGGCGCACCTTTTTTTTGCTTAAAACTTCAGCTACCTTTTTAATAACGGGTTAATATAACAAACCCCAAAGGTTTTTGGCTCCCAATGCGAAGTCAAGAACCTTT
This sequence comes from Flavobacterium sp. DG1-102-2, assembly GCF_033042555.1. Lineage (NCBI taxonomy): Bacteria > Pseudomonadati > Bacteroidota > Flavobacteriia > Flavobacteriales > Flavobacteriaceae > Flavobacterium > Flavobacterium sp. DG1-102-2. Next base: position 241,105 of record NZ_JAWLIK010000004.1, read on the forward strand.
GATGTTGTTGTACGTATCATAAAATGTTCTTTTGCCTGCTCAGGCCTGAAGAATATCAAACCTAAGTGGTAGGTGTCAATGCTTACCGTTACTCGTGGATCTTTTTTTATGGTTTCCCAGTCGTATTCTGCCTGCGCAGATGAGTGGATATTGCCTATTGCGCAAACCGTATTGCTGCCTATGCTCGGCATAAGAGTTTCAATTTGAGGAAGGATAGGAGCTGTATCTGATGCAGATATATATATGAGGTCTAAATTGCCGCTTATGGGGGCAAATGTGGAGAAGAACCAAAGTTTAAGTTTAAGTTCCTCACCGTAATTTCGAAGCAAATCGACCACAGCTGTAGCATCGTCACCTAATATTACCAGTCTCTCTTTATGGAGGTTAACCAATATCCTGAAAAGTATATCAATGGTTTTTCTATCAAGCGTTTCTGTAGCAGTTTTTGGGTAAAGCATTGTTTTTGTATTCAGCGCTCTTGTAATACCAAAAACAAATGGGGAATGCACCCCGTGCAGATTTACCGAGTTCCAGAGAAATTTGCTGTATGATAGTTGTGCCATAAGTTCAATAACAGTTGCAATATTCAGTCACAAATCTGTTGACTGTGACTGAATATTGTAAACTAAAAATTTATTCTTCCATTTTAGCGCTTAACTCAAACCAGCGCTCAGTATTTGTTTCTATCTTTTTAAGTACAGTTTCAAGATCGGCAGCTTTTTTAGCTATGTCTGCGTCGGCGATAGTGCCTTCTGCAAATTGCTTTTCAATAGCTTCCTTCTCGCGTTCAAGATCCTTAATATCTTTTTCTACCTTTTGGAATTCTTTCTGTTCGTTAAAAGTTAGTCCCGGCTTAACATTGTTCTGTTTCCAGGCTTTTTTGTTGTCACCTACTGGTTTAAGTTCTTCTTTAGTCGGCTCGGCACTGTCTTCATAAGCCCTGAAATCACTATAGTTGCCCGGAAAATCTTCGATGATTCCCTGTCCCCTGAAAACAAACAGGTGATCCACTATCTTATCCATAAAATACCTGTCGTGAGATACTACTATAAGACAGCCCGGATAATCCAGAAGAAAGCTCTCCAGTACGTTTAGCGTAACGATGTCAAGGTCGTTTGTTGGCTCATCCAGAATAAGGAAGTTGGGGTTTTGGATAAGGACAGTACACAGGTAAAGCCTTTTCAGTTCGCCCCCGCTTAGTTTTTCAACGAAGTCGTATTGTTTTTTTCTGTCGAAAAGGAATTTTTCCAATAGCTGCGATGCAGAAATTGTTCTTCCTTTGGCCAGCGGAATATATTCACCATATTCTTTAATGATGTCAATAACCTTTTGCTCCGGTTTTGGGTTAATACCGCTTTGTGTATAATAACCAATTTTAATGGTTTCACCGGTTATCACTTTTCCGCTGTCAGGCGGAAGGGTTTGGGTGATAAGATTCAGGAAAGTTGATTTTCCTGTGCCGTTCTTACCGATAATCCCTATGCGTTCTCCTTTTTTAAAATTGAAGCTAAAGTTTTCAAGAATGGTTTTCTGCTCAAATTTTTTAGATATGTTGTGCAGCTCTACGATCTTGCTGCCCATGCGCTCCATATTGATCTCCAGTTCTACCTGGTGGTCTTTACGGCGGCTGTGTGCTTTTTCCTGGATAACATAAAAGTCATCCTGGCGCGATTTAGATTTGGTGGTACGCGCCTTCGGCTGACGGCGCATCCAGTCCAGTTCTTTTACATAAAGGTTTTTTGCTTTGTCAATGCTTGCGTTCTCTGCGGCAATGCGCTCTTCCTTTTTCTGAAGGTAGTACGAGTAGTTTCCTTTGTATTGGTATAGCTTACCATTCTCAAGTTCAATGATCTCATTGCAAACACGCTCTAAGAAAAAGCGGTCGTGCGTTACCATAAACAGGGTCATGTTTTCTTTGGCAAAATAATTTTCCAGCCACTCAATCATTTCAAGGTCAAGGTGGTTGGTAGGCTCATCCAGTATTAAAAGATCAGGCTTGCTGATAAGGATGATAGCCAGGGCAACGCGTTTCTTTTGCCCGCCGCTCATGTTCTTTATCTTTACCTTCATGTCTTCCAGCTTCAGCTTGAACAGGATCTGCTTGTACTGGGTTTCAAAATCCCATGCGTTGTGCATGTCCATGCCTTCAAAAGCTTTTTGGTAAGCTTCTTCATCATCCGGATTTTCAAGTGCCTTTTCGTAGCGCTCAATTACTTTCAATATCTCGTTGTCAGACGCAAATATGCTTTCCTCAATAGTAAGCTCAGGGTCAAGGTTAGGTTCCTGAGACAGAAACGCCATCTTGATTTCCTTACGGATAACCACCTGTCCGGTGTCGGGCATGTCTTCGCCGTTAATGATCTTAAGGATGCTGGTTTTGCCGGTACCGTTTTTTGCTACAAAAGCAATTTTCTGGTCTTTGTTGATCCCGAACGAGATGTTTTCGAAAAGCGTGCGCTCCCCAAATGATTTTGATATGTTTTCTACTGAAAGATAATTCACTGTGGCTTTATTTTTTGCAAAAGTAACTTATTAATTATGAATTAAAAATTAAGGATTACGAATTCCTGTTGGTTAGATGTTCGATTGGTAATTGTAAAATCTGACTACCAGCAACAGACAACTATAAACAATCTAAACATAACTCAGCCACCACTTCTTGTGTGAGGTCTTGTAATTGTTGTACCATCTGCTTGGAAAGTAACACAACACCAAAACACCCAGCCATATCAGGTAAACTATGCCTAACGAAAAGCCAAAGTTTTCTTTAGGCCTGAAGGCAAAAGAAATCGGTATTTTGAAATTATCCTCCATAGTGTAGCCATCTACGAAAAACAGTATCGTACACAGTAGGTGTATAACATAAATGTGTATCAGGTAGTAGAAGAAGGGAACTCGGCCAAAAATATTGAATAGTGCCGTAAAGCGATTGCGGATATTTTCAATCAGGGCTAAGACTATCATTGCCGGGCCAATGGTCATACAGGCATACATTAGCGAAGGCGGATATTTCGTCACATTCAAAAAAGATAACACTGTGTAAATAAAGCTGGGCTGCGGTTCCCACGGTGCCGGGTCGCCATAGCTATTTACCAATCGCAGGCAAATAAATAAAGCGACTAGAAGGCTTCCTGTTATAATAAGCGCTTTTCTTCTGGTTTCCGACCTTACCTCGCCGTTATACCATCTTCCGGCAGCATAGCCTAAAAGCATAATCCCTGTCCATGGGAGTATGGCATAAGCGGTCATAAAACGAACGCTTCCTAATAAGTATGGTTCAAATTCGGTGATCAGGAAAAAGTTTGCCGCCACGTCAAGGTTATCATTGGTAATTACAATGTAATCCATAAGGTTGTGGCTAAGTGTAAGTAGTATCCCTATGGCTGCAAGAACCCAATACCTGAAGAATATCAATGCAGATAAAATAACCATACTGCATCCTATTGCCCAAATGACCTGCAAAAAGAAAAAATTAAAGAATATATTAAAGCTCCACCCAAAGCCTACGATGGTAAGCTCGGCAAACATTAGCCATAATCCGCGGGTAAGTAAGAACCATGTCAACTCTTTTTTGGTTTTACGCAGGCTTTGCAGGTAAATTGAAGTACCGGATAAAAATACAAAGGTCGGTGCGCAAAAATGGGTGATCCACCGGGTAAAAAATAGAATTGGTGTTGTGGTTTCCATGTTGGTTGGATCTCCGGTCATTGCATCAATGTGAAAGTAATCGCGGGTATGATCCAGTGCCATGAGTGCCATTATTATTCCACGAAGCACATCTATAGATTGTATGCGTTGTCTTATTGTGTCCATTTGTCGGTTGATTTGGTGAAGTAAATATAGATTTTATTCGCTTAAAATAATTTTTTGTGACAAAAAGTCAGTATAGGTGTCATTTTGTCTGTAAAAATTACTATGGAATAAAAGTTGACTATTACTATACAAATTTGAAAGTCGAACACTAAAAAAATAAAATTATGAACGTTATAAAACGTAACGCAGCAAACGGATTTCCAATCGTAATGGATCAATTTTTCAAAGACATTTTAGGTGGTACGCAGTATAATCATGCGGCTGTTCCTCTGGTAAATATTAAAGAGACCGAAACTTCATTCTCGCTTGAGCTTATTGCTCCGGGATTAAAGAAAGAAAGTTTCAACATAGAAATTGAAAAAGACCTTCTTACTATCTCTTCAGAAACAAAAGCTGAAAAAAATGAAGAGCAGGAAGGTAAATTTACAAGAAGGGAATTTCGTACCGCTTCCTTCAAAAGGTCATTTAAATTACCTGAGAACATAAAAGCTGAAGAGATTAATGCAGCATACCAGGATGGTATCTTGAATATTACGCTCCCTAAAAAAGAAGCAGCAGCACAGCCTGCAAAAAGACTGATAGATATTTCATAATGATGATTGGATTTGGTTAGTTAGTTGATAAAAGCGCCCACTCAAGGGGCGCTTTTATATTTTATGCCTGTTCTTGTCCGGCAGCGTTTTTATGTAGGATTTTTGAAATTCACAAATTCTTTTATCTTTGCCTAATGCAGTTGTCCGTAATTATACTTAATTATAATGTCCGCTATTTTCTTGAGCAATGCGTGCTGAGTGTTCAGCAGGCATTATCAGGTATTGAGGCTGAGATAATTGTGATAGATAATAATTCTACCGACGACAGCTGTGCGATGATGAAATCGCGTTTTCCTGAGGTAAAACTTATAGAGAACAGAGAGAATACAGGCTTCCCGAAAGGAAATAATATAGGTGTAGATGCTGCAAACGGCGAATATATCTGTATTCTTAATCCTGATACCGTTGTAGCTGAAGATACTTTTTCTAAAATTCTTTCATTTGCTAATGCGCAGAAAGATTTTGGTATATCGGGCGTTAAGCTTGTAGATGGCCGCGGCTGTTTTCTTCCTGAAAGTAAACGTGGGGTTCCTACACCCTGGGTTGCCTTTACAAAAATCGGCGGCCTGTATAAACTATTACCTCGAAAAGAAATATTCAACCGTTATTACGCACAGCATCTTGGTGAAAATCAAAATGGAAAAGTAGATATCCTTGTAGGTGCCTTTATGTTCATGAAACGTGATTTGTATCTTGAAATAGGAGGGTTTGATGAGGACTGCTTTATGTACAGTGATGATATAGACCTGTCGTATATGGTGCTTAAAAAAGGCTTACGCAATTATTACTTTGCAGATAGTTCAGTTATACATTATAAAGGAGAAAGTACAGTTAAAGATGGTGCTTACATGAAGCGCTTTCGTGAAGCGATGCAGTTTTTTTATAATAAACATTTTAGGCGATCCCCTCAGTTTGATGTACTCATGAAGATTGGGGCTTTCTTTTTTGCGGTGGCTAAGAAGAATAAGGCCGTTCCGGTATATTCACCGCAGCACTATGTATTAGTTTCAAAGAATGATAACCTGTCCCGGGCACTTAAAGATAAACTTGGCAGTACTGTAACACGTACGGAGCAGCTGTCGAATGTGCTGTCTTTTAAAAATAAGAAAGCTGAGGTGATGTTTGATAACGAATGTGTAAGCTTTAAAGAAATTATTACCTTTATAGAAAGTCACAAGAACGATGGCTTTACCTTTAAAATACGTCCTGCAGGTACCCGTTTTGTAGTGGGGAGCAATAGCAGCAATGACAGGGGAGAGGTCATTACGTTCTAATAATTGTGATAATTAGAAAAAACGATATAGTCCGCGAAAAATTATGCTAAAAATGGCAACGGCTTGTTTTTTTTATTAATTTCGCAAACTCAAATAGTAATTTTACCTTTAGGTTATCGATATGGCAAAATTTGAACTTAAATTACCCAAAATGGGTGAAAGTGTTGCTGAGGCAACTATAACAAATTGGTTAAAAAATGTTGGCGATCATATTGCGGCTGATGAGGCTGTACTTGAAATTGCGACAGATAAAGTAGATTCTGAAGTGCCTTCTGAAGTATCAGGAAAACTTGTGGAAGTGCTTTTTAATGTAAATGATGTGGTTCAGGTGGGCCAGACCATTGCTTATATTGAAACTGAAGGCGGTGTAGTTGTAGATGCTCCAAAAGAAGAGACTACAGCTGCAAATATCCAGGCTATAGAAAAAACGGTTGAGGCTGCTGCCACGGCTTTTGCTGCTCCGGTAGATTATTCGGAATCAGAGAAATTCTATTCGCCGCTTGTAAAAAACATTGCAAAAGAAGAAGGTATATCGCTTGCTGAGCTTGAAGCCATGAATGGTACAGGTAAAGAAGGCAGGGTTACTAAAAATGATATACTGGAATATATAAAAACACGCGGAAGCCAGCCTGCACAGGCAGCACCTGTAGCTCAACCGCAAACTATCCAGCAACCAATTACCAACAATCAGCAACCAGTAGTAGCAGCTAAGGCAGCTCCGGTATCGGTTAATGGCGGTGACGAGATCGTAGAGATGGACCGTATGCGTAAGCTTATCTCGGGTTACATGGTACAATCGGTACAAACATCGGCACACGTGCAGTCGTTTATCGAGGTAGATGTAACCAATATTGTAAAATGGAGGGATAAGGTTAAAAATGCATTTGAGAAGAGAGAAGGCGAGAAGCTTACTTTTACCCCAATATTTATGGAAGCTGTGGCCAAAGCGCTTAAAGACTTCCCGGGTATGAACATATCTGTAGATGGTGATTACATCATCAAAAAGAAAAACATCAACCTTGGTATGGCGGCAGCATTGCCAAACGGTAACCTTATCGTTCCGGTAATTAAAAATGCAGACCAGCTTAACCTTGTAGGTATGGCAAAAGCAGTAAACGATCTTGGTAACCGTGCTAAGGCCGGCAAGCTTAAACCAGACGATACTCAGGGTGGTACTTATACTGTAACTAACGTTGGTACATTTGGCAGTGTGTTCGGTACGCCGATCATCAACCAGCCACAGGTTGGTATCCTGGCACTGGGAGCTATCAGGAAAGTGCCCGCAGTTATTGAAACTCCGGATGGTGATTTTATCGGTATCCGCCAAAAAATGTTCCTTTCGCACAGCTATGACCACCGTGTGGTAGATGGTGCCCTTGGAGGATCATTCGTTAAGCGTGTTGCAGAATACCTTGAAGCTTTTGATGCTAACAGGGATTATTAAGAATAAGATTTTTTATCATATACAGAACGCCTCCGTTAATGGAGGCGTTTTTATTTATCTTCTTTTTTATTCTCCCCATAATACTTCGCAGCCCTTTCTATCCTTCTTTTTATCCTTGCCTGAAGGTTTCTGGGTGCCAGCACTTTCACGCATTCCCCAAAGCCTAATATCTCTTTTTCAAGCTCAAAATTCAATACCACGTCAATGCGTATTATGATGCCATTCTCATTCTCACTCAGTACCTGCTGCGAGCGATGTAGTGGCTTTGTAATTACATAAGGTGCATTTGTTTTGTCAAATTCCAGTATAACCCGTTGGGCTCTGTCGCGCTGTGATTTGGTTACGCCTATAAGATCATCAAAATAACGCTCAAAGTCTACACCTTCATATTCTACATATTGCTCTTTGGTAAGCGGCTGAAATTCTATCATACGGTCCAATGCCAGCGTCATCAGATACGGATGCTTCTTTTTCATCGAAACCAAAAACCAGCGGTTGCGGTGTTCCTTTAATAGATACGGATAATAAATTTCTTTGGAAGGCTTTTGTGCTTTAAAAGACTGGTACTCTATAAACAGCGGTGTCTTGTTAAGTATCGCCTGGTATAACGGATTGATATGCTCAATTCCTCTTAGTTCCTTATTATCATCAAACTGTATATGATTTTTTGTCTTTTTAGCCGACTTGTTTACATTATTCTCCAGTTTGGCAATAAGCTCGCTCATCTCATCAAAGTAATTAAAGCCGTTTAGCTGCTTTAATACGCTAACGATTTCCTTCATCTTTTCCATGTCGGTTTCGTTTATGGGCGACTTTGTAATACTATACGTAGCATCTTCATAGGTGTAAAAGCGTTTGTCATTTACTACAATAGGCGCGTTGTACCCTAAACTGTCGCTACGCATAACCTGAATGTCAGCCTGAATGGTACGCTTGCTCACGCCGCTGGTTATTCCCTCGTATTCATACAGCGCATCGGATACTTTTTCTATAATATCATTCAATGTCCATTTCCTGAAACGGTTCTTCAGGCATTCGTCTATTGTTTTATAGCGCAGCAACGCAAGCTTGTTTGTAGCCATTTTGTAGATTTTAACTGTTTTTGGTAAAAAGTGTACTCCAAAAATAATAAAAAATCTCTTTTACTGCGCAATGTAACTGCGTAGTAAATCTTTTGTTGGACATAATAGAAATTTATTTCAATTTTAGTGTGTTGTAAATCAGTTGTTTTTAATTTTTTTTAATTTTTTTTTCTGCTGCGCATTTTTACTGCGCAGGTGTGTGCGCATCTTTGCAATGTCAGGATGAGACAACAATTACTCTCCTCAAAAACAACAAGATAATAACCTAAAAGATTTGTATCATGAAATTCAATTTTTTAAACAGGCAAACCAACGTTACAGTTAATCATGAAGGTGCTAAGGCGTATAAAATGACTCCGGAACTTGAATTATATTCCGCCGTGGTTACAACTGGATTGAATGATTCATTTTACGAATCGGGTAACGAAAGGCTTGAAAAGATAAAAAGGCTTATCGCAAAATGCGATGCTGAGTTTGTGGCTAAACTGGCGGTGTATGCAAGGACAGAAATGTATTTACGATCTGTACCGATGGTACTTTCAGTTGAGCTGGCGAAGCAAACGTCGGGTAGCGATACGGTAAGCAGGACAGTGAGCAACGTTATACAGCGTGCAGACGAGATAACAGAATTGCTTTCGTACTACCAGATAGCCAACCAAAGGACAGCGACAAAAAAACTAAACAGATTGTCCAAGCAGGTGCAAAAAGGCCTTGCGGTATCGTTCAACAAGTTTGACGAATATCAGTTTGCCAAATACAACCGTGCAACCGATGTGAAGCTAAGGGACGCTTTGTTTTTAGTGCATCCAAAAGCAAAAGACGAAGCCCAGCAAGAGATCTTTAATAAAATAGCGGCCGACACACTGGCAACACCTTATACATGGGAAACAGAATTATCTGAATTGGGTAAAATAAAGTTTACCAATGCAGAAGAAAAGAAAAGAGCTGTAGCTGCCAAATGGGGTGAGTTAATAGAAAGCAGGAAGGTAGGCTACATGGCGCTGATGAGAAACTTAAGGAATATCCTCGAAGCAGGAGTATCGGCAAAGCATATACAAATGGTGTGCGAACACATAGCCAACGAAAAAGCGGTTATGGGTTCAAAACAATTGCCATTCCGTTTTCTTTCCGCATACCGGGAGATAAAAGAACTAAAGTCGGGTTACACCGCTGCGGTATTGAATGCGCTTGAAGATGCCGTGATGCACAGCGCTAAAAACATAAAAGGTTTTGGTTATACTACTTCGGTAGTTATTGCGGCAGACGTTTCGGGCTCCATGCAGCAGCCGGTATCGGCAAAAAGCAAAGTCCAGTTATATGACATAGGCCTTATGCTTGCCATGCTAATGCAGTCGCAGTGCAAAAATGTGATGACGGGTATGTTTGGCGATACTTGGAAAATAATAAACATGCCGCAACGTAATGTGCTTGCCAATGTAATGGAATTTTACCGTAGGGAGGGCGAAGTGGGTTACTCCACAAACGGTTACCTGGTGATAGAAGACCTTATAAAAAGAAGGCAGGCTGTTGATAAGGTAATGCTGTTTACCGATGTGCAGATGTATAGCTCCAATGGTTCTTCAAACTCGTTTGAAAGTTCGTGGATGCGTTACAAAGCCATAGCGCCAAATGCAAAATTGTATTTGTTTGACCTTGCAGGCCACGGTGCAGAGCCGCTTGACGTTCGTCGAAACGACGTTCACTTAATAGCAGGCTGGAGCGACAAGATATTTGATGTGCTTTTTTCTATGGAAGATGCAGGCAATGCGCTGACTAAGATAAACAGCATAGTGATATAGGTTAATAATGATTGCTTTTGCTCCCTTCTCTGTCGGAGAGGGGTCGGGAGTGAGGATTAAAAATAACAGGTGCCGTAAAGAAGGGTTACTTCGCACATTTAATGCCCGGGTCGCGGGTTCGAGTCCCGCCATCTCCACCAGAAAATAAAATTTTGGGGATGTAGCTCAGTTGGTTAGAGCAGGATCTGTCCCTTTTTGCTTTTTGCCCTGTTACAATATAGAATGGTGCTCCCGCAGCCACAGGATGTTGCGGGAGTTTATAAAAAATAAATTAATAAGTTATCAGAAATAGGCAGGCTTAAATAGGAAGCTTCGGGTTTAGACAAATTAGAGGCTTCGTTATTCTTGTCTTTGATGTTTATTAAATTGTGGTTCTCCTGTTTAGCACGCTGCGGCGGGAGATTACTGAAAAAATAAAAACAGATGCCGTAAATAAGAGTTACTTCGTGTGCCTCGGTCGCCGGTTCAAGCCCGGCCATATTCAACAGGTTTGCCTTTGGGTATGTAGCTCAGTTGGTTAGAGCAAGGAAAAATGTCTCTTATTGTTTTTAGCTCTGTTATGCTGTAAATGTGGTGCTCCTACGGCCGGCGGATGTTGTGGGAGTTTATAAAAATAAAATGCCGGTAAGTGTCGTAGAAAAGGGATACTTCTTTGGCTATAGCGGGTTCGAATCCCGTCACTGTTATCCCGAAGACAACAGTGTGAAATCATGCCCTCTTCGCTTTTTGCCTTACCAACATTACACAGGATGCCGTAAGTGTGGGATACTTCGCGACCATTTAGGGGAGGAATAGCGCAGCAGTTTTTATGCGGCAAGGCTATCCGGTTCGACTCCGGCGTTAGCACGCCCCGATTAAAAAGCCTGCACTGCCTTTTGCTCCTGAAAATATTGAGATGCCGTATTACAAAGCGTTACTTCGTTTGGTTGTTTCGTCGGGTTCGATTCCCGAAAGTATAAAAAGCGCTTGTTGCCATTGCTCTTGATGATAAAGAGTGCCGTTGTTACGTGTTACTTCGTTCCAAAGAAATTTCCACACGTAATGCCCATTGCCTCTTTTACTATTCAATTAACAGTATTCAAAATAAAACAGACTAATTTTAAATTTCAAAACCATACAATCATGGAAGCATTAATTAACGGAACCGATTTGCTATATGCCGGCTACAAAGAAACAGGCATATTGGGGCTTGCCTTAAAACTGGCAAATTCAAAATACAACGATCAGCCTCGTGAAGAAGTACTGGCATTATTTAAAAAAGTAAAAGATTACCCTGAAAACTTTCTTGACGATAAGGTTTTAGAACCATTAGCTTCGGCGATGATAGAAGAGGCCAATGCGCCAAAAGATGAAACGATTGCTTTAAAAGAAACTTCAGGTGCCTATATAGTTTATGGTGAGGCACAGATAGAGCAGGGTGCAAAGGACCAGATGGATGTTGCGATGAAACTTCCGGTTACGGTAGCCGGAGCTTTAATGCCTGATGCGCATCAGGGCTACGGACTTCCGATTGGCGGTGTGCTGGCAACTAAAAATGCTATTATTCCTTATGGAGTGGGTGTAGATATAGGGTGCAGAATGGCTTTATCTGTTTATGATATTCCCGAAGAGCATTTTATCATGAACGAAGCTAAATACAAAAGGGAGCTTATCGCGCACACTAAATTTGGTGCGGGCCATGGCTACCATGGCCAGTATAAAAACGATCATGAGGTACTGGACAGAAACGAGTTCAACATTGCGCCATTCATTAAGAACCTTCACGATAAGGCATGGTCACAATTAGGTACATCAGGTGGCGGTAACCACTTTGTAGAATTCGGTATTATAGAATTTGAACATAGGGATGAGGTGTTAGGTATAGATAAAGGGCGTTATGTGGCATTGCTTACGCATTCAGGTTCGAGGGGATTTGGTGCTACCGTGGCGGGACATTATACAAAGCTGGCTAAGGACATCACCAGGCTTCCTAGAGAGGCGGCCAACTTAGCCTATCTTGACTTAAACTCTCAGGAAGGCCAGGAGTACTGGATCGCAATGAACCTTGCCGGCGATTATGCTTCGGCGTGCCACCAGGTAATACATGATAAGCTTCAAAGGGCCCTTGGTGCACAGATACTCGCTAAAGTAGAAAACCATCATAATTTTGCCTGGAAAGAAATACTTAACGGTGAAGAAGTAACTGTACATAGAAAAGGTGCTACTCCCGCCGGTAAAGGCGTAATGGGGATAATTCCAGGAAGTATGACAGCTCCCGGATTCCTTGTGAGGGGTAAAGGTGAGGCTGATGCCATTAACTCGGCGTCGCACGGTGCCGGAAGGCAGATGAGCCGTACACAGGCGATAAAAAGCATTACCAAGGCCGATATGAGACAGGTGCTGAAAGACCACGGTGTATCATTAATTGGTGCGGGAAGGGATGAAGCCCCAATGGCTTATAAAGATATCGACGCTGTTATGGCATCGCAGACCGATCTTGTTGATGTTGTGGCCAAATTTACCCCTAAACTGGTACGTATGGCAGATGACGGAAGCAGGGAAGATTAGGATTTAAATTGAAAAAGCTCCGCATTTGCGGAGCTTTTTGTGTGATATGTGTTTTTACTTTTTTATAACTCTCTGTGTAAAAATTTCTTTTTCTGAAGCCAGTTTTACAATGTATGCACCGGCCTGAAGATCTGAAATGGAAAACGAATCACTGATGTTGCCGTATTCTTTTACAATCCTGCCCGAAATATCAAAGACGATTATTTTGTTTATAATTGTGCCGTCATTTGTTTGGAAATACAATATATCTGATGTTGGGTTAGGGTATACAGAAGCTTTAGCAGCATCAAAATCTTCTGTGCCTAAAGAGCAGTCTGTTACAAGAGAATATGTTGCATAAACGTGTGCAATTGTCCAGTCTGAATAAGGAGCCTGATTATTTTGGGCAGCTTCGGCGTTGTCCACTTCAATACAGGTGTAAATATCAGGTTCGGGTCCCATACCGTCATAGAACCCACTTATATTAATATGCATATCGGGATTGTTGTTTCCGTTTTTCAGGTTTATGCGGCCAACTCCGCCTGATGCCAGAATCATTTTGATATTCGGGTTATGGCTAAGGTCAATCTCTGAAATGTAATTCATTGGCCCCACATCGCCACCGGTTGAAATATCCAGGTATTCCAGCAATGGGTTGTTAGAAACATCTATTGACGACAGCATATTATCTACACAATCCAGATGCTTTAAATGTATCATTGTACTTACATCCAGCTCTCCTGCCTCGGTAAAGTTCACGATTAAGCTTTCGAGATTTGTAAAAGCCTCAATGCCGGTTAAGTCGCTTATGAAGTTGAAATTAATATTATCTTCATAGGTAATGACAAGGTCTGTCACGGCTAAGGCATCTGCGGTATCTATTTGCCCGTTTATTATTCCGTCGGTATCTATTTCTTTGTCAATAAGCAACTGTTCAAAAATAGGGTCGGGAATATTGGTTGTCTGTGCTGTAGCATAAAAGCATGGTGCTGCAAGTAAAGCAAAGAGTAATTTTCTTTTCATATAATTTTTTTTAGCATAGCTAAAGTAAGAAAAAATTTTCAAATGTTGTTTTTTAAATTGGTTATATTTGTGTGGCTAACACTTATATATGAAATTTTTCCCGTATCTGTCTTTAATAATTTTTATAACCTTATCTATGTTCTCGCCAAATGGCACGCGCTTCCGCGAATGCAAAAGAGCAGTCGTTCAGGACACAATAAAAGGTTGGGCTGAGGTAAATTTTGAGGCACAGGGAATCCAAAATAAAATGGCTTATGCCGATACAGCTAATTTTATGCACCAAAAGATTTATCCGTGTGCGCGATGCTTTCTGCGCCCTGAGGTTGCTGTAGCTCTTGAAGAAGCCAACCGGATTGCAAAGGATAAAGGTTTTACCCTTGTGGTATATGACTGTTATCGTCCGTATGGATATCAAAAGGTGATGTATGATATTGTAAATGATCCGCGTTATGTGGCACCACCGGGCAAAGGGTCTAATCATAACCGGGGGCGGGCCGTAGATCTTTCGCTGGCAGATGAGAATGGCAGCCTGTTAGATATGGGTACGCCTTTTGACGATTTTACGGCGAAATCGCATTATGAGGCAGAGGGGCTTTCGAAAGAAGCAAGGCGAAACAGGAAAGCATTGCGAAGCATTATGAAAAAAGCCGGCTTTACACCATACAACAATGAATGGTGGCATTTTGACTATAAAAAGCAGAATTATGAAACAGCCGACTTCCGTTGGGATTGTAATGGATAAATTGTCAGCAAAAGCAATTATTGATAAAAATCTTCTTTTTGAACATTTCTCAAAGTATATTTGTCATTATACAATTTGACTATGGAACTTAAACTGCATAAGCCTATTTGCTTTTTTGACCTGGAGACTACAGGTACTGATATCTGCAAAGATCGTATCGTGGAGATCTCGGTATTAAAAGTATATCCTAACGGTAATAAAGAGAGCCGCACATGGCTGGTAAACCCGGAAAGGCCTATACCGCCAATCACCACAACCTTTCACGGTATTACCGATGATAAAGTGGCAAATGAGCCAACTTTTAAAGAGCTTGCGCATACTATTTATAACATGATTAAAGATTCAGATCTTGGGGGCTACAACTCTGATAGGTTTGATATTCCGCTGTTGGCAGAAGAATTGCTTCGTGCCGGGGTGGACTTTGATATGAAGAACAGGGTATCTGTCGATGTGCAGACTATTTTTCATAAAAAAGAAGAGCGTACACTTAGTGCGGCCTATAAGTTTTACTGCGGTAAGACGCTTGAAAATGCACATACGGCGGCGGCTGATACCAATGCTACATACGAAATACTTAAATCGCAGCTGGAGCGTTACGAAGACCTTGAAAATGACATGAAGTCACTTTCTGAATATACTACCCGTAAAAAGGCTGTAGACTTTGCAGGATTTATAGCGCTTGATCCTGATGGTGAAGAAATCTTTACCTTTGGCAAGCATAAAGGTGCAAAAGTAAATACGGTCCTGGAGCAGGAGCCCGGCTATTTTGGTTGGATTCAGAATGCTGATTTTCCGTTATATACCAAAAAGGTGTTAACGGCTATTAAGCTTAGAAAATTAAACAATAAATTGGCCTAAATCATTTTCTTACTATTATGAAAATAATATGCATAGGCAGGAATTATGTGAAACACATAGAAGAACTGCAAAATGAAAGGCCGGACGAACCGGTTATTTTTCTTAAACCTGATTCGGCTATAGTGTTGAAAAAATTCCCGTTTGTAATACCCGAATTCAGTAACGATATCCATCACGAAGTTGAGGTTTTGGTCAAGATCAATAAGGTAGGCAAGTATATAGATACTAAGTTTGCCTATAAATATTATGACGAAATAGGGCTCGGTATAGATTTTACTGCGCGCGACCTTCAGGCAAAACTTAAGGAAAAAGGACTGCCGTGGGAAAAAGCAAAAGCTTTTGACGGATCGGCAGTGGTGAGTGAGTTTATACCCAAAACTGAATTTGAGTCACTGGACAACCTCAATTTTGAGCTTACCAATAATGGTACTGTTGTTCAGAAGGGTAACACGCAGCATATGTTGTGGAAGATAGATGAGATCATAGCTTATGTGTCGCAGTATTTTACGCTGCGTATAGGAGATATTATATTTACGGGTACGCCTGAAGGTGTTGCCAAAGTGAATCCGGACGATGTGTTGGAAGGGTTTTTGGAAGGAAAGAAATTATTCAGGATACAGGTAAAATAATGGCACTATATTATAACTTATCAAAAGTATATGCAATCTCAGAAAACGACGTTGAGTTTGCCAGGCAGATAGTGACTCTTTTTCTGGAAGAAGTACCCGCCGAGATGAAAAACATAAAGCATGGCCTTGAAGAAAAGGACCATAATAAAGTGTACCATGCCGCGCATAAGATCAAGCCTACGCTGGATCTTTTAGGTATGGACCTGGCCTATGAAGATGTGCTGGCTATTGAAAGCTGGGGGCGTGGAAACGGCAAAAAGAAAGAAATTAAGGATGTTGTAAAAAGCCTTAAGGAATATATAAGCAAGACGGTAAAAGAACTTAAAAAAGACTATGACCTTTAAACCATGAAAGCAGCTGTTATTACCATAGGCGATGAGATACTTATAGGGCAGATCACTGATACAAATTCCGGTTATATAGCCAAAGCGCTGGATAAGATAGGTATTGGTGTCTATGAAACACGATCTATAAGCGACGAAAGGCATCATATACTTGAAACGCTGGCCTACTATCAGAACAGGGTAGATGTGGTTATCATTACCGGCGGACTGGGCCCTACGAAAGATGATGTTACAAAGGTAGCCTTCTGCGAGTATTTTGACGACCATTTAGTGCGTAATGAAGAGGTTGAGGCACATGTGGTGGCGCTTATAGAAAGGGCGCTTAACAGGACGGCATCGCAGCTTAACAGGGATCAGGCACTTGTACCGTCTAAGGCAAAAGTATTGCACAATGCTGTGGGCACAGCTCCGGGCATGTGGATGGAGAGGGGAGATACGGTATTTATGTCGCTTCCCGGTGTGCCGTATGAAATGAAATCTATCGTAGATAATGAAATTATACCACTGCTTGTAGAGCGATATGAGAGGCCTTATATAGTACATAAGACAATAATTACCCACGGACAAGGTGAAAGCGTAGTAGCAGAGCGTATTGAAGACTGGGAAAACAATCTGCCGGAATTCATTAAACTGGCCTATCTGCCTAATCCCGGACGTGTGAGGCTGAGGCTGAGTGCGCGCGGTACAGATGAGGCTTTGCTGCAAAATACTATTGCTGCCGAGGTGGAAAAGCTCAAAGCGATTATAGGCGATATCATTGTTGGTTTTGACGAAGGCGATACTATAGAAGTCGTTTTAGGAAGGCTTTTAAAACAAAAAGGAAAAACGCTTGCTGCTGCAGAAAGCTGTACAGGCGGAAAGATAGCTCAGATGATAACATCCGTTCCTGGGTCGTCGGCTTATTTTAAGGGTAGTGCCGTTACTTATGCAACAGAATCTAAAGTAAGCATACTAAAAATAGAACAGCAGCTTATAGACGTGTTTAGTGTGGTAAGTGCACAGGTTGCCGAAAATATGGCACTGAAAGCGCGTCAGCTTTTTAATGCCGATTATGCGATTTCTACTACAGGAAATGCAGGCCCGTTAAAGGGAGACTCAGCTGTTGAAGTAGGCACTGTTTTTATAGGTATAGCGACACCTAAAGGGGTGTTTAGCGAAAAGTTAGACCTGGGCCAGCCCCGTGAAAAGGTTATAGAAAGGGCTGCAAATAAGGCTCTTGAAAAGATTTATCATGAAATTTTAAAAAACTAGTGCATTATGTTTGTGTAATAGTTTTATTTTTCTTTTCTTTGCACCCTGATTTTGAATAACGATATAAAAGCGAGAAATAATGTCAAGAGTTTGTGCCCTTACCGGTAAAAAAGCGATGGTTGGAAACAATGTTTCCCACGCAATGAACAAAACGAAAAGGAAGTTTAGTGTAAACTTAGTGAAGAAGCGTTTCTATCTTCCTGAGGAAGATAAGTGGATCACACTTAGAGTAGCCGCTTCTACTATCAAGACAATTAACAAAAACGGTATTGCTGCAGTTTTGAAAGAAGCTAAAGCTAACGGATTTATTAAATAATAAATCGTACCAATAAATATATAGAGCAAGATGGCAAAGAAAGGTAATAGAATCCAGGTGATTTTAGAGTGTACTGAGCACAAAGCTTCTGGCGTTGCTGGAACTTCAAGGTACATTACTACTAAAAACAAAAAGAATACACCAGACAGACTTGAGATTAAAAAATTTAATCCAGTTCTTAAGCGTGTGACTGTTCATAAAGAAATTAAATAATCATTAGTCATGGCAAAGAAAACCGTAGCATCGTTACAGACATCTTCAAAAAGGTTAACTAAAGCTATCAAGATGGTAAAATCTCCAAAAACAGGAGCTTATACTTTTGTTGAGAGCGTTATGACTCCTGAAGAAGTAGATGGATTTCTTAAGAAGAAATAATATCTACCACAATATATAGAAAAGCTACTTTCGGTTGACGGAAGTAGCTTTTTTATTTTCTATATTTACACCGAAAAAAACAAAAACTACAACTGCTGATATGAATTTCTTTAAAAAAATATTTTCTTCTGAAAAGAAGGAAACTTTAGACAAAGGACTTGAAAAAACGAAGAGTTCTTTTTTTTCAAAACTGTCTAAAGCTGTTGCCGGAAAATCTAAAGTAGACGATGAGGTACTTGATAATCTTGAAGAAATACTTGTGTCGTCTGATGTAGGTGTAAATACTACATTAAAAATTATTGAGCGCATAGAAGAACGCGTTTCTAAAGATAAATATTTAGGGACAGATGAACTGAACCAGATACTAAGAGACGAAATTGCTGCCCTGCTTAGCGAGACTAACAGCGGCGATGCTTCTGAATTTGAAATACCGGCAAACAAAAAGCCTTATGTGCTCATGGTCGTTGGTGTAAACGGTGTGGGTAAAACTACAACCATAGGTAAACTGGCTTACCAATTCAAGAAAGCCGGATATAGTGTTGTTCTTGGTGCTGCAGATACCTTTAGGGCAGCAGCAATAGACCAGCTTCAGGTGTGGGCAGACAGGGTAGGCGTGCCCATCGTAAGGCAGCAGATGGGGAGTGATCCTGCATCAGTAGCATTTGATACTTTGCAGAGTGCTGTAAGTCAAAATGCAGATGTCGTGATTATTGATACAGCCGGCCGTCTTCATAATAAAGTTAACCTTATGAATGAGCTTACCAAAGTAAAAAGGGTAATGCAAAAGGTAGTGGAAGATGCACCTCACGATGTACTTCTTGTACTTGATGGTTCAACAGGGCAAAATGCTTTTGAGCAGGCTAAACAATTTACTGCGGCGACCGAAGTTAGCTGCCTCGCAGTTACAAAACTGGACGGTACTGCAAAAGGCGGGGTTGTTATTGGTATCTCTGACCAGTTCCAGATACCTGTTAAATACATTGGAGTAGGTGAAGGTATTGAAGATCTTCAGGTGTTTAATAAATTTGAATTTGTAGACTCTTTCTTTAAATAAGAAAACGGAATAATACAAAAAAAGGATAGCATAATGCTATCCTTTTTTTGTAGATGTTAAAACGGTTTAACAGGAAAATGTATATATTTGGCCTATTCAAACCTAAATGATACTACATTACATGAAATTTTTAACGCTGCTCGGAATACTGTTTTTTGCCACTCATTTATATGCTCAGGACGTAAAGGGATATTACCTGACAGATTCGGGGAAAAAGGTTGAGGGATACTTTGATTTTGCCGACTTTTTTGATACGCCGAACTTAAAATTTAAAGCGTCCAGATCGGCGGATTTTGGTAAACTACCAATCGATATTACAGAATACGGTGTTGATGAAGATAATTTGAAATTTGAAAAACATACGGTTAAAATTGATATTTCAGGTGCTAACTCGGCTAGCAAAGAACCTGAGTGGCTTACACAAACAATATTCCTGAACGTTCTTGTAGAGGGTAATGCAACGTTGTATTCATATATAAAAGACTATAAGACAAGTTTCTTTTTTAATACTGAAGCCAAGCCAAACGAAGTAAGTCAGCTGGTGTATAAAAAGTATAAACTTGAAGATGGCACTACAATCGAAAACACCGGATTCAGGCAGCAATTGTATAACGCTGTAAAATGCGACGGGCAATATGCGTCTGATTTTACGGTTATAAAATACGATAAGAAAGAGTTAACAGATTTTTTTAAAAAATATAACGAATGCAAAGGTTCAAAATCCCGATTATACGGGCCTAAGAAAAAATCTAATTTTAAATATACCGTATTTGCGGGAATTCATAATATAAATCTTGGTATAACTTATGCTACGCCCGCCGTAGGTGACCAATCTTCTACAGGTTATACTTTTGGGGGTGAGGCAGCTTTTACTTTCCCGTCGGGAGGGCCGGGTATCTTCTTTAGGGCAGAGTATGAAACGCTTACATCTGATTTAAAAGACGCTTACGATCAGGGATATAATGTCTTGGAGAGTAATTATAAGATAAGCGGTAATGCCCTTAATTTTGTTTTTGGCCCCCGCTATAATTTTCTGCTTTCTGAAAGAAGTTCGATAGCGGTTGATGCAGGTATTGATATGAGTATTCCGTTTGCAGATATTAAAAGGACTACGGTTTTATATCCAATAAATAATGGAACACCTTACAGCGGCGACCATAATGAATATGATCTTGAAACAGCCTTCGCAATCAATCTGGGTGTGGGCTATACTTTTGATCATTATGGTATAGCCATGCGCTATGTAACCGGCAGGGATTATCTTGACGATGTTTTTAGCGCTTTCAAAACGAAACACAGTAGATTAGGCGTGGTTGTAAATTATACTTTTTAAATAGTTTATGACTGAAACCAATAAAAAGAATCTAATTGCAGTACTTGCCGGTTTTACCCTTTTTAATTTGGTTGTTTTATGGATAGATTATTGTCAGTTTCGGATAAGCATGAACAATCCGCTCACTCCGCGGGCATTGATTGATTATAGGTTTAAGGTTGCTCTGGTACTTTCCATGCCAAAATGCACACTGCTAATTTTGGGCATATACTACCTGGTAACTAAAAAGCTGTTTTGGCTGATAGCTGTAATTTATTTTGTGCTGTTAATTGGTGAAGTTTTATGCAGCTCTTTCTTAATCACCTACTTTGTGTCGGCTAATTAATAACTGCATTTATTTTTTCCCATAGGGCGTTGTCAAAATCTGATAATGCCCAGTTTTCTTCGTCGGCAGCCTCTCCCATTCGTATTATTACCATTTTCCTGGATGGTATCACGTAGATTTTCTGGTCGTTTTTGCCAAGCGCCATAAACATATCTTTCGGTCCGTCTGGTAAAAGGCTTCCTGGAAATTGCACCTGTGTTTGCGGCATATGGTAACTTTCCTGTCCATTTATCCACCACAGGTAACCATATGATTTATTGATTTGCTGGGATGGGATAGTAACAGTTTTAAAGTAATCCTTATTTACAATTTGAGTGCCGTTCCACGTGCCCCAATTTAGGGCAAGAAGGCCAAAGCGAGCCATGCTCCTTGTGGTACTCCAATAAACGCTTAATTCATCTTCTGAACCGGAGTTCAGCCAGGTTCCTGTCATGCCCGTCTTATCTCTCAGCTTCGTGTTGAAATAACTGTTCCATGTTTGTCCGCTGGCAGCTGCGACAACATCCTGCAGTTTTACGTATACATTATCGTAAGCCCATCTGGTACCTGCGTCTGCAAGGTAATGCAGGTCTTCAGGGGTTGTGCTGTCGCCGCCTGCGTCGTCAAGACCTGACGTCATGGTTAGTAAATGCCTGCAGGTAATAAGGTTTTCTTTGTCTACGGGTGCGCTTGTCCATCCGGTACCGATGTAGTCTGATACTTTATTGTTTATATCTAGCAGGCCTTCCTGCTGCGCTATTCCTGTAACGGCAGATGTCAGTGTCTTACCTGCACTTGCCCAGTACCATGGGGTTGCAGCAGAATGTCCGTTAAAGTAATTTTCCATAACGATTTTACCATTTACCAAGATGATAAAGGATTTGGAATGCTTTATTTCAAGATAGCTCAAAAGCGGTGGTATGGCATTTTGGTTCCAGCCGAACTCTGCGGGTGTTTTTGTTTCCCAAACTTCCGAATTATTTGCGGGAAAATACATTTGGTCTTCACCGCTTGGGTCATGTCCGGGTTTGTCTTCATCAGAGCTGCATGCTGTTGTAAGGATCAGGAAGAATATAGGTAACAAAATCTTTTTCATGATGTTATGATTGGAGTTTAAAAGTATAAAATAGTTTGATAGGAAATTTTAAAGTTGTCAAAATTTTAATGCCTAAATTTGCCTTAATAACATTCACTTTATTATGAGAAAAACGGTTGTATTGCTTTTTATATCGGTTATGGCATTGTCCTGCGGTCGCGAAATTGCTGCCGAAGATCTTGCAAAACTTAACGGCTACTGGGAAATCCAGGAAGCAGTAATGGCCGATGGCACACAAAAAGAATATACGGTAAACCCTACTATAGATTTTTTTGAACTAAAGGGCAAAACGGGTTTTCGTAAAAAAGTAATGCCCCAATTTGACGGGACATACAGGGTAAATGACCTTTTAGAAAATATTACCATTGAACAAAAAGAGGGTAAAACTTTTGTGAACTACACAACAGAATATGCAAAGTGGAAAGAAGAGATAATAGGCCTGTCTCAGGAAGAGTTAGTGGTCAAAAACCAGCATGATATAGAATACCATTACAAGAGACCAAAACCATTTAGCGTAAAATAATGGCAAAGCGATTTAATGAAGAGCAGTCTGTAGGTGATGTGCTTAAGCAGTTTATGCAGGATAACAGGCTTCAGGCCGGGATGGATAAGATAGATGTGCGTGACGCATGGAAAAACCTTATGGGCAACGGCGTGAACAATTATACACGCGAAATTATGCTTAAGGGTACTACGCTTTATGTTGAGCTCACATCCTCAGTTTTAAGGGAAGAGCTTAGTCTTGGAAAATCAAAGATCGTAAGCATGCTTAATGAGGAATTAAAAAGAGAGGTAGTGAAAGATATAGTACTGCGATAGAATATACATAAACAAAAATGCCGCTTATTACAGCGGCATTTTTTATATAAGCTTGATCTTGTGTTAGAACTGCTCTCTTCCTGCAAAATGGAAAGCGCCTTCAATAGCTGCATTCTCATCACTGTCAGAACCGTGAACTGCATTCTCACCAATTGAAGTAGCATATTTTTTACGGATAGTACCTTCAGCTGCGTCAGCAGGATTAGTAGCTCCGATAAGAGTCCTGAATTCTTCAACTGCATTTTCTTTTTCAAGGATAGCAGCTACGATTGGGCCTCTTGACATAAATTCTACAAGTTCTCCATAAAAAGGCCTTGCGCTGTGTACTGCATAAAATGCCTGAGCATCAGCTACAGTAAGTTGAGTAAGTTTTAGTGATACGATTTTAAAACCTGCATCAGCTATCATTGCTAAAATACCACCGATATGCCCGTTTCCTACTGCATCCGGCTTGATCATTGTGAAAGTCCTGTTTGTTGCCATTGTCTTTTATAAATTTGGTGCAAAAGTAGTAGTTTTTAGCTAATAACTATAACTTTTAAGGTTTCTTTATCTCAATTTTTAAGGATAATTTAAAGAAAGGAAACATAGTGATAATTGACTGGCTTTAAATCTGATAACCATTATCTTGTCTGAAATCTATAAAACAATCACATTGAATTCGTGTTCGAGCGGCCTTAGGCTGAACAGCTCTGCAAGTAATTTTCCGTCAAATTCAAGGTAAAATTCAGAGAAATTAGCTTTGCGCTCCTGAAGGCTTAGCCCCGGGAAAAGCTCATTCTGAATCTGTGTGATGCGTTCCAGCTGTTCCGCATGGCTGCGTTTTTCTGCTTTTAGAAGTCGCTTTTCTAAATTTTCAAGGCCTTTTATCTGCTTTAGTTCCTGTGCTTTTACTGCTCCAGTAAATGAGGCATCGGTTTTAGATGCAATGGCTGACAGGTGTTCAAATTGTCTTTTTAAAAACTCTTTTTGCTCTGTAAAGTCAAGTTTGAATTCTGAGAATGTCTGAATCTTTTTATTTAGCAGGTCCTGCTGTTTAGAAAAGGCATCAGCCCAGGTGAGCCCAAGTTTATCCAGTTTATCTGCCTGTTTCTCTGTTGCAATCAATACTGAGTTGCGCAGCAATAGTATTGGGAAAGTAATATTTGCAGCGTTAAAATATGATTTCAGCTCCAGCCAGTAGGCAAGCTCACCACCGCCACCTATATAGCATAAGTTAGGCAGTATGACTTCCTGGTATAATGGACGCATGATTACATTTGGGCTAAACCTTTCAGGGTTTGACTCCAGTAATGCCAGGATTTCTTTTTCAGAAAATTTAAGTTCAGTGTTATTGATATAGTAAACACCATCCTGTAATATAATGCGTTCGCGGATAGTGTCTTCTATGTAAAACAGGTTTATCTCGCGCGGGTTTACCTGAATGTTATAGTCTTTAAGATGTACTGCGGTTTCGGCAACTTTTTGGTGCGATGTCTGGTTCAGTAATTCTTCTTTTACGTGAGGTGCCAGCAGCTTTTTAAGTTCGGCATCATCTGCATCAATAATTACCAGTCCTTCAGTGCCAAATATCTCATTGGCAAGATAACGGGTAGCATCGGCAAGGTTGGCGTGTTTCAGGTATGCTTTTTCAAAAAGTTCCTTGAGCCACGCAGCGTTACTTCCTGCACCCAGTTCTTTAGCAAAAACATCAAGAACAGCATCAAGTCCCTCGGTAGAAAGTCGACCAACAGGCCCGGCGCTTTCGCGCGGCCATTTTATTTTCTTGTTTTTAAAATGAAAATAATTGATTTCCTCAAAATCGTGGTCTTCAGTAGCCATCCAGTATACAGGTACAAAATCCTGACCGGGATAAGCTTCTTTAAGCTCCCTGCTAAGGTTTATGGCAGAAACTATTTTATATAAAAAGTAAAGCGGTCCTGTGAAAAGATTAAGCTGGTGACCTGTCGTTATAGTGTATGTACCCGGTTCGCTAAGCAATCTTATATTTTGCTCTGTGTAAGCCGATGTATTTATGTTTTTATACTGCCTGTTAAGCACACTAACCAATACGTTGCGAAACTCAGGATCATAGTTTTCGCGCTTTTCGTCCATCTGCAGCTTAAAGTTGTCTACATCAGGAAAACGGTGATATAGCGGTTTCAGCGTATCTTTCTGGTTAAGGTAATCGTTGATAAGCGGTGTAAAATAACCTGAACTCTGGAAGCTGATACAGTCTGATGGCATTTTTGTATAAAATTTTCCCGTAAAATTACGGAAAAAACAATTCAAATTGGGGTTTAAATGACATATCGAATTTGTCAGTTCTTTGCAAAATCGTGGCTACGCATTAATAGCCTCTTCCCAAACTTCTTTAAGGCTGAGAAAATTGCTGTAGGCAAACTCTGCGTTAGGATATTCAATAAGTATTTCGTCTTCAATGTCAATTAGTTCGTAACTTCTTTTCTCTGGGTTTAGAACATATTCCTTCTTACCCGAAAGAAGTATTTTTATTTGGTTAGGCGCAAGTTTAAGTCCTGTGAAACCTTCGCCGTTTATGCAGATGCTTTTTACTCTGTTAAGTTCTACAAGTGTCCCGTTAAGGTTAATTATTTTTTTCATTGTACAGTTGGGGTTTGTGGGGTACAAATATAATAAAAATCTTACTTGGTTATTTAATTATAGAATATTGGTCTGATTAAAAGGCTTGTTATCAGTATTTACTGGTATTTATGTTTTAAATGTTTTCTTGAAACAGGAATTATTAGTTAAAAATACGGTGGTGACTTAAGCTTTAAGACACATTGATTTTTAAATTATTACTTTTGCACTTTAATCCCTCACGTTTTGAATACCAAAGCCTTTTTAATAACGCCGCCTTTCACACAGCTTAATACGCCATATCCCGGTACGGCTTATCTAAAGGGGTTTCTCAATACCAAAAACATAGCCTCTTTTCAGGCAGACCTTGGTATTGAGGTAATATTAAGATTGTTTTCAAAACAGGGACTTACTGATTTGTTTGGCCGTATTGATGCTAACCAACAGCTAATAATCGAAAACCGTCAATCACTCAGCCCAAACGCTGAACGCATTATTGCTCTTAAAAATGAGTATCTTAAAACGATAGATGCTGTTATGCTATTCCTTCAGGGGAAGAACCCTACGCTTTCGCATCTTATCTGCAGCGAAGATTTTCTGCCGGAAGCATCACGTTTTGCTCAGCTGGAAGAATTGGACTGGGCTTTCGGTTCCATGGGTACTCAGGACAAGGCAAAACACTTTGCTACGTTGTACCTTGAAGATATTTCAGATCTTATTGTAGAGTGTATTGATCCGCATTTTGGCTTTAGCCGATACGCCGAAAGGCTGGGGCGTTCGGCCAATTCGTTTGACGAATTGTATGAAAGCCTTCAGCAGCCGTATACCTATATAGACGAACTGCTTATTGCGTTACTGCATCAGCGGATGCTGGAAGTACAGCCCAACTTCGTTGGATTTTCAGTACCGTTTCCAGGTAATCTATATGCATCGTTCAGGGCTGCCCAGTACATAAAGCAGCATTTTCCCGGTGTAAAGATTACTATGGGCGGCGGGTTTCCTAATACCGAACTGCGTTCGCTTACCGATGTGAGGGTAATGGAATTCTTTGATTTTATTACGCTGGACGATGGCGAAGCGCCTGTTGAATGCTTAATTGAGCATATTGAAGGAAAAAGAAGTGTTGATCAGCTTAAGCGAACATTTACACTTATTGATGGTAAAGTCAGCTATATAGACAATTCGGGGTGCAGGGATTATAAACAGTCAGATGTTGGTACACCTGATTATTCTGATCTGCTGCTTGACCAGTACATATCGGTAATAGAAATCGTAAACCCGATGCACCGCATGTGGAGCGACGGCCGGTGGAATAAACTTACCATGGCACATGGATGCTATTGGGGCAAGTGTACTTTCTGTGATATTTCCCTGGACTATATTAAGGTTTATGAACCTGTAGCCGCGCGTTTGCTTGTAGACCGAATGGAGGAGCTTATTGCCCAGACAGGCCAAAACGGTTTCCATTTTGTAGACGAAGCTGCGCCGCCTGCGTTAATGCGTGAAATGGCGTTAGAAATCCTTCGCCGTAACCTTGCTGTTACCTGGTGGACAAACATACGCTTTGAGAAAAGTTTTACGGCCGACCTTTGTAAACTGCTTAAGGCTTCGGGTTGTATTGCGGTTTCGGGTGGGTTAGAGGTGGCTTCAGATCGGTTACTTGAATTAATACAAAAGGGTGTTACTGTAGCTCAGGTTGCCCGTGTAACCCGTAATTTTACCGAAGCCGGTGTTATGGTGCATGCTTACCTAATGTATGGTTTCCCTACGCAGACCGCCCAGGAAACTATAGATTCACTCGAAATGGTGCGCCAGATGTTTGAAACGGGAATATTGCAGTCAGGATTCTGGCATCAGTTTGCCATGACAGCTCACAGCCCCGTGGGTATGTATCCGGAAAAGTTTGGTGTGTTGAAAGAAACTGAGGTTATAGGCAGCTTTGCTAATAATGATATTGTGCACATTGATGAAACCGGAACCAATCACGATAAATTTAGCTTTGGTCTAAAGAAATCACTCTTTAACTATATGCACGGTATTTGTTTTGACTTTCCGCTGCAGGACTGGTTTGAATTTAAAGTGCCGCGCACAAAAGTTCCCGAAGCTTATATTTATGATGTGCTTCAGGAAGATGGTAGCTTTAATGTTAAGCCATCGGCTAAAGTAGTGTGGATAGGAGGTAAGCCGTCTGTATCTTATTTTACAAAAAGCAAAAAAGGCAGAACGTTTGGAACGGCATCTTTTACTTTTCATGACAAAAAAGAAAGTTTCACTATTCAGGTGCCGCAGGAGCAGGGCGAATGGCTGGCTGCATTTTTAGAAAAGGCATCCGTTAATGCCGGTCCTGTAACTACTTTTGCACAGGCGAAACAAAATTATGAAGATGCAGGACTCAATGATTTTGAACTGCTATGGTATAGCAAACCCGTAAACACTTTACGCGAATACGGGCTTTTAATATTATAAGTATCGAGGTTTAGAACTTTCTTGCTTCTTCCAGTTTGGTGTATTTTTCGGCCTGTTCTTTAGAAAGTAACGGTGTGATTTTTTTCTGTATCCTTTCCGTGATTTCCCTCAGCTTATCTTTCTTTTCCATGGTAGTCATTTCCCTGTTGTCACCAAGAGACGTTATATTCTCTTTTTCATCGTTCAGGATGTTTTTTACAGCGGCTTTTT
Organism: Flavobacterium sp. DG1-102-2; assembly: GCF_033042555.1. Lineage (NCBI taxonomy): Bacteria > Pseudomonadati > Bacteroidota > Flavobacteriia > Flavobacteriales > Flavobacteriaceae > Flavobacterium > Flavobacterium sp. DG1-102-2. The sequence goes on from NZ_JAWLIK010000004.1 coordinate 269,036, forward strand.
GAAAAGCATCCAGTTTAAGTTCTGTAGCAAGATAGTTTGAAGTTTGCTCGGCGTAATCTGTTTTCTCTTTTTTTTGCGGACCGCTTTTATATTGGCCCTGGCCAACTCTCCTGTCAACCTGCGCCGATGCTGCGGCACTAAAAAGTATTGTAAATAATACTATAAGGTACGTTGTTTTTAGTTTCATGGTAATAAACGAATTATATATCAAACGTAATTAATTTATAGCAAAAAAGCTAAAGTTTTGAGGCTTTAGCTTTCTATAATATTTGTTTAAAGATCTGCAGGAACGCCATAAAGGTCAAATTCTGTAGCGTCTGTAATTTTTATGTTAACAAACTCGCCTGTCTTAAGGTATGCAAGAGAAGCATCTACAAGTACCTCGTTATCTACGTCAGGGCTGTCAAATTCTGTTCTAGCAACAAAATGTGCTCCTTCCTTACGGTCTATGATGCAACGGAAAGTTTGTCCTATCTTCTCCTGGTTCAGTTCCCATGAAATCTGAGACTGTATCTCCATAATTTCATTGGCACGCTGTTGTTTTACATCGGCAGGGACATCGTCTTCAAGCAGGTAGGCGTGTGTGTTTTCTTCGTGAGAATAGGTAAAGCAACCTAAACGTTCAAAACGCATTTCTTCAACCCAGTTTTTAAGTATCTGGAAATCTTCTTCTGTTTCACCGGGATAACCTACGATAAGTGTAGTCCTGATTGTCATTCCCGGAACAGCCTCCCTGAATTCCTTAAGCAGTTTTGTTGTTTTTTCCTGCGTCGTACCGCGGCGCATTGATTTTAATACGCTGTCGCTGATGTGCTGCAGCGGAATATCTATATAATTACAGATCTTCGGCTCGCGTCTCATCAGTTCTAATACATCCATTGGGAATCCTGACGGAAATGCATAGTGAAGTCGTATCCATTCTATGCCTTCTACCTTTGCAAGGTTTTCCAGCAGCTCGGCAAGGTTACGTTTTTTATAAAGGTCAAGCCCATAATAGGTAAGGTCCTGAGCGATAAGTATAAGTTCTTTAACACCGCCGCGAGCAAGCCCTTCAGCTTCCTTAACCAGTTTTTCAATTGATTGCGAGACGTGTTTTCCACGCATCAGCGGAATCGCGCAGAAACTACATGGGCGGTCACACCCTTCGGCTATTTTAAGGTAAGCATAGTTTTTAGGAGTAGTGGTAAGGCGCTCACCAAGAAGTTCATGCCTGTAATCTGCTCCAAGGGCCTTTAATAGTCCAGGAAGCTCTGTGGTGCCAAAATACTGGTCTACATTAGGAATCTCTTTTTGAAGATCTGGTTTATAGCGTTCAGAAAGGCATCCTGTAACAAAAACTTTGTCTACAAGGCCTTGTTCTTTTTTGTCAACATAATTCAATATCATGTTTACCGACTCTTCCTTTGCATTGTCAATGAATCCACAGGTGTTGATAACCACTATATTACCCTCTTCGTGAGCAGGTGCTTCGTGTACAACATCTTTACCGCTGGCCCTTAGCTGTCCCATAAGGACTTCACTATCGTAAACGTTCTTAGAACATCCTAGGGTTATTACATTGATCTTATTCTTCTTTAACGATTTGGTTCTCATGTACTTGAAAATTGGAGTGCAAAATTAAGCAATTATTTGCTTTGTTTACGATTAAATGTTTTAAAGTTTTGATGAATAAAAAAGCCTTCTTCAGTGATAAAGAAGGCTTTTCCCTTTAAAGCAAGATGAAAAAATTAAAGGTCTATCGTATATGATAACGAAATGTTGTTGAATGTGCTTTTGATTTGCGGCGCATCGGTAAGGCCCGTGCTGAACATAGCATTTTGTGTTTTTCTCTGATACCACGAGTAGGCAAGGTCAACTCGTGAAGTTCCAAAGGAATATCCTACACCTCCGCTTGCACCATTAAGGTCGCCAATGGTTGTGCCATTTTTGTAAGGACTCTGCTCATAACGGTAACCACCTCTCAGCATAAAACGCTGAATGCGGTATTCTGCACCTATTTTAAACGTGCTTGCAACATCAAGGCTACTGCTTAGCTGATCATTAACTGTGCCATAACCTGAGCTTTTGTATTCGGTATTGCTGTAATCCCTGATGCTGTAATCTGCACTTATAAGCCCTGATTTTCCGAAAATATAAGCAAGGCTGGCAGTCCATTTAGATGGGGTTTTGATAGTGTAATCATCAAAAACCATTGTAGTATTCGGGTCAAATATGAAGGTGTCAGCAGTAGGATTGCTGGCTTCGCACTCAGGGCAATAAGAACTTATCCTTTGTGTAACCTCATTTTGAAGCCTCATCCAGGTAGGCGATTCATAAGCGACCCCTGCACGAAGCGATTCTGTTATTTTGTAGATGGCGCCTACGTTAAGTGAAAATCCGCCTCCGTAAGTATAACGTTCATTGTCAAAGCGAATTACCTGTGGCGATCCGGTGGCGAAATTACCAGTATCTTCATAAAAGCGTGTATTCTCTATGTAATCGGTAAAATGTACATTAAGATTTATACCAAGGTACAGGCGTTTTTTAAGCTGCGTGGCAAAATTTAAAGCAACTTTTCCATTGTATCCGCTTGCTGTAGTATAGTTTTCGTGGTAATAATTTCCTGTGGCAGGAACATTGTTAACATAAGCCGGACCGTTAGCATTTCCACTAGGATCAAACAAGTATGCATTATAGCCCAGGAATGCCTGTTGGTCATTGTAATTAAGGTCTTCATAATACGCATTGTTAAGCGTATTTTGAGATATCGGGCCTTCATTTATTCCATTGGCATAATTAAGGAAATAATTACTGATGGAGTTGTTAGGGTTTGTTCCGCGTGTGTAAATGGTATTATGAAAACTGTTAGTGTTCTCATAATTGAATCCAAATGTAAATTTGTTTATGGTAGCTTCTTCGTTGCTGTTGTTAAATACAAAAACAGCACCTAATTGATTTAAATCGAAGCTATTGTCGTTTTTCTTTTGCTTGGTGCCAAAATATTGTGACTCATTACTTATGTTATAGCTGGAGAAAGTAGCTGTCCCTGTATTGTAATTGAATATGGCAGAACCTGCAGGGTTTACAGACATTGCAGAAAGGTCTCCGCCCACCGCGCCCATGGCGCCGCTCAAACCTCTGAAACGTGCTGTTCCTGTTACGTTATCTGTTGTATATCGAACTGCGTGATCGGCAGTATTAAGGCTTTGTTGTGCGTAAGATGCAGTTGCAGCAAGAAGGATTGCGGCAGAAAGTAAATGCTTTTTCATAACGTGTTTTTTGTGTTATACCAATAGTCCCCGTGTTTATCTGTTATATAACACGGGGACTGATGTTTTATTATCCTCTTCGGCCTCCGCCACCGCCACCGCCGCGAGAACCTCCGCCACCACCGCCACCGCCGGATCTTCCTCCGCCGAAGTTTCCGCCACCTCCGCTGCTGCGTGATGGTGCAGGGCTGTAAGTTGGGCTGCTGCTCCTGCTTGGTGCACTGCTCCTTGAAGGAGAGAAGCTATTGTTGCTATTGCTTCTCGTGGGTGTAGAGTAGCTGTTGTTGCTGTTTCTTGAAGAATTGTTATAGCTGTTTCTGCTGGTATTTACATTTCCGTTAGAGTAGAAAGTATTGCCTTGTGAGCGAACTACGTTAACGTTCCTGCCATTGCTGAAACTTCTACTGTTGTTATTAAAGTTTCTACTGCTGCTTACATTCCTGCCTCCATTATAGTAGGCATTTCTGCTGTTTGCAGCTGTAGATCGGGCGCTGTATCTTCCGTTTGCAGCATTACGGCCGTTGGCGTAGTAACTGCCTCTTCCGCCATTATAGTATGCTGTAGAACGTGGGTTTCTGTAGTATCCGTTGTTGCCGCCGTAATAATAGTTGCCACCCCAGCCTCCATAGCCGTAGCCATAGTAAGGGTAGCCCCAGCCGCCGCCCCAGCCCCAACCGGAACCCCAGCCCCAGCCGATGCCAAGACCCCAGCCTCCGCCGTAGCCCCAACCGCCACCGTAGTATGGGTAACCCCAGCCACCATAGCCCCATCCTCCGTAACCGTAGCCGAAGCCGTTGTAGCCATAACCACCATATCCGCCGCCGTAAACATTTACGGTTACGTCATCGGTAGCTTCGCCCCATCCTGCGTAGGAATTGTAACCCTCGGTGCGAACTAAAGTATCGTTTGCCTGCTGGTCATCTGTAGGTATTAATGCAAAATCGTCTTTCTGAGATGCAAAATAACCTGCATAATTTACATTCTGGCCGGTGTTCTGGCCGTCGTTGTACTGCCTTACACTACCATCATTATATTTATATACAGGATTGCCATTGGCGTCATGAGGAACAGATCCATATACGCCGTCATTGTCATATCGTGATGTGTTTTGGTATGAACTGCATGAAGTTACAGCCAAACCTAAAAATCCTAATACCGTGTAGAAGGAGATTTGACGGATATTGAAGTAATTAGTTTTCATATCGCTGTATTTTTTTTATTGTTGAAGTACCCAAAAATGGTTAGTTTTGCTAAACTATATTAGATTATAAAAGTAAAACAATATTTGTGCCAATTTATTTAAAATGAGTAAGAATTTAACGAAACGCTCAGAAGATTATTCCAAATGGTATAATGAACTGGTGGTAAAGGCAGACCTTGCTGAAAATTCAGGGGTTAGGGGATGTATGGTGATCAAACCGTACGGTTATGCAATTTGGGAAAAAATGCAGGCCGAACTTGATAAGAAGTTCAAAGAAACAGGACATGAAAATGCTTATTTCCCGCTTTTTATACCCAAGTCTTACTTTAGTAAAGAAGCGAGCCACGTAGATGGTTTTGCTAAAGAGTGTGCGGTTGTTACTCATTACAGGCTTAGGACTGCCGAAGACGGATCTATCGAGGTAGACCCTGATGCAAAGCTGGAAGAAGAGCTTATCGTGAGGCCTACATCTGAAACTATTATATGGGATACTTACAGGAAATGGATACAGTCGTACCGTGACCTGCCGCTTCTTATTAACCAATGGGCTAACGTAGTGCGCTGGGAAATGAGGACAAGGCTGTTCTTAAGAACTGCAGAGTTCCTTTGGCAGGAAGGCCACACGGCACATGCTACACAGCAGGAAGCAATTGCAGAGGCTGAACAAATGATGAATGTATATGCTGATTTTGCTCAGAACTTTATGGCCATACCGGTTGTAAAAGGTGTTAAGACTGCTAACGAACGTTTTGCTGGTGCTCTTGAAACCTACTGTATTGAGGCTTTAATGCAGGATGGTAAAGCGCTGCAGGCAGGTACATCACACTTCTTGGGACAAAACTTTGCAAAAGCATTTGATGTTAAGTTTGCTAACCAGGAAGGGAAGCAGGATTATGTATGGGCTACATCATGGGGTGTTTCAACACGACTTATGGGAGCGCTTGTAATGACGCATTCTGATGATAACGGACTTGTACTGCCGCCAAACTTAGCGCCTATACAGGTTGTAATCGTTCCTATATATAAGACTGATGAAGAGTTTGCTGCAGTATCTGACGAAGCCAAGCAGCTTATGGCAAGGCTTAGGAAGCTTAACATAACGGTTAAGTATGATGATAGGACTACGCAAAAACCGGGATGGAAGTTTAATGAATACGAACTTAAAGGTGTGCCTTTACGTGTAGCCATAGGTCCTAAAGATCTTGAGAACGGGACATTTGAAATTGCCCGCAGGGATACTTTAACTAAAGAAACGGTAATAAACAGCGATATCGTAACCTATCTTCAGGATAAACTGGAGGAGATTCAGGCAGCATTGTTTGATAAGGCATTGGCTTACAGGGATTCTCATATTACAGAGGTAAATACCTTCGAAGAGTTTAAAGATATCCTTGATAATAAGGCAGGATTTGTGTCTGCACACTGGGATGGTACATCTGAGACCGAAGAAAAGATAAAAGAACTGACAAAAGCAACAATTCGCTGTATCGCATTAGATAGGGTAGAAGAGGCGGGAACGTGCGTATTCACTGGTAATCCGTCAGTTGGCAGAGTTCTTTTTGCAAGAGCATATTAAAATTTGCAATTTTTTTAATTTTTTTTGTTTCAGCTATTGCGCAAATAAAAAATAGTTGTATTTTTGCACCGCATTAGAGAAACAAAATGGCCCGTTCGTCTATCGGTTAGGACGCCAGGTTTTCATCCTGGTAAGGGGGGTTCGATTCCCCCACGGGCTACAAAAGAAATTTACTGTACAATGGTCCGTTCGTCTAGGGGTTAGGACGCCAGGTTTTCATCCTGGTAACAGGGGTTCGATTCCCCTACGGACTACAATAAAAACATTAACAAGTTTATACGTTAAGAAAATGGCAAATCACAAGTCAGCATTAAAAAGAATAAGGACAAGCGAAAAGAAAAGAGTGTTGAACAGATATCAGCATAAAACTACACGTAACGCTATCAAAGCAATACGTCTGGCTACTGTTAAGAGTGAGGCTTCTGCTAAACTTGCATCTGTTGTTTCTATGATAGATAAGTTAGCTAAGAAAAACATCATCCACGCTAACAAAGCTTCAAACCTTAAGTCTAAATTGACAAAACACGTTGCTAAATTAGCGTAAGCTAAAAGCAAGGTTTATTATACAAACTAAGCTCTCCTACATCAGGAGAGCTTTTTGTATTGATACTATATAGCGGTAAATGATATTCTTTCCTGTTTTTGCAGGAATTTTCTTTTTATCGTATATAAATGCCTAACTTTAATCTATACATTGTATAGCTATGAAAAGAACCTTAAAGGCATTTTTACTTCTATTCGTTTTTAATATCCTTTTAATTCCGGCCTGCCTGATATTAGGGTTCGATGATCTTGGAATTCCCATTATCTCGGTGTTTTCTATCTGCATATCGCTGATTATCCTAATCATTATCTTTGCTGCAGAACGCCGAAATGCCTACCTGTCTAAAACTACAGGCCAGAAGCGATTTGCCAGAAAACGGACTGTGATTATCGTTTGTAGTATAATAGCTCTTTGTGGTATAGGTTTTATCATAGCCTCATTTGCTAACGGATATAAAATTCCGCAGTTTGACAAATATAAAGACTGGGCTCACTTTCCTGGCAGCAGTAACCCTGATGTAGCAATAGATTCTGTTGCCGGGTTATATGTCCGTAATCTTGCACAAGCCAAAGGGAGCAATTACTGGTTTATTCACTTTACTAACAGCGATGTCTCTTATTATGACAGCACTAATGGACCTGTGTCATTTGGCGTTATAGATAGCAATTGTACTATGAAAGTGAAATATGAAAAGGATGTTGATGCCTATCTGGATGATAACCGGCTAATTGTTATTGAAAGGTTATATAATAAGGAAGCTGATTCCTGCGATGTATATGATGCACTAACGCTGAAGAAACATAGGCAAAAAGTATATCCTATAACCATCAGCAAGCCTTACGAACATTATCCTGCCGATGGCAAACCCGCTATGGGTTATGAAGCGTATAAAAAGCTGTACGGTTCAGCTTTTTATGACAGTCTTAAAGGTGTGAAAGAACTGGATGAGGGTGGGTATTCGGGATCAGACGATAGAGGCTATCTGCTTTTTACAGATACTGCGGGTAAACTATATACTATCCCGAATAGCGATGATCATTATTCAGTAACGCTGCTTTGTGAAAATTGCAAAGGATATAAGCTTAATAAGGGCACATATAGCACACAGACTAATAACATTAAAATGCTTGATGAATCCATAATCTGGAAAAATGAACTTAGCAGCGGATTCTCTTTAGGCTACGGAAATCCTACCGGAGGCGGCAACGACGGTTTTTACTTTAGCTATTATCAAACATGGTTAATGTATTATAAAGTCACAATAGGTACTGCCACAACATCATTTAAAGCCGAAGGCGGTGATAAAGACAAGCCTTATTTATCTTTTACACAGCTTAACAAACCTAAAACAAACAAAGATGTATTATGCTTTGCAGCAGATAACCGTTTATGGAAGGCTTATGTTAAGCAATGATGTTTAAGATGGCTTATTAAAACCTTTACGGGTCATTTCTCCCCAACTTTTTTTACCCCTTATTTTTTCTATATAACCCTTAAGTGCTGATAGCACAGTTAATGGGTGAAAATATATGGGTTCAACAAGCGCTGCAACGATCATTTTGGCAAAGTCGGTCCTTTTACGGTATTTGTGGTATGTCCTTTCTTCTGTATACAATGCAAGTATGGAGAAAGTCACTGCAAAGCAGTATACAAATAGCAGCAATAGTAAGAAATGATGCCAGTTAAGCAATCCTAAAACAACAAATACTATCGTAATAACGATGCCTGCAAATTCTATAAAAGGTGCAAGGAATTCAAAGAAAGTCCAATAAGGTACGCTTACCATGCCTAAAAGCTTATACTTTGGATTCATGAACATCTTTCTGTGTATCTGCAATGTTTCTATCGTACCGCGCATCCAGCGGCTGCGTTGTTTTTTAAAGATGTCTGCACTTTCCGGAGCTTCAGTCCAGCACAGGGGGTCGGGTATGTAGCTAACGGTATAGGGTTGTTTATTTTCCAGCATATAGCGCCTCATACGCACCACAAGCTCCATGTCTTCGCCTACAGTCTTGGTATTATAGCCGCCCGCAAGTATGGCAATTTCTTTATCAAACGCGCCAAAAGCACCACTTATAAGCAATAAGCCGTCAAGACGTTCCCAAGCCATACGCCCTAATAAGAATGCCCTCAAATATTCCAGTACCTGTATCCTTGGCAGCATTTTGTCAGGAATATGCACTTCTACAAGGCGGCCGTCAACAATAACGCACTGGTTGGCTATCCTTACTACGCCTCCGGTTGCAATAACGCGTTTTCCATGGCTCTCTAAGAAAGGTTTAGCAAGCTTCAGCAGCGAATCCTTATCAAGGATACAATCTACATCTATACAAACCACATAAGGATTTGCAGCAATATTAAGGCCTACATTAAGTGCGTCGGCTTTACCGCCGTTTTCCTTATCTACTACAACAAGTTTTTTAAATGCTGCATTTCTGGAAACATATACACCCTTTATTTTTTTTGTCTCAATTTGCTCACTGTATGTAAACTCGGCAGGAATAAGGTCGTAGTTAGAGATTAATACCTCCATGGAGTCATCTTTACTTCCGTCATTCACTACGATCACCTGGTAGTTGCTATAGTTTAAAGAGAGCAGTGATCGCACGTTTTCTTTTATTGTCGCCGCTTCGTTATACGCTGGGGCAATGAGCGACATGGCCGGAGCATATTCGCTTGAAAGCATTACTTCATAATCTACAAAACTGTTGCGCTTAAGGTATTCCCTTAATTCCCTTGCAGAGAGATAAGCAAGTATGAGGTATGATGACATGATCATAATGGCATACGCCAATATCAATATCAGATAGATGTGTACTAAGAATGATATGTCAAATCCCGGGTCCGGCATTAAAAACTTTTATTAAGGTTTAAGTAATGAAGCACATCGTTTGCTTCCTGTCGTATATGGTCGTTAGGGGCATTGTCTATAAGCTGCATAACGACAGGGATCATAGGGCTCAATTCCAATGTATGGATAATTTTTAGCCCTAAGCTTACGATACTGGTATTAGCTGATGTAAGCAATACTTCTACACTTTCGTGCTCATTGTGGGCATAAGTGCGCTTAAATGCACTGATAATATTTACCTGGGTCCACATATCTATAGGGTACTTATAGGTGGAAAGGTGGGCAAGGCCCTTGCTGCCATTTAATTTAGCACAAGCCTTAAGTGCGGCTATGGTCACTTGTTTATTACTGGTTTTAGAAATTTTAACCAATGCAGGGAAAACTTTTGTAACCTGCATTTCGGCAAGTTCCTGTATGCCTTTGCAAACTACTTCCCAATTCTGGCTCTTAAGCTTGGTTACAGACATCGCCATTAAACCCGACTGGAAATAGAAGTCTTCCAGCTTTTTGGCATAAACGCCTTCGTAATTCTGGTGGAGGTTAATAATAGCCCTCAGCATCTGTTTCCTGAAATATTTCAGGCCGATGTATGGGGCAAAATCATTATTCAGTTTCAGTTGCTCATAGACAGCATCGGTAAAAACTACCGTCATAAACATATTGTCTATAATTTCACTGTAGACAGCATGGTTCTTTCTGCGGTTTATTTTTTCTGAACGTATAATAATGATTGCCAAAAATAAAGTAACCCCAACTATAATAAATAGTATGATGGAATAGACCAAAAAAGGCTCTACCCAAAGTCCTGCCTTATATGCTTCCCAAATGCTTTCCATTTAAAATCGTTTAGTAAATATAACCTGGCAGTTAAATTTATGCCTGTATGAGCTAGGAAAATACTCTTCGTACTCATATAGGAATATTGGTTTTATAAAAAATGAATCGCCTATTTTGTGTTGGTATTGTATACCTGCCCTGTATGCCCTTAGCGGTTCTGTAGTGTTGCTGTAGATATACAGGTATGGCACATTTCCATATTGCAGTTCCAGCCTTACAAGGTTTTCGGTATCTTCGTTATAGCGCTGTATACTCACTACATGCGACATCAGGCCGCTGTCCAGATCATAATAAGGTCTGTAAGCTAATGTGTATTTCTGAAATCTATAGGCCGCCTGGCCTGTTACAAGAGTAACGTCGTTATCCTTAAAATGCATATAACGCCCACCAAGTGAAAAATCAAAATGGCCTTGGGGCGCAAAATAATATTCGGCGCCAAGCCTTAGCTGCGGGAAGATAAATTCTCCGTTGGAAACGGCAGCGTTAGTATAAATATAACTTCTTTTGAAAGTGTGATAGTAATCAACTTCACCAAGAACTTCAGTTTTATCGCTGCGGTTACTTATGTTTACCCTTCCTATTACGGTAGATTTTGTAAACTTTCTCAAGTATTCCACATACCCAAAATGTGTAGGTGGATCTCCTGGATCAAAAGTGGAGATATTAAGATAAGAAGCCGCAATGGCATTTTTTGTTTTTCGGCTTATTATGGTTTTTAGCCCTTCAGCTTTTTCTCCGGAGTTGTGCGTATCAGGCAGCTTATCCAGGATAGCAAGTGCTTCTGCATCCCTTCCTGTTTTTTCAAGGCTCGTTGCTTTTATTAACAGGATGTCTGCCGATTCAGGCTGTGTTTCAAGATATTTATCGCAGTAGCTGATACAGGCATCAAAGTCAAAAGACCAATAGTAGGCATTTATCAGAGCTTCAAGTGCTTCAACATTCGGCTTCTCCCTGTCTACAATTGGGCGAAGTATTTTTTTTGATTTGTTAAAATCCCTTTTCCAACTATAAACACGGCCTTCATAAACTTTTACATCTTCGTTTTCAGGATATTTTTTTTCGAGCTGCTGTAGTATTTTAATGGCTCCGTTATAATCTTTAGCCTCAGCTTTTGCCCTTACCTGGCTAAAAGATGTATCCAGATCCTGCGCCACGGCACAAAAAGGGATCATAACGAGCAGTAGTAAGTAATTACGGAGTTTCATCGCGTATGTTCTTTAATCAGTTTATTGATCCTTACAAGCAGTACAGAAGGACTTATTGGCTTAGCCATAAAATCATTTGCGCCTATGTCAAAAGAGTCAAGTTCAGTTTGTTCTATACCTGAAGAAGTAAAGATTATAATGGGTGTATCCTGTTTAAGGGTTACCCTTACGTACTGAGTTATTTCGAGGCCGCTTTTACCCGGCATATTAATATCGCTTAAAATTAGGTCATAGTGGTTGCTGCTAATGGCCTCAAGTGCTTCTTTGCCATCAGAGAACTGATTTACTTTATATCCTTTAGATTCTAAAAAAAACGACAACGATTTTCGTAAAAGGTCATTGTCTTCTGCCAGGATTATTTTCATAAAGATATATTCTAATTGTACTATAATAAATAGCCCTATAAATATCAGGCGCTATTATCTAAATTATGATTTTTTTCGGGGAAGTGTAAGATTTAATCGTTAATAAGTTCTTAACGTTTCTACAGTTTTAATTAGACCATCCTTTAGGAGATCAAATTTCTTAAAGATCACGTCACCAAAGCTTTCATCAATAGCCCCTTTTTCTATTATTGCCAAATGCGCATTTAACTCGTCAAGCTTAAATATAGGCAGGCTTGATTTCATGTTGTGCGCTATCTTTTTAACCGAATCATAGTCATTTTCCCAAATGGCTTTTTCCATAAGGTCTACTTCGTTAGGCACCTTATTAACGAAGATGGCTATCATTTCGTTTACAAAATTCTGGTCTTCACAAGACATTTCGACTAAGTAAGACAGGTCAATCCCGTTGAAATCTGCTTTATTATTTTTAGGTTCTAGAACCCTGCTTATTTCAGCAAGCAGTTCTGCCTCTTTGAATGGTTTTGGAACATATCCATTCATGCCGATATCATAACATTTTTGCTGTTCACCTACAAGAGAGTGGGCTGTCATAGCGATGATTGGGATGTCTGATTTTAATTCGCAGCGAATGTATTCGGTAGCCTGGTAGCCGTCTTTAACAGGCATTTGCAGGTCCATCAAAATAAGGTCATAGTCTTTTTTTAGGAACATCTTGATTCCTTCTTCGCCATTGTTTGCAATATCAAGGCTAAAGCCAAAATTGCCTATAACACCTGTAGCCAGTTTTTGGTTCAGGATATTATCTTCGCACAATAATATGTTTAATTTTTTTATAGTTTTTTCAGATGCCGTGCTTTCAACCGCGGCTTTGTGAGCAATATCTACTTTTCCAAAATCAAGGGTAAAGTAAAATTCAGAGCCCCTGTTAGGAGTGCTCTTTACATTGATCTCGCCATTTTGAAGTTCCACCAGTTGTTTAACTATATTCAGCCCGAGGCCTGTTCCTCCAAAACGGCGCGTAGTGCTTTCTTCCGCCTGTGTGAAACGGTCAAAAATTGTATCCAGTTTGTCCTGGCTTATACCAATACCGCTGTCTTTTACCGAAAATTTTAGTGTGTATTTATCGTCAGTTTCGTTTACCTTTTTAACCGAAATAGTAATCTCACCTTCTTCGGTAAACTTAATGGCGTTGCCTGCAAGATTGGTAAGTATTTGGTTTACGCGGCCTTTATCGCCCATAACGATCTCAGGCATCTCGGCATCTAAAAAGAGGTTAAACTCTATGTCTTTAGATACTTTTACCTTAAGCAGGTCATAGGTGTGTTTCAGGATGGTTTTCAGGTTAAAAGGATGCGACTCAATAACAAGATTACCTGATTCTATCTTAGAAAGGTCAAGTATATCGTTTATTATTATCATCAGGTTGTCGCCCGCAATCTGAACATTGGTTATGTATTCGTCCTGTGTTTTGTTGAGCGGGGTCTTTGCTATAAGATCAGTAAAACCTATGATTGCATTTAACGGTGTCCTTATCTCGTGGCTCATGTTTGCCAAAAAACTGTCCTTTGCATAAATGGCACGTTTTGCAATTTCTGTCTGCTTGTCAAGCTCGATGTTCTTTATCCTTAGTTCCAGTTGGCTAATTACGTGGCGCGCAAGTATCTTAAGCGCATTTTTTTGCTCGTCGTTAATATCTTTTGCTGTGCCGTCTATGGCGCAGATAGTACCAATATTATAACCGTCTGGGGTAGTTAAAGGAATACCTGCATAAAACCGTACCTTAAAGCCTTCATAAAGGTTAGGGTTGTCTACAAGTTTGGGTTCTTTGGTAGCATCAGGTACTATCCATGGGCCTGTTTCCATGATTGTATATTGGCAAAAGGTAGTATGTCTTGGCACTTCGTCTGCCTCAAAACCTGCTGTAGCCTTAAACCACTGCCTGTCTTCGTCAATAAAAGAAACGTGCCCCCAGGGCACATCGCATATGTAGGCAACAAGCTTGGCTATATCGTTAAATTCTTCCTCAGGAAGGGTATCTATAATATTATAGCGCCTCAGCGCAGCCAGCCTTTCCTTTTCGTTGGCAGGGACAGGGTATGTTTTATCAGGCATGTATAAATTTATTAATTGGATATGAACGAAACCTTGCCCGGCAACTTGTAAGGAAGTTAGATACCGGTCAGTTTTCTTCAAAGATATTAATAATCATACAAACAACAAACAGCTGCAAAAGCTATTATTGCAGCCTGATACATATGTAAGTAAACCTTTATTTTTAGATCCATTCGTCTGCCTGTTGGTATCCATTTGGCAGGTAGGTGAGGTATTGCACCATTCTGGGTGCGCTGCCGCGATTTGGCGATGCACAATGAGGCAGCGTGTTATTCCATATAATAAAATCGCCGGCAGCTCCTGTTATAGGTATGGGCTTTAGTATTTGCAGTGCTTTTTCCCTCGGGTTTTCTCCCGGTTGCAATTCTACAAGCCATCTTTCAATTTCTTTATGGAAACCCGGCACACAATGAAACGCACCATCATCAGAACCACAGTCGCTTAAGTATAAAAGCCCTTGTAAAGCATAAGGGATAGGTGTTTTGAGGCTTACATCCCAATGCAGCCTGCTGCCTAAAAAAGTATAGCTATTTGTTTCAGGAGGGTTAAAGCTTACCTTATCTATGGTCCTGTACAGTTGGGTGGTTTTATACAGTTGTTCGTAGGCTTTTTGTATGCGTAGCGAAAACCTGTTGGTATTTAGCGTTTCGTGGTCAGAAAAGCTAACCATCATGCCACGCTGCTCTTCGTGAGTAGTATACCATGTTTTGCTGTCATTAGGACTCATATTTAAAAACTGCCAGATGGCATTACATGCTGCTTCGCAGTTTTCTTTAGAAATTACACTTTTTATGACGACGTATCCGTTTTGGTCCCAAAAAGCCAAATCTTCGGCAGATAGTGTATCTTCAATAGTTTCGGTAGTACTAACCGGACTGTCCTTGCATTTTTCGTCGAGCCATCTCCTGAAATCATCCTGCTCCGGTTTATTACTGTGCAGGTAGCGCAGGGTATCTTCCATGCTTATGCCTAAACGGAACAAAGCTGCAACAGATGCATTCCAGTCATAACCATCGGTAATGGCATTGGGTTCAACAGTATGTTTGCGGAAGGTTTCAAGCAGGTTATAGGGCATGGCTTTCTAATTGGCTAAAGCCAAAAGTAACAAACAAA
The DNA here is from genome assembly GCF_033042555.1 of Flavobacterium sp. DG1-102-2. Taxonomy (NCBI): domain Bacteria; kingdom Pseudomonadati; phylum Bacteroidota; class Flavobacteriia; order Flavobacteriales; family Flavobacteriaceae; genus Flavobacterium; species Flavobacterium sp. DG1-102-2. The sequence goes on from NZ_JAWLIK010000004.1 coordinate 284,070, forward strand.
ATAGTTGCCTGACAGCGTAAAAACACCTGATTTAAGGTCTCAATAGCTTGGAAAGATAAATACGCCTGTGGCCTTTAGGGAAACCTTTGATTTCTCCAATCACAGTGTAGCCATTTTTAAGGTAAAATCCTTCAGCCTGAAAATCAAAGGTGTCCAGCATGGCAATTTCTGCACCTTTAGAAGCAGCTATTGTCTCTATATGATTTAGTAGTTGCGTGCCAATACCCATGCCTCTGTATGCCTCGGCTACCCAAAGAATTCTTATCTCCAGTCCGTTCCAGCAGCCTATGCCGCTAAGCACGCCTCCAATTTCTTTTCCATTTTCGTCTTTTATCACAAATTCAAGCGGAGTCCAGGCAGGTGCAAGGGCAGGCACTTTATTTACATTATAGGTGTTTATACCTTTAATAATAGCCGTAATGTTTTGCTTTTGGCAGGGCTGTATGATAAATTTTTCCTTCATTGCAGGGCTAATGTTTTTTGTATATAAAAGAGTAAAGTTATTTTCTAGCGCGAATCATGCTTAGAAAAACCGGAGTTATGCCAATGTAAGAAGCAATATGTTTTTGGGTTATGCGCTGTTCGAGAGCAGGGTAAAGGCTGCGGAACATTTCATAGCGTTCTTCAGCTGTTTTAGAGAGGTTAGAAGTAAGGCGGCGCTGGTAAAGGTTAAACCCGTTTTGTGTAAGTATCCTGAAAAAACGCTCTAGTTTAGGAATCTCTTCATATAGTTTTTCAAGAACAGTATGTGTAAAGTAAAAAACCTCACAATCTTCCAGGGCTTCAATAGTGTAAAAGGCAGGATTTTGTGCAGAAAAGCTGGCAATATCTACACACCACCAGTTTTCAGGACAGAATAGGATATTGTGCTGTAGCCCGTCTGCATCTGTATTAAAAACGCGAAGGCAGCCTTTGTTTACAAAATATATATTGCGGCATACTTCGCCTGAATTAAGCAACACCTCATTCTTTTTAATGGTTTTATACTCAAGATTTAGTTTGATATGCCGGGTTTCCATATCGTTTAAAGCAATATGCATGGCAAAATTAGAAAGAATGAGGTCGTGCATTTTTCTTTGTTTAAGAAGCCTAAAGTTACGGTTTATGCCGGTTTAAAAAAAGCTTATAATTTTAGTTATTTTAAACTCTTCATTAAATTCAAAACAATCAAAGCCTTCTTTGTTGCCTTCAGGCAAATGTACCTGCCATGTGTAGCGTCCTACATTATGGTGGTGATCAGGCTGGGTAAGTATGCTGAATTTTCGTGTTGGAGACAACTCAAGCGAATATACTGCCAGATTAGCTATTGCCTCTACACCGCTAATAGGGTCGGTTCTCGGGTCTACATAAGTAGCGTTTTCTGCCCAGCATTCTGCAAATGCCACTCTAAATTCTTCAAGGTTATTGTTATTCCATGCTTCTACATAGGTAGTAATCATTTGTTCTACTGACTGTATCATAATTTTTAGTTTATTATTATGAGACAAAGTAACAGCTCAGGATCTGCAATAGAATTAAAGTAGTTTAATAAATGAAATAGCAGGTTATAAATTGTGTTCTAATCTTCCGTAATTTGCGTCGCTTTTCAAACAATATAAAAATAAAAGTATGAACTCATCGGTACAGTATAAGGGTATGAAGATAGACTATTATCTTGTTGATGAAACCCGCCCCACACTGGTTTTTCTTCATGATTCACTTGGCTGTATAGCATTGTGGAGGGATTTTCCGCAATTGCTTGCTGATGCTTCCGGCTGTAACGCATTGGTTTATGACAGGCTTGGTTACGGAGAATCTATAGCTATGCCAACATTTGAACGTCCGGTTGATTACCTTGAAAAAGAGGCCGATCTGTTAAACGACATCCTTGAGCACTACACTATTAAACAGGCTATACTTTTTGGGCATAGCGATGGTGGGTCTATAGCACTAATAACTGCGGCTAAATATCCTCAAAGGATAACTGCTTTAATATGTGAAGCTGGTCATATTTTTGTAGAAGATGTTACCCTTAAAGGCATACACGAAGCGGTAGGTAAATATAATACCACCGACCTTAAAACAAGGTTAGCCAAATATCACAGCGATAAGGTAGAGGCTATTTTTAAAGCCTGGACGCTCACTTGGACAAGAGAAGATTTCAGGGATTGGAATATAGAACATTTGTTGCCGTTAATTACCTGCCCGCTGCTTTTCATACAGGGTAGAAATGACGAATTCGGTTCGTTAAAGCAGCTCCATACTACAGTAGCTGCCGTAAGCGGTAATGCAGAAGCATTTATTGTGCCCAATGCGGGCCATACGCCCCATAAAGAAGCAAAAGAGGCTGTGATAAAAGAAGCTACATCTTTTATAAATGAAATTAGGCTCATCCGTATTACTGATTTAAAGTAACGCATGCTGTTTTAGATATTCACTCAGCACTGTAGCAGCCTTCGTTTTGTAGGAATCGGCAAGCCATGTTATTGTAGCGTTCCTGTTCATGCCTTCGCCGGTTATTTTGATGGCTTTTAGATCAGGATAGTTAAATAAGGTGGTTTCCATAAGTATTGTATACCAGTTCCCTGTGTTCACTAATTGAAGTAAAGTATTTATATCATTTACTTCCATCTTAATATCAGGCATAACTTTATGTTTTGTAAAGGCTGCATCCAGATAGTTACGAATGCTGTATCCTTCTGAAGGTAAAATCAGTGGCAGGTGTTGTAATTTCTTGATGGAGATGCCTTTTTCGGCATCGTATCTGTCGTTATGTGTTATGAGCGCCAGCGAAGAAGTAAACAATACCTCTGATGAGAATAGGTTGCTTTCCTCTACCGGATGATAAGAAAGCATAAGGTCAACTTTACCTTCATTCAGTTTCTGCAGCAATTCTGCTGTTGTGCCAAATCCTATTTCAAGTTTAATATCAGGGTACAGCGCACTGAAGCTTACTATCGCTTTTGTAAGCAGGTTAGTAAGACCATAGGTTACACCGATAGATAGCTTACCTGTCCTGATATCCATCAAATCTTTAAGGATATTTTTACCGTCTTCCGCATCTTTGGCAGTTCGCTGCGCATAGGGGAGGAACAGGCTGCCTGCTTCGGTTAGCCTTACCCGTTTTGCAATGCGGTCAAATAGTAAAATACCCAATTCGTTTTCGAGTTGTTTTATCTGCTGTGAAAGTGTACTTTGGGTAATGTGCAGTGCCAGGGCAGCTTCGGTAAAGTTGTTTAGTTCCGCGGCTTTAACAAAGTATTTAAGTTGGCGCAATTCCATGAAAGAAGATTTGTGTTTTACAAAGTTAATCGTTTTTATCGATGGATATTATCTAAAAAAAGAGTTTAGACGATAAATTTAATGTGCAGACCTTTGTCTTATAATCTTAAATAATAAAAGTCATGGAAATTATTCAAACACCGGAAAATGCTTTATCTCATGTAGTTGCTAAAGCTATTATCAATGCCCCAATATCAAAAGTGAATATCGCCGACTGGCTATTTAACCTTCCTGATGCAGAATATCAAAAATGCTCGGTTAACCACATCGCGGCAGGTGTAACAAGCACGTATGACGGGCAGCCAATGTCTATAAATGTAGAGATGATAGGCGATGCACTGGTTATCCAGCACTATATAGCCACAGAGTACCGCGCTGATTATTGCAGAATGCTTTCTGTTTCAGATGTAATTGGTAAAAATGGGCGTAGTAAAGTGCAGGTGTTATGGGAGCTTAGAGCTGAAGTCATAGATGATGAGACTACCCAATACATTAATGAGATCCATGCTACGGCTACACCCGAATTTTTAGAATTTATTAAAGAACACGGAATAAGTTTAGCAAATGCCGCAGCTGCAAGACAGGCAGCATCTGACCTCCATAACCAGGAGGAGACCCCTCTCTTTGCTAAGAGCATCGAGAAAAGAGCGCTTACAGGCAAATATGGAATTTAAAATAGCTGTCCCGGCATATTCCTGTTTTCTGCTGTAAAAATAAAATGTTAGCTTTGCATTATACAGGAAATGAGGATGATAAAGCAGGAGTATGCCATAGTAGATATAGAGACCACGGGAGGTAATGCAAGCGGCAGCCGCATTACAGAGATTGCCATAATTATTCACGATGGCACAAGTGTCATTGACCGCTGGGAGACACTCGTTAATCCGCAACAGGAGATTCCTATTTCAATTTTTGCCTTGACGGGTATCAATAACGAAATGGTGCGCTATGCACCCATTTTTGATGATATTTCTGAAAAGGTTTTCGAGATGCTTTCGGACAGGATCTTTGTAGCGCATAATGTAAATTTCGATTATTCTTTTGTACGCCACCAGCTTGAGGAAGCCGGTTTTAAGTGGACGGCAAGAAAGCTTTGTACAGTGCGTGCCTCACGAAAAATAAAACCAGGATTAAGCTCTTACAGCTTAGGGAATCTTTGCCGTTCGTTAGACATACCGTTGGAAAGCAGACACCGTGCCGGCGGCGACGCTGATGCCACTGCACTTTTATTTTCCATGCTGATAGAATGCGACGATCAGAAAGAGATTGATAAGATGGTTAAGAAAACCGCACAGGATCAGCGGCTTCCGCCAAACCTTCCGCCATCTGACTTTGAGCAATTACCTGACAAGCCCGGAGTATACTACTTTTATAACGAAGCAAAAAAGGTAGTATATGTGGGTAAGGCAGTCAACTTAAAAAAACGGGTTGCGTCACATTTTAGCGGGCACAAGATCACTCCGCAGCGGCAGCATTTTTTAAGGGATATACATTCCATTTCGTTTGAAGTATGCGCTACTGAACTGATGGCGCTGCTACTTGAATGTTCTGAAATTAAAAAGCTATGGCCAGTATATAATAAAGCATTAAAGCAATTTGAGGCAAAATTCGGATTGTATGAATATGAGGCCCGCAACGGATACCGTTATCTCGCGGTAGGCAAGGTGAGTAAGTTTCAGGTTTGCATAGAGGTTTTCAGTACTATACACGATGCGATAAACCTTTTACGCAGCCTTGCCGAAAAATTTGAACTGGATTACAGGTTCTGCAAGTATGCTGTTGATGGAGGCGCCGATCTTTTTTACCAGCCTGACCATGCCGCTTTACCCGATGTTGCACAGCACAATGGGCAGGTTGATAATGCCATAGACTTTGTTTTAAAAAACAGGCCGAGCTTTGGGATTGTAGATAAAGGACGGTCTAAGGAAGAACGAAGCTGTATATGGGTAGAAAACGGGCATTTTTATGGCATGGGATATTTTCCTGCCGATACCGGATTTAGTGACCCATTAGAAATGAAGCAGTATGTTACTCCTTACAAGAGCAATCATTACATGATGCAGCTTATATATTCTTATGCCCAAAAATATCCCGGCAGGGTTATTAGGGTTAAGGAGCTGGTTTGATATTCCATTTTTTACTGTGTTTGATTCCATTCAAATTCAGTTATACGTTCTCCGGTATAAATTTAAAAAATTACGTATTACTTCGGTTGATCTTTCGCTGCTTAATAAACTGAAAGACTGGTCCCACAATGAACAGTACAAAAAATGAAAGCAGAATTTGCTTTGTAAGTGGATAGGTAGGGTCTTTAGCCTACGGGTACTCTGGTAAGTGTTTCGTTTACAATAGGAACAAGCGACAAAAAAAACTGAATGACAGCAGTAAATTCTCAAAATAGCGCGCTCTCGTGTGCCTTGCTTTTTTTAGTAAAGAACGAAAGCGGCTAGTACAAGTACAACTATGAACAGCGAGAAAATATGCCCGGGGTTAAAAGATCCGTGTTTGATAAAACCTCAAGCGGTTAAGGAAGTAATGACCCTTCCGTAAAAATATATTTTACCGGATACGGCACCCAGTTTTATTTTACCCGATTTTACAAATGATACAATTGCCGCTATTATAGCTACAATGCCAACGACTGTGTGCAAAATACCTAAGCTTGAAAGTCCCCTAATTTTTTTCTGCAAATTTTGCCCGAAATAAAAAACAGGATTAACTTATGTTAAACTGGCTTATCTTTTTTTATTTATGCAGGCAGAATAGGCGTATGGCTACTGCATATCTTCAATAATAACCTGTCGGTGCTTTATTCCCCATTCGGCAAGATTATTAATTATACTTCTCAGAGTAAGGCCGTAATCGGTTAAATTATACTGCACAGTAATGGGCTGCGAGTCAAGAACGGTTCGCTTTATCAGTTTATTTGCCTCAAGCTCTTTTAATTCTTTGCTCAGCATTTTGTTTGAAATGCCATCTACATCATTTAGAATATCCGAAAAACGCCTCTTGTTGTAATAACATATAGACGAGATTATAGATATCTTCCATTTACCGTTTAGCACGTCCATTGCATCATGAACAGCCATGATCTCTCTTTTATGTCCGGGGTTGCATACATTGTCATCCATAAGTTACCTTGTTACTCAAATGTTACTGTTACTTTTTGTTACAAAGTAACTAAAATAAATTAATCTATCCTAAGTTTGCACTGTAACAATAAAAATATTTAAAATGAATTTTACAGATAAAAATGTAGTTATATCGGGTGGAACCACAGGGATAGGGTTAGCAACCGCAAAAGCATTTATTAACGCGGGCGCAAACGTTTGGATTACCGGACGAAATGCACCAAACCTGCAAAAAGCTGCTGAAGAGATTAACAGCACTAAATTAAAAACAGTAGTTTCGGATACATCAAAGCTGGAAGATATTGCAATTCTTGAAAAGGCATTTGCAGAAAATGGCGGTAAAGTAGATGTACTTTTCCTTAATGCCGGCATCGCCGTTTTTGCTTCTATTGATCAGGTAACTGAAGCAGATTTTGATGCTCAGTTCAACACCAATGTAAAAGGGCATTTCTTTACCTTACAGAAATTTATTCCTTACCTGGCAGACGGGTCGTCGGTAATATTTACGTCGTCAACTGTAGCTACAGCCTCTAATTTAGGAACTAGTGTATACTCATCTACAAAAGGTGCGCTAAATAAAATTGCCCAGATCGCTGCCAATGAGCTTGCAGAAAGAAAAATCCGTGTCAATATAGTCAGCCCGGGGCCTGTACAAACTCCCGGACTGGAATCTGTAGTGCCTTCAGAAGTTAAGCCATTACTTGCTGCAGCAACTGCGCAGCAGCGTTTAGCGCACCCTGACGAGATTGCACGTACTGTACTTTTTCTTGCATCTGACGCTGCAAGTTTTATAAGCGGCACAGAAATAGTTGCCGATGGCGGTTACCTTACTTACGCGCTGAAGTAATAGCTTAACTGCATATAGCTTATTAAAAGCGAAAACATCACAAGATGTTTTCGCTTTTTGCTTTAAATAAGTACTGCTTAAATACTGCGTGCAATAATTTGATTTTTTAAATTTACAGCTATGGAATATAGGTTTAGAAAAGCACAAAAAGAAGATGCCCAACAAATTCGGGATATTTTGCGACAGGCTATTGAACGTCGTAAACAGGATGGCAGCAGGCAATGGCAGGATGGTTATCCTAATCTCGAAGTTGTAGAGAATGATATTGAAAAAGAAGTTGGGCATGTATTGACAGATGATGAGGTTGTTATAGGCTATAGTGCAGTTCTGATTAATTACGAGCCAGCCTACAATGATATAGAGGGCAAATGGCTAACCAATGAAGATTTTGTAGTAATGCATAGGGTTGCCGTGTCTCAAAACTATCTTGGCAAGGGACTTGCTATTTATATCTTACGACAAATTGAAGAGTTAGCTCTGACATCCGGCATAAAGAGCATAAAAGCCGATACCAATTTTGACAATGCAGCCATGATGAACATTTTTGAAAAGCTTGAGTATTCCTATTGCGGCGAAGTTCATTTTAGGGGGAGTGCCAGAAAAGCGTATGAGAAAGTTTTAGGCTGGCAATAATTCCGATTATGCAGCTTGGCCTGCATTATTTCTTTACATACTTAGTAAGAATGACAATTAGCTGCCCGTCTATTTTTCCTTCAATTTGCTCGTGGTTATCATGTACCAAACGGATATTTCGCACTGCAGTTCCTATTTTTGCATTAATTGTGGAACCTTTTACATCAAGGTCTTTAATAAGCGTTACCGAATCACCATTTTGAAGGATATTGCCATTACTGTCCTTATGAAATTCAATTGTTCCGTCCCCCGTATGGTCGCCGGTGGCTTTAGCCCATTCCAAATTCTCGTCGTCAAGATACATCATGTCAAGTGCATCGGCAGCCCAGCTCTCATTACGAAAACGGTTCAGCATACGCCATGATGCAACCTGTACGGCAGGAACCTCACTCCACATTGATGTAGGTAATACACCTTGCCAAAAATTGTTATCCAGTTCTTCTTTTTTTTCTATTTGGTTAAGGCATTTCTCACTAATTAGGATACAACCGTCAATGCCGGTATTCTGGGCAGGAGGCACCTCATATACAAATAAGTTTTCGCTATCGCCGCTCAATTCACAAACATTTCCGCTTCTCTGCTTCAGTAATTCTTCTATTTTCATCTGATGATTGTTGGATTAAAGCGCAAAGGTAAAAGAATTGGCGAAATATGATGTGTCAACCAAAATTGATAACGAAAATTCTGTATTAATTATTCAGAATGAGAAGCCCCGTAACGTATGGCCGATTCAAGTACATCAAGATGTATGTCTCTAAGGTTTTTGAATTTGATGCAATATCCGGTAACACTCGCTTTTCCTATCTTATTACCATAGGTTTGAGCCAGATATTTCTTATCGCCTATGCCGAGTATATAAACGGAAATTCCGGTTGTGTTTGCGCTGATACCAATCTGGAAAAACTCCCTTGTCTTCCCGGTTGCATATTTTATGGTTTGCAGGCCGTATCCTATGTTAGGATTGCTCACCGTTTTATTCTCACTGTCTTTACCATCTTCAAACCATAATTTACACCCCGGTAGAATTTTAAGTACAAGATGATGCAATTCCCGCATTCGCTCCGCTTTGCATCAGGCAAGCTGTGTAGATAGTTATTTATTGCGGTACGCTCATATAAAATTGTAGTTGTGGTATAGTTTTCCAAATTTCGGGTATTTAATGAAATACTGTGGCACTTTTTTCTAAAGATTGGTTGTGCCACGAAAGGTGCCTGAAATAGTATGTTTTTTTAAAAATTTTGCAATACGTTTAAAAATGAAAAAAGCCTGCAATCCCTCGGTTTTGCAGGCTTTTGAAAATAATTTCGCTGTTATGAAAACTGCTAAAAGTGACCACGATGGGATTCGAACCCATACGCCTTTCAGCACCACCCCCTCAAGATGGCAAGTCTACCAATTTCTCCACGTGGCCAAAAAGTAGTATAAACAAAAAAAGTTAAGCATGTGCTTAACTTTTGTGACCCGGCTGGGATTCGAACCCAGGACCCCATCATTAAAAGTGATGTGCTCTACCAGCTGAGCTACCGAGTCTTGCTTTCAGGAAATAAAATCAGGTCTTAAATAGTGACCCGGCTGGGATTCGAACCCAGGACCCCATCATTAAAAGTGATGTGCTCTACCAGCTGAGCTACCGAGTCTGTTATTTCATTCCCTGAATGCGGGTGCAAATATACGCATCTATTATTCATTATTCAAAGCGTTTTTGGGAGAAAGTTGACTTTTTTTTTAATATTTTTTTTAACGCCTTTATTTTAAGGGTCTTATTAGGAAAGAAAATTTAACGTCAAATTAAAGTTATCATTCAAATCATGATATTTTTACAGTGATGCATACCATCTCACAAAAAAAGTGAGTAAAATTGCAGTATGAAAAAAGTAATACTGTGCGGATATATGGCATCGGGTAAAACTACAACGGCCCGTTTGCTGGCTAAAAAACTTAATTTGCCTTATGTAGATCTTGATGAAGTTATAGAAAGCCGCACAGGCAAAACCATTTCTCAGCTTTTTAAGGAGGTAGGGGAGATTAAATTCAGGAAACTTGAACACGATGTGCTTTATGATATAGTAAACGGCTCAGGGGGCTTTGTTTTGAGTATGGGAGGAGGTACACCTGTGTACGCAAACAACCATGAAGTATTACAAAGAGAAGATGTGGCTTCTTTTTATCTTAAAGCAGGTATTGCTACTTTAGTGGAGCGCCTAAAGCTCCAAAAAGGAAAGCGTCCATTACTGGACGCTTTAAAAGACGATGAATTCGAATCTTTTGTAGGACAGCATCTGTTCGAACGCAGTTATTACTACCATCAGGCTAAACATGTAATTGATGTTAATAATAAATCGCCTGAGGAGATTACTGCTGCGATAGCATTACTGGTCTAATCTTCTAAGTAGGCGTATTGCTCTTTCTCGTCCAGGACTACCTGAACATTTTCGCGAAGCGAGGTAGAGAGGGACAGGCCTTTAAAATCCGCCTTTACGGGATACTGCTTGTGATTCCTGTCTACAAGCACTGCCGTTTTAAATTTCTTTAACGGAACATCAAGAAAATGCTTTACGCCATATATAAGCGTAGTGCCGCTGTTAAGCACGTCATCTATCAACACGAGGCTTTTGTTAGTATATTCTTCTGCCGTAAGAGAAGTCGTAACCGGCTCAAGGGGTTGGTTCTTGTTTATCTTAACTTCGCAAAGAGTAACCTTTATGTATGATATTTTTTCAACTTCTGCGGCCAGCTTCTTTGCAAAAAGAAAACCATTCTTGGCAATACCTGCTAATACAACTTCAGTATCTTCAGGAAATGTTTCGTAGATCTGGTAAGCTATACGTTTTGTTTTATGGTCTATTTCCTGTTGCGTAAGGATTATGTTTTTCATTTGTAGCTATAATTTGTTCAAAGATAAAAAAAGCGCGTTTGTAACAAGTGTTTTATTCGTCACCGTCGTCATCAATATCCAATCCGTAATCGTCCAGGTCTCGTCGGTCTTTTTTAGTTGGCCTTCCGGTTCCTGCAGCACGATAGTGTGCTTTTGAAAGTTTGAGCAGTTCCAAATGCTCGAATGATTCTGCCGGAGTTTCGTCCTTTCGATAAATATCCACAAGTTTTGGCCCTACGCGGTTTGCCGGTATGTCCAGTACGGTGAGTATATAGTTAATCTGGTCACGGCGCACGGTAACCTTATCTGACGGAAACACCTCACGCGATGCCTTTGCCTGCTGCCCGTTTACAGTAACATGTCCTTTTTGTATAGCCTGGGTGGCAATGCTTCGGGTTTTGTAGTACCTCACGCACCATAAAAATTTGTCAATCCTCATACTAATTCTTAAAAATCGTTGTTATTAGCAAGAACTTATGCTGGCTTTTTGTTGAAGTACATTATTGGCATTTTCGGACAATCGAAAAAAGTAAGCACGAGTTCAGTACAAAAATAAATGAAAATTGTATCTTGCGCTCATTAAAAAAAATTAAAATGAACAGATTTTTAAAGGTATTCAGCCTTATTGCCTTCATAACATTTTTTGCTTCGTGCAAAAATGATGACGATGTTAAAGTTGCTCCCCCAAGGGATTACGGTGTACAATATGCATCTGACAAAGACAGTATAGAGAAATTCCTTAAGAACCATTATATAGATCTTAATACGGAGACACTTGACGCAACTTTTCCTGCAATTGCGGATTATGCAGGCGGAGGAGCTGCACCTGCTTCAATATGGGACCAGACTACCTATCCGCTTCAAAACCTTAAGGTAACAAGAAATGAAGTGGAATATACACTATACTACGTGTCTTTTCGTGAAGGCGTAGGTCAAAGCCCTTCAATGGCGGATAACATTAACTTTACGTATAGGGGATTGTTATTTGATGGTACACAGTTTGACTACAGGGAAAATTCTGTTGCCGAATCCCCGCTTTATCAGCTTGTTCCGGGTTGGCTTGATGTTTTGCCACGATTTAAATCAGGGGTTTATGTAGAAGGTAATGAAGGAGATCCTGCAAAGTTTACCGATTTTGGTGCCGGAGCTATGTTCCTGCCTTCAGGTCTTGCGTATTTTAATAGCGTACCGTCAGGGAGCAACCTTGTTAGCGCTTACGCCTGCATGGCGTTTAGTTTCCAACTGCTTGACGTAACTTACACCGATATTGATGGCGATGGAATATTGAATAAAGATGAAGTGGCAACACCAGGCGGAAGTCCTGAGTTTTACGACACTGATGGCGATGAAATTCCTAACTATCTTGATACTGATGATGATAACGACGGTCGTCTTACAAAGGATGAGTTAAGAGTACAGGGCACGGTAAATGAGTACTACAAATATGAAGATATGTTTACTGACGGTGTTCTTAAAGATGAATTTAAGTGTGCAGGCGGTAGTCTTCCTAAGTTTTTAGATCCTAATTGTAAAGGCGGTTTATAAACACACATTATACAAAAAGTAAAAAATCCCATTCACCCCGGCGAATGGGATTTTTGTTTTAAATAGGTTTCAATTATGGTGTGTAGCTCGCCCATGGCGTTTGTGTGGTACATAAAAAGTATGCTGCCATCTACGGTTGGATTATATCCTTTAAGTTGTATCCTCCAACTAAAGCATGTTCAGGCCAGCTAGTGTGCGGCATACACATTGGTCGCAAAAATGTCAATAGGGTGAGTGTCAATAATATCTGAAACCTCTCCTGTAGCACAATTGCCATTTCTTACCAGTATTTCGGCCTCATAATAACGAGATGGATTTTGCTCCAGGTCCTCGCTCCAGGTAAAGAACAGCCTTCTCGGTTTACTCAATACTTGTGTGTTTATGCCGTTGATACCTGATGCAGGGACGCAAATAGCTTTTGGCGCCCGGTCGTTTACGCCTTTTGCAGACGTAGAAACAGTTTCTTCTTCTGTTGAACAGCCAATGAGCAACACCGGAATAAATAGTGCTGCAAGTAGCAATTTTTGCATAATAATTATATTTAGTTTGGAGGCCTAAAGTACCTATTCGCAAAATGCCAGCCTGTTAAAATCAACTAACCGTGATTATTGCTCTCTAAAAGATAATAAAAGCAGTATGCTTTAAGAATTTTTTAAGATATTAATAAATTACAATTATAGTATTATGTCAATACTTACAATAATGGTTGAGGGTTTTTCCTGCGCTTTGCAAAAGTCAGTTAATGCAAGAATAAGGATTAATGCAGTAAGGCAGATTTTAGGAGATTTTTTCATACAATCGGGAGTGTTTGAAGGTTTCTGTTTTCTTGGTTATCCAAATAAATGAAAAATTTTAGTAACAATAAAATGAATATTCAACAGTGACGATATTATGTTAAAATAATCGGTTAAGTTACACTTTTTGGTTAAAATAGGGTGTCGCTATGCAAGCCCAAAGCACTATTTAATGTACTTTACAGCCGCTAAGATTTTCAAACTCCACCTTGAGCGCAGAATATATTCCTATAATTTCTGTTGGGTCATAATCAAAGAAGTCGTTTCTGAGTTTTACAAAGTAACCAGTGTCTTTGTTTAACTCAGAAAAGTAAGCCAGCAAAATATCAAAATTTTTGCTGGCTTCGTCTTTATCCTCGGTTGTTATAAAAATCGTAAAAATCTCTATAAGTTCACTATTTGTAAGCATAATTTTTAAATTGGGGAGCAAATGTAACAAAACACTCTGTTTGCGAGTTTACCAAATCATTATGCTTAAGTTTCTAAAAAGATCGTTACTGTTTTAAAGATGATTATAAATTTATTCAAGGCCCTTTTTATTGGGATGCCAAAACGGTTTTGTTTTTATCTGTTTTGGTAAAAAGCCATGCTCTTTCTTAAAATAGTTATGCAATGCTACACAAAATGCAGTTTCTCCGGCGATGTAAACCGTAGTATTTCCTTTCGGTATGCCGTTCCAGCTAATTTCTGTAATGATATCGTCAGCAGGATTTTCCGGTGCTTCAAGAAACCCAAAGTTGCGCTTCGATGACAGGTCGTCAAAATAATGTGTCTTTGCAGATGAGTATATTATCCCCGATGCCTTTTTGCTGATACCTGTGTTGCGGTTAAGCTCATACAGGTGGGCCAGCGAGGATATATCACCATAGAAGAGATGGTTGTCAGCATCAGGGTTAATGGTAAATTTACCCTCCGGCCCGCGGAAATAAATAGTGTCGCCTTTTTCTAAAGTCTGAACCCATTTGGCACCCTGCCCATTAGAGAATATACAAATGGCAATATCGGCTTCGTTTCTCAGTTCGTCATAACGCCATACAGAATAAGTGCGTACCATGTTGCTCAGGGAAGAGTTATCAACTAGTCCCACAATAATACGCAGGTGCTGTCCCGGAATATAATTTTTAAAACTGTCCGTTTTAAGTTTGATGCGTATGTGGTAAGTAGAATGGGTAATCTTTTCCTTGTGTATCACCACAGCCGTATGGCTCATTTTGTAGATGATAGATTGTAAAATGCTCATTATCTTTTGTGTTTTATGCTGATGCAAAGTAATTTCAAAACACAAAGAATACTGTTTTACAATACGGTTAAATTATTGGATTATTCGCGGAATTTCTTTCGGAAGGCAAGTGGTGTCTCGCCTGTTATTTTTTTAAACAGGCGCGAAAAGTAGGCATGATCTTCGTAGCCAAGCAGGAAAGCTATTTCCTTTATATCGTTGTTAGTGTAATAGATTTGTTTCTTGGCTTCAATAATCATGGCATCCTGCAGCCAGTGTGTTACAGATAACCCTGTGGCGGTATTAAGGCAGTGGTTAAGGTGCGAAGTGGTTATGTTTAACTGCTTGGCATAAAAGGATGGCAAATGTAAAAAAGAGTACTGCTTCAGCAAGGTTTTAAACTTTGCGGTAATAATAGCAGCCTGGCTTTTTTGCTGCGGTTTGCCAGCCCCCGCTTTAAAGTAAAGTCCTGCTGCCTGATTAAGAAACCCGCTGAGAAGCCCATTAAGTATGGAAGCCTTGAAAGGGTTGTCGCTATTAAACGTGCGATGTATGAGCGACAGCGTATCAATAAGATCGGGTGATTCCTCCTGGAAAGGGAAAAATTGCTTTTGGGGCATAAGGTTTTCAAATATCTCACGGCAGTAGTCGGGCACAAGAAAAGATTCCACACTCATAAAATAACCCTGCATATCAATGCTAACCGATTTTGGTGCATGTACCTGAAAAGGACGCACCATTATTAATCCCGGAGCTTTAAGTTCAAAGTCTTCCATATCCAGATGAAAATCTGCGCTGCCTTTCTGTGCTACTAAAAAGATGTAATAATCGTCCATGTGGCTTGCGGTTATATCCATCTCTTCGTCCATGTCTTTAAAAGTCATGTACTGCAAGTTAATACCACCTACGGCGCTGGCATCCTGTTTATGTATCGGGATATTCTTAATTGTTTTCATGGCTCGCTGCCCTGTTGCCTTTATAGGGCTTAAGTGATTGTATTATTTTTTCAAGTTCGGCTTTCTGCTCATCATTTACATAAGAGTATATAAAGCCTACAGCGAAGCCTTTGTCAATTGTAATAAGATATGTTTGGTGTACATCCATGCCCTGTATGTGGGCTGCCATGCTCATTTCGTAATAATCCTTTCCATTAAGGACTTTTTTAGGAAACGACCTGTCCATCTGTATAATTTCAAGTTTGCCGCTGCTAAGTATTTTGCTAACGCTTTGCAGGTAAATATCGCCTGTTACGACAGATGGGTGCTGCTCCATATTTTCGGCAAGCAGTAAGATGTTATGGGCAAACCCTGTAGTACCCGGATTGTTTGAAATTGCAGTAAGCAGGTTTGCCGATGTAATGTCTGATGATTTGATTGCAGCTTTTTTTGTTTCCTCGTCGTTAAATACCAAATCGCTGCCCTCTTTCATGAGTTCCTTTTTCTGCTTATCATCCTGTATTTGCCATCCTTTCGGGATATTAAATTCTATGTCAAAAAAGGTGTTGGTGTATTTGTCGTTTCTTACGCGGCCATAATCAAATCCTTCAATCTCGTTGATAGGGGTTGTTTTATTACAGGCTGTAAGCGCTAAAGCGGCAATAAATAAGAATACTTTAAGGGTAGGCTTCATAGTTGGTTTTTATTTTACGTAAAAATAGTAAAATCCTGAAAGCAAAGAATTAAAATAAAAATATACCAGCGGAATAAAAAGGTGTTATACTATATTACCAACCTCTGCTATCAAAACGTTAAACGGTCGTATATCCGCAAAGTTTTTCTTATTTTTGGAGGCTATTAGGATGTTATGACAGAAGAAAAAGTAATACTTGTAAACGAGCAGGATGAGCAGATAGGCCTTATGCCTAAAATGGAAGCCCATGAAAAGGCTTTGCTGCACCGTGCGTTCTCGGTTTTTATACTTAACGCTAATAACGAGATCATGCTGCAGCAGCGTGCAGCCCAAAAATACCATTCGCCATTATTATGGACAAATACGACCTGCAGCCACCAGCGCGAGGGTGAGTCTAACATAGAAGCAGGAACTCGCAGGCTGAGGGAAGAAATGGGGTTTGAAACCGAACTCAAGGAACTTTTCTCATTTATTTACAAGGCACCGTTTGATAACGGACTCACAGAGCATGAACTTGACCATGTAATGATAGGCTATTATGATGATGAACCTGCAATAAACAGGGAAGAGGCGGAAAGCTGGAAATGGATGAGCATTGATGCGGTAAAAGAAGATATGCAGCAAAACCCGGAGACATACACTGTATGGTTCAGAATCATATTTGATGAATTCTACCATTTTTTAGAAGACCATAAATTATAGTATAATAGTTGAAGGTTGTCAGATATTCCGGCAAACAACAACCAACAACCAACAATAAAAAAAATGAAAGTAACCGTAAGCAGGACTGCCCATTTTAATGCTGCCCACCGCCTGTACCGCAAGGACTGGAGCGAGGAGCAGAACAATGCTGTTTTCGGCAAATGCAACAACCATAACTTTCACGGGCACAACTACGAGCTTATCGTTAGTGTTACGGGAGAGATCGATCCGCAAACAGGATATGTTATAGACATCAAGATACTTAAGGATATTATTATTGATGAGGTGGAAACGCCTTTTGATCATAAAAACCTTAACCTTGATGTACCTGAGTTTGCCGACCTGAACCCTACTGCCGAGAATATAGCAGTTGTAATATGGAACAGGGTACGCAGGCGCATTGACGCGGCGATGGATATCGAAGTGGTGCTCTATGAAACACCACGCAATTTTGTTACCTACAGAGGAAATTAAACCAACCAAAAAACAATATGAGCTTAACACTGTACCCATTAGTTTTTGAACCGATCCTGCAGGACAGGATTTGGGGAGGAACAAAACTTGAAACCGATCTTGGTAAAACCAACCTGCCCACAGATACTACCGGTGAAAGCTGGGAACTTAGCGATGTAAAAGGCAATGTTAGCGTTGTGGCTAATGGTGAATACAAAGGCCAAAACCTTACTGACCTGCTTGATAAATACCCTGCCGAGGTATTAGGCTATAAAGTGCACGAGAAATTTGGTAAAGAGTTTCCGCTGTTGTTTAAATTCCTTGATGCGAGAGATGATCTTTCGATACAGGTACACCCAAATGACGAACTGGCTAAAAAACGCCACAACTCTTTTGGTAAAACTGAAATGTGGTATGTAATGCAGGCTGACGAGGGTGCACGCATCATTGTAGGCTTCAAGTATAAGTCAAGCCCGGAAGAATACCTTCAGAACCTGGAAAACAAAAGCCTTATCAATATACTAAACGAAGTACCGGTAAAAAAAGGCGATGTGTTCTTCCTTGAAACGGGAACCATACACGCCATAGGTGCCGGGATTGTAATTGCTGAAATTCAGCAGACATCAGACATTACCTATAGGATATACGACTGGGACAGGGTAGACGCTCAGGGTAAATCGCGCGAATTGCACGTAGAGCAGGCGCTGGATGCCATGAATTATAATACCACCGATACCCAGAAGCATTACACAACAGTAGAGAACAAAGCTAACGTAATGGTAGACTGTCCATATTTTACCACGAGCTACTTTCCGTTAAAAGGCAGCACTGCGGTAAATAAAGAGGGCAGCAGCTTTACTGTTTACATCTGTACCGAGGGTGAATATGCCATTGAGGCCAACGGCGAAAAGCACAACTTTAAAAAAGGTGACACAGTACTGATTCCGGCGTCGTTAAAGGTTTTTATCCTTTCAGGAGAAGCTACATTGTTAGAAATAGGCATTTCTTAACGGATGAGTCAAAGAATAATCGTAATTTTGCAAACAATTTAAAATTAAATAAAGATGGCAAGCGTTAAAAACTTAAAAAAAGACATCAATTTCGTATTAGGAGATATCATTGAGGCGATCTATGTATGGGAGATCACTACAGGTGCTCAGGCTACAGAAAAATCTGAAGCGCTTATAGATGAGGCAATTGTTGCTTTTGACAGCCTTATTACTAAAGTGAACGCTAAAAACGTTGAAAATAAAAAAGAACACTTCAGGGCTATCAACAAGCAACTGGAAGAATCTGCTACACAATTAGTTGAAAAAATCAACGCGCTGTAAGCAAAAAAATCAATAAAAAGTGCCTGTAAATAGTTGCAAAATTAAAAACCGCACTATATATTTGCACCCGTATTGAGAACGCCGGTGTAGCTCAGCTGGCTAGAGCAGCTGATTTGTAATCAGCAGGTCGTGGGTTCGAGTCCCTCTATCGGCTCAA